>DATEGP010000001.1:0-42251 GCA_035280045.1 Candidatus Acidiferrum sp.
TGAAAAGGCTGCCGGTTCCCGTGAACTTCCCTGACGCTGGATCGAAGAGTTCCGCCAGCGCGAGGAGAGAGGGTGAAGTGTCGGTTAGCCCTCCCTCAACGAGAACCGTCCCGTCGCCCAGCAGGGCTGCGGCAAAACGAATGCGCGCGTTTGCCATGCTACCCGTCGGTGTAAACGTACCCTTAGAGGGATCGAAGATTTCTGCGGAGGCGAGCAAAACCGTGATGCCGGTGTTGGTTGTCAACCCTCCAACAAGAAGAACCTTCCCGGAATTGAGCAAGGTCGCGGTGTGCCCCAGGCGTGGAGCGCTCATGTTAATCGGAGTGGAGAAGGCGTCAGCAACCGGATCGTATATCTCTGCTGTTCCGAGGGTGTTGTTAGCGTTATCCACGCCGCCGGCTACTAAGGCAGTTCCGTTATTTAGCAAACTTTGCGTATGCAGGTTGCGCCCTGCGTGCATGTCTCCCTTCGTACGGGTGAACATTCCGGTATTGGGGTCGAAAATCTCGGCGGAAGCAAGGTCGCTCGTGCCGTCAAACCCTCCAGTAATAAGCACTTTACCGGAAGAGAGAAGCGTGGCCTGATGCCCCACTCGAGGCGTTGTCATATTGTTACTCGTTGGTGCAAATGTGTTGCTGGCGGGATCGTAAATCTCCGCAGTAGGGGTTATGAAGCCAAAATTACTCTCGCCCCCGGCTATCAGAACTTTCCCCGTGCTGAGCAAAGTGGCGGTGTGGTGGAAACGCGGCGTGCTCATGTTTGCGGTCGGCGAGAAACTACGAGTCGCCGGATCGTACGTCTCCGTGGAGCTGTAGAATAGGAGCGTTCCCGATGGAACGTTTATGGCCAAATGGTTCGTTCCACCGGCAACGAAAACCTTTCCGTCCTTAAGCGGAGTCGCGGTGTGAAAAACCCGCCGTACGGACATGTCGCTCGTCGCTTGGAAGCCGTGCGCTGCAACTTGGATCTTAAAGTCTTGCGAAGGCGCGCTGCGGGAGAGCGAGTCCACAACATTCACAATGATTGGGAAAGAACCAGCGGCCGTCGGCGTGCCGGAAAGCGTCCCGTCAGTGGCGAAATTCAGACCGGGCGGCAGCGCTCCCGTTTGGCTCCAGGTCAAGGGCGCAAGCCCACCCGTCGCCGTGAATTTGAACCTGTACGGCAGGTCAATGGCCCCTTCCGAGGGCGCAGGAATCGTATTGATCACCGGAGGCGGAGGATTCGCGACGTTAATTGTGTAATTGTTGCTGACGTGATTCGGAGGTGAGGCAGAGTCAGTCGCCGTAATAGTAACATTGTAAGTCCCTGCGACCGTCGGCACACATGCTATGCGCACGTCGTGATAGATGTAAGAAGAGCACTGCCCTCCCCAATGAATGTTCAACCCAGGCGGAGTTGAGGATCCAGATTGTCCTGCCCAACTCCAGGTGTACGGTTGCACACCACCAATAGCAAAAAGTTGGAAACCTCCGCACGCAACATTGCCGCTGGACGTCGGGCAGTGATGGGGATTGTAGCTGCTGCCCGCAATACCGTCGGGCGGGTTTCCTGATGTGATAACAAGTGGTTGTGGAACCGAAATCGTTATCGCGTAAACATTGCTCGTTTTCATCACCGGTGATTGCGAATCCGAAACTGTTATAACGACGTTGTATGTGCCCTGTGTCGTCGGCGTCCCCGATATCGTCGCGTTTGCTAGAGAGAGCCCCGGTGGAAGCGAGGAACCGCTCGCAGCCGTCCAACTCCACGCGTACGGAGCTTCACCACCGGAAGCAGCCAGCGAAAAGCCGCCCCCCGAATAGGTACCACCGATGGTCCCAAACGGCGGCGCGTCAGACGTGATCAGCAGCGGATCGAAATGCTGCGTGATCGCGTTGCTGCCGCCACAGCCAGACGTTGCGAAAACTCCGCAAATGGCCGCCACAAGCAGTAAGTTCTTCACGGGCTACCTCCCAGCTATTCACCAGGGCAGACGGAAGCGCATTCGGCCAGCGGCAATCGCGCCGATAAGCACACCCAGTACCAGCGCTACAAGCAGCACCGTTATGACGAGCTTTGTTTTGGACTTCCACGCCACGCCGCCTCCTGTGTTCGCCGTTTTTACCGGGAGCCCGTGGGAAAGTCTTGATAGACGGCTCGCAATTTCCTGATAAAATCCTCACAACGTCTAAACAGCAGCAAAATTGGCATGCGCCAGCCCGCAAACAGCGTGTATTCCTTCGGGGATTTCCGCCTCGATCCCTACGAGCGTCTGCTCTTGCACAAGGGGGAACCCCTCCCTTTAACCCCCAAGGTCTTCGACGCGCTCGTTCTTCTCGTTGAAAATGCAGGACACCTCGTCGAAAAAGATGAGTTCATGAAGCGTCTCTGGCCCGAAACCTTTGTGGGAGACGACACTCTCGCCCAGAACATCTCACTCTTGAGAAAGGTCCTGACGGACGGTACGGGAGGACCGGAATGGATTGTCACCGTTCCTCGGCGCGGCTACCGCTTTTCGGGAGTTGTCAAAGAAACAGTTGAAGCGCGTCAAAACCAGGAAGAGGAATTCAAACCCTTGGTGCAGACTTCGGCTTACGCAATGGATTCGGCGAAAGCGGACGGTGCCGAAGCCATTTCAGGTCAAACCGCATCCGACCAGCAACGCGCCTCCTCGTCACGGTCCACACCCGCTCGCCCTTTTCTCTCTCGGTTTCGCCTCGTTGCCGCGGCAGCGATTGTCGGCACTCTGGCAGGGATCTCGACGTATGCATTTCTTTCTCCACCCATGCTTCCTACCGTGATCGGTACCACACAAGTTACTCACTCCGGTAGGGTCGATCCTTGGGGAAGGATAATTAGTGACGGCTCGCGCCTCTATTTCTTGGAACGCGAAGGCGATCATTGGAACGTCGCGCAGACGTCTCTGGCAGGAGGAGAAACGCAAATTCTCCCTGCGCCCTTCCGGAATACCTTATTGCTGGACCTTTCACCCGATCACTCAGAATTCCTCGCGGCCAGCTTCGCTCAGAAGGATACCGAAATGCCGCTCTGGATCTGGCCTGTGCAGGGCGGGGCGCCTGCTCGCATCGGTGATCTAACAGCCTACATTGCGAAGTGGCATCCCAACGGCCGCCAGATCGTTTATGCCAAGAACGACGGTGTTTATCTGGCTGACCGGGACGGATCCCAAGTCCGCAGGCTCACTTCAACCAATGGGCCGTCGTGGGGTCTTTCTTGGTCTCCGGACGGAAAAGGCCTGCGCTTTGCCAACGCAAACTTTTCCGGCGTTTCCTATAGTTCGGTTTGGGAGATCCATGCCGACGGAACAAATCTCCACCCGTTGTTTCCCGATTGGAGCAATCCGTCGGTGGAATGCTGCGGTTCTTGGTCACCGGACGGAGCCTACTTCTTCTTTGGATCCATGCATTCGGGCTCATTAGATATCTGGGGCGTTCGAGAGAAAAACGGTTTCTTCAGGAAACAAGGAGCCGAACCCTTTCGACTCACCGTGGGTCCTTCCTATAGCGGTCCATTCGTCATAAGTCCGGATGGACGCAGACTGTATGTGTTTAGCACAAACCTGAAAACAGACTTTGTGAGCTACAACCCGAAGTCACGGGAGTCTACGCCCTTCCTCCCAGGAACACGGGCAATGTTTTCGAATTATTCTCGCGATGGCCAAAGCATCGCATACTCCACAGATGGGATCCTCTGGCGGATGAATCAGGATGGAACCGCGCGCCGTGCGGTGACCGCCCCCCCGATTCATGCAACGAATCCCGCTTGGTCTCCCGATGGCAAACAGATTGTCTTTGTCCATCATTCGACCAATTGCGAAAACAAGGTTTATGTTGTCGCTGCGGATGGCGGCACCCCGCGCGAACTGTTTCCGAACGAGTGCGAGCAGTTTGACCCGGCGTGGTCGCCAGATGGCAAGTTCATCGGCCTTGCAAGCGCGAAATTACTTCGTACAGGACGGTTTGCGTCGTCAGTCATCGAACTACTCGACGTCGAGACTAACAAGCTTTTCACCCTTCCCGGCTCTCAGGGACTACGCGCGCCCTCCTGGTCCCCCGACGGCCGGTTCATCGCCGCGATGACCGAGAATTACAGCAAGCTGATGCTTTTCGACGCCCGTTCGGAGACATGGACTGAACTCGCGCAGGGTACTTCCATTACTAGCACCCTTCGCTGGTCCCGCGATGGCGCTTTTCTTTATTTTCAAGATCTCCTTGGTCCAAATGAGGCTGTCAATCGAATCCGAATTCGCGATCGCAAACGCGAAGAAGTTGCCAATTTCGAGACCTTCATTCGGTCTGGTGTGCCGCGTTGCGCCTTCATTGATCTTGCCCCCGACGGCTCTGTCGTCGTCGCATTGCTCCGAAACCACGCCGACATTTATGCGTTGGATATTTCCCTTCCTTAGTCAACGCCCCTCCTTCTCTGGAAACTCCCTACGGTTTCCGTCAGAATCCAGCTCAATCATCGGGCGCCATGCTTTCTTTCCGTACAATCTCTCTATTTCATTGCCTGGCATTAACTGAAGAATTGCCCCTAAACGCTCATTCTTCAGCCGTCTGGAAGCTCCCGAAATACGTTCCAACCGCGTTTTTAGCGGGGATTTCCACACCTCCCCGTCAAAAACCTCAATTTTCCGGCCTTTTTTTGCGATTTTTCCTTGCGTTCCCGGTTTTCCTTGGCTATAGTCCTTCCCGGCCCGAGTATTTCACGCACAATTTGAGGGGTAGCCGACTCGGAGCCTGCTTCGATCGCATCGAGGCGCATCCCGACCTCGTCGGGATGGAAAGCAAAACAGGAGGATACGCACTAGATGTCCAAGCCACTCAGCAAGACCAAAGTCGTTGGGCACATCGCCGAAAAAGTCGGAACTCCGAAGAAAACCGCGGCCATGTTTTTTGATGAGCTCTTCAAGCTTGCCGTCAAGGAAGCCAAGGGCGCTGCGGGCAAATTCGTGATTCCAGGCCTCGGCCGCTTGGTCAAGGCGCACCGCAAGGCGCGCATCGGCCGCAACCCCCAGACGGGCGAGCAAATCAAGATCAAGGCGAAGACTGTGGTTCGCCTGCGTCCGTCGAAAGCGTTGAAAGACGCGGTCCTGAAGTAGTCGCAGTCTTCTCAGAGTTTTGGCCCCCGGTTGGCCTGAGCCTTCAGGTCAACGGGGGCTTTTCTCTTTGCGACTAGAAAGCGCCGGTTGTTAGTCGTTAGTTCTTAGGACTCACCGCGTAGAAGAAAAGCATGTTAATTGCGTGATTGCTCCAAGAATGTGGCCAATCGTTTGAAACCCGAAAACTAAGAACTAAAAACTGAAGACTGTCCTTCAAAGCGTCTTGACGTAAGCGACCACGTCTTTAATCTGCGCCGGTTCCAATACATCCTTCATCCCTGGCATTTGTGAGTCGCCAGTCTCAATCCATTTGGTTAGCGATTCCGTCGTAACTTTGTTTCCATTCACAGTGAACGTTCCACGCTTGGAGATTCCCTTCAGCCCCGGCCCGATTTTCTTTTCTTCCTGGTCCGCGAAATGGCATATCGCGCATTTCTGCTCGAACACTTGCTTGCCCTTCGCCGCTGATCCCGCCGCAGCGTGGCTCGCGGTTTTCTTCGGCGCGTCTTTCGCCGGCGGTTCCTGCCCCGCCACGGCGCACGCTAGCGCCAGAGCTGCTATCCCAAGTAGTAGAAGATTCCGCCTCACGATTCCTCTCCTTCGACTTCGCAAAGTTATGTTACCGGCGATCCCGGACCGGCCTCGTTCCCAAACTAACCCATTCTCTCTGTTTGTTCTGCGAATTTCCACTCACGTCCGTGGCTGCTACGAGTACAAGCCCGTCACCGTCTGGAAGTACAGGTTCCTTTTCAGCACTCCCCATGACTTTCGTACTTTTGACCACCGCGAATCCGTGTGTTAACTATGGCTAATGAGCATGGAGACCCTCACGCGCGCGTGGGAAATCCTGCAAGACGCCTACCAGGCACAAATGGAAGGCGATTACGATCGCGCCGTCGAACTTTACCAATCTTCGCTCGAATTGCACCCCACCGCCGAGGCTCACACCTTTCTCGGCTGGACGTACCATTTTCAGGGGCGCATTGACGAAGCCATCACCCAGTGCAAGCGCGCCATCGAGATCGATCCCGACTTTGGAAATCCCTACAACGACATCGGTGCTTATTTAATCGAGCAGGAACGCTACGACGAAGCAATTCCCTGGCTTGAACGGGCCACCGAAGCGCGCCGTTATGAGCCGCGCCATTTTCCGCATTACAACCTGGGCCGCGCCTATCTCGGCAAAGAAATGTACTCGAACGCCATGCGCTGCTTCCAGGAAGCTCTCCAAATCGAGCCTCGTTACTCCCTCGCCCGCCAGGCCCTCGCCTCCCTCCGCCGCATGGTCAACTGAAGGTAGTCTTAGGTTATGAACTCTGAATCCTCGTAAGCGAGAACAAACCAGAACCTTGACTCTTCCTGGTTTTCTCTGCGTACTCTGCGCCTCTGCGTTTCAATTTCTTTCGGTTTCGTTTCCCCTTCCTTGCCTTAATCGCTTGCCTTACCCGCGGTCGGCTTCACCACGCGGTCGTAAATCCACAAAAGAAAGACAGTGGCCACGCCAACGGCCGCAATCACCCACCACACATTTTCCGGCCGGCCAGTTTCGCTCCGCTGAACCAGGTATCCCCCCAAAGGCCCCGCGATGAAATATCCAATGCCTATCGGAAGAAATGCATAGCCCATATACAGCCCTTGTTGCCCTGAAGGCGCAAGCCGTGAAACATATTCGTAATAACGCGAAACCTGCGTAATCTCTCCAACCGCCACAAAGATGAGCGTAGCAACAAACGTCGCCATCGAGGAATGGATGGCCGGAATAATCCAAGCCAACCCCGTGATCAGAATTCCCAAATTCATTGCCGTAAGGGCCGGGAGCTTCCGTGTGAGAAACGAGACTGCAATCTGAAAACAAATCACAATTGTCGCGTCGACCGAGAGAAGCAGGTCCGTACTGGCGTTTGGGTTTACGTGCTTGCGAATGAACAGCGGTACCGAAATATATTGCTGCCAGAACACCACAAAAAAGCCGGAAAAAATGATCAGGAAGGCCACGAAGCGGAAATTGCGAAGCACCACAAACATGTTCTTGATGGCTGTCAGGATGCTGTCTACCTTTTGTTCTCCCGGCCGCACGGGATCGCGGTAGAAAAAGAGCGTCGTCCAAAACATCAGGAACACGCTCAGGGAAGCAACGCGGAAAACGTTCTCAATCCCCCAACCAAGTTGCTTGCGCACCAGGAACGCCATGACCGGTCCTATCGCGCCACCAATATTCACCAGCGTGTAGTAAATCGAGTACCCGATGGACCGCACATTCTCGGACGAAGCTCGAGCAGTTGTGCCAGCAACGCACGGCTTCACTACGCCGGGGCCAAGTGCCGGAATCATCAGAATGGCCAGCACCAACCATTTGTCGGTCAGTGCCGCACGCAAAGGCTGCATCCAGGGCGCAGTCAGGGAGCCCAGGAGGAAATACCCGACCGCCATAATGAGGTAGGCAAACATCAAAGCCCGGCGGAAACCAAAGCGGTCCGCCAGGGTTCCGCCAAGGATCGGCAGGAACCAAACCACAAGGCCAAACGTGCCCACAAGCCAGCCCGTAAGTTCACTTGAGAATCGCAGTTGCTCGCTAAGGTAGATCGCCAGGACGGCCGTCGTTCCGTAATAAGCCACTCTCTCAAAGATTTCTGTGAAATTCGCAACCCAGAACGGCCGCTCGAACCCCTCGCGCACTTCCTTCAGCCTTTGCCCGAAGCTCATCCTTCCTCCTGCCTCTGCACTTTAGTAGGGCGCCGTCCCCGCCGTGCTCGACTACATGCTGCCGCTAGTGGCGCGCAGCTTGTTCCCAGCGAAGCCAACAGCGTGGCCGCACCATCTCGGTTGTCACTGAACGCGTCGCGCGATATTAGTCGAGCCAGCCTGGAAAATACAGCCCAGAGAATTAAGCAACGAAAGGAGTTAACCGTGCCCCGTTCTTGTGCCGTTTTCCAATTCGAATGGACCCCCGTATCTGACTGCAAACAAAAGTCTTATTATTTTAGTTGACAATACCTTAACTAGTAGTAAAATAGATCTCGCTGAAACCTCTGTTCCCAAGGACGACGCATGCGCCCCGCCGCCCGCCCTCCCACTTCGCTGCTACCCATGTATCCAGCCGACGCCTCTTCCTTGCAACTAACGTTGCAAATTTGCACCTTTAGTTTCAATAATTTGCAGGATGCTCCTCCCCCAACCTCTTCTCTTTCATCAATTTGCATTGTTGCCCGGAGATGCGGTGTGTGGGGGTACCGAATTTCGAGTTTCGCTTTTCGAGTTTCCAGTCGTCAAAGGGGGGCTTACCAAGTTTCGTGTTTTGTTCCGCCAGTCACGAGTCGCCAATGCTGTCGGATGCAAGCTCGCGTAAGTCCTTTAGGATGCGCAGTTACACGATTTCCGTCTGTAAGTCGTTTAGAATGCGCAGTTACAAAAACGGGCTCTCGCAAGTCCTTTAGAATGCGCAGTTGCGAAAAAAAGTGGGGGGGTGGATGCGCGCGTCTCCACGTCCGTAACACTGGGCCTGCGCAGAAACTTGACCCAAGGAAGCCGAATGAACCGAACAATCAGCGTCGCTGTTGGCGTAGCCTTGCTCCTGCCGCTCGGAGTTGCTGCACCGTTGTCGCGGAGCCAGGAAACAGAGCCGCCAACTGCGGAAGAACTTGCTGCGATCAGCGAGCGCGGCAGGCTGCTCTATGAATATGACCAGGCGGCCTGGCACGCCAGCGATGCCGTGCAATTGGCAAATCCCAAGAACGTCGAGGGGCAACGCTACATCGCCAAGAAAGAAAACGGCAAGTGGCTCGTGGTCTTCGGGAAATTGAACGAAGACCGCAGCGAGTTTGGAATCACTTACGAAGCCGGCGAACAAACGACTCTCCGGCAGTTCGGGGTGAAGCAGGAACCACCCGAGCGTCAGGACCAGGGATTTTTTCTGTGCGCCGCTCGCGCCATCGAACTAGCCATGAAGGATTTCGGCGCAGCGAACCGCCCATACAACGTCGTCGTGCTGCCGGCCCCGGCGGACCAACTTTTCGTTTATCTGTATCCCGCGCAAACCAATGCGCGCGTTTACCCGCTGGGCGGCGATGTGCGCTATCTCGTGAGCCCCACTGGGACTAAAATCCTCGAAAAGCGCCAGATGCACAAAACCATCATTGAGAATCAGCCGGCCAAGGAGACGAAAAAGGTGATCGCCGGGTACCACACGCACGTCTTGAGCGATCAACCCGAAGACACGGACGTATTTCACGTGCTCACGCAGGATCCATCGCTGCCGGAAATTGTGGTGACGCCGCATTTCACCTATCGGGTGAAGGCGGACGGAACCATTCAGATCGAAGAACAGCGGAAGCGCAGAAAATAGAGTCTTGGCATTGTCCTTTGTTGACGCCCGGCTTGGTGCTCAGGGGTTCCGCCTCAAGTCCGTCAAAACAAGCGGGAGTGGAAGGCGAGCGAAGCGGGAATGTGCGCCGCGAAATAGGCCGGGTCGTGCCCGCCCGGGTAGATGTGAAATTCGTGACGGATCCTGCGGGCGGTTAGGATTTTGTCGAGAGCTGTGGCCCCGGCGTCGAAACCATAACTGTCCTGGTCGCCGCAATCGAAATAAATCTTCAGGCCGGAAAGACTCGCGGTGCGTGCCAGCGTGAGCGGGCTGTTTGCCTCCCAGAACGCAACTTCCGGCGGCACGCCGAAGACCCCGCCAAGTACGCGAGCCCGCGGAGACTGCGGCGTATTGACGAAGGCCGGAAGCTTTTCAATGAGCGCGGCGCTATGCGCGCTGACCGAGCTGAAAAGCTGCGGATGGCGGAAAGCCAGATGCAGCGCGCCGTAGCCGCCCATCGAGACTCCGGAAATGGCGCGGTTGGCGCGTCCCGGTAACGCGCGGTATTTCTTTTCGATGAACGGGAAGAACTCTCGCAGCAGGAAATCTTCGTAGCGCACTTTTCCGTCTTTTGAGTTGATGTAGAAGCTCGCGCCTCCCGCCGGAGTGGCGATCAGAAAATCCTTCAGCTTTCCGCTCTCACGCTGGTCTTCGACGAGATTCCACAAGCCCGAATGCACAAAGAACTGTTCGTTGTCGCCAAGTCCGTGCAACTCGTACAGGATGGGAAAGTGCTTCGTTTTGTCCGCATCGAACGAAGCAGGAAGCACAACGCAATAAGGCACGCTGCGCGCCAGTATTTTACTCGGCACGGAGTTGCACTCGACGCGCCCAGAAGCCGCAAAAGAAGAAGGGGTGTAAAGCAGGCAAAGAAAGGAAAGAAGACAAAGGAGAGAGCGTGAGGAAGGTATTCTCGTCGAATGTTGGTTGCCAAGCACGATGCGTTGAGATCCTTCGGCCATCCTCGTCGGATGCCCTCAGGATGACACCTTGATTTTACGACAGCTCAATTCTTGTCGCCCAATTCGATTAGGAATCCAAAGTGCCACCGGATAGATTACTCGTATCGGAGAGCCTGGACAGGGTCGAGACGCGCGGCGCGTGACGCAGGGTACAGTCCCGCCGCGAGGCTTACGCCGACGGCAAAGGCAATGCTTAACAGAACGAGCCACCACGGAACCGAAGAAATGTCCACGCCGGGAAGATTCTGGCGATGCAGATAGATGTTGGTTCCGAGGGTAAGAGTGCGGCCGATGAGCCATCCGAGGAGAACGCCGAGAACGCCGCCGAAGAGGCCCATCACTCCGGCTTCCACGAAGAAAAGCTGCTTGACGTCGTGGTCGGCCGCACCGAGAGCCTTCAAGACGCCGATTTCGCGGCGGCGCTCAAGAATAGCCATGACCAGTGTATTGATAATGCCGAGTGTCGCGACGGCAAGAGCCAAGCTGCCAAAGATACCAAGAAGAAGGTCGAAGACGGAAAAGAAAATGCGCAGACTCTTGGAAGCGTCGAGAAGAGAAAATGCGCCGAAGCCCATGTCCTTGAGTTTGGCCTCAGTGGCTTCAACGAGCGAAGGGCTCTTCACGCGAACGGTGAGGCTGGAATAAGTAGGCTTGTCGTTGGAGGAATCGCCGCGAAGGATGTCGCGAAGATCGTTGACCTGCGCGGCGCGCAAGGTTTCAGCTATCGGAAGGGGAATGAGCAAGCGACCGCTGCCAAAGCCCCCGAAGCCGGAGGCGGGTTCGGTTTCAACGACCCCTATGATTTGAAAATGCTTTTCTTTGGGGACGACCGAGAAACCGCCGCCGTTTCCGGAGGAATCGCCGCCCTGAGCGCCCAGCGACTGGCGCTCCGCGTAGCGAAGAATCAAGTCCTTGCCAATCAGTGACGAAGTTTGCGGGTTCAGCTCTTTTGCAAACTCGGCTTGCAGAATGGCCTCGTCCGCATTCGGCGAAGAGAAAAAGTGGCCTTGCATGCCGTCAAAAGCGCCGCTGGCTTTCGAGGATTCCGGCATGCCCGCAACCATGGTGGCATAAGGCTTACCGTCATAGCGCACTTCGGTGAAGAAGCGGATTTGCGGGTAGACCTCGATAACGTTGGGCATGCGGGAAATTTCCGCGCGCGCGTCCGCATCAAGCAAACGAGCCTTCGCATCGGGAGTGCGCGTCGCCGGAGGGCCTCCGCCTGGCCCGCGAAAATTGGACTTCGGCGTGACGAAAACGGAGTCGAAGAGGCCGCTTTTGGCGAGGCGGCTAGTGGCGAGCTGCTGAAGTCCGACGCCGAGAGAAAGCATTGCCACGAGCGAAGCCACCCCAACGGCCACGCCGAGAGTAGTGAGCGAATTGCGCAAAACGGCTTCGCGCAGATTGCGGAAAGCGAGATCGCTGAGGTCGCGGAGCTTCATCGCGCGGCTCCATTTGAGAGAAGTTTGCCGTCGCCCATGACGGCGAGGCGGTCGGCGAAGCGCTCCGCGAGCGTGCGCTCGTGCGTGACCATGACGATGGTCATGCCGGGATTTTTCTGGATTTCGCGAAGCAGCATGAGGATGGATTCGCCGGTGGCGCTGTCGAGATTGCCCGTGGGCTCGTCGGCGAGAAGGATTTTTGGGCGATTCACAAGCGCGCGGGCGACGGCGGTGCGCTGCTGTTCACCACCGGAAAGCTCGCTGGGGCGGTGGCCGATGCGCTTTTCGAGACCAACGCGCTGGAGCGCTTCGCGGACGCGGGCGGCGCGCTCGGAGCGGTCAACTTCCGCGAGGCGAAGGGGGAGTTCGACGTTTTCTTCAAGCGTCATGCGCGGAAGAAGATTGAAAGATTGGAAAACCATGCCAACGGTTTGCCGTCGGTAGCGCGCAAGTTCGAGCGAAGACATTGTCGAGAGGTCCTGGCCCTGCGCAATGACGGCGCCGGAGCTGGGGCGGTCGAGGCCGGCGATGAGATTCAGCAGCGTGGATTTTCCGGAGCCGGAGCTGCCGAGAAGGGCAAGGAATTCGCCGTGCGGGACGGTAAGCGAGACGTCGTTGACGGCGCGGATGACGGTTTCGCCCATGACATATTGGCGGGAAACCTGATCGAGCTGGATCGCGGATTCTGACACGGGCATTGGCATAGGGTCTCAAGAGTACTACGCATGGCCGGGCCCCGAGGTTGCGGTCGTTAGATTCGGAATTTGAGGGTATTGTATGGGCCAGCAAGGGGACAAAGAAGGGCACGATGTACCGGCTGACGGCCGGAATCTTCGATATCGTACACCTACGGTTGAGTAGAATTCTGAAGTGGATGCAAGGAGAAAGACTGTGAGGCGAACGCATTGGCTGGCGGTCTCGGCTTGGTTTTTGGCGGCGGGAGCAACGTGGGCGCAGAAGCCGCCGCTCTTGCCCGAGAAAAATGTGGCAGCGCTGGCGAATGAGTTGAGCGGGGAGACGGCGAAGCGGAATCTCGAAGGCATTGCGCGGTTTCACCGGCAGCGCGGGTCGCAAGGGTTTCATGCCGCGGCGGAATTGGTGGCGGAACGCCTGCGGGCGTATGGATTGAGCGACATCGCAATTCTGCAGTTCCCTGCGGATGGGAAGATTTTCTATGGGCCGCAGCGGTCGCGCCCGGCATGGGACGCGGAAAAAGCGGAGTTGTGGCAGGTATTGCCGGAGATTGTTAGTTGCGAAGAGGCACAGGGAAAGAAGCCTATAACCGATGCAGAACAGCAGAAGGCGCATCCGGGCGTCATGACGGCGTGCGATGCAGTCGTCAACAATGACGCAAAATTGCTGGCCAGTTATGAGGCGGAGCCGGCTGTGCTCGCCGAAGACAGCGAAAACGGGGATGTGACGGCGGAATTGGTGGATGTGGGCGAAGGGACGAAGGAGAGCAATTACGCTGGAAAGGATGTGAAAGGAAAGATTGTGCTGGTGAGTGCGCAGCCGGGAGCAGTGCAGGATTTGGCGGTTGGAAAATTTGGTGCGGTGGGAATTGTGAGTTATGCGCAGAACCAGAAGACGGCATGGTGGGGCGAAGATGAGAACTTGATTCGCTGGGGGCATCTCGAGACGTTCTCAACTAACAAGACCTTTGCGTTCATGGTTTCGTTGAAACGTGCGCGGGCAATGAAGGGGTGGCTGGCACAAGGAAAGGAACACGGGATTTGCCTCCATGCGGTGGTGAAGGCGGGGCAGCATCCGGGGAATTATGAGGTGGTGACAGCCACGATTCCGGGGGCGGATCCAAAACTGAAAGACGAGGAGATTGCGTTTAGCTGTCACCTGGATCATCAGCGGCCGGGAGCGAACGACAACGCCAGCGGATGCGCGACGATTCTAGAAGTGGCGCGGACGCTGGAGAAGTTGATCAACGAAGGAAAGCTGGCGCGGCCTGCAAGGACGATACGATTCATTTTCCCACCAGAGATCGAAGGAACACTCACGCTATTAAACGCCAAGCCAGAATTCGCGAAGCGCATTAAGGCCGTGGTCCACATGGACATGGTGGGCGGTGGGCCGGAGACGAAGGCGGTGTTTCACGTGACGCGTGGGCCCATGAGTTTGCCGAGCTTTGTGCATGACGTGGCGTGGGCATTCGCGGAATGGCTGAACGAGGAGTCATACCACTTCGCGGCGACGGGCAAGGCGGACTATCCGATGGTGGCGCCGGAGGGCGGGAAGGAGCCGCTGCGCGCGGAGTATTCGGCGTACTCGATGGGGAGCGACCACGATGTGTATCAGGATTCGTCCTTCGGGATTCCCGCGATTTATTTGAATGACTGGCCAGACCGGTACATCCACACGAATTTCGATTCGGCGGCCAATATCGATCCGACGAAGCTGAAGCGTGCCGCGTTTATCGGCGCGGCGAGTGGGTATTTCTTGGCGAGTGAACCCGCCGGTTCCCCTCTTGCGGAAGTCAATTTCGGCCAACTCTTTCGGTCTGTTGAAGCTGAACGACGTTTAAAACAGGTTAAGGACTTAGACGCGACGATCATTAGAAGAGAGTTTCTCGATACGGAGAATCGAATTGTGGAATCCCTGCCGCACGCCCCTGGGAGTCAAATTGCTTGGGGTGAGTTTAAGTTTCAAACGATCCTGCCGCTCAGAATCATCAATTCCGAAAAACTCGATAGAAATCCAGCCACCGGCGAAGGTCTGCTGAAGTTCAAACGAAGGACCGAACCTAAGGGCCCGCTGGCGGTATTTGGGTATGACTATTTCGCGGATCATGCGAAGGCGGCAGGAGTGGCCACTCCGAAGCTGCTGAGTTATGAAGGATTATGGGGCGGCGGCGAAGAGTATGCGTACGAAGTGCTGAATTTTGCGGATGGGAAGCGTAACGCGCAGGAAGTCCGCGATGCGGTGTCGGCGGAGTACGGGCCGGTGCCGTTGGAAGCGGTGGTGGAGTATTTGAAGGCGCTGGGGAAGATTGGGGTGGTGGAAGAGGTGAAGTGAGGGAAGCGCAGGAATTCTGGACTGGTACGGAGCGTAGTAATAAAGACGAGAGGAGAAAGCGATGCCAACCATTGAAGGGAAAGAAGGAAAGTTGTGGATCGATGTGTACGTGAAGAAAGGAGGCGAATTTGCGGGTGTGATGAAGGCCGTACGCGCGCTGGTGAACCGGACGGCGGCGGACTGCGAGGAGTATGTCAGCCCATGGAAGACTCCCGCGTTTGATTCCAACGGGCCTCTGTGCGTCTTCGTACGGGGAAAAGAACACGTGACGCTTGCGTTTTTGCGGGGAGCGATGCTCCCCGACCCAGGAAAATTGCTGGAGGGAAAGGCGAAAGGCGTGCGTAACGTGAAGCTGCGGAGCGTGGCGGATGTGAATCGTCCCGGAGTGAAGAGGCTGATTTTGGAAGCGGCGAAATTGAACAAGAAGAATCCGCCCTCCGGAAAGATGGTAGGGATGGACAAAAGACGCAAGCAGGAGACCGAGAAGAGCTGAGCACGCACCGACTGAAGTCCGCGTTATCGGTGTGTTAGCATCGAGGCAATGTTCGCCCATGGGAGACGGAATCGCTAAATGGCAGCGCCGATGAAAGCGTTGCGAAAGATGCAGCCCGCGCGAGGCTTGCAGATGGACACGGTGGCGGTGCCAGCGATTGGCCCCACCGACGTGCTGGTGCGCGTGAAGGCGGCTTCGATTTGCGGGACGGACCTGCACATTTATGGCTGGGACCGCTGGTCGCAAGGACGCATCAAGCCGCCGCTGACGCTGGGACACGAATTCTGCGGAACTGTCGAACGCGTGGGAGACGAAGTCACCGCGGTGAAGCCGGGAGATTTTGTCAGCGCGGAAATGCACGTGAACTGCGGGCACTGCCGCCAATGCCGCCTGGGACAGGCGCATATCTGCCAGAACCTGCGCATCATCGGAATCGATCAGGATGGGGCGTTCGCGGATTTCGTGCGAATTCCGGCGTCGAACATCATCAAGCTGGACACGGACATTCCCGAGCACTACGGAGCGATTCTCGATCCGCTGGGGAACGCGGTGCACACAGTGCTGGCGGGACCAATTGCGGGGCAAACCGTTTTGGTAACGGGCTGCGGGCCAATTGGGTTGATGTCCATCGCAGTAGCAAAGGCGTGCGGAAGCTCCACCGTGTTCGCCACGGAAACGAATGAAGCACGGCGCACGATGGCCAAGAGAATGGGCGCGGACGTGGTGATTAATCCCGCCGCGGAAGATGCCGTTAGGCGAATCTTGAAAGAAACCGACGGCACGGGCGTGGACGCGCTGCTGGAAATGAGCGGAAATCCGCAGGCGATTCAGCAGGGATTCCGGGCGCTGCGGGCCGGAGGACGCGCTTCTCTACTGGGGATTCCGACAGAAAATGTCCCGCTCGATTTGGTGAACGACGTAATTTTCAAGGGCGCGACGGTGCAAGGAATCTACGGGCGCCGCATGTACGAAACGTGGGTGCAGATGACCGCGCTACTGAAAGCTGGCAGGCTAAATCTGGAGCCGCTCTTCGGCCAACGCGAGCCGCTCGAAAAGTTCGAAGGCGCGTTCGCGAAATTGCAGGAAGGACTGCCCGGCAAGATTCTGCTTTATCCCAACGGGCTTCATCATTGAGCTAATTCCCTTTTGTTCTCTTCCTGAATCAAAACTAACGTTCAGGTTCGTCAAATCATGACTTCAACTACCATCGCTCCTCCTCTCACGGGAAATGCACTCGGCTCTGGCGCGAACAATTTTGTAATCGCAGAATGGCGTGACGCCGGCGGCCCGGCCGGAGAGCGGCGGCTGATTGCCCCGCCCCATATCCATCACAGTGACGACGAGGCGTGGTATGTACTGGAAGGAGCGCTCTGCATCCAAATGGGCGAGAACGTAGTTGAAGCGCGTGCAGGTTCCGGCGTGCTGGTGCCGCGAGGGACTCCGCATACCTATTGGAATCCGGGGCCCGCGCCGACGCGCTATCTGCTGGTCATGACGGCGAACATCTATCAATTGATTCAAGACATTCACGAGATGAAAGAGCGCACGCCGGCCGCTTTGAAAGAAGTGTTCGGAAAACACGATTCCGAGCTTGTGAACATCTAGAAAATGGTTCAGGGGGTTTGCCCCAGGCCCGAGCTTGGAGCACAATAAGACTCTCCCCGGCCGATGCCTACCACCAGGAGCGACCACATGTCGGAAACCGCCACACTTGCAACGAAGCAGAGCCCGCTGCAGTACGTCACCGAGCAGTTGAACGAGTTGCGCGCGAAGGGCGTGGCCCCGAAACTGCGCATCCTTGAAGGCGAGCAGAAGCCCGTCTGCGTTTTTGACGGACGCGAAGTGATCAATCTCGCCTCAAACAACTATCTGGGGCTGACCACGCACAAAGCCCTGCGGAAAGCGGCGCTGGACGCGGTGAAGCGCTACGGCGTTGGCGCAGGAGCGGTGCGCACGATCGCCGGCACGATGAAGCCGCACATGGAATTGGAAGAGCAGATTGCGGCATTCAAGAAGGTGGAAGCCTGCGTAGTGTTTCAGTCGGGATTTACGGCGAACGCGGGAACTGTGTCGGCAGTGCTGGGCAAGGAAGACCTGATTGTTTCAGACGAATTGAACCATGCATCCATCATTGATGGAGCGAGGCTTTCCAAAGCAACGATCAAAGTCTTCAAACACAAAGACATTCAAGACTGCGAGCGCATCCTGCAAGAGCACGCGAGCTTTCCGGGCAAAAAGCTGATTATCACCGACGGCGTGTTTTCGATGGACGGCGACATCGCCCCGCTGCCGCAATTGTGCGACTTGGCGGAAAAATACAATTGCATCATGATGGTGGACGACGCGCACGCTTCGGGCGTGCTGGGCGCCAACGGGCGTGGAACGGTGGACCATCATCAGTGCCACGGGCGCGTGCATATTCAGGTGGGAACTTTGAGTAAAGCGATTGGCGCGATGGGCGGATACGTTTGCGGCTCGCGCGACCTGATTGATTTTCTCTATTTGCGCGCACGCCCTTTTTTGTTTTCCACTTCGCATCCGCCCGCCACAGTGGGAGCGTGCCAGGCGGCCTTCACGTTGCTGGCTTCCCCGGAAGGCGAGAAGCTGGTGAAAAAGCTTTGGGCCAACACGAAGTTTTTCAAGCGCGAGTTGAAGAAACGCGGATTCCAGTTCAAAGTGAGTGAGACGCCAATCATTCCGATTCATGTGGGCGAGGCAGCGAAGGCGTTTGAATTCTCGAAGAAGCTTTTTGAGGCCGGAGTATTTGCACCTGCGGTCGGTTATCCAGTGGTCGCGGAGGGCAAAGCGCGGCTACGGGCGATTGTCAGCGCGGCACACAAACGAGATCAGTTGCTGAAGGCCGCGGACACCCTAGCTGAAGTCGGCAAGTCCCTGGGTATTGTTTCGTAGCCGAAGCCAGCGTCTGAGCGGCGGATTCGACTCTGTAAATCCTGCATGGTGGGAGCAATTCTCACCGTTGCCGCAAGCCCTGCTCTTTCTCTTAACCTATTGAAAATAAATGCCTTAGATTGAGGCATGTGGTTTGCCGTATCAGTTTGCTTTCTGGGCTCCCTTTTGTATGAGGGTAGTAGGGGTTCAGTTTCTCATTTCATCAGACGTAACCACGTTGTTGAGGAGGACGACCATGTATCGCATGGGAATTTCAATTGTGGCAGGGGCATTCTTGGCTGCAGGCGCGGCAGCGCTCCCGCAAGCCGGGGCGCAGGCGGGGGCGCAAGCTAGCGGCCAGGCGTCTGTCGAGGCGGGAAAAACGCAGGCCCAGGCCGGCGCTTCCAGTTCCACTTCCGCGGGAGCCTCAGCGCAGAATGGACAGGCCAATGCGGGGCTGGTCAGCGGAACGACTTTCAACGCGGAGTTGAGTTCTCCGATGGACTCGAAGAAGTGCAAGCCAGGTGACATGGTCAGCGGAAAAACAACCGAAGCTGTCAAGTCCGAAGGCAGAACAGTGATTCCAAAAGGCTCGAAGCTCGTAGGGCATGTGACGCAAGCTTCGGCGCGGGCGAAGGGCGAGGCGGAGTCTTCGCTCGGGATCGTTTTTGATAAAGCGATTCTGAAGCATGGAGAGGAAATTCCGCTGAATGTGGCGATTCAGGCGCTGGCGTCGGGGCAAAGCAGCGCTTCGGCTGCCGGCTCTGAGATTGACACGATGGGAGGGATGAGCGGCTCGGCGGCCGGCTCGGGCGCGGCAGGCGGACGTGGCGGGCTGGGCGGCGTGACTTCAGCGGCCGGCGGCGCGGTAGGCACTGTAACAAACACGGCCGCGAATGTCGGCGGGGCCGCCGGAGGAGCGGCGAATTCTACGGCTGGCGCTGCGGGAAATGTTGCGGGAGCGTCGAAGGGAGCCGTGGGCGGATTGAATGCCGCGGGTCAGCTCACTTCAAACAGCCAAGGCGTTTTCGGGTTGAATGGATTGAACCTGAACGCGGCGGCTTCGAATGCGACGCAAGGCACGGTGATCACTTCGGCGGGAAAGAACGTGCACCTCGACGGCGGCACGCGCATCCTGCTGGCAACGAAGGCGCAAACGGGCTCCGCGGGTGGGTCAAAACAATCCGGCGAGAGCAAGCCAAATCCGAAATCCGGAGAGAAGCCGGAAAAACCGTAACGGCTGCTCGTTAGGTCTGGGCCGCACGAAGAATTAGAATCGGGCGGCCTTTTTGTTTTCAGTTGTTAGTTCTAAGTTCTTGGTACCAAGAAACAAAAACTAAGAACGTGTGAGGTCTTGCCTCGAGTAGACGGTCGGCCGCCTGTCCTTTGCTATACTCGCCCGATGGCTTCGGAATCAAAAAAACTATTCCTTGTGGACGCCATGGCGCACGTCTACCGCGCTTTTTTTGCGCCCATGCCGCAGCGGTTGACCGGACCTAATGGCACGCCGACCAACGTTCCTTTTCTTTTTGGAAATATTCTCAAACGCCTGATCAAAGACTACGAGCCGAAATATATTGGCGTAGTTTTCGATCCGCCGGGGGCAACGTTTCGCGACAAGCTGTTTGAAAAATACAAGGCGCAGCGGCAGCCCATGCCGGACGACATGCGCGTGCAGATTCCTTTGGTGCGAAGGCTCTGCGAAGCGATGCGTTTGCCGATCTTGGAGGAAAGAGGATACGAGGCAGACGACGTCATCGGGACGATCTCCACGCAAGCCGCGAAGCAAGGATTCGAGGTGCTTATCGTCAGCAATGACAAGGACATGATGCAACTGGTGGGGAAAAATGTCCGGACGCTCAAGACGGGTTCTGGGGGATTGAAGGGCGACATCCTTGTGGACGAAGCGAAGGTTCAGGAACTGCTTGGCGTGCCCGCGGAAAAAGTCGTCGATTATATGGCCCTTCTGGGCGATACCGTGGACAACATCCCCGGAGCGAAAGGAATTGGCGAAAAAGGCGCGGCAGAGTTGATCACGAAATACGGCAGCGTCGAGAAAGCTCTGGATCACGCAGCTGAAGTTTCCAACAAGAGGTATCGCGAGGCGCTACAGCAACAACGCGATCAGGTCATGATGTCCAAGCAACTGGCCACGATTGCGACCGATGTTCCTCTAAAGCTCGACCTGCAAGCCCTCCTGCGGCGTGAGCCCGATGTGCCTGCGTTGGCCGCGCTTTACCGGGAGCTTGGCTTCAGTTCGCTGCTGAAAGAGTTGGGCAGCAACGCGGCAGCGGCTTCCGCCCCGACCGCTTCGCACACGGAAGTTAAGACAGACTACGCACAGTTTTCGAACGCGACGGAGTTTCGCGCGTATCTGGCTAACCAACCTGAAAAACAGCCACTGGCGATCTGGCTGAATCTGGACCTGGGCCAGCGCGAATCGGAGGGATTCGGGACGCGAATCGCTGCGATCGAAGTATCTTCAAGGGCCGGAGAAGGACGATCGGTCTGGGTGGGCGAAAAGGGCGAGGCGCTGAAAGAGCTTGCGCCCCTGCTCGAAGATGCGAAGCGGCCGAAAATCCTGCACGATCCGAAAGTTTTTCAGTTGCTCCTCGGCCGAATAGCAACCATTCAGCATGCGACGCAACTCTACTCTTACCTGCTGCGCCCAACGACCGGGAATCACAATCTTGCCGATGTAGTGATGCGCCAGTTCAGCGCAGTGATGGGAGGCGGTCCAGGAGAACATGCGGATTATCTGCAGCGGCTGGCTCCTGTGCTGCGCGAACAAGTGAAAGAGCAAGGCCTCGAAAAGGTCTACGAAGAGATCGACTTGCCGCTCGCTCCGGTGCTGGCCGAGATCGAGCGCGTGGGGATCCGCGTCGAGCCGAAAGAACTCGACAAAATGTCACAGGCCATGGAAAAGGAAGTCCGGCGGCTGGAAAAAGAGATCTGGGAAATGGCGGGAGTGGAGTTCAACGTCAATTCGCCGCCGCAGCTCGCGGAAATTCTTTTTGACAAACTGAACCTGCAAACGAATCCGCGAAGGGGAAAAGCGAAAGCGCGGTCGACTGCGGCGGAGATTCTGGAAGAGCTATCCGCGAGGCATCCCTTACCCGCAAAGGTCATTGAGTTTCGCGAAGTTTCCAAGCTGAAGTCCACTTACGTGGATGCGTTGCCCAAGCTGATTCATCCCGAGACAGGACGCCTGCACACCAGTTTTTCGCAAACCGGCGCGGTCACCGGACGGCTCAGTTCCAGCGATCCCAATCTGCAAAACATTCCCATTCGCACGGAGCTAGGCCGGCAGATTCGCGCAGCGTTTGTGGCTGAGAAAGGAAAGATCCTGCTTTCTGCGGATTACTCACAAATCGAGCTGCGCGTGATGGCGCATTTTTCCAAGGATCCGGTGTTGGTGGAGGCGTTTCGCAACGGCGAGGACATTCACGCTCGCACGGCGCAGGAAGTTTTTGGCGTCGGCCCTCTCGCGCAAACCGCGGAGCATCGCCGCGCGGCCAAGGCCATCAACTTTGGCATTATTTACGGCCTTTCTCCTTTCGGCCTTGCCCAACAACTAGGCATCGAGCAAAAAGAGGCCGCGCAGTTCATTAATGCTTATTTCGCGCGATACCGCGGCGTGAAGGAATACCTCGACAAAGTTCTTGTCGAAACCCGCAAGACAGGCGTGGCCAAGACGCTGTTCGGGAGGATCCGCCCCATTACCGAAATCACTTCAGCGCAGGTGCAATTGCGCAACTTTGCGGAACGCACCGCGCTTAATTCTCCGCTGCAAGGGACGGCCGCGGACCTGATCAAAATGGCAATGATCAACATTGACCGCCGCCTGGCCGAAGAAAAATTTGAAGCGAAAATGATTTTGCAGGTGCACGACGAGCTTCTGTTCGAAGCCCCCGCGAAAGAATCCTCCAAACTCCAGAAACTGGTGAAGGAAGAGATGGAAGGTGTCTACAAGCTGGTGGTCCCGATCGTGGTTGAGATTGGTGTTGGTCCCAACTGGCGCGACTTGGATTGACGTTGGGTTCCTTGTTAACTCGCACTTGTGAGAACTACTGCGTTAATCGGGGTTCCTTGCTTCCATGCGTGGGACGTCCTATGGCATCTTTTTCCTGTTTTTCGGAGTCTAACTGGCGAGTGGGATGTCAGCCCTTCTGACCCTGAACTTGCGATCTGCCCAGAAAATTCCGCCTCCCAGCTGGCAGTGAGGTATTTCATGCGCCGAATGTTTTTGCTCCTGTTCGGAATGAATCTTGTTTTGGTCTTCGCAGGCTGCGCCAGCACCAATTCACAATCACAACCCGTCACCGTCATGGTTTCGCCGCAGGCAGTGAGCGTTCCGGTTGGCCAAAGTCAGACGTTTATTGCAACGGTTATGGGCAGCTCGAATACAGCGGTTACATGGAGCGTCGCTGGAGGTGGAACAATTACAGTAAACGGCGCTTACACGGCCCCTTCTACGGTGCCTGCTCCTCCACAAGTTAGGGTCACCGCCACGTCCAAAGCGGACACAACCAAAAGTGGCTCTGCCGCAGTCACCGTCACCAGCGGATCGACTGGGCCGGTCGCGGTGTCTCCAGGCTCTGTTTCGGTGGAAGTCTTCACGACCCAACAGTTTTCCGCCACCATTAATGGCCAGGCAAGCACAGCGGTCACCTGGCAAGTGAACGGAGCAGCAGGCGGGAACACCACGACAGGGACGATTTCCACGAACGGACTCTATAGCGCGCCACACTCCCTCCGCAATAGCATCATCCCTGCCAACGGCGCTCCCGTGACTGTGCAAATAGAAGCCGTATCAACGGCAAACACCTCGAATATGGGCACCGCCACTGTGACCCTCTCCGTTCCCAATCAAAGCGCCGAGCCTAAGCCAATCTATCTAGGAACTTCCGGGAGCAATGTCAACGATACGGTCAGCAGCGGCCGGAACGTTACATGCTGCGGCGGAACTCTTGGGGCGCTTGTTACTCGCGGAGGCACGCAATACATTCTTAGCGCCGATCACGTCCTGGCCCGCAGCGGCGCGGGTGTGGCAGGCGACCCGATTGTTGAACCTGGTTTGATTGATACAAACTGCTCTTCTTCGCAAACCACCACGGTAGCCAATTTGACGCAAGGGTCCTTTAGCAACAATACGGGAACCGTCGATGCAGCCATTGCGCAGGTGGTCTCCGGAGCAGTGAATTCCAGCGCGGATATCCTGCTACTGGGGTCGAGCACGGATGCGAGCGGCGTCCCTGTGCCTGGCGCACTAAATGGAGGAAAGGGACTGGCCGCGTCCATCAATCTTGCCGTCGCCAAGTCCGGCCGCACGACAGGATTGACGTGTTCTACAGTTGGAGCCACCAATGTCAGTGTCTCTGTAGGCTATACAACGAACTGCGATGGTTCTGGGACAAAATTCACAGTGATTTATGACAATCAGGTGGATGTGGTAGGCGGAGACTTCTCGGGAGGAGGCGACTCCGGATCGCTGATCGTAACGCAGAGCAATGCGACGCCCGTCGCGCTCCTTTATGCGGGATCGAACACGGACACGGTTGGCAATCCCGTATCTGACGTTTTGAATTTCTTCGGCTCAGGAGGCACCACCGCCAGTTTTGTTGGCACGGCGCGCAGCAGTCCCGTCATTGGCTGCACGTTGCCCGGACCCCAAGCGGCCATGGCGGCCCGCTTGAGGGCACAGAAGGTGATTCCATCTAAAGATCTTATTGCCCATGCAACGGCCGTTCGCGAAGCTCATGGGGCCGAGCTGATGGGCCATCCAGAAGTACAAGCCGTGGGCGTCGGCGCGAGTTACGACAGCCCGGGCGAACCCACGATTCTGCTTTTTGTGACGAAAGGCACGCTGCGGACGAGTCTGCCTGCCGTGGTGGACGGAGTTCGCACGCGCATTATCGAAGGCGAGTCCTTCTCTCAGCACGGCTTGCTTTCGCCCGAGGAGAGCGCCGCGCTCGAGCAGTCCGCGGCGCCGCCGGAACTGGTTTACTCCATCCCGGGAACAGAAGTTGCGCGCGCCAAAGTTGTGCACGCTGCACACGCGAACGAATTGATGAAGATGGATGGCGTGCAAGGCGTGGGCATCACCTCAAGCGTCGATTCGCCCGGTGAGGCCGCACTGATGATTTTCCTGATCGATGGAGCACCACATGCGACAATTCCTGCGGAAATCGACGGCCTGAGGACGCGCATCCGCGTGAGCAGCCGCTTCCGCGCAGGTTTTGGAGACCATCAACCGCACAGCGCGTGCTCCGTGCCCGCTCCGAAGAAAGGCAAGCCAAATCGGACGGCAGCCTTGAAACCAAAGGTGTAGTGGGCAGTCGGACCCAGCCAAGAAGCCAGCTTTTTCATCTTAAGGCTTCCCTTCACCACGGCGCCGGCGTAGAATCCGCTCAAAATCAAGCCGAGTTCGCTCCTTCGGCGGTGCTCGACCTGTCGGGAGGTTGCCATGAGTCGGACGCTCTTCGTTGCGAGTGCAATATTGCTCTCCGTAATTCTTTTCCCAAGAACAAATTTCACGCAGGAAAAAACCGCGGCCACGGAATCCAAGATGACGCCAGATGATGTTGCGAAGAAGAACCCCGTCGCGTCGACGGCGGAGAGTCTCGCGGAAGCGCGCAAATTCTTTGGCTACAATTGCGCCATGTGCCACGGGAAAACAGGCGACGGCAAAGGCGACCTCGCTGCAGACATGAAACTTGAACTTCGGGACTGGCGTGATCCGGCTTCTCTCGAAAAGCTGACCGATGGCGAGCTATTTTGGATTATTACTAACGGAAAAGGAAAAATGCCCGGTGAGGGCGATCGCGATCGCGAAAAGATGCGTTGGAACTATGTGAATCTGGTGCGGTCTTTTGCAAAGAAAGGCGTGGGGGAAGCAGACAAAAGCAAAACCGAAAATCCTCAGCCTTAGGTTTCGCAAGTGCTTCCGCGCCTATGCTTGCCCTTCTCTCAGGCTGCGATTAGATGTTTCTGCAAGCGCATGAGGGCTGATACCTCGTGGTATTCTCACCTGGAGAAAATTGGAAAAGGAGCACGTGTATGGCGCACGCGCCGCAATTCTTGAAGCTGGTCAACGAATCGAAAAAGAAGGTTAAAGAGACAAACGTCGCTGAGGTCAAGCGCCGCCTGGATGGGGGAGAAAAGCTTATTTTGGTGGATACTCGCGAGGACAATGAATGGGCCAACGGCCACATTCCCGGGGCAATCCACCTGGGAAAAGGCATCATCGAGCGCGACATCGAGCAACAAGTGCCCGATACCGGCGCAAAACTTATTCTCTACTGTGGAGGCGGGTTCCGTTCTGCATTGGCCGCCGACAACCTTCAAAAGATGGGATACACCAACGTGGAATCCATGGATGGCGGCTGGAAAGGCTGGGTCTCCGCGGGATTGCCCACGGCCAAGGGCTGAACGATTAGTCCGCTTTATTCTTCTCAAAAAAATTGGCTGGGGCGGGAGGATTCGAACCTCCACCATCCTCATTAACAGTGAGGTGTCCTACCGATTGGACCACGCCCCAGCGGGTAGCAATCCCCCACGATTGCAGGGAACGCTGGAAGTAGGCGGGCTCGGCCGCAGGAAATGCGGGCAAGGCTGATTTTAAGATACCACGAATGCGCCGACGCACGCGAGGTCCGCGGGGAAAATAAAATCAGACAAAAACTGCATCCAACACCCGCTTGAGTTCATCAACAGCTAAGGGAGATTCGTAGGCGAAAGTGGCGATCGTCTTTCGGGTCTTTCCCCGATACCAATCACCAAGCGGCGGCGACTCGCCATAAATTTCGACTTTTTCAATCGAAATTTTATTTTCAAAGTTCTCGAAGCAAAAAATTTCCCGAAAAAGTATCGGCATGGATGTTGCATTCCAGAAAGTTTTATTGGAAACTAGGCGGTCAAAAAGGTTGGCCCGGGTTTTTGCACTTCCCGGTTAACACGTGGGACGCCCTAGCAGCATAGGGCCCATTCAGTGCGCTCCCCGCCAAAGTGCAACAAACGAACATGGCCCAGATTTTTCATCGAAGCACAAATTTCATCTCCAGGTTTAGTGTCTTTTCGTTTTTGTTCATCATGGGTTTTGCTGTTCTGGCGGTGCTGGCGGCGGCGCGCTCTCCTTACATGACGCGCCAGAACATTACGCGCGAGCAGCCGGTGCAATTCAGCCACAAACATCACGTGGGAGACGATGGAATTGACTGCCGTTATTGCCACACAAGCGTGGAGACTTCCGCTTTTGCGGGGATTCCGCCCACGAAGACCTGCATGAACTGCCATTCGGTGCTCTTTAATAACGCGGGCTACCTGGAGCCGGTTCGGGATAGCTACCGCGACGACAAATCGATCCAGTGGGTGAAAGTCCACCGACTTGCGGATTTTGCATATTTCAATCACAGCATTCACGTGAACAAAGGCGTTGGATGCAGCACTTGCCACGGACACGTGGATGAAATGCCGCTCGTCTTTCAGGCCAACACTCTGTTGATGCAATGGTGCGTGGATTGTCACAGGAATCCCGAAGCCGTGCTGCGTGAAAAGCCGGAAGACGTCTTCAACATGAACTGGACAACACCGGCCAACCAAGAAGAAATTGGAAAGAGACTCGCGCAGGAGCGACATATCCGGACCACAGCCGAGCTGACAAGCTGCTCGACCTGTCACCGTTGATGAAACGTATGAGCGATCAAGCACAAGCAGCACGTAAGGACGATAGGACGGCTCCGGACGATCCCTTGGACAACCATTCCCCAACCCATCGTCCGCTGGATCTGGCAGCCGTGCGCGCCCAACTGCAATCGAAGACCGGCAAGCAGTATTGGCGCACGCTCGAAGAGCTTGCCGGCGATCCGGATTTTGAGGAACTCCTTCACCGCGAGTTTCCTCGCCAGGCGCCCTCGGAATGGGACGACTCCGTGGACCGGCGCGATTTCCTTCGGCTGATGGCCGCATCCCTGGCGCTCGCGGGCCTCTCCGGTTGCGGTCGCGCGCCCGAGCAGTACATCGTTCCCTACGTCAAGCAACCGGACGGAGTAGTTCCAGGCAACCCGCAATCTTATGCCACGGCCATGCCCTTTGGCGCCGACGCCATTGGCCTGCTGGTGGAAAGCCATGAGGGGAGGCCCACCAAGATTGAAGGCAATCCCGACCATCCATCGAGCCTTGGTTCTACGAATGCGTTTGCGCAAGCCTCGATCCTGAACCTTTACGATCCCGATCGCGCGCAAACGGTAACTAAAGCTGGAGAGATTCAGACTTGGTCGCAGTTCCTTGACGCGGCGCAAGCGTTGGCCGCAACGTTCCGGTCCACTCGAGGCGAAGGGCTCCGGATTCTCACGGGAATCATCAATTCGCCCTTGCTTGCCGCAGATTTGCAAGCCATCTCGACGCTTTATCCCCTGGCGAAATGGCACCAGTGGGAGCCTGCCGTCGGCGATGGAACGCGCGAGGGCGCAAAGCTTGCTTTCGGCAGTTACCTCAACACCGTGTATCGCCCGGAGAACGCCGAGATCATCCTTTCGCTTGACTCCGATTTTCTCGCTAGCGGGCCCGGGAACGTCCGCTACATGCGCGACTTTTACAAGCGCCGCAAGCTCGATCAATTCAGCGAAGCGGATCGGCTCGGCAAGGAAATGAGTCGCCTTTACGTAGTCGAACCGACGCCCTCGGTGACCGGCTCCAGCGCGGATCACCGGTTGCCGCTGCGAAGCACGGAAATCGAGCAGTTCGCCCGCGCGCTGGCCGCGAAACTTGGCCTGGGAGGCAGCGGAAAACTCGCCCCAGAAGCCGAGAAGTGGCTCGATGCAGTCGTAAAGGATTTGAAGAAGTATCCCCGCCGCACTCTGGTGGTCGTGGGCGAGCAGCAACCTGCCGAAGTGCACGCCCTGGTCCACGCTGTGAACAGTGCACTCGGCAACGTTGGCAGCACGCTGTATTACACGGAGCCGGTAGAGGCACACCCCATCAATCACCTCGATTCTTTGCGTGAACTTTGCGCGGTCATCGACGCTGGGAAGGTTTCCGCGCTGCTGATTCTCGGCGTCAATCCCGTCTATACGGCGCCGCATGATTTCGATTTTGCTTCCAAGCTGGAGTTTGACGAAAAGCTCAAAGGCAAAAAGATCCAAACGGTCATTCACGTCAGCCCGCATTTTGACGAGACTTCGCAGTATTGCGACTGGCACGTCGCCGAATCGCATTACCTTGAAACCTGGGGCGATGCGCGCGCGTTTGACGGAACTGTCAGCGTCATTCAGCCGCTCATCGCGCCGCTCTACCGCACTCATTCCGCGCATGAGGTGCTGGCAGCATTCACCGACAAACCGGGCCTTTCGGCGTACGACGCTGTTCGTGACCGGTTGAAAGCCGCGAATCCTTCCGGCGATTTCGAAAAGTTCTGGCGCAAAACTCTCAATGACGGCGTAGTCGCCGGCACCGCATTTGCTCCCACCAATGTTTCGCTGAAGTTCAATCCCGCGAGCCTCCCGCCAGCCAGGGAAACCTCCTCCGGTGAACTCGAATTCCTTTTCCGGCCCGATCCCAGCATTTACGACGGTCGCTTTGCGAATAACGGCTGGCTCCAGGAGTTGCCAAAGCCCGTAACCAAGCTCACCTGGGACAATGCCGCGCTGGTCAGCCCCAAAACTGCGCAAGCCCTGCAACTCACGCACAGCATCCCGTCTCGCGGCGGCGAACATGGCCAGATTCTTTCGAACGTCCTGGATATTTCGCTTTCAGGAAGCAAGGTCACCGCGGCAGCTTGGATCCTGCCGGGTCAAGCCGAAGGCGTTGTGGTTCTGCCGCTCGGCTATGGCCGCAAAAAAGCGGGCTACACGGGCACGAACAAAGGTTTCAACGCCTACGCCGTCCGAGCATCGAGCGCTCTCTGGTCCGCAAGCGCGCCGCAAAGCGTAATCCGCAAAACCGGGGACGATTACCCGCTCGCTTGCACGCAATACCACTTCAACATGGAAGGCCGCCACATCCTGGTCTCCGGAACCCTGGACGAGTTCCACAAGAACCCCAATTTTGCCCATGAACACGAAGAAGCCCCTCCAAAGGAACTTTCGCTCTACAAGGGCGAAGCTGAATTTCCGTATAACCGCAACAAATGGGCGATGGCTATTGACCTGAACAGCTGCAACGGTTGTAACGCCTGCGTCATTGCCTGCGTGGCGGAAAACAACATCGCCGTCGTCGGCAAAGAACAAGTGATGCGCGGCCGCGAAATGCACTGGATTCGCATCGATCGCTATTACACCAACACGCTTTCCGCCACTGGCCCTGGAGGTGGCTTGGCCGGCGGCAAGTCCACCGGCGACCCCTCCGAATACCAGCCGGCGCTCGATAATCCCGACACTTTCTTCCAGCCCGTTCCTTGCCAACAGTGCGAAAACGCTCCCTGCGAACAAGTTTGTCCCGTCGGCGCAACCGTTCATAGCGCGGAAGGTCTGAACGACATGGTCTACCAGCGCTGCGTCGGCACGCGCTACTGCTCGAACAACTGTCCTTATAAGGTGCGGCGCTTCAATTTCCTGCGCTTCCAGGATTGGGAGACTCCGCAATTCAAGCTCATGCGCAACCCGGAAGTGACCGTGCGCAGCCGCGGCGTCATGGAGAAATGCTCCTACTGCGTCCAGCGTATCGACAAAGCGCGCATTGATGCGGACAAAAAGGATCAACCCGTCCCCGACGGCGCGATTGTCACCGCCTGCGAGCAAGCCTGCCCCTCGCAAGCCATTGTTTTCGGCAACGCCAACGATCCGAACAGCCGCGTTGCCAAGTTGCGTGCCCAGCAGCGCAACTACCAGATTATGGCCGAGCTGAATTCGCGCCCCCGCACCACCTACCTCGCCGCGGTCCGCAATCCGAATCCTGAACTGGAGAACGCATGAGCGCCGGCCAGCCGCCAATGGATTCTCCCGAAATCCGCCGGCTAACCCCGGTACTTGGCCCGGGCCACACCTTTGGCTCAGTCACCGACAAAATCAGCTCCATCGTTCTCACGCGCCCCACTTCCTTCGGCTGGTATATCGGCTTTGCGCTTTCTTTCGGCTTCACCGCGCTGATGACCATCGCCATCGGCTGGCTCTTCACCAAGGGCGTTGGCATCTGGGGCATCAACATCCCCATCGGCTGGGGATTCGCCATCGTCAACTTCGTTTGGTGGATCGGTATCGGCCACGCCGGGACGCTCATTTCCGCCATTTTGTTTTTGCTAAATCAGAAATGGCGCACCTCCATCAACCGCTTCGCCGAAGCCATGACGCTTTTCGCCGTTGCGTGTGCCGGCATCTTCCCCCTGATTCACACCGGCCGCCCGTGGATGGCCTTCTACATGTTCCCGTATCCCAGCACGATGGGGCTTTGGCCGCAGTTCCGTAGTCCGCTCATCTGGGACGTCTTTGCCGTTTCCACTTACGGCACTGTTTCGTTGCTCTTCTGGTTCGTCGGTCTTATCCCGGACCTGGCGACTCTCCGCGATCACGCGACTTCCAAAACCAAGCAAATCATTTACGGGATGCTGGCCCTGGGCTGGCGCGGATCCGTTCGCCACTGGCACCGCTATCAATCCGCGTACCTGCTCCTCGCGGGCTTGGCCACGCCTCTCGTTCTCTCCGTCCACACGGTAGTCAGCTTCGACTTTGCCATCGCCATCGTTCCCGGCTGGCACACCACGATTTTCCCGCCCTATTTCGTCGCCGGTGCCATCTATTCCGGCTTCGCCATGGTTTTGTCCATCGCCATTCCTCTGCGCAAAGCCTACGGCCTCGAAGACTTCATTACCATGCGGCACCTCGACAACATGGCCAAGGTCATGCTTGCCACGGGCCTCATTGTTGCCTACGGTTACTTCTTCGAGTTCTTCCTCTCCCTTTACAGCGGAAACAAGTTTGATCTCTTTCTCGTGCAGCAACGGCTCCACGGCCCTTACTCGCACTTTTACGGCGCGCTCATTCTTTGCAATATTCTTTTGCCGCAAACGCTTTGGTCCTACAAGCTGCGCCACAACGTCGCGTTCCTGTTCATCATGTCCCTCATCGTGAACACCGGCATGTGGCTCGAGCGCTTTGTCATCGTGGTTATCAGCCTTACGCGCGACTTCACTCCTTCCGCCTGGGGCCGCTACCAGCCGACTTTCTGGGATTGGGCCACGTTCACTGGCACCATCGGTTTCTTTGTCATGCTGCTCTTTTTGTTCGTCCGCGTTCTTCCTGCAATTTCCATTGCGGAGATGCGCGAGTTGGTCGCGGAAACTTCTGAGGAATAGGAATGGAGCTGCACCGTTCACACATTTACGGCGTCATGGCGGAGTTCGATACTCCGGAGCAACTGATTCATGCGGTGGAGAAGGCCCGCGCCGCCGGCTATCACCGCATGGATGCCTACACGCCTTTCCCCGTGGAAGGCGTTGCTCATGCCTTGGGCTTGAAACGCAACATGGTTCCTTTTATTACGCTTCTCGGCGGCCTCGCGGGCGGCCTTGGCGGTTTTGGTTTCCAGTGGTGGGCAAACGTCTTGTCCTTCCCCGAAGACATTGGCGGACGCCCGCTCAATAGCTGGCCCGCTTTTATTCCGGTGACTTTCGAGATGACCGTTCTGGGCGCCGCGCTCTGCGCGGTGTTCGGGATGCTGGCTCTGAACCGCTTGCCTCAGCCGCATCACCCCGTTTTCAACGTGAAACGTTTTGTCCACGCCACTTCCGACCGCTTTTACCTCTGCATCGAAGCGCGCGACCCCAAGTTTCACGTCATGGAAACGCTGCGCTTTCTCCAAGGATTGCAGCCGCACCACGTCAGCGAGGTGACCTATGACTAGCGCCTCGCGTCTCCTGTTTGTCGTGTGCGCCGCAGCCGGTCTCTTTTTTGCCGGTGGTTGCCGTTATCTCAAGCAGGACATGGCCGATCAGCCGAAAAATCTTCCGCTTTCGCCTTCGGATTTCTTTGCAGACGGCCGCTCGGAGCGCCCCTTAGTGGAAAACACCGTGGCCCACGGCTCAATTGCAGAAGACGCCCTCTTCGTGCCCAAAGAATCGAATGCTTTTCCTCTGCCGGTAAATCAAGAGCTTCTGGAGCGCGGCCAAAACCGGTACAAGATTTTCTGCACGCCCTGTCATGGCATTCAGGGTGACGGCAACGGCATGATCGCCATGCGCGGCATGAAGCATCCGCCTAGCTATCACCAGGACCGCCTGCGCCAGGCCACAAATGGCTACATATACGACGTCATCACCAACGGCTTTGGCGCGATGTACGGCTACTCGGCGCAGATTCCTCCGCGCGATCGCTGGGCCATCGTTGCGTACTTTCGCGCGCTGCAATTGAGCCGCAATGCCAAAGCGGCGGATCTGCCTGCGGAGCTTCGCGAAAAACTAAATCAGTCCGGAAGCGCCAAGGATTCCACAGGAGGCCATAACTGATGGCCGAGCAAGAATATCCCGCGCCGGATAGCGTCAGCCGCCTGCAAACACGCGCTTTTGGTGTCGGCGCCATCGCTTTGCTGCTCGCGCTTTACGGAGCTGTCCGTTCGCCACAAACCTTTTTCGCTTCCTATTTAATGAGCTTCCTTCTGGTGCTCGGTATCGCGCTTGGCTCCCTGGGCCTCGTCATGCTTCAACATTTGACCGCAGGCCATTGGGGCGTCATCATCCGCCGCCCCCTGGAATCCGCTACGCGCACGCTTCCCATGCTGGTAATCGCTTTCTTGCCGATCGCCATCTTCGGCATGCAATACCTTTATAGCGGCGGCAACGGCAATGACAAAGGCTGGCTCAACGCCCCGGCATCGGGCGAAGGCGCGCTCTCCGCCTTCCAAAAGAGCTGGCTGACGCACAGTGGCTACTTGATTCGCGCCGTCATTTATTTTGCCGTCTGGCTCGCCCTGATGTTCATTTTCAACATTTGGTCGAAGCAGCAGGACGCTAACAAGGCCGACCGCACCCTTCGCCAGCGCTTCAGGATGCTCGCCGGCCCCGGCATCATTCTTTACGTTTTCGCAATGAGTTTCGCCTCCATTGACTGGGTCATGTCCATCTCGCCGCACTGGGCCTCCACCATTTACGGATTCATCTTTGTTGGCGGGCAGCTTATCTCCTCCATGTCGTTCATGATCGCGGTCGTCGTGCTGCTCGCTCGCGCCGAGCCTTTCTCTGGAATTCTCCAGCCCCGTCATCTGCACGATTTAGGCAAGCTCCTTCTCGCGTTTGTCATGCTTTGGGCTTATTTCGATTTCTCCCAGATGCTGATCATTTGGTCTGGCAACCAGCCGGAAGAAATCAGCTTTTACCGCACGCGGCTCTATGGCGAATGGGGCATCGTCGCCCTGATCGTGGTCATTTTCCACTTCTTTGTTCCCTTTTTCCTGCTGCTTTCGCAGGACCTGAAACGCCGGGCTCAGATTATTTCCAAAATCGCCATATGGCTGATCCTCATGCGGCTCGTGGACCTTTTCTGGATGACGCGCCCGGAATTCACTTCGAGCGCTATGCCCTCCTGGCTCGACCTGGTAGTGCCCATCGCCCTTGGCGGATTGTGGCTCGGCTTCTTCGCTTTCAACCTGAAGCAATGCCCCTTGCTCCCGCTCGGTGATCCTAAATTAGAGGAGGCCATTGAGCAGCACCATGAGTGACCATCACAAGGCTGCGGAAACCCTCGGTGGCGCGCCTCGCCACTCCGACGTTTCCTTCGAGCAGCGCGACGTTAAGGTGGGAACCATCTACTGGTATCTCGTCGCCCTGGGCTTAGCCACTGTCGTTTCATTGATCGTTTGCATCTTTGTCTACCGCTTTACCTCGAGTCTCGCTGCATCCTCGGATACGCCGCCACCCCCCTCACGCGCGGCTTTCCCAAAGGACTATCCGCCGGAGCCACGCCTTCAGGGTGTGCCGGGCCACGAATTTGATCCCCAGAAGGACCTGCGCTTTAAGCTAAAAGCGGATATCGACGCGAATGAAAAATTAGAGTGGATCGACAAAAATGCCGGCATCGCGAAGATCCCTGTCGAAGACGCGATGAAGATCATTGCCGAGAAAGGATTGCCCGGGGCCGCAGCGCCTTCGGCGGAGAAGAAGCAGTAGCAATGAAAATAGTTCGTAACATTCTAGGAATCGTCGCCCTGCTCGCGGCTTCCCATGCGCTGCAAGCGCAGACCGTTCCCAGTAACACCGGCCCGGCCTCCTCAATGATGCCTCCCGCGTTGCAGAATGTCGGCTTCGAGCCGCCGCTGAACGGTCAGATGCCGCTCGATCTGCATTTCCACGACGAAACTGGGCGCGACGTTCAGCTTCGTGAGTTTTTCGGGCAGAAGCCCGTGGTCCTGGCTTTCGTTTACTTCAACTGCCCTATGCTGTGCGACCAGGTTCAGATGGGCGTCGCCGGCGCTCTCCGCATGCTTTCTTTCAATCCCGGCCGCGACTACCAAGTCGTTTTCATCAGCTTTGACCCAAGCGACACGCCCGAGCTGGCCGCCGATAAAAAGAAGGCCGCCGTAAAACGCTTCAACCGGCCGGAGACCGTTTCCGGATGGCATTTCCTCACCGGCTCGCAGGAATCCATTGAAGCCGCGACGCGCGCCGCGAATTTTCGCTTCCGTTACGACGCCAAATCCAAATTATTCGCCCACGCCAGCGGCGTGATGCTCTTGACCGCCGGCGGCCACATCTCGCGCTACTTCTACGGCGTCGAATATCCCGGCCGGGACATGCGGCTGGGCCTCGTGGACGCCTCCGCGGGAAAAATCGGCACGCCCATCGATCACGTCCTGCTGTTCTGCTATCACTACGATCCCTCGAGTGCAAAATACAGCGCGTCGATTCTCGAGATTATCCGCCTGGGCGGCATCCTGACCGTTCTTTGCATTGTCGCGGGAATTTGGTTCTCGCGGCGCCGCGAACCTCGCGCCGCCGGCACGAAGCTACAAGGAGCGCACTAGCCGTGCAATCGCAATTGCCACTGTATCCGGAGCAGGCGTCCAACTTTGCGCCGCATATTGATGCGCTAATGATTTTTATTACTTCCATTTGCGTCCTTTTTGCCGCTGCGATCACTTTCGCGATCATCTATTTCTTTTTTAAGTATCACCGTAAGACCCCGGACGCCATCGGTATTGTTACTCACGAAGACCCGCGGCTCGAAGTCGCGTGGATTGTTATTCCACTGATCCTCGCCATGGCCATGTTCAGCTGGGGGGCGGTCGTCTACGTGGATTACCGCCACACGCCTTCGGACACCCTCGATATCTACGTCGTGGGCAAGCAATGGATGTGGAAGATTCAGCAGCCCAACGGCCTGAAGGAGATTAACGAGCTTCACGTTCCGGTTGGACGCAACGTTCGCCTGACCCTGGCCAGTGAGGACGTCATCCACGATTTCTTTGTGCCGGCGTTCCGCGTGAAGATGGACGTCATCCCCGGCAACAACCATTACAACACCATGTGGTTTCGCCCCACCAAAGCCGGCCGCTACCACTTTTTTTGTTCCCAGTATTGCGGTACAAACCACGCCCTGATGGGCGGATGGGTCATCGTTATGGAGCCTACTGAGTACGCTGCGTGGCTTTCGGGTTCGGGAGGCGCCGAGGGCAATCCTGTCGCCGCCGGCGAGAAGCTCTTCGCGGAAAAGGCCTGCGCGACCTGCCACTTGGCCAACGGCACCGGCCGCGCTCCATCTCTGAACGGACTGTACGGCGCGCAGGTCCTCCTGGCAGGTGGTGCGACCGTCACCGCCGACGACGCTTACATCCGCGAATCGATTCTCCAGCCCAACGCAAAGATTGTGGCCGGCTACCAGCCGCTCATGCCCACTTTCCAGGGGCAACTGACGGAAGAGCAGATTCTCGCGCTCACCGCTTACATCAAGTCACTGCAATCACAGCCTGTTCCCACCAAGGGCTCGGGGATCGCCCCAGTAACGGGCGCTGAATCCGCGCCGGCCATGGAGAAGAAATAACTCATGAACGAGACACCACCAAATCCAGAGCCCCAATTGCCGGATACACATTATTTGAATGCTTCCTACCGCGCCGGCCTAAGCTCCTGGTTCCTCACCACGGATCACAAGCGCATCGCTTTGCTTTACCTCGCCTCCGTCACTGTTTTCTTTTTCATAGGCGGCGTGTTCGCCACCATGATCCGCATCCACTTGTTGACTCCCGGCGGCGCGCTGGTCTCTCCGGAAACCTACAACAAGCTCTTCACCATGCACGGCGTGGCCATGATTTTCTTTTTCCTCATCCCGTCGATCCCCGCCATTCTCGGCAATTTCCTGATTCCCATCATGATCGGCGCAAAGGATCTGGCCTTCCCGAAAATCAATCTCCTGAGCTGGTATATCTACATTCTCGGCGGCTGCTTCGTTCTTTATTCCTTCAGCACCGGCGGCTTGGACACCGGATGGACTTTCTACACGCCGCTCAGCAGCATCTACTCTAATTCCGCCGTCACGCCCGCCGTCATCGGCATTTTCATCAACGGGTTCTCCTCGATTCTCACCGGCCTCAACTTCATCGTCACCATCCACACCATGCGTGCTCCCGGCATGACCTGGTTCCGTCTGCCGCTTTTCGTCTGGTCCCATTACGCTACCAGCATGGTGATGATTCTTGGCACTCCCGTTGTTGCGATAACGCTGCTGCTTGCCGGCCTCGAGCGTATGTTCCACCTGGGCTTCTTTAATCCCGCCATGGGCGGCGACCCTATCCTTTTCCAGCATTTGTTCTGGTTTTATTCGCACCCCGCTGTTTACATCATGATTCTTCCCGCCATGGGCGTGATCAGCGAAATCATTCCCACGTTCGCGCGCAAACCCATTTTTGGTTATACATTCATCGCCGCTTCCAGTATCGCCATCGCGGTCATCGGCTTCCTCGTTTGGGCCCACCACATGTTCGTCACCGGCGAATCCACTTACGCCGCTCTCGCATTTTCGTTCCTCAGCTATCTGGTCGCCATCCCTTCAGCGATAAAAGTCTTCAATTGGACTTCTACGCTTTACAAAGGTTCCATCTCCTGGGACCCGCCCATGATCTATGCGCTCGGCTTCATCGGCTTGTTCACCATTGGCGGCCTCACCGGCCTGTTCCTCGCCTGCCTGGGCCTGGACATTCATATCCACGACACCTATTTCGTCATCGCCCACTTTCACTACATCATGGTCGGAGGCGCAGTGATGGGCTACGTCGGTGGCCTTCATTTCTGGTGGCCGAAGATTACTGGCAGGCTCTACCCGAGAGCTCTTGCCCGTTTTGCCGCCATTGTCCTCTTCATTGGCTTCAATTTGACGTTCTTCCCGCAATTCATTCTTGGCTATCTCGGCATGCCGCGCCGCTATCACAGCTATCCTCCCGAATTTCAGGTTCTCAACGTCCTTTCCACCGCAGGAGCTTCCATTCTGGCGCTCGGATATCTCCTCCCGATGTGCTACCTCACCTGGTCCATGCGCTACGGAAAGGTGGCAGGCCCGAACCCTTGGCCGGCTACTGGCCTCGAATGGAAGACGGATTCGCCGCCGCCCACGGAAAACTTTCACGTTACGCCCGTGGTGGACTGGGAGCCTTACGATTTTCTAAATCGTCCCGACCTGGGGTTGGCCGCGGGTGCGCCCTTGGCCCCGGCTCATGGCGACGATTAGTTGGTTTTGTTGGGGCGGCTTTACGCCGCCCTCTTTGCTCTTAGGCTCTTAAGTTTGGCCGGTTTTAGTCTTTGATTTTGTAAAGGCCGGGCTTTAGCCCGGCCAACATAGGCAGGCTTAAGTTTTTTGGCTTCGGCCCTGCGTCTCGATTTTTATCGGGAAGCTCGGCCAACAGAATAAGGAGCGCCGCGTGCATCGCACCGGAGAACTATACGGGCAATTTCAGACGCTGGAACAGCAGAAAGAATCCTCCACGTTCGGCATGTGGATCTTTCTGGTCACCGAAGTCTTGTTCTTCGGCGGCATGTTCATGACCTACACCATCAACCGCCACTACTTTTTCACGGCCTTCGGCGTTGGCAGCAACACTCTCGACATCACGCTCGGCACCGCCAATACCATTGTGCTCATCATGAGCAGCTTCACCATGGCTATGGCCGTCTGGTCCGCGCAAACCGGCAAGAAAAAACTTGTTCCTCTCTTTCTGATTTTGACCCTTGCTCTGGGCACCGTCTTCCTCGGCATCAAGGGCGTTGAGTACAAGCAGAAATTCGATCACCACCTCATTCCTGGGCGCAGCTTTGACGTCTGGTATCAGGTCGACAACACGACGCCGGCAACCGAAAAAGAAAAGGAAGACTTGGAAAAAGAGAGAGTGGAGCTCCATAAGGCGACTCTCACCGACCCGGATATCCAATCTCACGCGCAGCTCTATTTTTCGCTTTACTTTGCCATGACCGGACTGCATGCCTTGCACATGATTGTCGGCGCGGGCCTGCTCATCTGGCTCCTCAAGGAATCACTGCGCGGCCGCTTCACGCCACAGTACAACACTCCCGTTGAAAATATCGGGCTGTACTGGCACTTCGTGGACATCGTGTGGATTTACCTGTTCCCGTTGTTATATCTGATTGACCGACATCGCTAGCATTGGGAGAGCATCGCGTGGCTGAACATTCTGAACATTCGGAACACATCGTTTCGCCCTGGCTCTACGGGGGCATCTTCTCCGCGCTGATTGTCGGCACGATTCTCACGACTTGGGCCGCTTTTCAGGATTTTGGCCCCTTCAATATTGTCATTGCCCTGGCCATTGCCACAGCCAAAGCTACGCTCGTCGTTCTATTCTTTATGCACGCCCGTTACAGCCCCAAGCGCACGCAACTCGTCATCGTTTGCGCCATCTTCTGGCTGGCCATTATGCTCACGCTGACGCTTTCCGATTACCAGACGCGCCAGCCCCGAGCGAGCCGCTCAGTTGCCCCGACGGCGATTTACAACGCCTGATTTTTTGGTTCTGAACTGCTCAGAAGTCGCCAAAGAAGTCCTGAAATACTCTTCTGTAGAATTCTTAATTGCTCGTGGGTTTCCGAACCTTTAGATCGCGCGGCGAGACACCCATACTTTCGGCGTCTTTTCTTTTCCAGGGGAGTAACTTCGGGTGGCTTGGTAAGTCTCAGGAAAGTCAGTCTGCTCACCGTCAGGGAAAGTATCGGGGAGAAGCGAACCGGCCCAGCCCTCAATCCCCTAAAGGGATCCTCGGCTCGCCTCCCCCACGTCGTATGGAATTGCAACCCCTTCGCCATACCTAATCCCTTTGTTTTCAACAAACTCCATACTATTTCCGGGTAAAAAAGCTCTACCCCCCTCGAAAAATTACCTGCCCCAAAACTTCCCTCCCCAGCCTTGTAGGGTAATCCCCCGAGAGGTAAACTTTTTCCCTGCTTTTTCTTGGGAGGTGTCTTATGCCCCGCGTGGTTCGTTGCGGCTTAATCCAAGTTCATTGCGAGTGGTCTCCGGAAAAATATTCGCTGGGCGACATAAAAAAGAAAATGATTGCAAAGCACGAAGACCTCATTGCCGCAGCGGCTAAGAAAAAAGTACAAATTCTCGGGCTGCAGGAACTCTTTTACGGCCCTTATTTTTGCGCGGAGCAGGAAACCCGCTGGTACGAACTCACGGAACGCGTTCCTGACGGGCCTACCGTCACCTTGATGCAGAAACTTGCGAAAAAATTTCAGATGGTGCTCATCGTTCCCGTCTACGAAGTTGAAATGACGGGAGTTTATTACAACACGGCCGCGGTCATTGACGCGGACGGACGTTATTTGGGCAAATATCGCAAGCACCACATCCCCCATTGCCACCCCGGGTTCTGGGAAAAGTTTTATTTCACTCCAGGAAACGCTGGGTACCCCGTTTTCAAGACGCGCTTCGCCCGCGTTGGTGTGTACATTTGTTACGATCGGCATTTCCCGGAAGGTGCGCGTTGCCTTGGCCTCAACGGCGCGGAAATTGTTTACAACCCTTCGGCCACAGTCGCGGGCCTGTCCGAGTATCTCTGGGAACTCGAGCAGCCCGCCCACGCCGTCGCCAACCAGTATTTTGTCGCCGCCATCAACCGCGTTGGCACCGAGCACCCCTGGAAGATCGGCGAATTCTACGGGAAGAGCTATTTCTGCAACCCGCGCGGAAAAATTGTTGCCCAGGCCAGCCGCGATAAAGACGAACTCCTCGACGCCGACCTCGATTTCGACGAAATCCAGAAAGTGCGCGACACCTGGCAGTTTTTCCGCGACCGCCGCCCCGAAACCTATGGAGAAATTACACGCACGCGCGCCGCGGCGGAATCCGCCGCCCCCAGCGAAGCCGCCGACTAGGACATGCTTCCCGCCGAAACCATCCAGTCGAGTTCGCTGTACAACAAGGACCTTGCTCCTGTTGAGTCCGCGCGGCAGCGCTGGAGCACCTACAACTACGCCGCACTCTGGATCTCCATGAGCGTGAACATTCCCACGTACATGCTGGCCAGCGGCATGATCGCCGGCGGCATGAACTGGAGCCAGGCGCTCTTCACCGTTTTTCTCGGCAACGTCCTTGTATTGATTCCCATGCTCCTCAACGCGCACGCAGGAGCGCAATACGGGATTCCCTTCCCTGTTTTTGCGCGGGCCTCGTTCGGTGTTCTGGGCGCCAACATCCCAGCGATTCTGCGTGCCCTGGTCGCTTGCGGCTGGTTTGGCATCCAAACCTGGATTGGCGGCGAAGCGATCAACGCCATGATCGTTGCGCTCGCGCCGGGCTGGGCCAAGTTCCATTCCGGGGCGGCAATTTGCTTCGCGCTTTTCTGGCTGCTCAACGTTTTTGTGATTCTGCGCGGCATCGAAACCATCCGCTTCCTGCAAGGCATCTCCGCGCCTTTCCTGCTCCTCATTGGACTGGCTCTTCTGCTGTGGGCGCGCGGCAAAGCCGGCGGTTTCGGCCCTATGCTTTCCACGCCTTCCAAATTCCAATCCTTTGGAGAATTCTTCCGCTTTTTCGTTCCCTCGCTCACTGGCGTCGTCGGGTTCTGGGCCACGGTTTCGCTGAATATTCCCGATTTCACCCGCTACGCCCGCAGCCAGCGCGACCAAATGCTCGGCCAGGCTCTCGGCCTTCCCGCCACGATGACGTTTTATTCCTTCATCGGCATCGCTGTGACTTCGGCCACGATGATCATCTTCGGCGAAGCCATCTGGGATCCCGTTAAGGTTCTTGCGCGCCTCGGCAATCCCTGGGCCGTCGTTCTTGCCATGATTGCCTTGCTCATGGCCACGCTGAACGTCAACGTGGCCGCCAACGTCGTGTCCCCGGCCAACGATTTCTCGAATCTTTCTCCTCGCCGCATCAGTTTCCGTACCGGCGGTCTCATTACTGCCGTCGTGGGCCTTCTCATGCAGCCCTGGAAGCTGCTTGCCAGCTATGGGAGTTACATTTTTACCTGGCTTGTCGGGTACTCCGGATTCCTCGGACCGATCGCTGGCGTCCTCATTTGCGACTATTTCGTGGTCCGCAAAACAAGACTTGCGGCCGATGATCTCTACCGCCGCGGCGGCCAGTACGAATACTCAAGCGGCTTTCATTGGAGCGGCGTCGTTGCGCTGGCTGCGGGCGCTGCAGTGGCATTCGTGGGTCTGGTGATTCCTGCGCTGCGGCCGCTTTACGATTACGCCTGGTTCGTCGGCTTCTTCGTCAGCTTTGTCGTTTACTTGCTTTTGACGCCTCGCGTGCAAGTTGCCACGCAGCCCGCCGATTGAGGAGAATCGTTTTCTTTATGACTTTGGCACCCCCTATAAGGATTCTCAGTCCGTCGGTGACTCCTCCTGCTCAGATGGTGGAGAGATCGTCGGAGCACAGGCTGAAAGCCTGTGCCACTAAGGAGATTCGTAATGGACTTCGGCATCACCATCAAACCTGACATTTCTATTGACCGGATCCTGAGGCTCACGGAGCAGGCGGAAGCGTCGGGCTTCTCCTACGGCTGGATTTTCGACTCGCACGTCATTTGGAAAGAGCCG
>DATEGP010000002.1:0-108813 GCA_035280045.1 Candidatus Acidiferrum sp.
GCCGCGGAGGCTTTTGCGGAGAGCGTGCTGGATTTTTTCAAAGTGCGCCGCTGCCAGATCAAGATTCGGCGCGATCCCTCGTTTCCCGGCTGCATTTACTCGGAAATGAAAATGTGCCTGGCGCCGTGCTTTGCGGGCTGCACGAAGGAAGAATACGATGTCGAAGTGAATCGCCTGGTTCAATTCCTTGAAACCAGCGGCGGCTCGCTGAGCGCCTCTTTCGAAGACGACCGCGAGAAGGCCAGCGAGGAATTGGATTTTGAACGAGCGGCGGCACTGCACAAGAAGCTGGAAAAGCTGGACGAAGTCCTTCGTGGCAGGCCGGAGATCGCCCGGCGCATTCAGGATTTGCACGCAGTGATTCTCCAGCGCGCCGCGGAGGAACAGACCATCGGCGTTTATGCCGTGCACGGCGGCCGGCTGGCGGAGCCGTTTTTTCTGCGCTTTGCCGAAATCGCCAGTCAGCCGCGGTCCGCGGAGCAAATCTTCCGCGATTATCTGGAAACGTCTGCGACAACGCAGAACGGCGATCTTTCCGAGGACTTGTCGCTCGTGTCGCGCTGGTTTTACAGCAAGCCCCGCGAGGGCGAGATTTTCTTCCGCGAAAAAGACTGGCCTTATCGTAGGATTCTCCGAGCCTGTTCGCGCTTGCTTACCCCGCCGGAAAGCGAGCCGGCAACAACGCCCGAGCCGGGGCAAGCGCCATCGCCTGAAGGAGCGTTATGACCAAGTCCGCCACTAAAGAAGGAACAACGCGGTACGCGCAGAGGTTTGCCGGGCGCGCAGCGGAAGGCCATTTCCGCGAAACGCAGAGAATGATGCTTTCTTCGCTAGGTATAGGGACTTACCTCGGGCAACCCGACGAAAAAACCGATGCTGGTTATACCGCCGCAGTCGTTGCCACGGTAGAAGGCGGAATCAACGTCATCGACAGCGCGATCAATTACCGGTTCCAGCGAAGTGAACGGAGTATTGGAGCGGCGCTACAACAACTCGCCGCAAAAGGATTTTCGCGTGAAGAAATCGTGCTGTGCACGAAAGGCGGTTACCTCACTCCAGACGGTTCCATGCCCGCCGATCCCAACCAATATTTCTTTCACGAATACATCCAGCCAGGAATTTTTAGTGCAAAGGAGCTTGCCGCGGGCAGCCACTGCATGACGCCAACATTCCTGAAAGACCAGCTTGGCCGCAGCCTGAAAAACCTTGGCGTCGAGTGCGTGGACGTCTACTACCTCCACAATCCCGAAACGCAACTCTCCGAAATCGCGAAGCCGGAATTTTTGCAGCGCGTGCGCGCGGCATTCGAATTCCTCGAATCTGCTGTCGAGGCTGGCGAGATTCGTTATTACGGAATGGCCACGTGGAACGGCTTCCGGCAGGATCCGCGGGCGGGCGACGCCATGCAGCTTGCGGAAATCGCGCAAATCGCCCAGGAAATTGCCGGCGGCATGCATCACTTCCGTTTCGTCCAGCTTCCTTTCAACCTGGGGATGCCGGAAGCACTCACGCTGGGGAATCAGATGCTGCGGGAACGCGCGCGAACGCCGGCCGAGGCCGCAGCCGATCTCGACATTGCCGTGGTTGCCAGCGCTTCGCTGCTGCAGGGCCAGGTGGCGCGGAATCTGCCTACGTCCGTTGCCCAAGCCTTCGGCCTCGAAAACGACGCGGAACGCGCGTTGCAGTTCGCGCGGTCCGCGCCGGGAATTACCACATCTCTCGTGGGTATGTCACGCGTAGAGCACGCAAAGGCTAACTCGCGGCTGGTCGGCGTAGCTCCCGCGACGGTGGAGGAATTCAGCAAACTGTTTTCCCGCGGCGAAGGCGCGTGAGTGAACAAAATTCACTCTCTCCTCAAAAGCTTTACGCCCCACTCACAGAAGGAGTTCTCTCAATGGCGAAGGCGCAAAACTTCTCTCAGCCAATTCGTGATCGCGGCGTCGAGCTGGTCGAGCTTGCCCGCAAAAAAATGGTCCACTCCTTCCACTACGACCAGATGATTCTCGCCGGGTAGTGATGCAACCAAACGTTGGACCTTCTCTATGGCCCCGTATGGGTCTTTGCCTCCGTGGACGAATAGCTTCGGCTTTTTGCATTGCCGCAGGAAAGAAAAATCCGAACTGTTCACTGGGATACCCAAACCTATCAAGTGAGTGACGCGTGCATCTTCAGAACCGACGCGCAGACCCACCCAGGCGCCAAAACTGAATCCCGCGAGCAACAGGGGCACGCCGGGAAATTGCTTGCCCAGAAAATCAAGAGCCGCGCGTACATCATCCTGTTCGCCAATTCCGCGGTTGTGTTTTCCCCCGCTCAGGCCTGCGCCGCGAAAATTGAAGCGCAGCACGGGCAGGCCGATTGCATCCAGGGATTTTGCGGCTTGATACACCACTTTGTTGTGCATCGTTCCGCCATAGAGCGGATGGGGATGACAGACTGCAGCGGCAAGCGGAGGACTGTGCCTCGCCGGCGCAGATGGCGTCCACAAAATCGCTTCGAGCCGGCCGGCAGGCCCTTCCAGAAAGAGATTGCGCGAATCATGAGAAACAGTCATCGAGGCGCTCTGAATCCGTTCTTGATGAGTTTTTCAGTGTAGCGCAGCAAAGGAAGAGGTTTGAAGGGGAGGACGAATGAAAGCGGCCGCCTGCGTCAGTTGCCTGCTGGTCAGCCACAAACTACCGCGCGGAACGTCCATAGCCTCTGCTAATTCGATTTTCTAGCCGAACGGCGAGGGCTGGCGCAGGCGCCGGGAGGTCTGAAATCCGCACTTGGCCATAAGCTCGGGAAGAAGCCATGGAGGTGCAGTACTGCAAAATATAGGCCCCGGGTATCGAATCCGGGCAAGACCTCGTACTAGGACAAAATTGTTGGATTTTCGCGTTGAAACTTGACCTCTCGGATGCTAGTTTTGCGGCGAATCCTTGAACGGCGGGGGTATTTGATGAGCGATGCATCCGAACGCCGTGAAGCGCGGCGATTTAATATGAACCTTCCGTTGCGCGTGTTGCCCCGCGAGGCGAAGGGACACGAGCTGGCGGCGCATACTCGCGACTTGAGCTACCAAGGACTTTACTTCCTTGCGGAGGCGGACTTCCAAGTGGGCAACGAGATCGATTTCGTAATTACGCTTCCTCAGCAGGTGACGCAATCGGGCGACGTCAACATTCGGTGCCAGGGCATAATTGTGCGCGTCGAAACGGCAGAAAATGGCCGCATGGGAATCGCCGCGAAGATTGCGCGCTACGAATTTATGCCGGCCGCCGCAACCGCAGCTTGAATTCTCGAGCGGCCCCCGCTCCTGTTCAAAAGCTCGTTTTTCAAGCGTCTGCACGCGAGTAGAATGGATTCTGTGCTTTCTTTTTTCGTCCCATTCTGGGGGAATCCATGTATCACTACGATCCCAACCTGGCCTTGGAAGAGTTGCAGGAAGACGCGCTTCTTCCTCACCCGGTAAAATTGCGCGACATGATTCTGCGAAACAAGCTTGACGCCAGCCAGGCGCAGCTCTTGAATCATGATTTCCAGGATTACCTGACGCGCTTCGGCGAATTGCAAAAACTCGGGCGCGGCATCCTCGAGCGCCTCGCCACTGGACAGCGCAAGGCCTCTTGATGCCATCTGCGAATCCACAAGTCCCCAGCCGATGAAAACAAAACCGCACGTGCTCTTGCTCTCCGCCACATCCGGCGCTGGCCATGTGCGCGCGGCGCAAGCTCTCGAAAAGGCATTCTTGGCCCGCGGCGATTGCACCGTGGAACACATTGACGCGCTGCGATATGTGAGCAAGCTGTTTCAACGCGTCTACGACAAGGCCTACATTTCGATGGTCCGGCGCGCCCCGGAACTGATGGGCCTGCTTTACGAGCGCACCGACCAGCCTTGGCAACATTTGCGGCCGCGCCTGGCCCTTGACCGGCTCAACACTGGCCCAATGATCCGTCTGCTCAAACGCGTACAGCCGGACCTCTGCGTGGCCACGCATTTTCTCCCGGCTGAAATCATCGCGTGGCTCATCGCCAAAAAGAAGCTGTCCGCGCACAACGCCATCGTCGTGACGGACTACGACGTCCACGCCATGTGGCTCTGCCGCACCGTGGACCGATATTTCGTTGCCATTGAGGAAGCCGCGCAGTACCTCGCACACATCGGCGTTCCTCGCGAGAAAATTTGCGTAAGCGGAATTCCTGTGGACCCGCTCTTCGCTGTCTCACTGCCCCGCGCCGAAGCACGTAAGCATCTTGGGCTCGACCCGGACGCGACTGTCATTCTGATTTCCGCCGGTGGCTATGGCCTTGGCCCCATCGAACAACTTGTGAAGGAGTTATTGGATCTCCATCGCCCGTGGCAGATTGTGGCCATCGCCGGCAAAGCGGAGAAAACGCGCAAGCGCCTGGACGAACTGGCCAAAACCGCAAGCAAGCTTGTTTCCGGCGCTCCCAGGCTCTGCGCCGTGGGTTTTACCACTGAAATGGACAAATACATGGCCGCTGCCGATTTGATGGTCGGCAAGGCTGGCGGATTGACTACCTCCGAAGCCCTCGCCCGCGCGCTTCCCATTGCGCTCATCGAGCCTATTCCAGGCCAGGAAGAGCGGAACTCGGACCATTTGCTCGAAGCCGGCGCCGCCATCCGCTGCAACAATTTGCCCGCAGCCGCCTGGAAGATTGCTACCCTACTGGACGACCCAGCTCGTCTAAATCGCATGCGAGACGCCGCTCGGCAGCTCGCCAAACCGGCGGCCGCGGCTTCCATCGCCGAAGACGCCCTTCGGCTGGTAGACTGAGGACGCAGGAAAGGGGCTGGGGGAACAGTTCGCGGCGCCAGTTCGCGAACTGTCAGGCTAAATGCGACGACACACACTGCTGATCGACGCAGACGATACGCTTTGGGAAAACAACGTCTTCTTTGAGAAGCTGATTGAAGACTTCATTACCGTTCTCGAGCCTTACGGCTACACGCGCGCGTACATCCGCCACATCCTCAATGAAACCGAACGCAAGAACATCCGTCAGTATGGCTACGGAGTGCGCAGCTTCGGCCGCTCCCTCGAAGAAACCTACTTGAAGCTCGCCGACCAGATGGCTCGCCGCGACATTCTCGCCCAGATTCACAGCCGCGTCATCGAACTCGAGCGTACCCCGCCGAAAATTCTGGATGGGGTCCCGGAAACGCTGGCGTATCTAACCGAACGCCACCGGCTGATTCTCTTTACCAAAGGCGAGCCCGCTGAGCAAGCCGCGAAAGTCGAGCGCTCCGGCCTCCAAGGATTCTTCGAGTTCATCGAGATTGTGGCGGAAAAAAACACGCAAACCTACGGCGGCCTGGTGCACAAACACAAAATAGTAAAAGCCCACGGCTGGATGATCGGCAACAGCCCCCGCAGCGACATCAATCCCGCCATGAAAGTCGGCTTGAACGCCGTTTACATCCCTCACCAGCACACTTGGACGCTTGAGCATGAACCCGTCGTCGCCGGCTCGGGCAAACTGGTCATCCTCCCCTCCTTCCGCGAACTCCGCTCCCACTTCTAGGTTCCTGGCCTACAAAGTTCGGCAACAAGTTTGCTCGCCATCTTGTAGTGGCGCAGCTTGCTGCGCCACTGCAATTATCCGGCTCTTTTTCATGCTACGGGGGGGTTGCGCAACCGCGGCTGGACGGACGCAAATGCGTGAGCGATGCGAAGAAGAAGAGCCTCGTCAGTGACGCAACCGATGAGCTGCAGCCCGACGGGCAAGCCGTCCGGCGTAAGCCCGCAAGGGACTGAAATTGCCGGCAACCCGCCCAGATTTGCCGGGCGGTTATTGCGAAGCAGCAGCGCCCGCGTCGGATGATTCGCGCCGCAGACCGCTGTCGTCTCCTCGCCGATGCCAGGCGCAGGAATCGGCGTAGTGGGAACGACAAGCGCGTCGAGCTTGGCATCGGCCATCGCCGCGTGGAACCCTCCAATGAAAGCCTCACGCTGCTCTAATGCGTGCAAATATGTCGTGGCCGCAACCTTGGCGCCGAGTTCGAGCCGCGTGCGAACATCTTCCCCGTAATCCGAGGCGTGAGCAGGAAACCACCCTGCGTGCTGATGATAATGTATCGCCTCCGCCCAAGCGATCTGGTTGCCAGCATCCTCGGTTTCCTGCACCAGGGGGATAGATGCTTCTTTCAAGGTCGCGCCCAGTTTTCGCAACGCGTGAAGCGCTCCCTCGAAGGCAACTTCCACTTCCACCGAAACAATCTTCAGGAAAAAATCCTTCGGCGCACCAATTCGGAACCCGCCGAGGGACGGAGATTTGGACTTTACGGCTCTTTGCAAAGCCGGCTCCTTCTCCCCACGTACAAAAATAGGCTCGAGCAGCAAAGTAGCATCACCAACAGACCGCGCCAGCGGCCCGACACAATCGAGGCGCGGCGAAAGAGGAACGACATCTACAACGGAAACCCTCCCAAACGTCGGTTTCAAGCCGACAATTCCGCAAAGCGCCGCAGGAATGCGAATCGAACCGCCAGTATCCGTTCCAATGCTGGCGTAGCACAGTCCGGCGGCAACCGCAGCAGCCGAACCACCACTGGAGCCTCCCGGAATGCGTGAGAAGTCCCATGGATTCCGCGTTGCCCCGAAATGCGGATTGTTGGTCGTCACGCCGTAGGCGAATTCGTGAAGATTCGTTTTTCCGAGAATGACGGCGCCAGCTTCTTTCAGCTGGCTAACAACTACAGCGTCATGCTGCGGAACGAAATCCTTGAGAATTTTCGAGCCAGCGGTGGTCCGAACGTCCTTTGTGTAGATATTGTCCTTCAACGAAATGGGAATGCCGTGCAGCGGCCCGCGGTCACGATGTCCTTTTCGGCCGCTCGTAGCATAAAGCTCGGTTTCTGCTCTCTTGGCTTGCGCCAGCGCCAATTCGCCGGAGACCGTAATGTACGCATTGAGCTTCGGATTAAGCCGCTCAATCCGCGCCAGCATCAGCTTCGTAAGCTCCACTGGCGAAAGCTTCCGCTTGCGAAAAAGTTTCCCGATTTCTTCAATTGAGGCGAACGCGACGTCGCTGTCGTTCATAAGAGTTCAGCCATTAAAAAATCTTCTCCCGGTGCCTCAAATTCCCGAACGTTCCGATGTTCGCAATGATGAACGCCACGCGAAACTGATTCTCCGTGCGAACCTGCGCGATGTTGATCCTCCGGTATTCCAACGCGAGCCCGCAGCAGCTTCCGTTGTAGCTCGCTTGTACGATCTGGTTTTGCAGCGTTTTGTTCGTAAAGTCGTAGCCAACGCCGCCGATAAAATTGAATCCCTTTCGATTCTCGCTCCCATACCCGCCCAACGCGCGGATCTGGTTCGAAAGCGGCTGCTGAAAGGGGCATGCCTCGTTCGCTGGGACGCAAGTCGCCGGAGGCGGCAGACCTGCAATATCGCTGAGCGACGGATTGTCGTTGAGGCGGAAATACGCCACGGTCGTGAAAAACTCTTGATAAAGCTTCGCTTTGATCAGCGTGCCAATCGTCACCAGCCGCTGATTTTGCGGGTCGTATTGCAGAATCTGCTCCAGGTCATACCGGCCGCCCGGCGTAATCTTGAAATCGCTGACGATCGGCGACCAGTTGCGCGGCCCAAACGCAAACGCAAAAGGCGAAATCGAATCCAGCGCCTGAAAAACGTTCCTCTGCCCGCTGACGATGGCCTCGCCAAAGGTAGGATCGAAATAGTGCTTTTCCGCAATGCGCCACGAAATTAGCTCTTGCGGCTGGTCGTCGCCGCTCTTTGCATAGAATCTCTGCGTGATGCCGTACTCGACTTCGCTGGTGTCGGTCAGCGTGGCGTCACTGTCAAACCGGATGAAGTCCGCGAAATTGTTCACGCCGGTGACGTACCGGTAGGTGACGGCCGGTTCGATGGTATGCTTGTATTTTCGCCGTGGCTTGTCCTTTTTAGCGGCTGGCTCGAAGATTCGTTCAAACGAAGGCGGCCGAAGCTCCACCTCAAATTCACCGGTGTTGCGCGTAATCGCCGTACCGCTCACAGCCCCGGTAGAGTTAAGCGAGTCTCCATAACGTGCGGTTCGAAACGCCGCCGAACTCGTCACTCCAAACCACGGTCCGAAATGAACCGGAAGCGTGACTCGCGGAGCGAATTCCATGCGCGAAACATTCAGAGGCGTATCAATCGGCGTGAACGTGGACGTCGCCATCGCCGATTCGGCGCGGTGGACCGACCCCACGAAGCTATCAAACGAAAAATAAACCGGAATCGTTCGCCACGGCGACTGTTCCACCGAACCGAATCGAGCCTGCGGCAAATTGCGCAGCGTTACGCTCGAAGCCGGAATGGCCGGCGTCGCAGGCGTGGTCGGTGTCGCAGGCATGGCCGGCACAGGTAGCGTGAGAAAACTTTTGTCATTAATTGCCGCGAAATTCAGGCTGAATCCGCGGAAATTATTGGTCAGAAAAATCGCGCTGCGCACTTCCGAATTGATTGCTTCTCCAAAGCTATCCGAAAAGGCCAGCCGAAACGTCAATGACGAAAGCTGGTTGTAATCAGTCACAAACCGCCATCCATGAGGCAGCAATGACTGGATTTCCAGCCGCTGCTGTTGCCCGCCCTGAGGAGACCGCGTACCGTCCGAATTCAAGAGCCCGCGGTCATCCACTCCGAAATAGGTGTATTCGACCGAAGTGTTCTCGAGAGGCTTGGCGCGAAGATTTCCGCGCTCTAAAAAGCCGCGCCGGCTCATGTACTGCCCGCCGAAAGTCGTGTCCAGCCACGAGATCGGCGCGAAATAAAAGGCATCGCCCAGAATGAAGCCTTTGCGCGAGCTTTGGCCGATGTCCGGAATCAGAAACCCCGATTGCCGGATTTTGCTTCCCGCGGGTGCAGTAGCATAAGGCAGCCAAACCAAGGGAACACGGAACAATCGGAAGTTCGCATTCACCAGCGCAACCGTCTTGTCCAGCCGGATGCGCGCTTCGGGAGCATAAAACTGCCATTTGGGATGCTCGCGATCGCAGATGGTAATCCACGCCTTTTGCACGAAATATAAGTCGCCCGCAAAGCGCTCCACCGTGCGCGCTTCAAAATAAAGCGGATTGTCCGTGAGCAGCACTTCTTCATTCGGCTGGCGCACGACCTTGAACGTTCCATGCACATTCTGAAAAAGCCCGTGCCCCGTGCTGACGTTGTAGTGCGCTTCCGTGGCTTCGAGATGTTCTTCGTTGTAGTCCAGTTGAACGTGCCCGACGGCGGTTGCCTCGTTGGTTTTCTCGTTGTACTCCACGTGATCCGCGCGCAACCGCGTGTCCGCGTAGCGTATGTCTACGTCTCCGTCAGCCGTGGTCACGTCGCCTTTTCGCGTTTGCGTTTTCGCTTCGAGTTCCGCCGCCATGCCTTTTTGTGTAGGAGGGCGAATCTGTTGCGCGACAGCGTTAATGCAGAAAGGGTTCGAAGCCGCGCCGGCCAGCGCCGTCAAAAGAAGGAGACGACGGATCGCAGTAGGAATCTGTGCCCAAGAGTCATGATTCACGCAATACATGCCATAAGTAAGAACGCGTCGATAGCCTAACATGGGGTCGCAATGATTTGAAGGCAAGCGCCGCCGCGCAGTTGCTTGTCAAGCAAAAGAAACTTGGGTAGCGGGTCAGCCTCGCTTTATGCGGCTCAATGGGTTTCAGCCTAAACGCAGGACACCACCGTTCAAGGGTACAAACGTATAATCGAGTTTCGGAAATGAGGGGTTGAAATGGGACCATTGCGAAAAATCGGGACGCTAATAGTTTCGATTCTTGTTTCGGCATTTTTCTTGCTTGAGCTAGTCCATCTCATTCGTTTTGGACACTTTCTGCCGCCCGGCCTGCACGCTGACGTGCTGGTCAGAAAGGCAGATTACGGAATCCCAGGCATTTCAAAAACCTATCAAGCTACCTTGACGAATTTTGGGATCACACCAGTCAGGATAACCGTTTGCGATTTCATTGACGATGCAATGGCGCATGGCATTGAGGTGAGCTACACGCTAGAAAAGTGGGACCCGCTGGCGAAGAGATGGGTAGATTTATTTAGCGATGCTGACAAATCTTCCTGGTGCCAGCCATATCCAACCGGCATAGTAGATGGGCATGTAATCAGCAAGAAGCTCTGGCCCGGTCAAAGCATCTCGGGAAGCGAAGGAGCAATAGCCGCTTATGACGTTTTTGCAATCGGCGATAAGGCTAGATTCGTGGTATTTGCAAGAAATGGACTAGCTTTTCGCACTGCCTCATTTTCAATTGACGAACATCAGACACACCCGGGCGTACCTTATCGAGTCCGCCACTGAAACGTGCCATGCGAACGCTTCCCCCTAAGTCTCCATTTACGCATTTACCGGAGACAGTCCCACGACCAAACCGGTAAGCCCTCGCCTATGAAACGTGACGGCGTTGGTGCGCGTCTGTCTGCTCAGGGTTGGTTGCCGTTTCAAAAACATTGGATGCGCAGGACTCCGGACGAGGGTAAGATGCCGAGCCTTGCGTTAGGAGATGAAATGAAGCATACGTCGAGGACGCTTCGGACGATTGTCGCCTGTTCGTTATTGTTGGGTGCAATGGCTGCTACCTTAGCCGCGGCTCCGCAAAATCCCACGGACAAATTCAAGAACCTTGAGTTTCGCGAGATCGGCCCCGCCGTGATGGGTGGGCGCATCGACGACTTCGCTGTCGTCGAAAGCAATCCAAACATCGTTTACGTGGGCGCAGCTTCCGGCGGCGTCTGGAAGACCACGAACAACGGCACAACCTGGGAGCCGGTCTTCGAAAAAGAAGGCGTCTCGACCATCGGCGACATCGCCATCGCCCCTTCTGATCCTTCTGTCGTGTGGGTGGGAAGCGGCGAGCCCAACAACCGCCAAAGCTCCTCCTGGGGCGACGGAATCTACAAATCGCTCGACGGCGGCAAGACTTGGAAAAATATGGGCCTCGCCGCCACGCACCACATCGGACGAATCGTCATTCACCCCAAAAATCCCGATGTCGTTTACGTGGCGGCGCAAGGCCACCTCTGGGGCCCGAATCCCGAGCGCGGCGTCTACAAAACCACCGACGGCGGCAACCACTGGGCGCAAGTACTGAAAATCAATGACGACACTGGCGTCAGCGATATCGCCATGGATCCCGAAAGCCCGGACATTTTGTATGCGGCCGCTTACGAGCGCCGGCGCACCCCCTTTGGCTTTGACGGCGGCGGGCCCGGCAGCGCCATTTACAAAACCACCGATGGCGGCGCGAACTGGAAAAAATTAACCAAAGGCCTGCCTTGGGAAAACAGCACCAGCGATACCGGCCGCATCGGCCTGGATATTTACCGCAAGGATCCCAACATCGTTTACGCCGAGATTCAGCATGAACACGGCGGCACCTTCCGCAGCGAAGACAAAGGCGAAACTTGGAAGCGCATGGGTGAGACCGACCCGCGCCCTTCCTACTACAGCCAGATTCGTGTTGATCCCAACAACGACTTGCGCATCTGGGAGCTCGGCGCCCAGATGTTTTACTCCGAGGACGGCGGAAAGACGTTCGCTTCCCAGCGCGTGCGCGGCATTCATGGCGACTTTCACGCCGTATGGATCGATCCCGCCAATTCCAATCACATGCTCGCCGGCTCCGACGGCGGCATTCACTGGAGCGACGACGCCGGAAAGAACTGGAATTTCCTCAACGTTATCGCCATCGGCCAGTTCTACGAAGTCGCTCTCGACAACCAAAAGCCTTATCAAATCTGCGGAGGCTTGCAGGACAACGGCAGTTGGTGCGGCCCGAGCATGACCTTGACCCGCGACGGCATCACCAACGAGGACTGGACCGTGATTCATGGCGGCGATGGTTTTTATGCAGCTATTGACAACGTCGAGCCCTGGACTGTCTACACCGAATCGCAGGATGGACACGTCGCGCGCCGTGATATGCGAACCGGGCAGGAGCGCTCCATCATGCCGGAAGCCAAAGCCGGCGAGCCCCATTACCGTTTCCAGTGGAATTCGCCGGTAGCAGTTTCCGCGCACAACCACACGACCATCTATTACGGCGGAAACTATCTCTTCAAATCCACCGATCGCGGCGATAGCTGGACTCGTCTCGGCAATGACCTGACCACCGGCGCGGACCGCAACAAGCTTCCGATTCTCGGCAAAGTCCCCGACAAAAATACTTTGTCCCGCCACGACGGCGTTCAGGAATATCCAACCATTACCACGTTTAGCGAATCGCCGCTGACGCCCACCGTAATCTGGGTCGGCACCGACGACGGCAATTTGCAAGTCACGCGCGATGGCGGCAAAACCTGGAAGAACGTTGCATCAAAAGTCCCAGGGGTACCCAAAGGAACGTATGTGAGCCGCGTTGTTGCCTCGAAAACGGCAGAAGGCTCCGCTTTCGCCACCTTCGACGGACACCGCGCCGACGATTACAACGTCTACATCTTCGCCACCACGGACTTCGGCGAAACCTGGAAATCCATTCGCAACGGCATCCCCGATTCCGCCGGAAGCGTTCACGTCGTTCGCGAGCATCCGCGCAACACCAATCTCCTCTTTGCCGGAACGGAATTTGGCCTCTGGGTTTCCTGGGACCGCGGCGCCAATTGGACCGCCCTGAAAAATAACTTCCCCACCGTTCCTGTGGACGATATCGAAATCCAGGCGCGCGAAAACGATCTGGTTCTCGCAACCCACGGCCGTTCCATCTGGATTTTCGACGACCTCACGCCCATCGAAAAAATGGACGCGAGCGTCGCCAATTCGCCGCTCACGTTCTTCCCTCCTCGCACCGCGACCACTTGGTCTATTCGCCAGCGCCGCTGGAGCGCCGGTCAGCAAATGTTCACCGCCAAGAATCCAGCTTACGGCGCGCTTCTCAGCTACTACTTGAAGGACGCCGTTCCGCCCGAAGCTCCAAAAAGAACTGGAGAGGACACGACGAATGCGGCCCCGCAACGGCCCCGAAGAGAAGCGCGGGCTGAGGCCGCGGCCGCGGAAAAGAAAGAAGGCAAAGTCAAAATCACCGTGTCCGACAAAGACGGCAAAGTGATTCGCGAATTTGACGGCCCCGGCGCCGCCGGTGTGAACCGCACCAACTGGGATCTCCGCCAGAATCCCGCCGCTGAACCCACGCCCGAACAACTCGAAGCCATTGCCGCGGGATTTGGCTTTGGCCCACGCGGCCCTCTCGTCGAACCCGGTGAGTACACCATCAAGATCAAAGCCGGCGACAAGGAAGCCACGCAAAAAGTCACCGTCGAAGACGACAATCGCCTCACCTTGTCCGCCGCCGACCGCGCCGCGCGCCATGAAGCCATCGAGAAGCTCTACGCCCTGGCCAAGAGCGCGGACAAAGACCGCACCACCGTCGAAGGCATACAAACCGCTCTCACCAACGTCCGCGAACAGTGGAAACGGGACGCCGGCAAGAAGGATGCAACGAAGATTCCTGAAGACATCGTGAAAGCCGGCGACGAATTGCAAAAGAAAGCTGACGCCGCCGCCGAAAAATATGTTCGCCCGCGCCAGGCGCTGGGCAACGCGGGTCCTCCATTTGAATGGAAGCCCGATCCTCTGCCCAACCAGGTGCAAAGCCTGATGAACGATCTGGACAACTTTTCCGCCGCTCCCGGCGGCCAGCAACAGGAAAGATTAGCTGAGCTGACAACGCTCGTCCCCGAAGCTTCCGCAGCGGTCAAAGCTGTCTCCGAGGACCTGGCCGCGCTCAACAAAAAGATGAACGACGCCGGAATTCCGCACATCGTTCCCGCGCCGCCGCGTCCGCGCGGCCCCGGAGGCGATGGCGACGATTCGGACAGGTAATCCCTTTGAGGACGCCAAAACGGTAAAGGTGTCATTCCGAGCGGAGTCTGCGGAGCGGGGTACTCTGCGCCATAGCGGGCTTTTGGCGCGATGAATCCGCTTTTTCTGACGGCTTTGTAGGACTCCATCTATTCCTGTCGGCGCGGGAATCCTGTAGGATGTCGCACCGGGGTGTCGAAACCATTTCAGGGTGCCCGCGTCTAAGCAGCGCAAGAGGGTGTGTTCATTCATGTTCAAAAGCCCTGCGAGTTCACCCTGATTCAAGAAAATTTCCGGGTTCATTGCTGATTTGAGGAGAGAACTATGAGCGTGAAGCAGCGCAGTCTGCGCGGTCTGGCCGCGTGGTACGTCGTTGTAGCCTTGGTAGGCACCATTCTTGCAGGTGTGACCGCGTTTCCGGCTCGCGCTAAGTGGCAGGACCTAGCGGCGCAGGACAAGGACAAAAAAGACGAAAAGAAGGATGAAAAAAAGGACGAGAAGAAAGGCCTCCCGCTCAAGCCCGACCGCAAAATCGAGTTCTCAACCGACGAAGGGACCTGGATGTCGCTCGACGTCTCTCCCGACGGCAAGACCATCGTCTTCGAACTGGTCGGCGACATCTACACCGTTCCCATCGAAGGCGGCCAGGCCAAGCTCATCGACGGCGGCATGGCCTTCGACAGCCAGCCCAAATTTTCTCCCGACGGTAAGTGGATCGCTTTTCTCTCCGACCGCGAAGGCAGCGAAAACGTCTGGATCATGAAGCCCGACGGCACCGAGCCCAAGCAAATCTCCAAGGATCCCAACGCCGAATTCGCTTCACCGAACTGGACTCCCGACGGCCAATATATTCTCGTGTCGAAAGCCGGCTTCGGCATCAACACATTTGAAATCTGGATGTATCACATCCAGGGCGGCTCGGGCGTGCAGATCACCAAAGCCAAGCCCGCACCCACCGTGCGCCGCCGCGAGCAGCTCAACAATCTCGGCGTCTCCGCTTCCGCCGACGGAAAATATCTTTATTACGCGCATCGCGTGGGCGGCTTCACCTATGAAGCGCAGCTCCCTCTCTGGCAAGTGGCGCGACGCGACCGCAAGACCGGCGACGAAGACGTCTTGATCAATCTGCTCGGCAGCAGCATGAGACCCGTGCTTTCCCCTGACGGCGTCTCGATCCTGTACGTTACTCGCCACGAAACGGAGGACGGGTTGCGCCTCCGCAATCTCCAAACCGGTGAAGACCGCTGGGTCAAATATCCGATTACGCGCGATGATCAGGAGTCCCGCTTCACGCGCGATCTTTTTCCCGGCTACGCGTTTCTTCCCGGCGGCAAGGAAATCGTTTACACCAACGACGGAAAATTTCATCGTCTGAACATCTCAAGCGGCGAAGAAAAACTGATTCCCTTCACCGCGCAAGTCTCGCAGGACCTTGGCCCCAAGCTCGATTTCCCGCAACGAGTCGAAGAAGGCCCGGTGAAAGTTCGCTTGATTCAGGACGCTGTGGAATCTCCTGACGGCAAAAAACTGGCTTTCTCCGCGCTGACCCATCTATACGTGATGGACATTCCCGGCGGCAAGCCGCAGCGCCTCACTACCGGTAACGCCAAGGAATTTCAGCCGGTGTGGTCGCCCAACGGAAAATCCATCGCGTACGTCACCTGGTCCGCGGGCGGCGGCCAGATTTGGAAAGTGCCTTCCACCGGCGGCACTCCGAAGCGGCTCACGGAAACTTCCGCGTTCTACAGCGATCCCGCATGGTCACCCGACGGCGACCGCATCGTAGCGTTGCGCGGCAACGCCTACGACCGCGACAACAGCACCTTCGACTTCGGCATCGCCGGCAGCCCCGATTTAATCTGGCTCTCCGCCGACGGCGGCCCTACAAATCTCGTTATCCCTGCGCGCGGCGCAGGCAAGCCGCATTTCACTCACGAGAAAGACCGCATCTACCTCTACACTCAGGGCGGATTGATTTCTCTCCGCTATGACGGCACCGATCGCCGCACGCACCTGCAAGTGAAGTCCCCGCCGCTGGGTTTTTCCGATGAGCCCGGTCCCGCAGACGATGTGCGCGTCAGCCCCGATGGCAACTGGGTGCTCGCGCACATCATGAACCAGCTCTACGTCACTGCTATGCCCGTGGTTGGCGGCGAAGCGCCCACCATCATGGTCAACGCTGCTTCCGTTCCGCTGAAAAAGATTACCGACATTGGCGCCGACTATTTTGCGTGGGCTGATGACGGCAAAACCATCACTTGGGCCGTGGGACCGAGCTTCTTCCGCCAGCCGCTTTCAGCGATTTCCTTCGAGCCTCCCAAGGAAGAAAAGAAGGAAGGCGAGAAGAAGGATGACGCCAAGACGGACGCCGCAAAAAACGACGGCGACAAAAAAGATGCTGATCCCGCCGACACGCAGAAAAAAGAAGAAACCAAGAAAGACGAGCAAGCCAAAAAAGAGCCCGAGAAATTCAAGGAACAGGAAAAGTCCGTTGAAGAGTTTCCTGTGGACCTCGAGTTTCCGCGCAAGACTCCCAAGGGCGACATCGTTCTTCGTGGCGCTACGGTCATCACCATGAAGGGTGACCTGGGCCATGAAGAAGTCCTGAAGAACGCCGACATCGTTGTCGAAAACAACCGCATCAAGAGCGTTGGCGCGCGCGGCAGCGTCCCCGCAGGTGCGAAAGTGTTCGACGTCAGCGGCAAAACCATCACGCCGGGCTTCGTGGATACCCACGCGCACTGGTTCGAGATTCGCCGCGGCATCCTCGATACGCAAAACTGGAACTTCCTCGCCAACGTCGCCTTCGGCGTGACTTCCGGCCTCGACGTGCAAACCGCCACGAACGACATGTTCGCCTACGAAGACCTGGTGGACACCGGCGACATCATCGGCCTGCGCGCGTTTTCCACCGGCCCGGGCGTTTTCTCCGATAACAATTTTCAGTCCCTCGAAGAAGTAAAGGGCGTGCTCACGCGCTACAAAAACTATTACGGCACGCACAACATCAAGAGCTACGTCGTCGGCAACCGCAAGCAGCGCCAGTTCATGGTACAGGCCTCGAAAGAACTCGGCATGATGCCCACCACCGAAGGCGCGCTCGACTTAAAACTCAATCTCACGCACGTGATTGACGGCTTCCACGGCAACGAGCACACATTGCCAATCACGCCGCTCTACAAAGACGTGATCCAGATGTTCGCGCAGTCCGGCATCGCGGAAACGCCTACGCTCATCGTGAACTACGGCGGGCCCTTCGGCGAAGACTACTGGTACCTCAACACCGAAGTGCACGACAACGCCAAGCTGAATCACTTCACGCCGCACACCGTCATCGACGAGAAGACCAAGCGGCGGCCCGGCTGGTTCCGAAAAGACGAGTTCGAGTTTCCCAAGCTCGCCGCCCAAATGGCGAAGCTCGTGCGCGCTGGCGGACTCGTCGGCGTGGGCAGCCACGGCCAGCTCCAGGGACTCGGCTACCACTGGGAAATGTGGATGCTCGCCTCCGGCGGCATGACGCCCATGGAAATGCTGCGCTGCGCCACGGTGAACGGCTCGAAGATCGTAGGCCGTCCCGCGGACATCGGCACCATCGAGCCGGGCAAGCTGGCCGACCTGGTCATCATGGACAAGAATCCGCTCGACGACATTCACAACACCAACACCATCCACTGGGTGATGAAGAACGGCGAACTCTTCGAGGGCGACACACTCAATCAGGTGTGGCCGGAGCAAAAGAAGCTCGAGCCCCTCTGGTTCTGGAATTACGACCAACCCAAGCCCGGCGCCCCCATGAGCTACGGCAAAACGATGCTGCCGTAGAGGAAGTTGGCCGTTTGCAGTTCGCCGTTTGCCGTCTACGGTTCTCAATCGGCAGTCGTCAGCTCTCAGTTGTTAGTTCTGACCGGAAGACCGGCACCTCCTTCGTTGTGGGGCGGGCGAGAGAGCCTTCCCCTTCCCCCATTTTCTTGTAAGTGCGCATTCTAAAGGACTTAGCATTTTCGTAAGTGCTTTAGAATCAACACTTATGAGATGTCCTGTAAGTGCAGATTCTAAGGGACTTGCAGGAGGTAACAGCCGACAGCTAGCAGCTACCAGTGACGGAGAAGAATCCCCGCACGCATGCCTGAAATGACTCGGCATGGATGCGGGGCACGAAGGTAAGGAGCGCACGAACCGAGTGACTGCAAGTTTGTTCTGTTGGGTTACTTCAAGTTTTTTGTGATGGAAGTTGCTAGGGGACTACGCCCCACCCCCCGCAATTCGTATGGTTATCAAAACAAAAGGGTTACAAAACAGGCAGTTTGCATTTGTGTGAAAACAAAGACGATACGGGGAAGAAAGAGCATGGCAAGAGGATCGTGACCCTGTTCGCGACAGCCTTTACGCCTGCTTACCGTGGGCAAGTGCGCGACCGGGTTCGGGATGACACCGCCCAGAAGGGCCGGAGGCCCAGGTTAAAGCGGCGCTACGCCAACGAGAGATTGGAATGGCGGCGTGCTGGATGGGTTTCGCGGCTGTCGTGGTGGGCCCACCAATCCCGCCAGGCTGCGGCGTTCTTGCCGAAAGAAGCTCCGGTGATGGCTTCCAAGGCGGAAGAAACCAAGCCGTGTGTCGCCGCGTCGAGCGAGTCGTCATCCAGCAGGTTCAGCAAATCGGGGACCGCGGTGAGGCGTTGCTCTCCCGTGAGCAGCCCCGACCGCGATAAGCCGGTCGCAGCGCGCTGGCGGATTTGTGCCGCCGGATCGTGCGCCAGAATGTCCAGCAGCGCGTCGATGGATTCTTGGTTGCCGAGCATCGCCAGCCCTTCGACGGCCCAGAAGCGCACTTCTTGATTTCGACTCTGCGCATAGAGCTTTAAAGTGCGAAACGCTTCCGCCGGTTCGACGCCGCGATTGCCCAGTGCGCCCAGTCTCCAAAGCGCCATGTAGCGCTCATCCGAACCGGCCTGAATCTCGCGCTGCAGTTTTTCGACGCTCTCCGGCGCCTTGATCAGATTGTTGGCGGCGAGGTCGATCTCAACGGCTGCCACTCGCACCCGAGGATCGCTGGATTTGAGCGCTTCCATTACCAGATGGAAGAGGCGGTCGGAATCTTCGAGATGACCGCGCCAGGAGGTCAAATTGCGGTGAATCAGGCTCAAGGAAGGATCGGGTTGCTGAATGGCCAATTCCAACAAACGCTCGGCCTGCTGTTGGGGCGCCAGATGCGAGATTTCCTCGGGGTTGATGTCCTTTGTTCCCGGCTGAGACGTTGAAACCAATTCTGACGAAGCGCTTTGACCGCCATCCGCGGCCGCAACCGAATGAATCTTCAGCCATTTTGTGAAAGCACCCTGGAATCGGCCCGTCAAAAAACCCGCCGTCATTGAAAGGAAAGCGATAGCGGCCAATGTCAAGAGATAGGAAAACCAGCGGCGCGGATTTCGCGGCTTCAGGCGGGGAGTTATTGCAGTTGCTAAAACAGTCCTGGTAGGGCCGGTGGAATTTGCCAAGGTTGCGTCCTTAGGATCGGTTCCATGCGCAAACTCCGCACGGTCTGAAGGTCAAATTAAGGGGCAGGAGAAAAGGCAACAATGGTACGCCGGGGCAAGGGCCGGAAATTCGCAGGCAAATCCTGTAGCTTCAACGCATTTAGGGGGTTACTGGTTCGCACCGCAAAAAGCAAGCCCGTCCGATGGAACAGGGTACTGACCGCGTGAAAGGGACGCTTTGTGGGGAATGGACCCTCTGTTAGAATGAAGAGCTTGGTTTTGCGACTCCAAAAGCGAGATTTTCCAAGCTTAATTTAGACAGAGCAGGATAAACGAATGGCACTGAAGTGTGAATTCTGCGGCAAAGCGCCGGCCTATGGAAACGTCATCAGCCACGCCAACAATACGCGGCGGCGCCGCTGGAATCCGAATTTGAAGCGCATGCGCGCGGTGGTGGCGGGCGTCAAGAAGCATGTCCGGGTGTGCACGGCGTGCATCCGCGCGGGCCGCGTGAAAAAAGCCGCCTGAGCTCTCAGCCTTGAACATACCTTTCGTGGACCGGCGATTGGTGGGGCGTCCAATGGACCGCTCAAAGGGAAATCTTCGCGGCGTAGCTCTGCTGCCGTTAGCCGCGCTGGCGCTTTCTGTCATGGCCGGCTGCGTGAAGCAAGCGCAGCACTCGCCCGACGTGTGGGCCGTCGTCAATGGAAAAGAGATCAAGCGCGATGAAGTGGACAAGTATTACCGGACGCGCGTAAGTCCGGAAGGCCAGGAACCCTCGCAGGAAGAATCCCTTTCTCTGAAACTGAACGTCCTCGACGAACTGATCGTCAATGAAGTTCTTCTCGAGCGCGCCAAAAAGCTCGGCTTGGAGGCCAGCGACGGCGAAGTCGAGGACAAATTCACGGAGCTCAAGAGTCCCTACACCGAAGACGAGTTTCAGCGCCGGCTGAGAGATCAGGGCATGTCCGTGGACGACTTGAAACAGGACCTGCGCCGCCAGCTCTCCATCCAGAAACTGCTGAACCGCGAGGTCCTGGCCAAAATCACGATCACCGACCAGGACGTGGCCGATTTTTACAACGCCAATAAATCACAGTTCAACGTGGCCGAGCCGACGTATCACCTTGCGCAAATCAAGGTCACTCCACGCAAAGATCCGCAAATCCGCAACCGCAAGAACGACGACGCCACCAATGAAGCTGAAGCGGTGCGGAAAATCAAAATGCTCATGGACAAGCTGAACAGCGGGGCGGATTTTGCCCAGCTGGCAATGGATTATTCCGAGGACATGAACACGGCTTCGACAGGCGGAGATCTTGGCTACGTTCCAGAGTCAGGCCTGAACGGCCAGCAAGTGGATCCAGCACTCAAGAAAGCGGTCCTTGCGCTTAAACCTGGACAAGTGAGCCAGCCCATTGAGGCTCGCGACCAGAACGGCGTCGGCTTTCACATACTGAAACTAATTGCGCGGGAAGCTCCGGGGCAGCGCAACTTAAACGAACCTCAGGTGCAGCAGAATATCCGTGATACCTTGCGCAGCCGCAAGGAGCAATTACTGCGGTCCGCGTATCTGGCAATTGCGCGAGATGAGGCCCAGGTAACAAATTATTTGGCCCAGCAAGTGATCGAAGCGGCCGGCAAACTCCCCGACGCCGCCAAGACCTATATGCCGCCGCGTTCGATCGGCCACTGAGTTGCGGCCACGAAATTCCGCTTGCCGGCTTCAACCAGGTCAGGCAACCACGCACAGCACTTCACCGGCATTTACGGTTTGTCCTTCTGAAATCAGCACGCGCTCAACCGTTCCGCTTTTAGGCGAACGAATTTCGTTTTGCATTTTCATGGCTTCGACCACCAAGAGGCCCTGACCTGCTTCCACCGCATCGCCTAGTTTGACGAGAAGGCGCACGACTTTGCCGGGCATGGGCGCAACAATCTGCTGGCGGCCCTCCGCTTCCGCTTTGCCGTGGTGGCGGCCACGCCACGAACGCGGATCGACAACTTCCGCCAGGAATTCCAATCCGCCGGTGTGCAATTGCACTTGGCCGCCGGTAGACGGGGTCACGTAAACCTCGTGAGAGCGGCCCGAAAGCAAGACGGAGAACACATTCGAGGCGATTTCGGCAACATCGCCCGCGATCACAGACTCCCCTTCAAGCCTGGCTTGCCAGCCGTCGGCCCCGCGTTCCACCTCCACCATGTGCGTTTTGCCGGAAATGCGGACCTCGTACCTCATGGCATGCGGTCCAGTTGCTCGCGGCGGGCTTCGAGTTTCCAACGAGAAACTTTGTCGTTATCGGGAGTTGAGGCTGGCGTTTGCGCAGCGCTTTGGTTCGCTTGCCAAATGGCGGCGGCAATGGCTGCAGCATGGCAGGCCTGCTTCGAAACGGCATCCTCATTCGCTGACGAACCTGACGAGGCCGCGCGTGGATGACGGAGGAATTCGTCGAGCCACCGGGTATGAATCTCGGCGCGAAGGAATTCCAGCTCTTCCAGAATTCGCCGGAACAGCCCCGCGTTCGTGCGAATTCCAGTAATCGTATATTCGTCGAGCGCGCGGCGCAGCCGCGCAATGGTTTCTTCCCTGCTATTGCCCCAGGCGATGAGTTTGCTCAGCAGCGGGTCGTAATCGTTGGGAACCGTCCAGCCTTCGTACACGCCCTCATCGATGCGGATTCCCGGGCCCGTGGGTGTGTGGCGCGATAAAATTTTTCCCGGTGAAGGAAAGAAGTTGTTCTCGGGATCTTCGGCGTAGAGGCGAACTTCCATCGCATGACCGCGCGGCGTGATCGATTCCCAAGCAAACGGCAAACGGTGGCCCGCGGCAATGGCGATTTGTAGTTTGACGAGGTCGAGGCCCGTGACCTGTTCTGTGACCGGATGCTCCACCTGCAAACGCGTATTTACTTCCAAGAAATAAAAGTTGAGGTTCTGGTCAACGAGGAATTCCATCGTGCCGGCGTTGACGTAGCCGCCGGCGCGGGCCAGACGCACCGCGGCTTCGCTCATTTTTCGGCGCAATTCCGGTGTGACGACCGGCGACGGCGCTTCCTCGATCACTTTTTGGTGGCGGCGCTGGATTGAGCATTCTCGCTCGCCCAGAGACACCACGCGGCCATGCGCGTCGGCCAGAATTTGGATTTCAATGTGCCGCGGCCGCTCCAAGTATTTTTCGAGATACAGGCGCTCATCGCCAAAGGCATTCATCGCCTCCGAAGCCGCGTCGCGAAATGCGGATTCAAATTCCGCGTCGCTATAGACCAGCCGCATGCCCTTGCCGCCCCCGCCCGCGACGGCCTTTAGCAGAACGGGATAACCCATGCTTTGTGCGAGCGCCCGCGCCTGGGATTTGTCTGTTGGATCATTGGTGCCCGGGACGGTGGGCACTTCCACGCGGCGTGCGAGTTGGCGCCCCGCCGTTTTCGAACCAAGTGCTTCCATCGCCTCCGCGGGCGGGCCGATGAAAGTGATGCCGGCGTCGTTGCAGGCGCGAGGCAACGCCGGATTTTCCGCAAGGAAACCGTAGCCCGGGTGCACGGCGTCGCAGCCCGCGCGGCGCGCCACCTCCATCAGTCTATCGATTCGGAGGTAGCTTTCGCGCGAAGGAGCGGGACCGATGGGGTAAGCTTCGTCAGCAAGCCGCACATGAAGGGATTTGCGGTCCACTTCGCTGAAGACGGCGACGGATTGAATGCCCAGTTCGCGGCAGGCGCGGAGGATGCGCACGGCGATTTCGCCGCGGTTGGCAACCAGGATTTTTTTGAACATAGAAGGGTGGAGCGAGAGGAGAGTTTAGCATGGAGAGCGAGGGGTCCCGAGCAGCCACGCTCTGCAATGTTCCACGTTATTACTGGACAAGTTTCTGGAGGTCTCTCCACTTGATTAGAATGACGTGGTTTTCCTCGAGCGTTTTCTTGAACTCGGGACTGGTCACAAAATCGTAGTCCCGCTGGCGCCACGCCGAGCCGAAATCCGGATGATCGATAGTCACGGCTTGGAGTTCGGCATCATCGTGGCCGAGGTGAACGATCATTTCCGAGAGGCCCGGCTTCATATTCTTGATGGCATTTCCGTAAGACTCTTTCCACTGGACCGCGTTAACTGTGGGATTGGCCATGATAATCGAGTCCACGATGGGGTCTTTCTCGGAAAGCAGAGAGAGAAGCTTGGCCCTTTCGTCGGCGACCTTCACGGCGAGAAACGGTAGATGATATTCGTGGGCCACCTTCACGTACACAGCAAACAGGTCGGGGCGCGCAAAAAGGACACCCATATGGCTATCAAGATGTGTGGGGTGGATTCCCGCTGCAATCGCGCGTTCGACCTGCGCGCGAATCTCGCGCTCCGCTTCTTCGGCTTTCAGGTTCTGCGCCGCCGGCCCCGTTTCTGGCCAGAGATAGCCGAAAGGGTCAAGGAGGCTCGCCACCTTGTCTTTCGCTTCGACCGGGCCCCAGCGATAGAGTTTCCACTCGCTTGTCAGCGTGAGGTGCAACCCGAAGTCGGCGTTGGGATGGTCCTTCGCGTATGCTGCGACCTCGTTGAGCCAGGGACAGGGCACCATAATGCTGGCGGACGTGACTCCACCCTTGCCGAGTGCGTCGAAGCTAGCAGCATCCACCGAATGTGACACGGCGAGGTCGTCCGCGTGGACGATAAGCAGCTTCGCGTCTGCGGGATATCCCAAGCGCTCCGCAACGGTCTTTGTTTGAGCGTTTGCGACCGCAGAAATCGCTAACAGCGCGGTGATCACACCAATGAATTTGCGCAGGCACATGTGTTGCTCCAAGGAGGCGTCTTGCGACCGTCAAGCGTATCACGAACCCTTACGTGCAACTCGCTGCCAAACGGGAACTCAAAAATCCTTCGCGCTGCACGTCCATGATGGTGTATACAGGTTCGTTCGTGATCCTTCAGGAGAGCATTAGATGAGACGATTGTTTCGATTGGCCGCATTTGTGTGTCTGGCCGTCCTGCCCGCTGCCGCGCAGGAAGCTTCCGTTGCGCCGCCGGAAAGCCTGGTCATTGACGGCGTTCCCAAAATTCCAGTGGCACTGGCGGAGACGGCGGGCCGTTATGCCTCGTTTCGCAGCGCCGGCCTTTCCGATTGGCACCCGACGCGGCACGAAATGCTCATCTCCACGCGATTTGCCGAAACGCCGCAACTGCACCTCGTAGCGGCGCCCGGCGGCGCCCGACAGCAACTTACCTTTTTTGCGGACTCGGTTTCGAACGGCCGCTTCCATCCGAATGGCGGCGACTACATGGTGTTCATGAAAGATGTCGGCGGCGGCGAATGGTATCAGCTCTACCGCTATGAAATGAAAACCGGTGACACGACGCTGCTCACTGACGGAAAGTCGCGCAATCTGATGGGTCCTTGGTCATCCGATGGAGACCGGATCGCGTACATGTCCACGCGGCGCACGGGCAAGGACACGGATTTGTGGGTTATGAATCCCGCGGATTCGAAAACAGACCGGCTGCTTACGCAATTGAACGGCGGCGGCTGGCAACCGGAAGATTGGTCTCCCGATGACAGAAAGATTCTGTTGCTGGAAGAACTTTCCATCAACGAATCGTATTTGTGGCTTGTGGATGCGGCGACGGGGCAAAAGACGGAGCTAACGCCGCATAACACCACAGAAAAAGTTTCCTACGGAGAAGCGCGCTTCAGCAAAGACGGCAAGGGAATTTACGTCACCACAGACAAAGACTCAGAATTTCACCGCTTGGCGTATATCGATCTGGAGACCAAGCAGCCGACGTTTCTGACGACTTCCATCCACTGGGACGTCGAGACTTTCGACTTGGCGCATGATGGAAAACTGCTTGCCTTCGTCACCGACGAAGAAGGCTTGAGTGTCCTGCATGTGCGCGACACGACCAACGGAAGAGAGATGCCGCTGCCACACATTCCTAATGGAGTGATCGGTGGCCTGCGCTGGCACAAGAACGGCCATGACCTGGGTTTCTCGCTGACGAATTCCCGGGGGCCCGGGGACTGCTATTCGCTCGACGTGGCGAACGAAAAACTCGATCGCTGGACTACCAGTGAAACTGCCGTGAAGAGTGAGTCGCAACTCCAGGCGGAGCTGATTCACTGGAAGAGCTTCGACGGCAAGACGATTTCCGGATTTTTGTACAAGCCGCCGGCAAAGTTCACCGGCAAGCGCGCGGTGCTGGTGGTCATTCACGGTGGCCCGGAAGGACAATCACAGCCGACGTTTTTGGGGCGCAATAATTATTTGCTGAACGAGATGGGAATTGCGTTGATTTATCCCAACGTGCGCGGCTCGACAGGTTACGGAAAGACTTTTTCGTTGCTGGATAACGGATCCAAGCGCGAAGACACGTACAAAGACATCAACGCACTTTTCGACTGGATCGCCACGCAACCGGAACTGGATTCGCAGCGCATTGCGGTAACTGGAGGAAGCTATGGCGGACACATGACGCTGGCGGTTTCGACTTTCTACAGCGATCGCATTCGCTGCTCCGTGGACATCGTCGGCATGTCGAACCTCGTTACGTTTTTAGAGCACACCGAAGCGTACCGGCGAGACTTGAGGCGCGTGGAATACGGCGACGAGCGCGACCCGAAAATGCGCGAGTTCCTGGAAAAAATCGCGCCGATGAATAATATCGAGAAAATCAAGAAGCCGATGTTTGTCATCGCCGGAAAAAATGATCCGCGCGTTCCGGTCAGCGAGTCGCAGCAAATCGCGGATGCGCTGAAAAAGCAGGGCACGCCCGTGTGGCTGATGATTGCGAACGACGAAGGCCACGGCTATCGCAAAAAGCCGAACCAGGATTTCCAATTCTATGCGACAGTCGCGTTCTTACAGGAATACCTGCTGAAATAGAATCCCTTTAGTATCGTGCCCAGACTTCTCGCAGTGCGCAGCCGAGCTCGTGCTCAAGGCGCTGGAATTCCGCTCTCGTCAACTCGCGTGTTGCATCCTCGACCTCGATTGCGCACAGGGCAAAACATGCGTTTGAATGATACACAAGGTCATTCAGGGAAGTCTTAGACTTGCAACAAGGCGTCTCAATGTCAAGATTATCGAAGCATTTCAGGTTGTCGCTCCACTTCGAACTCATGCTCGCACTCCACCAATCCGAGTCAATTTCACTCTTGCAGTGCGAACAATAGACGGCCTCGAAGAAACCAGCGTTGTCAACAAATTGAAGACCACTCCAGAGTTGGAAAGATACTGACTGAGCATTCGGAAAGGTAGAGGAAAGAATTGTTTTGGCAGCCTCAACAGCTCTTGCGTCAGGTACGAACTCAGGTTTTGACGGAATCAACTTCAGGACGTTAATTCCCATTGCTATTTCCGCGCTTCTACAGCGGGATGTTGCCGTGCTTCTTGCGAGGGTTGTTGTCGCGCTTGTTCTCGAGGGCGCGGAGTGCGCTGATGACGCGGGCGCGCGTATCAGCAGGCTCAATAACAGCGTCAATGTAGCCCCGTTCGGCGGCGACAAAAGGATTGGCGAAACGGTCGCGAAATTCTGCAATCTTTTCCTGGCGCAGTTTTTCCCGCTCAGCTCCCTCCACCTTCGCCAGTTCGCGCTTATAAACGATGTCCACCGCGCCTTCCGGGCCCATCACCGCAATCTCTGCAGTGGGCCAGGCAAAATTCGCATCGGTGCGAATGTGTTTGGAAGCCATGACGCAATAGGCGCCGCCGTAGGCTTTTCGGGTGATCACCGTGATCTTCGGAACGGTGGCTTCGGCAAAAGCGAAGAGCAACTTCGCGCCGTGCTTGATGATGCCGCCATATTCCTGCTGCGTGCCGGGAAGAAAGCCGGGCACATCCTCAAAGGTGAGCAAAGGAATATTGAAGGCGTCGCAGAACCGCACGAAACGCGCGCCCTTCACCGAAGCATTGATGTCAAGGACGCCTGCGAGATAAGCCGGTTGATTGCAGACGATGCCAATGGGACGCCCATCCAGCCGCGCGAAGCCAACAACGAGGTTCCTTGCGTAATGTTCGTGGACTTCAAAGAAATAGCCGTCATCGACGATGGAATGAATTGCGTCCTTGATGTCGTATGGCTTCTGCGGGTCGAGAGGAACGAGCGTATTGAGCGTTTCATCGCGGCGCGCGGGTAGATCGAACGTGGCGCGGCGCGGTGGATCCTCGAGATTGTTTGAAGGAAGAAAGCTCATCAGCTCGCGGATCATGGCGAGGCAATCGGCGTCATCGCTTGCGACAAAATGCGCGACACCACTCTTTTCGTTGTGGGTCATCGCGCCGCCGAGTTCCTGCTTCGTGACCTCCTCGTGGGTGACGGTTTTAATGACATCCGGCCCGGTGACAAACATGTACGAGGTGTCGCGCGTCATGAAAATAAAATCGGTGATCGCCGGCGAGTACACCGCGCCACCCGCGCACGGGCCCATGATGGCGCTGATTTGCGGAATCACTCCACTCGAAAGCGTGTTGCGCAGAAAAATATCGGCGTAACCTGCTAATGAAGCAACGCCTTCCTGGATGCGCGCCCCGCCGGAATCGTTTAATCCAATGACTGGAGCACCCGCGCGCGCGGCGAGGTCCATGATTTTGCAAATTTTCTGTGCGTTGGCTTCCGAGAGCGAGCCGCCGAAAACGGTAAAGTCCTGCGCAAAAACGTACGCGAGGCGGCCATCGATGCGTCCGAACCCGGTAACGAAGCCGTCGCCGGCGGGGCGCTGCTCTTGCATGCCGAAATCCACGCAGCGATGACGGACGAATTTGTCGAGTTCCTCGAAAGTGCCTTCGTCGAGGAGCAAGTTGATGCGCTCGCGCGCGGTCAACTTGCCGACCTTATGTTCGCGCTCGCGGCGCTCGGCTCCGCCACCAGCTTCTGCTTCCGCGTCCAGGCGGCGCAGCTCTTCGGTGCGGTCGTGGCCTTTGGCGGCTTCAGGAACTCTCGAAGCTGGGATCAGGCTGCGCTTGGTTTCAGACACGGGACCCTCCTGCGGAGGAGGATTTCGACAAAACTTCAGAGGAGTCCAGGGATGGAGTATCCTTCGTGCCAAAAATACGCACTGCGAAGTGTGTGGCGAGCCACGTCACGCCGAGCAGCAGGACGACGCCGAGGAGCAGCTCCGCGCCCATGCCTAGGGCGCGCTGCAACGGAGTTGGAAGAGAAGTCACCTTCACTGTCGCCCAAACGAGAAGGAACATCGCGCCGAGAGTCATCGCTACAATAAGAGCGGTGGTAACAATCGAAGCAAGAATCTTTTTCATAGGACCGGGCTGCGACCAAGACACTAACAACCAAAGAATAGCGCAAACCAAGAGAGAGAGTCAGGTGTGAGTTTTTTGGCAGCCGGTTTTGTGCTACGGGACGCCTTCACAAGTGGTTCAAGGCTTGGTGGCGTCTGCGGCAACAGCGGCTTCGGAAACAATCAGGTATTCATAGGATTTACCGTTCGCTTTGAACTTCATCTTGTCTTTGTCGAGGGTGAACTCAACGGGTGTGTTCACGGGGATCAGGGCTTTCTCGGAGGGTTTCATCTGCCGGATGTGGTAGTCGGTCCCCTCGGTGCGGACAACGTACTCCTGGCAGAGCAGCTCGACGGTCATTTGCTTATTCTTCTTGCCTTTTTCAACCGTGGAGCCGCAGGCCACGGAGTTTTCGGAAACGATCGTGCCGTATTGCGGCTTGTTCCCCGCCTGAATCAAAGCTTCCCCGAGGAGAAGAACTGCGGCAAGCATAAGCGGCTTCTTCATATGGGCTCCTTGTTATGGGATTTCAGCCTTTTTTCTAGTTTATGGCAGTCGATTGGAAGAATGGCAGTGCCTGGGAACAAGGGCGGACTAAAAGTAAACGTCATATTCAGGAATCTTAAGTACCCAAGTTGGAATCTTGAGGCGTCTTATTGGTGTGCGTGTTTCCCCGGCGCGCACGGCCTAAGGTCTCAAGGTTCTTCTTCAGGAGGTCCCATGCCGTCAAGGATTCTTCCAGAAGTTCTCATCTCAGTTCCTCGAACACTGTGGAAGATAAAGATTCTATTGCCGATTCCCTTTATCTTGCTGCTTGCCGCCGCAAGCGGTGCGCAGCAGGGGCCACCTCGCACTGACGCTCCACCAGCCGAGCAAGGACCACCTCAGAGCCCTGCGCCACTAACTCTTACGGCAGGAACGCAGCTCGCCCTAATTCTCACAAGCCCTATAGACAGTAAAACTATGCATCGCGGTGACACCGTTTTTGCCGAGACGACGTCGCCCGTGTTTGTTGACAACCAAGTGGTCATCCCCGCAGGAGCTTTTGTCCAAGGCAAAGTCGAGAAACTCACGCGGCAAGGCAGCCGGGCGGAACTGTTGATGCAATCGGTCTCAGTTGCCCTTCCCGATGGCTCTGTCGTCAACATGAAAGGTCCCTTAGAAATCATCAGCGGGGAAGGCACTGCCTGGAGAAACCCCAGCGACGGCGCCAAAGCCGGAGTAGTCCTTGCACCTCTTATCGGCTCGGGTCTTGGCACGGCGATTGGCATCGCCTCTCACACAACGCAAACTATGCCCTTCGGGAATTCGACAATCACGACCAGCACGCCGAAAGGCATGGCCATTGGAAGTATCACCGGTCTCGCCGCGGGAACCGTTGTCTCTTTCGTACTTCTTGCACGGAGCCATCATTTCTTTGTAGGAGAGGGTTCGCCCCTCGAAATGACTCTGCCGCAGCCCGTAATTGTCGCTGGCAAGCAAGCGGCCGAGCCGGGGCAAATGACAGGTCAACGATAGAACGCCTGAATTTGCGAGGCTTTCTAGCTCAAGACAAGCGCTGCGGGATTCAGCGCAAGCGGTTCGAAGCTCACCGTAAACGCTTCGAGGCTCAGCGCAAACCAGACCAGTCGTCGGCCACGAGGATAGAATCCACAGGGTTAGAAGGATCATATTTCACGCTGGCGGGCTGGCCGGGAACCAGGCGATCGAGGCGAACTTGGCTTTCGAGGCCAGTAATGTCCTGGGCAGTGTGATAGACCACGCCGGAAATCGCGTAGCTGTACGAAACGAGGTGGCGCGGGCGCAAATCCATGAGCGGACGAGCGCCGATGCCGAATAAGCGCTTGCGTGGCTTTTGCGGTTCCGGCGGATTTTCTACCAAATCAACAACCTGGCCCTCGGCGATGCGGCCGATCTGGTTCAAATGGAGTCGGCGCTTTCGTTCCTCTGCCTCCGGGTCGCCCTCTGGCCGCAGAAAAGCATAGACAATCATGGCGACAGCGGCGACGGCCGCGCCACCCATGGCAAGCATCAGCTTCCAATCGGCGGGCAAGGCTATTAGCAATGCTACTCCATCAAATCCCTGGGATTACGTGGGGCAGCCAAGACTGGGCGATAGCGACGCGACGGACGGATTGCAACGGTCACAGCCCCACTACCGCGTATTCTAACGAAATTGCAGCCTCCCGTGAATCAATCTTGGGGGGCGCGCACCGGATTACGCAATACGCCGACGCCTGAGACAGTTACTTCGACAGTGTCGTCAGCAATGAGGGGGCCGACGCCCGCCGGAGTGCCCGTGGCGATCACATCGCCGGGGAGCAGAGTCATCATCCGGGAAATCCAACGGACCAGGAAAGGTACGGGATAAATCATGAGGGAAGTGTTGCCGGACTGGCGAACGACGCCGTTGACTCGCGTTTCAACAACTTGGCTCGAAGAATCAAGGTCGGTTTCGATGTGCGGACCGATGGGGCAGAACGTGTCGAAGCCTTTGCCGCGCGTAAATTGCACGTCGCTTTTCTGCAAATCACGCGCGGTGACGTCGTTGAGACAGGTGAAGCCAAGAAGATAAGAAAGCGCGTCGTCGGAGTCGCGCAGATGCGAGCAACGGCGAGCGACGACCAAGCCGAGTTCACCTTCATGTTCCACTTGCTTGGAGTATTTCGTTAGAACAATAGATTCCTCCGGGCCGATGATGGAAGTCGAGGGCTTTAGAAAGATTAAAGGCTCTTTGGGCACTTCGTTGCCAAGTTCCGCGGCGTGCGCCGCGTAATTGCGGCCGACGCAAACAATCTTGGAAGGTTCAACGGGGGCGAGGAGCCGAACATGGGCAAGCGGCGAAGAGTGCGCACCGCGCGTCCATTGGCTCCACGGCAAGCCGGTGATTTCGAAAACGTTTTCTCCCTCGATCAGGCCATAGCGAGGGGTTGGCGTGGAAGCGGTATTTCGCGGAACGTAGCGGCAGATTCTCATTCCGTGTCAGCTCTCGCGATGCCGGGGTTCAGGCTTGGGATGCGAAATCTCCGCGGCGCGCGCCCTGCGGATAATCGTGCCAATCCAGGACAATGTTGTGAACATCATGTAGCTCACGGCTCCAATCATGAAGATCTGAAACGTACTATGCCAGTCGCTGAGGTTGTGGTAGATCACGCACAGAATGCGGTAGACAACGCTGAAGATCACCCAGGCGATCATGCTCGAAGCCAGAAGATTCCCAGGCCAGCGAAGAAACCGAAGAACCGGAACGGCGGCAAGAAAAACAAAAACCCCCGCGCCGGCTACGTTGCGCTCGAAGGCAAAGCGCTCAAGAATTGGAACCTGATTCGCAATGACCAGCCAAGCCGTAAAAACCAGGCTGACGCAAACTCCGGTATAAACGCCGGTGTGAATAGCCGCATTGTGAAGAAAATCCAGACGGCGCGAACCAGGCAAATTTGTTCGAACGAACATTTGAAGCTGGGCTCCCCAATGCCGAACTGAAAGACACGAATCTACGAAGGCGGCTGCGGGATGTCAACCTGAACGGGAGTGCTCGGCCCGCTCTCGTTTCCCGCGCGGTCCAAGGCCGTCACCGCATACCAGTAACGGTGTCCCAGCGCGACTTGGCTGTCGCGAAAAGCAGGCGTGGGCAGCAAATCCGGGGTCACAAGCTGTCCGCGCGAGCCTTCCTGCTCGCTTCGATAAACGCGATACCCCGCGAAATCGGTTTCGAGATTGATGGACCAGGAGAGATCCACGACGGACGTAGAAGGAGTGGCCCCGGGAAGGACTGCGGCGACAAGGTCCTGAGGCGGGGCGGGAGGAAAAGTGTCGAGCGGCGTGATAGTCACAGGCTCGGAGTTGTCGGACTCGATTTCGTTTCCATCCACAGAAATGACGCTGCGAACGACGTAAACGTAGGTTTTCCCAAAATCAAATTGCGTGTCGCTATAGCTGCTCGAAGTGGCTGGACCAAGGAGCACGAGTGGAGAAACCCAGTGAATCGTGGAGAGGTCTTTGCCAGAGGGAGCAGGCACCTTGGAGTCGATCTCGCCGCGATAGACGCGATAACCCGAGACAGTTGAAAGAGGATCGCCCGCTGAGGTCTGCGTTGGAGAAGGCCAGCTCAGGTTCACCGCGGTTTCGGTGACCTGGGATGGTACGGAAGAGATGGGTTGCGGCACGGGAAACAGGTGCGCTGTAACGACATTCGAATCCGCGGATGCACGCTTTTTCGAAAGCCGCGTTCGAACGAGATACGCATACGGCGCGCCGGGATGTTCTTTCGTTTCCGCCGGCGAAATCGGATCCGTGAAGCGAACATGGCCAGAAGAAAGGTAGTTCGCAACCACAGCGCCGGGGACCGTGTAGACGATTTGAAACGATTTCGGATCTGGCGTGCCATTCGGCTTCAAGGAACCGCGGACGATTTCGATAGCCGGAGGAGCCGTGAGTTTCTCCCCTGAAGCAGTTTTAGCCGGAAGCGAAAAAACAAGCTCGACGCCATCGCCCGCCTGCCGCGCCGCAAGATCGGAGATTGCGACAGGGATCAGCGGCGATGGCGGAATGGGATCCCCTGGAGCCCCGCAGCCGCATACGAGGAGAGTCACGAAAATCGAAGTTCGAAACTCGAAACTCGCACTTCTCAGCGCTTTGCCTTTCCTGCTGACGAAGTTCACCGCGACCGGCTCCGTTCTAATTTCGCGTTTCGTATTTCGAGTTTCGAATTTCGAACCTCGAGTGCCGATCCTACAGGATGTAGCGGCTCAAATCCTGGTTTTTCACGATGTCGGTCAATTGCTTGTTGACGTAGGCGGCGTCGATTTTTACGTTCTTCTTTTTAAGTTCGGGCGCCTCGAAAGAAATTTCGTCGAGAACCTTTTCAAGAATGGTGTGCAGGCGGCGGGCGCCGATGTTTTCGGTTTGCTCGTTGACGCTGGTGGCGAAGCGGGCGAGGGCGGCGACGGCGTCTTCGGTAAAACTCAGCTTCAGGCCCTCGGTTTCCAGAAGCGCGGCGTATTGCTTGATGAGCGCGTTCTTCGGTTCGGTGAGGATTCGAATGAAATCCTCTTCTTTCAGGGACTGCAACTCCACGCGAATCGGCAGCCGACCCTGGAGTTCGGGAATCAAGTCAGAAGGCTTGGTGACGTGAAATGCGCCGGCGGCGATGAAGAGGATGTGGTCGGTTCGAATCATGCCGTAGCGCGTGTTGACGGTAGTGCCTTCGATGATGGGGAGAATGTCGCGCTGCACGCCTTCGCGCGAAACATCCGGGCCATGGCCGGATTCGCGGCCAGCCACTTTGTCAATTTCGTCGATGAAGATGATGCCCATCTGCTCGGCGCGCTCGACGGCCATGCGCGTGACCAGGTCCATATCGAGGAGCTTGTTTTCCTCTTCCTGGATCAGATATTCGAAGGCGTCGGCCACGCTCATTTTGCGCTTTTTCTTTTGCTGGCCGAAAATGCCGGAGATCATGTCCCCGAACTTCGAGGCATCCAATCCGGCTTCTTCCATGCCCTGACTGGACACAATTTCAAACGCGGGCATCATTCGCTCGCGAACCTCGAGGTCCACCATGCGCTGGTCGAGTTTGCCTTCGCGAAGCTGCGAACGTAGCTTTTCGCGCGTGCGCTGATTCTGCTCGCGCTGCGCCGCGACTTCGCTTTCGGGCGTGCCGGGAGCAGGAGAAGGCAAAGGCGGAAGCAGAAGATCGAGAACGCGTTCTTCCGCGGCTTGTTCTGCGCGGTCGGCAACTTCGTCGAGTTTTTCCTCGCGGATCATGTCAATGGAGGTTTCAACAAGGTCGCGCACCATGGACTCGACGTCGCGCCCCACATAACCGACTTCCGTATACTTCGAAGCCTCCACCTTAATGAACGGGCAACCTGCGAGGCGCGCGAGGCGCCGGGCAATTTCGGTTTTACCCACACCTGTCGGCCCAATCATCAGAATATTCTTGGGCAGAACGTCATCCGCAATTTCCGGAGGGAGTTTTTGCCGGCGCACACGGTTGCGCAGGGCCACGGCAACGGCGCGCTTCGCCGCGGCCTGTCCGACAATGTATTTATCGAGTTCGAGGACGATCTCGCGCGGCGTCATGTCGTCCAGCGCGGGAAGAAGTTCTTCTTCCGCGCCGGTGACCGCGCCATTACTTCCGGGTGCGAGAACTAATTCTTTGTCGGACTTGCTGGCCATTCCTGGTTCCCCGCTAGTTCCCTACTTCCGAGTTTTTCGTCTTAAGGCAATGTGTGAAGAGACCCGGACAAAGCCTAACATCCCCTAACAAGAAGATGCTACACGCCCGAAGATGGTTTACAAACGAAATCCATTGTGCCGGCACGCCGGTCGCTTGAGATCCTTCGTTCCGCGCAGGATGACAAACGCGGGTTGACACTTATCGTTTTCAGCTACGAAGCAAGGCTAAAGCTCTTCGACGGTAAAATTCGCGTTGGTGTAAATGCAAATTTCGCTGGCGATGCGCATGGCTTCCATGGCCAGGTCTTTGGCGGTCAGTTTGGAGTGCTTCAGCATCGCGCGCGATGCGGCGAGCGCGTAGCTGCCGCCCGAGCCAATCGCGACGATCCCATCGTCAGGCTCGATGACGTCGCCATTGCCGGAGAGGATAAAAGTGGCTTTACTATCCGCGACGACAAGCATCGCTTCCAGGTGACGCAGGGCGCGGTCCTTGCGCCAATCTTTAGCCAGCTCGACGGCCGCCTTTTGAAGATTGCCCGAAGATTCCTGCAGCTTTCCTTCAAAACGTTCGAACAGGGTGATAGCGTCGGCGGTGGAGCCGGCAAAGCCGGCCAGGACCTTATCGTTGTAAAGACGGCGAGTCTTCCGCGCCGTGTGCTTCATGACGTGGTCGCCCATGGTGACCTGGCCATCGGCGACAAGCACCACTTTGTTGTCCTTGCGCACGCACAAGACCGTGGTGCCGTGCATCGGCGCACTATTCTGATGATTTTGCATCGGGACATTATAGCGCCCGCAATGGTTGTGCGCCAAAAGCGGGGCAGGCGGGCGCAGCTAGATTGGGGATCAGAAAAATGGTCGAGCACGATGCAAAGAGAAAGGGCCGGCTGTTGAGCCGGCCCTGCGATTTTCTAAGGGTTAAAGAGTCCGCAAACTGGAATTAGTACTTGTTCCAGGTAAAGGAATTAAGTACGTAATTTCCGACGGTGAACAGCGACTTCTTCAGGTGCATGTCATAGTAAACGGCGCCGTTTCCGACGTCGGTCAACTGATTCGCAATGACGGAGCCGTAGAAAGTACCGTTTCCTTTGAAACTTGCGGTGGCGTTGGGAGCGTAAACCACCGCTGCGCTGGCACCGTTGCCCGCAATCTTCATTTGGCCATTTCCAGCGTAGGTGATCTGGAGGTCCGAGGGATTAAACGTAGGGTTGCCGATGCCGTTTCCTTCCAGGTCGATGGGAGTGGCGTTATTGTTTCCCGCCACGTTGATGACCACGGGGCCATACTGGCCGGCGTTCGGGGAGCCAGCGGGATAAGGAGCGACGAGCAACTGACCGTTGCCGGTGATCGAGATGCTGTTGATGTTATAGACGCCCGGAGTCAGGGTTAGGACTTTGTTACCGGACAAGCTGATATCCCCCAAGCCACACGCGCCAGCAGGGGCGACGGCGGGAGTGCACTGGGCAGAGCCAGGAGAAATGGTTGCGGTAGCGTTGATATTAGTCGCTCCCGGCGGATAAGTGGCGGGCGGGGGGAAAGTGACCGGCTGGGACAACTGGATAAACCCGCCAGTGACCTGATTCACGTTGCCACTGAAGGCCGTCACATTGCCTGCTCCGCAAACACCGGTACCCGAATTGGGCGTGGACAGCGAACCGTTAATCTGGACATTGGCACCGCTGTCGCTCTCGTTTCCGTTGGTACCGACGTTTCCTCCGAAACCGTTGAGGGGAATGCCCGCTCCATTAGCTCCTGGGTTAATGGCTCCGCCGTTGGGAATCAGACCCGCGGAATCGTAGCTGTTGGTTGTGCCATTACCAGTAAAACTAAGCTGACCGCAGCCAGCTCCGTCGGCAAAGGCGGCGTAACCAAACGCTGGCGAGATGTAGCGCTCGAGAGTGGTGACCACCTCGGCTTCGGCGTTGCGGACGTTGGCAATGTCCCCGTGAGCGGTGATCTTCCAAGTCTGAATAGTCACGGGTGTTGTGGTTCCGAATGGAGTGGTCGAAATCATGGTCATCAACTGGGCAGACGCGCTGTAGTTGACGGTGTTAGCGCCTGCTTGCAAGGGCTGGTTGGCATTCATGGCGTTCACGAAGGCAGCCTGCGCTGGTCCTGGATAGTTGGCCGCCTGTCCGTTCAAGGTAGACAAGAAAATGGGATTGCCGGCCGCGTCGGTTACCGGGTACGTATTGACGTTAAACCCGGGGAAATTTTGGAGGCCAGCCGTTCCAGAGAGGTCGGCTGGCGGCACATAGGCGTTCATGATGAAGTTGGCCGTAGCGTTCACACCGGCTTCCGCGCCGTAGCGTGCCTGAGTCATCATGCGGTAGTTCATGCTAGACCAGGTCTCGGACCGAGAGAGAAACATCAGAGAGCCGGCCATCGCCGAGAGAACCAGCAAGAGAATCAGGGCAAAGATCAGCGCGGAACCTCTTTGGTGGTTGCGTTTCATGAGCATTTCTCCATTTTCGATCTTCATGTGTTCACCCATCACTGGTAGTTAATCAAAATGTTGGACTTGATCAGCGGCGGGGTTGGCTGAACTCGATTCGAATAATCAAGAGTCGCGAAATCCCAAGCGTCGTAAACGTTTCGCGGAGAAACGTTCAACAGCGCCTTGGTCTCCTGTTGCAAGAGGTGCGTTTGCGGGTCAGGGTTCGCCGTCTGCACGGTGAGGGTAACCGCGACGTCGGTCACGAACGCCAGGTCGTGAGCAGCGGCCAGGAAGCCGTCTTTCGTCTGAAGCTGGTAAGTGAAACATGGAACAGCGTTTCCGTTGGCGTCGTTGGGATTCGTGAGAACTCCGGTCAATACGATCATCGAGGGATCAAGCGGTGGCACCACCTGGTTGTCCCAGAAATTCACTTGATTGCGATACAGGAATCCGGGGTTGGCGGGAGTGCCGGGGACGCAGGTATATTCCACGTAAACCAAGTTGCCGTCGCTGTTGACGTCGCCGAACAACTTCAGCACGGTTCCCGTTGACCCCTTGTTGAGTGCGGGGGCCACGGGATAGCCAGCAGGGAAATCGGGGTAGCCTGCGTAGCCTGCGGGCGGGACGGGCATAACACCAGCGGCCGGGGGAATAATGCCGCCGGAAAAAGCTCCCGGGATGCTAAGGGGAACTCCGACGGTACCCGATCCCAGGATGGCCCCGAGCGCGTGACTGTAATAGAAAGTCGCCTCCCAGGTGTTCGAGGGCCCTGGACACTTTCCAGGGCCGGCAAGGCAAGTCAATTGCACGGATTCCTTGTTAAGGCCGGTGTCCACAGTCACCCATTCGCCTTCGTAAAGGACAGGATTACCAAGTGCATCAGCAACGTTGAAGGTGACATTGGGAATAGTAATCACGCCCGCTGCCGCGGGGACAGGAACAGGTGTCAACATGGCCCAAGCCACGCCCGCGGGCGCGGTGGGCAGCGAAATTTTTCCGGCTTGGCCGATTTCCTGCTGCAGCAGCTCGGTCGCGCTGCGGACGCTGGTATGCATTTCCGTGCGGTTCGAGATGGTTCCCTGAGTCCACATCATTTGAACCAGCCCGGACATAACGATCGCGGAAACACCCAGGAGAACGACGAGAGATACCATCGTTTCCATCAAAGTGAAACCGGCTTGTTTCTTGCGCATCATAAATCTCCACTTTTTCTCGATTTGGCGCACAAAGTTCTCAAAACGGGTTCGATTTCAAAGACGTTACGGTAGACCGTGGAATAATTCCGGTCTGGCTGGTAAAGCCGATGCTATGCCGCACTTGCGTCAAGACAGAGATTTGGATCATGTTAGGCGCTGCCTGAGTGATTTGCCAGACGCGAACGTACGCCCAGTTAGCGGCGGCGGCGACCGGATTTCCAGCTGCATCCACGTAGTCCGAGTAGCCAACCACGGGGGCATTCGGATTCAGGCCGCCCCCAACCGTTAATCCCTTTCCTACGCCAGGGCTAACCACAGCAGGAAAAACCGTTGTGTCTGTTTGAGTGTCCAGATAGTTCAACGCCAGGAGTTGCTCCATTTTGTCCTGGGCGTACTCTGCCGTACGAGAGGCCAAATGGCCCTGGGTTTCCGTGGTGGACATCGCCACCGTCGCCAAGGTCATGATTCCAGCCGAGGCGATCAGAAGGAGCGCCAAGGCAATCATCGTCTCAATAAGGCTTACGCCGGCCTGCGAGTTCCTTCTGCGGCTTTCAGTTCGCAATGAATGGTGAAGTTTCATCGGCGCCTTTCTCACTTGCGATACCAGTTGGCATTGCCCTGGATATTGTTGGCCCAGACCTGGCTAACGCCCGTGGGTCCCACCGTCACTCCATACACTTGCCTGCCGTCGGTGATATAGACAGCGTCGTTCCCTGTTGGTAAGGACGTGGCTGGGTCGATGGGAACGCCTCGTGAGTTGAAGTGAATGCAGGCCGTGTTAGCCGACTGTCCCAGCCTTCTTCCATTCACCGGAACGCAGCGGGGCCCCTGGCTTATGCCATTGGCTTGGGTATTGGGTGGCGGGGCTCCCACTCCATTGAAGCCAAACGTGACATTTTGCGAAAGACTCTGAACCGGGCTCACACCGGGGGTGTAACACGGGTTGTTGAAGTCACCGGCCACCTGCCAGCAGCCGGCGCCGCCGTTTCCATTCTTGTTCCACACATCCACGTGGAAAGTGTTTATTTGGTTGGCGCCAAGATCGATGAACACACGAGCGTCGGTAAAGTCAGCGGCAGCCTGCAGCTTCGCCTGGTTAATAGCGCCATTCAGATCTCGGGCATCGCCCGAAATCCGCAGAGTGCGCTGTACCTGATTGAATCCCGGAATGGCTAACGCGGCGATGATGAGCGAGACGACCATGACCAAAAGCACCTCAAGAGTCGAGAAGCCCCGGCTCGCGCCTTGTCCGTTTCCGTGTAGCTTCCGTTGATTCATTTGTACCCCTTCTGTACCCAAAGTTTCCGGCGAACGCCAAATCACAATTTTGGCAAAGTGCAAACCCGACGACGGACTAGGAAGGGCACTTTGGAAGCCATCCGCTCTCAAGAGGTAAGTACTTCAGATAGTGTTAGTTACGAGGCCTTCGAGGCGTCTTCGCAGGACAGTGGGACCTTGCATGGGTAGAAAGGTAACAAGTCGAGTGGTGCGGAGGGGCTCTGCCAGAGCGGGACGAAGCTTACGCAGATTTACTGGGAGATTTCGTGAAAGGAGAGGATTTTGTAGCCGGCGGTTGGCTGTGAGGCTGCAATCCAACAACTGCTGTAGCGCATCCCCTCTCCGCCCATGTTATTACCAAAGATCATTGTGGCTGTGCCGAAATTAGGAGAGAGAGGATTCCCGGCGGCATCAAGCGTTTTTGCCAAAAGAAAGGCTCCATCAATTTCGCCACTGCCTCCTTTGGTGCCTGTCACTGTGCCTTGTCCCACCACCATCACGATGCCATCCCAAGAGGCATCTGGGTCATAGTTTAGATTTCCTCTCACCAACAGCAGCCCGTAACCGGTGTGGTTCCATCCAGTCAGGTCGAGGTCGCCATTAACGACGGTCGTCATGGGAATTGGGTTCGGCCCCGAGTACATCGCCGCTGGCAGATTGGCGCCCGTGGCTGAGGCGTTGATGACGACATCGGCGTTTTGGAATATTGCCTGCACCAGGGCTTCAAGCTGCGCGGGAGACTGAAAGCTTGGGGGGACGATGGCGATAACGTTTACATCGGGGGCGGCAGAGTAGCCTGTGTATTTTGGCTTCATGATTGCCGGGATTCCTGTTCCCCCATTTCCGCCATTGATGACATTCCCTTGGTCCACGTTGTTGAAGACATCAACCGCATCCACTGGGGCTCCGGGCGCGCAAGCACCAACTGTATCCTGGTCATTCCCCAGGATTTTGTAACCAAGGTTTGAGGCGGGCGCGCTAAACGAAATGCTGTTACCTGGCTTGCCAGGGATAGTAAGAGTGGCAGTAAATATAGGAAGGGTAACTGGCACAGGAGCAATCACATACTGAAGCAGCTTCTGGGTGTTGTTGGGCAGAACGGCCAGCGCGGTAAGTTCGAGCGCTTGGGGGCCAATATTGTTGTTACTGAAGCGATTGATACTGCCGTAGTAGAGCGGAGTTATGGAATCCGCCTGACCGTCAGCGTCCACATCCAGATTCAGAGATTTTTCGGAGATGGCATTGATTCTCACCCATTTGTAAAGAGGGCCTGGGAAGGGCAAGCCGCCAAGCGGCCCGTTCCAGATAGAAAGGGTCGTCTTAATGTTCCCAGCACCATTCGCGGCAGCCCACGACCCGGGACCGAACTCGGTATCGTATTCAAGGTCTGGATACGTAGTGAGCATGGCGCCGGCATTGTCGGAGGGACTGGGATTGAGCACGTAGCCTACGGTTCCAATCGGAAGTGTTGCCCCGGGCGGCGTGTAAAAAGCCGCCCAGGTATTTTTGAAGGAATTGGGATCGTTTGGCCGCAAGCGGGCACGGGCTTCTTCCACACCGGCAAGCGCGTCGTAATACGCTTCCGTCGAGGAGCGATAGTTGCCCGTCAGGTGAGACTCGGTATCCGAAGAAACGACCACGGCAATACCCACTACGCTGATCAGCAATAAAACGAAAATAGCAATGAGCAGAGCAATACCTGCCTCGCTACGGCGTCTGCGAATTGGGCGAAAGGTTCTCAACTTGGCACTACAACCTCACTGATTCGGATTAATGCGGCGCCCGCGCCCTTCCAATTGTACAAGACGTGGCCGTCCGGTAGCAGCATCCGGGGAAGGATCCGCCACGATCAAGGTAATGGCTACATCGCGAATGTTCAGCGGCGAATTGTCCCCAAGAGCATTCACACAAAGCGGAAGGGGAGACGGCGGCGGGGAAACGCTAGGCGTGTCGCAGGTGTACTGGAAGATGGGAACAGGATTGCCTCCCGGAAAAAGTGCGGGATAGGCGGCAGACAACTGAAACTGCCCGATCTGGAAATTGGGCGAATTGTTCACCACATTTTCGACGAAAGGAACAAGGACAGCCGACGTGTCCACGGCGGGATCGTGGGCGACTTGCTTGTAAACCGCGCCACGCATCAGTGTGGTTCCGTTTGGACCCGCCAATTGGTAGCGAATCCACTGCACCTGGCAATTTGGGAAACACGAAGGGTCCACGGGATTGGGCTCCGTTTCGATAATGATATCGAAATCTCCGGGGGTAAAACAGTTGATTCCAATCTGACAAGGATTTGGAACGGTGTAACCCGGTTGCCAGCCGAAGGGAGCGGCCGTTACTTTTGTTGGATCAACGTTTGCGAAACTGGGAGGCGGAAATCCGGCGTCGTTGATGTCCCGCACCATCTCGTCCATGCCGAGGCGGGCTTCCTGAAAGGAACTTAGCACCTGCGACTCGGTACGATAGCGCTGCTGCGAAGTGCTGAGCAGCGTAAAAGCAGCTCCAATGACCAGGAGGAAAATACCGAGAGCGACGAGCAGTTCAATTAGGGTGAAACCACGCTGGAGCTTCACCTGGGCGCGCGCCTTCATTTGCTGACCATCGTGTCGAGGGTAATGGGAAGGGAAAAGCCGCTCCCACTTAATTGGCGAACGCCGAGGATAAAGCGTTTGGAAGAAGCTGTTGTACCGTTCCCCGTGATAATCACGGCCCAGCGCACGTCGTAAGTGGTCCCGTTGGGATCCGTAGGATCCTGGTACGTGAAGCCGAACCCGTTCGTCGGGTAAGGCTGGGGAAGGGCTCCGCTGAAATCGATAACATTGTAGCCGCGGAGAGTCACTACGTTGAAACCCTGGGGGACATTGGGGGCTGTGGGATCACCGAGCTGGTACGTATTTCCCAGTGAGTCCGTAAAGGAATTGCCAGCCGGGTTGAGCGGCTGATCCAGAATCGTATCCAATTGGCGCTGAGCAAACACCAGAGCAGCCGAATCGGAGCGATTGTGATAGTTCATGAGCATCGAGGCGGGCACGAGCTGCGCAACGGCCACCAAGCCCACAAGAAGAATCACGGTGGCAAACATCATCTCGAGAAGGCTAAAGCCCTTCTGCGAGACGCGAAGTCTTGTGGCCGAGCATTGCGTGCAAGTGGGGAGTGTCACGCTTCAACCAACCTGGCGCCAAGGGCCGCCGCTGGGGGCTGTCCAGATTTGCACGCCCCCTGAAGGAAGCAAAACCACCGCTCGATAGCCGGAATCAGGATCGGTAGCGTTGCCGACATAAAACACGTACAAGTTGCTGGAGATCGGGCCGCCAATTCCCTGACGAATGGCGCCCCGAGCGTCAAAGGTGGCCGTGCCATTGGCCCCTGACAGGGTCGTGAGTGTGGCTCCACCGAGGGCGGCGCTGATTGCGCTCGGCGAAGGCGCGGTTCCCGCAGGCAACAGCGTTGCGTACCCCGCAATGGATTGCTGCTTTTCCGTGGGATCAAGCGTTCCATTGTTATTCGAATCGGCGCCGATGAGCCAGCCCGGTCCATTTGCTTGCATCAGGAAATTGATTTGTGTATTGCGGCGCACGGCTTCGAATCGCGTGAGTTTCAGCATGTCCGACACGCTCGCGGCAGCATTATTGAGCTGGTAGGTTCGCATGGAACGCATCAAAGATGGAATCGCGAGCGACGTGAGAATCAGCATCACGCAGATAGACATCACCAACTCGAGCATGCTGAAACCAGCAGTGGCTCTTCGCGGAGTGCCGGAGCGGGTTGCACTCTTCATCAAGGCGCATTCCTCTTAGCAATGAAGGCAGAGCTTGCTATCTACTGTAAGAGTGACTGGTCTAAAGGCCAGTCTGATGCAGTTGCAGTGCCAGGGACAATGGCTCGCAAGTGCTGCCAGACATAGTACTTTTTCGGACTCTCTAGCCTAAATGATAGTACAGAGAGGCAAAAAGGGGAGAAAATGTAACAAATTGGAACACTCGGCTCCCTTGGCTGAAAATCCTTAGTTGTAGGTACTTGGCCAGTAATTCTGAACCTGTGGGACTTACTTCTTTTTGGAGACAAGCTCCGCACCGCGCGCCTTCAACGAATCCTTCGAGAAGAGGTCCTGGGGAAAGCCGGGGTTATAGCGGCAACTGTCCAGAAAAAACTGGGCCGTACGCCTCCCGTTGTGCTCTCGCGTCTGTTGCATCGGCGTCCACACGCTATCCTTTAGTTGATAATTCGTATAAATCGTGGTGTCGTCGTTGACCTGCTGGTTTTCCGTGTCTTCAGTGCTGACCACCATGCGATCCAAAAGGTGAGTGGAACGGTTGACAGCAAGCCGATATTTGCGCCCCTCGGTGTCGTTGATCTCAACCCAGTCCACCTGGCGGAGGTCGACCGTGTCGCTTCCCCCAAATTTAATGGACAGGCCGGGCTCCTTAAGACGGAATCGCAGCAAATTATCCACGTTCCTCTTCACTTGCTCTTGAAAATCCGTGACGGATGTCACGGGCAGCTCATTGACTCCGCTGCGGTCGTAGGACCAGCCCCGGTCGCCATTGAAAAGCGTAATTACAATGCCCCCATGGGTCCAAAACAAATCGTCGAAACCTATTATCGACATCAGAATGCTGTTGTGGCCCTTACGGAGATACTCGATTCGCGCTTTGTCGGGATAATGGCGAAAATCATTGAAGTTGATATAGCCGGTCAGATCGCCGCTGTGACCAAACAGCGAGCGGAGGCCCGAGCATTCGCTTTCTCGCGCTTCCGTGTATCCCGGACCGCCAAGACCCGCGATGAGGTCGCGGATGATCTGCTTGCCCTTAGCCTCAGCTTGCTCCGGCATCATATTGTCAGGATTTTGGGCCGCAGCCTGCGGGACAAGAAAGGCAGTAGACGCTAGCATGACTGCGGCAGCGGTTCCGCGGCGAAAATGGCCAAGCTTCATCCGCACAAGACGGCGCCTCCATTTACATTGATGACTTCTCCGGTCATGAAGTTGGCTAGGTCGGAAGCGACAAAGAGAATAGGCCCGGCAATTTCTTCAGCGGTTCCCGCGCGGCGAAGCGGAATCACGGTGGTTGCCATCTTTTGGCCGGCCTTGGTTTCGAGCACAGGGTTGGACATGTCAGTGGCAACCCAGCCCGGCGCGACGCAATTCACCAAGATATTGTGACGGGCAAGCTCGGTTGCAAGGCCCTTGGTGAAGCTGATGATGCCACCTTTGGATGCTCCGTAATGGGTGTGCAGCGATTCGCCGCGCTGCCCGGCGGTGGAGCTGATAGTGACAATTTTACCTGACTTCTGCTTGATCATTTGCGGAACAGAAAAATGAATGACCGAGTAGATGCTTTTGAGGTTGGTGCGAATCATGTCGTCCCACTGCTTTTCCGACATTTTTTCGATGGGCAGATCGTCCTGGTTCCACACGCCAGCGTTGGCTACGAGAATGTCCAACCGTCCAAGGCGGGCGATGCAGTGCTCGACGAGGCTCTTGTTGTCAGCATGTTTGCCGGCGTCGGCTTTGAAGGCTTCCACGCGCGTGCCGTGTTTGCCGGCTTCTTGCTGAATTTGGAGCGCCGCATCCTTTGATTTGAAATAGCTGAAGACCACATCGGCGCCCGCTTGCGCGAACATTTTGACCGCCGCGGCTCCGATGCCACGCGAACCTCCGGTGATGAGCGCTGCCTTGCCTGCGAGAGAAATCATGAAACCCCCGAAGTCAGAAACTCGAAATTGGAAACTAGAAAATAGAAACCGGGTTCAGCGTCCTTCGTGCAACAGGAACCTGTAACTAGAAATCGAATTCGACAATCGAAACTGGAGAAACTCAGCGGCGAACACCGGCTGCGCGCGTAGCTTGCACCAGGGCCCGAAAAAGCGACTCCGAAAGCGTATGGCCGATCATGCGCTCCGGATGCCACTGCACACCGATAACCCAATGCTTGTGCGGCTCATTCTCGATAGCTTCGATCACGCCGTCGGGTGCCACCGCGGCAACGCGCAGCCCACGGCCCAAATCGCGGACGGATTGATGATGCGAACTGTTAATCGTCACACCGAAATCGCCGCGACCTTTCTCCAGCCCGGAAGCCGCAGCAAGCTGAGCAATCTCGGCCCCCGGCCTAATCCGCGCGGGGTGCAGCGGATCCTTTGCTTCCGGCGCCAAGCCATCACGGCTGTGCACAATATCCGTATGCAACTGGCTGGGAATATCCTGATAGAGGGTGCCCCCGAGACAGACATTTAGGCTCTGGCAGCCGTAGCAGATGGCGAGCAGGGGCTTGCCCGCGGCAAAAGCATGTTCGACGATGGCAAAGTCCGTATTTTCGCGGTTTATATCAGGCTCGTGCGTCTTATTGTGGCGGGGAATATGGTACAGGGCAGGGTTGACGTCGGCGGGCCCGCCGGGGAGAACGAAAGCGTCCAGATCTGCGATCTGGGCGGCCAGTTGCGTGGGGGGCTGTTTCAGAGAAATAGAGACAGGCTCGCCGTCGGCCTGTTGCACGGCCGCAAAATAATGCTGGAGTTTGTTGGTGATATTTCGCTCTTCTTCCTGGGATGTGCGCCAAGGGATGCCGATGCGAGGGCGTTGCGTCGGGCTCTGGTGGGTGTCGGTGACGGACATAGAACACCGCATCGTAGCATTCGCGGGAAAGGGCGGCAACCGCTCCACGAACCATGGCCCATAGCTTCGGAATGGGCACTGAGAGGCCCAGTCGTCCAGCTACTTTCCTCATGGCTTCTCAGGGGCTAAGATGCTTGCCATGCAACACCAACTGGATCGCCGGAGTTTTCTTATCGCAAGCGGGTTAACCGCTCTTGCTTCCACTCGTGTTCTTGGCGCCAATGACACTCTTCGGGTCGGAGTGATTGGCGCCGGCGGGCGGATGAGTGACTTGCTCAACGCCGCTGATAAAGCGGGCAACTACCAAATCGCTGCCGTGTGCGATGTCTATGGACCGCGACGGGAGGCGGTAAAGCAACGTTCGAGTGGCACCGCAACCACTCACGTGGATTACCGCGAACTGCTCGAACAACCGCTCGATGTGGTCATCATCGCGTCTCCCGACCACTGGCATGTGCGCATGGCGGTTGACGCCATTGCTGCGGGCAAGGATGTCTACCTGGAAAAGCCGGTTACGCACACCATAGAAGAAGGCGCAGTTCTGACCCATGCGGTTCGTTCCAACAAGAGAATCTTGCAGAGCGGCATGCAGCAGAGGAGTTGGAGCCACTTTCGCGACGCCGTGGAACTTATCCAAGGAGGCAGCCTCGGACGTGTTCCCCAAGTTCGGACCTATTGGTGGCAGAACTATCTGGGATGGAGGAACCGCAAGGCGGTTGATGCCCAGGCGCTGGATTGGAAGCGGTGGCTCGGCGGCGCTCCGGATCAACCCTTCAGCGAAGAAAAGTTTTATGTATGGCGCTGGTATTGGAATTTTGGCGGCGGCGCGATGACGGATCTCTTTACCCACTGGATTGACGTTGCGCATTGGGCCATGAAATCCGATCTGCCAACCCAGGCGCAGATTCTTGCCGACAAATCGATCTTCACTCAATGGGATTGCCCGGACACCATTCAAGCCGCGGTCCGCTATCCCGGATTCGATGTTGTGTACGAAGGCATGATGGCCTCTTCCATTGACGATGGAGGATTGGAGTTTCGCGGGACAGACGCTACTTTAAAGATCAACCGTGGCGGCTTCGCTGTGTACCGCGAGGGCGTCTCGGGTAGGGAGAATCCGGTGGTTAAGGCCGACAGTTTCCGCGACGGAACTACTGACCACATGCAGAATTTCTTTGATTGCGTGAAGAGCCGCAAGGAGCCTAACGCTCCGGTCGAAACCGGCGTTGGCGCAGCCCGCGCAGGCCAAATCGTGAATTTAGCCTACCAGCGCGGTGGCCAGATCACATGGCCGCAGAAGCCTAGTTAGCCAAGCCCTCCATATTTTCGGGCTCGACTGCGAGGATCGCGCTTGTGACTTTTCCTGAACAATCTGGGGCGGCGTGATGCGTGACCGTATTTATGACGGGTTTATCTTCGCTGTAGTAGGTTGGAGCGGTACGATTCAAGCGTGGGAGGAGATGGCTATGAAACTTTCTGGAATTGGCCGACAGATTGTGTTCGGGACTGCGCTCTTGCTCGCGGGACTAGCGGCAACGCGGGCAGCGGAGAGTTACCACCTGCTGAAGAAATACGCTTTGCCGTCAGCAGAGGGCAGCACGCGAGAGTATTTCGACTACATCACTGTGGATTCAGCCGCGCGGCGCGTGTACCTGTCGCACGGCACGGAGATCAAAGTGATTGATGCGGATAACGGCAGCGTCGTGGGAACCATTGGCGGATTGAAACAGACGCACGGCGTGGCCATCGCGAGCGAGTTTGAGCGCGGCTTCATCACAGACGGTGCGCAAGGAAAAGCGATCATTTTCGATTTGAAAACGCTGAAGGTGACTGGCGAGGCAAAAGCGGACAAGGACGCTGATAGCGTGGCGTACGATCCGGCGTCGAAACGAGTTTTTGTGATGAATGGCGACCCGAACAGCGCGACTGTAATTGATGCGAAAAGCAGCAGTGTGGTGGGGACGATCGCGCTGGGTGGCGGGCCGGAGTTTGCGGTGGCCGACGGCAAGGGAACGGTATTCGTAAACATCGAAGACAAAAGCGAATTAGTGGCGATTGATTCAAACACTCTGAAGATCAAATCGCGCTGGCCCCTGACACCCGCTGGGGCACCCACGGCGCTGGCAATGGATACCGAACACCGGCGGCTCTTCAGCGCGGGGCGCAAACCGCAGGATCTGGTAGTTCTGGATGCAGACAACGGAAAAGTGATTCAGGCGTTTCCAATCACCGCAGGCGTGGATGCGGCGGTGTTCGAGCCGGAGACGGGCATGATTTATGTGTCGACGCGCGAGGGCTTCGTGCACATTTTCCATGAAGACTCTCCGGACAAGTACAGCGAGGTGGAGAAGGTGAAGACCGAACTAGGCGCAAAGACAATGGGTCTGGACACGAAGACGCACAACATCTTTGTGGACACCGCTGATTTTAAGGCCGCTTCGGGCTCCGACCGCCCACAGGCGGTGTTTGGGTCGTTTCACGTGTTGGTGTACGGCAAGTAAATCCGAAAATCGAAACTGGAAAATGGAAGATTGGGACCGAGAGCTGCGCATCCGGCTCCCGGTCCTTAGTTTAAAGAAAAGGAAAAAGACAGGCTTCTTCCCGGCTGATCCAGAGCGCGAAGCCGTAAGAGACGAGCCGCTCATTGGGAAAGGATGAGGAGGAGTCAGTCTCTGGGATCCACGGAAGGGCTCAAACCAAGCTCTCTAGCGTGTTCCGCACAAAGAAAAAGGTGCAAGTAGGGATTCAGGCGGGAATTCCATTCCTGCCAGCGGTGCTCCCAGTCGGCTCTGGTGAAATCGCAAGCATAGTCGCCGAGAACTCTTGCGGGCTTGGAGCGATCTCTCTGCGCTTGCGCATAAAAAATGAATTCAGCCTTGCAGGGAGAAGGAAGAGCGGCGTCCTTGGAGGACGCCGCTCCCGATTGGGCACGCTTACTCATGGAGAGAGGGGCGAGACTCAGGGAAGCCCGCCCGCTTGCCAGCATGACACCATCATTCCGCTGAGAGGCATTCAGCGGAGCGGGAAAAGTGGTTTTGGTTGGGATTGCAACCAAACATGGATAACTCATCCACCGTTCGTTGAAACAGGCGAAATTTTCTGGTGAGAGAAAGAGCCATCGGTTGTCGGCTCGAAACCTTCAACGCGATCCAAGGCGGCCTCGCCGAAGAGCCGCAACTGCAAAACAAGCAGCGAGAATTGCTGAAATTACGCGGCAAAATGGCGGAATTGCAAGCCGCGCCTGCGTTTTCCTCCAACACGGTGAGATGGGCGAGAGCGGGCTGCATGGTCAACGACATATCTTGCCGGAGTGGCGAGAGCCGGCCGGAGTACGCCAGGCGCACCGTTTCCTCTTCTCGTGGCTATTACACATTCTGATACGTAGCTAGACTTCGGTTTTTGGTTGGGATACCAACCAAAAACCAGACCAGGTTCGCGGCGCCCTGGTTCCCTCCTACCCTTGGCACGGGGTCGAGAAGGGTGCTCGTATCGGCAGCACCCATCCTCGCTAATTTCTTTAAGGAGATGAAAATGTCGAATCTGAGAGTCCGGGGCACCCTCGTGACGTTGGTTTTGTTCGCTGCTGTGGCTGTTTTCCCCAACGTTGCACAGGCTCTGAAGTCAAAGCTGGCAGACCGCAAAGCGGCTGGCGGTGAGATCAGGAACACAGACGTGCTGATGGCGGATGGAACTGATCCGTACCCCAAACCCCCAATTCCATGGCCGAATCAATCTGCATAAGGAAAGAGTGAGGGGAGGAAGCGCGCGCTCTTCCCCTCGCTTGTGCTACGATTGGCCCCAATCAGCGTGATGAAGCGGGTTGGGGAGGAAGATGCTCAGCCAAGCAATCTGGTGGAGCGGGATCATCCTTGAAACGGTCATCCTGACTCGGGGGCTGTTCGCTAGGCTCCTGAGGCACTATCGAGCTTTTTACGCCTATTTGTTGTTCGTGTGGATGCAGTCCCTCCTTCGTTTTTCTGTCTATCACACCCGGCCCCAACTGTATGCAAAAGTTTTCTGGATCACGGAGTGGCTCGGTATTTTCGCGGGCTGCGCCGTGGTGTTTGAGATCTATCGAGTGGGGCTGCGCGCGTACCCCGGGACGGCCCGACTGGCGCGGAACCTGCTTGCTTTTGTTCTCTTATTGGCAGTTGTGAAAGCGACAGTCGAAACGGGAAACAACCCCCTGTGGTGGTCCACCGCCACGACTCTGGACCTGGAGCTTGCGTTGCGTGTGGTGCAGGCGTTGGCCTTATTGGCAATGATTGCTTTGTTTCTATTTTATGCGATTCCCTTTGGAACGAATCTTCGGGGAATTCTGCTGGGGTACGGTTTGTTCCTGGGTGAGAGCGTGGTCTTTTTTTCATTTACATCCAAACATGCGGAGAGCTTTCGAACATTCTTGGCGCTTATCCAACCCGGTTTCTATTTTGTAGTTCTCCTCGTTTGGGCAGGGCATTTGTGGTCGTACGTTCCCAACCCAGAGCCGCAGGCTGCAGTGCGCCTGGAAGAGCAATACCAGAGAATGGCGGCATCCACGAGCCAAAGACTGCAGGAAGCGCGCGGCTATCTGGCCAAAGCGGTGCGGCCGTGATCGGTACGATGAGTGCGTTGCTGGCGGCGGCTGCGCTGGTGTTGTTGCTCGTGGCATGGATCCGCGCGGACAAGGCGCTTCGCGATTTGCCTTTTGGTTCGGAAGAGTGGTCCATTCTCGATGGCATTGAAGAGCTGGATGCGTGCCCTCCGGAATTTGTGGCGCAAATCTTCTCAAGCGGCGACCTGGCTTACGTGGGACGGCTAGACTCGCGGCAATTGGAGCGACAGTTCCGCCACGAAAGGAATGGAGTAGCACTGCTCTGGGTGCGCCAAACAGGGGCGGAGGTTCAGCGAATTATGCGACGCCACGTGGAAGCGAGCCGGCGCAGCCGAGACATCGACTTCATGACCGAAGCCAGGATTTTTCTTCAGTATGCGCAGCTCCGGGCAGCCTGCGCGCTTATGGTTGTTGGTATTGGGTTGGCAGGCGCTCAGGAAGTTCGGGGCGTCGCCCTGTATGTCGACCAACTGACGCAACGCATCGGCCAAGTCGCAAGAGAATTCGATGCGGGCCTGCGTGCGCGAGAGATGAAAGGCGCACGACCTTCTTAGATACGCCAAGCGCCCGCCGGAGACAGTGAGAGGAGCGGATTGTGAGCGCGGAAGTCAGACTGATGCCGCTCCAACAGGCTTACGACGATCTCTTGAACCGCAGCCTGTCGCGGATTCCTTGCGAACTTGGGCGGCTGATTTATCTGGCGTCCACGCGGGAGTACAACACGGGACATTATTACCACCAAGGGCTGGCGGACCGATTTGGCACGGAGGCCGCGCAGAGAGCTCTGGAAATCGCGCATCGGCAGTCGTTTTATAGAGTCTCGGCCTATTCGCTGGAAGAACTGGTCGAGGAACTCGAAAGGTATCTCACATCTACGAGGGAAGAGCCGGCGGAGTGCTTGCACGCGTGGCAGAAGCTGGAGCCGTACCGCATCGCGGTCCCCGCAGATGTAAATGCCACCGTGGCGCGGCTGTTCACTTCCAACCTCAGACTCGCTTTGGCAATTTTGCGTTTCCGCCGAGGGACGTGTCGCTAGCATCCGTAAGCCGCATGGCCACGGCGGTCACCTGGCCGACAATCTCCGCTTCTTTCCCGTACCTAAATTTGCGGGCGCTCACAGGCGAAAGCGGATGAGGAAGCAAAAGGAGCTGGTCGTCCAGCAGGTCACACCAGGAACAGGCATAGCCGTCGCGCAATTCAATAAAATAAATGGGGCGGTCAAATTCCGTGCGCCATCGAAGCGGCTGGACTCTTCGCACGCGCGAGTCGATTTGAACGAAAGAACCGGGCCGCAACAGGGGATAGAGCGTAAAGTCCTGCAGACCGATGTAACCGTACTGGCTGTGCCGAATGTCGAGATGCTGGATCAACGCAATCGGGACTTCGCCCCACAACTCGACCATGCGAGCGAGAAGACTGGTGTTGTCCACATCGAAAGACCTGTCGAAACGAATGGGAAAAGAAACGGTGCGGTCGGCGTCGTACACTTCAAGCGTGGTCAAATGAGTTTGCGGCAAAGGCGAAGTGATTTGGTGGAGGCTCAGTTTCTGAAGGTCGAGGCCGTAAAGACAGAGAAGATCGGTAAATTTCAGCCGATAGATGGCGCTTAAGCTGTAAAGCTTGAAAATACTTGGCACGGAATTGGAGTTTTCAATTTGCGTCAGCCAGGGGTGGGAAATCTGGAACTCGGGGTTGTCCTGGGTTTCCGCGATTTTCTGGCTCAGTTCGGCAACGTCCCGCGCGGTGATGCCGAGGCGGGCGCGCAAGTCCTTGAGCAGCTCATTTGGGGGATGCGAACTCATGGAGTGCCCATAGTATCGTAAGGACGCGAGACAAGGAACACCATTGAGGGTAAAAATAGTGAATTGGGAGAACGAACAACAGTCTTTAAAGTGTAGCGTTTACATTCGCAGATAGTTTCTTCTTTGCAGCCTTTCGCTTTATGGATATCAGGGCTATGACAATCGCCCCTGATCCAAAACCTCCAAAGATTGAAATAAGGCTCTCTAACACAACGCGAAATATCTTCCCGATGACTCCTGTACCTACAGCAACGACAGTCTGCGGACCCTTGGTGTCTGCAGGGTATTCGCACGAAAGGTTATAGTGGCCGGCAACCTTTACGGGAAATTCCAGTACGGAGCGGCCCGAGCGACCATTAAGTTTGTAGGTGGCGGACATGCTGGGCCGATAAAGGGGGATTTGCTGGTTTCCCGGTTGCATGGTTAGGGAGCATCGCAGGCCATCCACAGGCCCTGTGGTGGAGTAGATTCGTCCATCCACCACGGATTGTTCTTCCAGAAAGATTGTATAAGTTCCCGAAGTGCTTAATGAAAGTTCCGCGTTGCCCGAAACGACGACCTGCGTCAGCGAATCGGTGACGCGAGAGAATCCCCGGAAGAGAAAGTATGCAAACAGGCCGCCGCCCGCAAGAATAAGAGCCAAACCAATCAGGGCATACCACCAACTGGGACCGATTTTGGGCACTTGCGTCAAGATTTGGTTTCCAAAACGGTTCCGGACTCAACAGGGTGGTCCCGTTTATAGCGCGCCTTTGTGCTGATGGCAATCCGTAAAGGAAGACCCACAGCGGTCAGAAGCCGGGAGGATGGTCGGCGGCGACGGCAAATGCGCCCTCGAGGGCAATGCCAACACGGCATAAAGTCCCTTCGTCGAAGAGACGCCCGATTAGCGTGACGCCATGAGGAACGCGGCGCGGAGGCGCGAATTTTGGCAGAGGATGCTGCGGGTCGGGCGCCCAGTCGGAACGCGCCTCGCTGACTTCCACAAAACCGGCGCGAAGCGTGAGTGAAGGATGTCCCGTGTTGTTGCTGATGGTGAGCATTTCGTCGCGCAGCGAAGGGACGAGGAGCAAGTCAACGTCCGAAAAAATGCGGGCCATCTCCTGGCAAACCTTGCGGCGGAAACGGTCGGTCTGAACGAAATCTACCGCGGATAGAAACCGGGCCTGGCGGAAGAGATTCGGCCAGGAATCGTGCGTCTGCATTTTCAGCTGATCAACGGCGTGAGTAAGCGTGATCTCCTCGAAGGAGGCGGCGCCTTCGGCGAAGAGATTGAGGTTGAGCGTGCCGTAAGGCCAGTCCGGCAGAAAAACTTCAACGGGCCGCATGCCGAGTTTGGAGATAGTTTCGAGGGCTGAACGATCTACGTCCGTAGCGGGAGGCTCCTTCATCCATTTCGAGAAATACCCGACGCGGAGGCCCTTGATGGAAGCGCCGGAGTCGAAGTCGAGGTAGCTGGGAACGCTGGAGACGTCGCCAGCATCTGGCCCGGTAATGGCTTGCAAAACGAGAATGGCGTCTTCGACAGAGCGGGTCATGGGGCCGAGTTTGTCGAGCGACCAGCACAACGTCATCGCGCCAGTTCGAGGAACGCGACCGTAGGTAGGGCGAAGACCGGTGACGCCGCAGCGCATGCTGGGGCTGACGATGCTGCCGCCCGTTTCGCTGCCGATAGAGAAACCCACAAGTCCGGCGGCGGTTGCAGCTCCGGGACCAGCGCTGGAGCCAGAAGCGCCCTCTTCGAGTAACCAGGGATTCATGGTTTGCCCGCCGAACCAAATGTCGTTTAGTGCGAGCGCACCGAGGCTCAGCTTGGCGATGAGAACGGCGCCAGCATTGTGGAGGCGCTGAACGACCGTGGCGTCCTGCGTGGGAACGCGCTTGCGAAAAGGTTCCGCGCCGTAGGTGGTGGGAATCCCGGCGGTGTCGAGAAGATCTTTGCCGCCCCAAGGAATGCCGTGGAGAGGGCCGCGGTATTTTCCGGCAGCGATTTCCTCGTCGGCCTTTTTCGCCTGCGCGAGAGCCAGGTCGCGGGTCAAAGTAATGACACAGCGGAGTTTCGGATCGAATTGCTCAATGCGATTGAGGTAGATGCGCGTTAGGCGCTCGGAGGTGAGTTTGCGCTGCTCGATCCAACGTGAAAGCTTGGTGACGGGAGCGTAGGCGATGTCGGCATCGTTGGAAGGAAGCGGGCCCGGATCGGAATTCGTGCGGACGAAGCGGGCCCGCTGCGTGGCGGCATGCTGCCCGGGGAGCACGGAATCGTAACGCGAAAAGGGAGCCAGGGTGGATTCCAGGGCGACGTTGCGCGGGCCTGTGCGCCTCTCGAGCAAAGCGGCCATGTCCACGCGCCAGGAGTTGGCGGCTTGAGTGCGCTCGGCAGGCGTGAATTGAACACGGGCGAGTTTCTCGGCTTCCTCAAAAGTGCCGGGAGAAACGTCCGGACCGACCGCGGGGCCAGTACCGAAAGCCGAGGGCGCGCCAGGCGGCAACTGCGAAGGCTCTTGCGGCTCGGCCTCTGCGTTTAAAGAAGCAGCGGCGCCAAGCAAACCGATGGACATCTGCGCGAGGAACTGCCTGCGGGAATCTGCCATGACCCCTCCGTCGGAAAGCGGAAGCATTGTATCTAAGTCTTGGAGACCGCGCTGTGCTAAGGAAAATTCCTGTCGCGAACCCAATGGGCACTTACGAAGGATTCAGGTTCTGCGCCTTGGGATCCGCGATCTGTTGCTTGTCGTCCACCGAGAAAAGCAGATAGTTCTTGAAACTGTGACGGCGATGCGAGCGGCGGCCCCTCCAGTCATAAAAGACCTCCGCAATTTGCGGCAGCCACATATCCAGATTGCGGGATTGGAAATGTACGGGGCCATACTCAATGGCGGCTCGGTCGGCAACCAGACGGATTTGCGGAAGCGGGGCGATCAGATCGGTTTCGAGTCGGACAATCTGAAAGCTGTCGGCGGCAATCCAGGCGCGCCCTTTGAGTGGGGCCCCGTAGGTTGGACCTTGAACGCCGATTTGATACGTCCGAAGGCTATTTGGCTTGTCGGCCCTTTGTCGGAAATAAATCTGCCACGCCGGTCCGGACTTAGAGTGAGCCAGGCCTTCGCAAGTCATCTTGAAGTCTGGCGAATAGTAAGGATGAAAGATGAGAACGAGGGCGGGCAAACCGGAAGTTGCGATGCCATCCGGAAATTTTGCCGGGAGATAATGAATGTCTCGATATTCATCGACACTAAGAAGGCCGAGACGTATTTCCTTGATAGAAACGAGATAGTCAAACTGAAATTTTAGGGGTCGAGAAGCGAATCCCCATTTGTTGATCGACTGATGTGTCACGGACTCGGTTGCTGCGAACCGGTCGACGTTAGCGACAAATTCCTTGATGCGCTTTCCCGCCTTATCCAGGATCCCTTCCAGATTGCAGGAAACACCCGCTTCCACCGGCGGCACTTTTTCGTCAACGTCGGGCGGAAGCCAATTAGAGGCCAAAAGAGCGCCCATCGAGACAACCGGTTCCGTTGTCGGCGATGTCGCAGGAAAATCCAACGAAGTTTCTCCCGCCGGTTCTGAGGAGCCCTGCAGATTCCTGAGCAGCCTTGCCGCAGCCAGGTCTTCCGGCTGCTCGCTCAGATACGATTGAAGGACAAGCACGGCCCGTTCGCGGTCTCCTCTCAACTGGAGTGCCCGTGCCAGTAATGGTTGAACCACGGCAGCCTGACCGTGTCCCAATTCAAGCGCGCGCTCCGCCTGCTTAATACACTCGTCAAGCATTCCTTGCCTCAGATAGGCATCTGCCAGGACTGCATACGCACGCCAGGAAGTAGGCTCGGCCTCTACTGCTCGATGAAGGTACTGAGCAGCCTCGTTCGGCTTGCTTTCCCGCATGAGGACGCTGCCCAAAGACAACAGCGCACCGAGATGGTTCGGAGAAAGAGAAAGAACTTTCTCCCAGTAACTCTTGGCGTGCAACCAGTCATTCGTCTCCGACGAATAGACTCCAAACAGGAAGTTCGCGTCTGCGTCGCCCGGGGCCGACCGATAAACTGTCTCCAAATGCCCGCGCGCGTCCGCAGGTTTGTTGTGGCGCAAAGCTTCAAGCGCTTTACCCAGTTCCTTCTGGAGCTTTGGACCCAGAACAGGATGGTCTTCCCCCGGAGGAAGAGACGAGTATTGCGCGAGCGTGCAAGATGCAATTAGAAAAGAGAAAAGGAAAGTCAAAATGCGCAGGACGCGATGCGGCACGCGAAAGAACATGCGTACTCCGATTCGAGAATTACCTAGGGAAGGACCCAAACTTGGGGATATCTTATACCTATCCACGGGGACCTTGATAGGGGACGACAAGCGGATGCCTCCCTGCAGACTTGGCTTTCTACTACTCGCATCGGTGCTCCCTTTTTTGGAACAAAGGTGTGGGGCTCAACAAAAGATCCCCGAGGCCGAAAAGTCCCTCTTCGATTCCGCGAACCAGGAACGCGCGGAAAGGAAGTTGCCACCTTTGAAGTGGGATGAAGGCCTCGCTCGGGCGGCCCATAAGCACGCGCAAATGATGGCAGAGCAGGATTTGCTTGAGCATCGCTTGTCCGGAGAACCCGACCTTCCGACTCGGGCTCGCGAAGCCGGAGCGAACTTCAGTCATATTACGGAGAATATTGGCATGGCAGTATCCGTGGACAAATTCCACGATGGTTGGATGCATTCGCCTGGGCATCGCGCGAACATCCTGGATGCCTACAGCAATTCCGTGGGGATCGCAGTGGTCGAGGCCGGCGAGGAATTGTACGCCGTGGAAGACTTTTCCCGTGCGGTCGTGGCTCTCTCCGTCGGGGAGCAGGAAAAGCGTGTCAAGGAGCTTCTGGCCTCGCGAGGCTTGCACCTGCTTGACCTGGGGAACGACGCGCGGAAAAGCTGCGAACTCGACCGAGACTATGTGGGGAACAGCAAACCGAAGTACATCGCACACTACGAAGCGCCGGACATCTCGCAACTGCCCGAAACTGTCGAAAAAGAGATTCAATCCCACCGCTACAAATCAGCCGCCGTGGGCGCCTGCCCACAGAGAGAAGCGTCCGGTTTCAGGCGATTCCGCATTGTTGTGCTGCTGTACTGACACCCCGCGCAGCGCGAAACGGCCTAGGAGCGAAAGAGGACGGACTCCCTCTGGAACATTTTGATGGCCAAGAAGAGCGCGGCCGCGGCGTAAGCGCACGTTGAAGAAAAGATGATGGCTATGAAATTCCAGTGATACGTGCCGATGACCAATTCCTTGCACAAAAGGCTGACGTTGAGGATGGGCACCAGCGCGAATTTGGCATTGAGGTCAATAGGCGCCATGGCTGCGATTGCGGGAATGATGACGATGAAAATCAGCGGCACAAGATACGTCTGGGCTTCTTTGTAGGTCTTTGCGAAGGAGGCGATCATCAGTTGGATTGAGGCAAACAAGACGGCCAAAGGGATCGCCATGATGAAAACAGAGAGAGCGGCGCCCGTCCCGATGTGCATCTCTATTCCTTCTTTTCCGGCTTGAATCGTTTTCGCTTGCAACGCGTGCACCAGTGCGAACGAAATGCCCATGGAAATCACGGAAAGCGCGGCCGTCGCGAGGGCGGTCGTGAGCACGAGCAAAAACTTTCCGATCACCAAGTGAGAGCGGGAGATTGGACTCGAGAGAATGGTTTCCATCGTGCCGCGTTCTTTTTCTCCGGCGGTCAGGTCAATTGCAGGATGCATTCCGCCGTTAAAGCATAGAAACACAACGATGTAAGCAATGAATCCTCCAAAGAAGAGCGCCGCGCCAGATTTTTCCGGCGGCGCGATGTTTTTCTGCGTTATTTGAAAAGGATCAAGGACTTCCACAGGCAGTTTCTGCGCCATGACGCGGCTCTTTACAACTTTCTCCCGATAGGCCCTCAATGACTCATTCAATTTGCCGGCGGCGGACTCGGACTTCAGTTCGCCGTTGTACTTGTAGATGAAGACTTCCAGTTTCTTTTGATCCGCGACCGCTTTGTCGAACCCTGCGGGAATCTCCACGGCAACGGGAATCTCTTTTTCAACGACTAAGGCCTTCCAGTTTGGACTCGCTGGAACAACTTCAATTTTCGGAGTTGCTTTCAGCGTGGCGAGAACTCCAGGTGAATCCTCGCCCCCGAGAACCATGACTTTCGGGGAGGCTTCTTCCGTCTTATTGACGATGCTGGCGACAAGGGTGCCAAAACCCACGCTCAGCAGAGGAAACAAAAAAAGCGGAATCACAACGCTGGCGACGACTGTGCGGCGGTCGCGGAGCGCTTCGGTCAGCTCTTTCTTATAGACGATGCCAATGTTGCGCGCAGACATCTCAGTGGGCCTCCGCAGGAACGTAGTGTGGGGCGACAACCTTGACGAAGATTTCCTCGAGATCGTTCTCGGAATATTTTTGCCGAAGCTGGGCAAGCGTGCCTTCAGCGAGGAGCTTTCCGGATTGGATGATGCCGATCGTGTCGCAAAGCTTCTCGACTTCGCTCATGACGTGCGTTGAGAAGATAACGGTCTTGCCGCGGTCTCGGCACTCACGGATGAAAGCCGTGATGGTGCGCGCGGTCATCACATCCAGACCGATCGTGGGCTCGTCAAAAATCATGACGGGAGGATCGTGGACCAGGGTGCGGGCAATGGACGTTTTCTGTTTCATCCCGGTGGACAGCTTGTCGCAGCGGCGGTCGCGAAAACCATTCATGTCCAGACGATTGAAAATGTCGTCTACACGCTTCTTGAGAGTAGCCTCGTCGAGGCCGTTCAGGCGTCCAAAATATTCCACGAGTTCCTGAGCGGAGAGCCGCGGGTAAAGCGCAGTGGCGGTGGACAGGAAGCCCACGTTGGCGCGCACCTTTTCGGGTTGTTCTGTGACGTCATAGCCGCAAACCACGGCGGTGCCGTCGGTCGGTTCCAGTATGGTCGCGAGCATCCGGAGCGTAGTAGTCTTGCCCGCCCCGTTGGCACCAAGCAATCCGTAGATCTTGCCAGGCTGGCAGGTGAAACTGACACTCTCCACCGCGCGGATTTCGCCGCGCTTTTTGTCCTGAAACCGCTTGGACAGGCCACGAGCTTCAATCATTGGCATCCCCGATTAAAAAGTCGAAATGCAGGACACAGAGCGTTCAGAGTGTACTACGCCGGAGGTTGCGGGGATATTACGGGCGTCAGGCAGGAAGAGCCACAGCCAGTCATTAACCCTTGTGACAGGCGGGGCACTGCTTGGCATCAAACCTGTCAGGGGTAACACGAAACATGTTGTTGCACTGGATGCAAACGCGGTGAAGAACCGAACTGGAGACAGGCTTCAGCTTTGGTGAACCCTTGGAGATGGAGGGGCTGGTATTGGGGCTAGCAGTCTCGGCAGCCATGGCCCGATAGTAGCATGCCGGAAACGGGCATCAAAGGAGTCGGCATCCCCGTCCTGGTCGTGGGCATCTGCCTATATGTGGCACGCGACATAAGTGCTGGTTCTCGTGTTTAGCAGAGTGAAAGCTATGTTCACGTAGGGCATGAAGCATAGAGAAAGCCGCGCGGGCCTTGCTAGAATGAAGTATCTTGGAACCTTCCAGGCAAGGGCCAGGGCTAGCCACCAACAAATTGGGGTATTTCTCGAGGGGTAAGGGTTTCTACGCCTTGGAGTGTCAGGGGCGAGGAAGCCCGAGATAAGGACTGATGGATCGAAAGCTGCGAAACCGTATCCTGCTCTACCTGCTGCTGGCGGGAGTGCTGGCGTACGTGGGTATCCGGTTGAGCGGGCGCAAGCCTGCGCCGAAGATCTCTGCCGTAACCCCCGTGCGCGAGAATCTGATTGAGTCCATCAGCAGCAACGGCAAGGTCGAGCCCATTTCCCCGTACGTGATGCGCGCGGAGCTGGATACTTTCGTTGAGAAAGTGAACGTCAGTGAAGGGCAGCAAGTGAAAAAAGGCCAGTTGTTGATGGAACTGGACGTGAAGGATGCCGCAGCGCAACTTGCCGCAACTCACGGGAAGCTGCTGCAGGCGGAGGACGATTTGCGAGCGGCAAGAGCCGGGGGCAGGCCCGATGAAGTGGCGAAGGTTTTAGGCGACTTGGCAAAAGCCCAAGCGAGTCGAGACCAATTACAGAAGAATCATGACGCCTTGATGAATTTGATCAAGAAGCAGGCCGCGACGCGCGAAGAATTGGATGCCAACGATTTGAAGCTGACCGACGCGCAGGCGGAAGTAACCAGGCTCACCGCGGCCAAGCAGGAATTCGAGCGCAGCGTGAAGCTGGAAGACGGCCGTGCGGCATTGCAGGTAGACCAACTGAGAAACGAAGCGGCCGCGCTCGAAGAAAAAGTGCGGCAAGGACGAGTCATCGCACCTGCGGACGGGACAGTTTATTCACTCGGGCGAAACGAGAAATCGGAGCAACTGAAGGCCGGAGACTACGTGAAGGTGGGTGACTTGCTGGCGGAAATGGCAGACCTGCACAAGGTGCGTGTGCGCGCGTTCATTGATGAGCCGGATCTGGGCGGGCTGGAAGAAAATGAGCCGGTAAAGATTACTTGGGACGGGCTGCCGAACAAAACCTGGCTTGGCAAGACTGAGAGCCTTCCCAAACAAGTAGTGCAGCGAAATACGCGGAGCGTGGGCGATTTGCTGTGTTCGATCAACAACGACAAGCTGGAGCTGCTGCCAAATATTAACGTGAACGTCAGGATCAATTCGAAAGAGCGGCTCGGCGTGCTTTCCGTGCCGCGAGGCGCGGTGGAGGCCGAAGGCGGGCGGCGCTATGTGTACGTGGTGAAACCGAACCAACTGGGCCAGCTTGGCGTGGGCAAGTCCACATTGGAAAAGCGCGAAATCCGCGTGGGGATTGCAGACGCCACGAACTACGAAGTCATCAGCGGCCTGCAAGAAAACGAATTGGTGGCCTTGCCCGGCGATGTGGATCTGCGCGACGGCATGGACGTGATTGTCGTGAGCACCTCGGTTTCGAATTCCTAGAAAAGAGCGAATGGTGAAGAGGAGCAAATTGGCATTTGCGGCTTTGTTGCTGGGGACGGTGGCGATTGCCGCGCCAAACGTCAAACAGGACGCAAGCCTGGACGAGGCGCGCCGGGCTTTCGAGGCGAGCGAGTACGCAAGAGCCATCCAGATGCTTCAAGAGGCTGCGACCAAAGAGCCCAACAACGGCGACGTTCAATTGTTGCTCGCGAAAAGTTACCTCGAACTGCAAGAACACGACGCCGCCATTCACAGCGCGGAAAAGGCAGTAGCGCTCGATCCTCAAAGTTCCACCTATCACGAATGGCTCGGCAGAGCCTACGGCGAGAAAGCGGATCACGCTGGATGGTTTTCTGCGATTTCCCTGGCCAAGAAAACCCACAAGGAGTTTGAAACCGCCGTGGACCTCGACGGAAGGAATTTCTCGGCGCGCCAGGCGCTGATTGAATTTGATTGCAGCGCTCCCGGAATGGTGGGCGGAGGAGAAGACAAGGCTCAGCCTCACATAAAGGAACTAATGCAGCTGGATGCTGCTGAAGGCCATTACGCAGCCGGCAATTGCCGCAGGCAAAAGAAAGATTTTGCCGTTGCCGATGAGGAGTTCACGAAAGCTTTGGAGAGCCGGCCAAAATCGGCAGAGCTTATTTACGACATTGGCGACTATGCCGCAAAGCGGGGGCAGTCAGAGCGGTTATTCACAGTGGTGGATGCAGGAGAGCGCGCGGCCCCCAACGACCTGCGCGCCAAATTTTACCGCGGAGCCGGACTGGTCTTGAAGAAGGAAAAACCGGAAGAGGCCGAACGCTTGTTGCAGGAATACGCGAAACGAGCGCCCAAGCGCAACGGCTACCCTTCTCCAGCCACGGCGCACGTCTGGCTGGGTCGCCTGCACGAGAGCAGGGACGACATCAAGGAAGCAAGAAAAGAATTTGAAGACGCGCTGCGGCTGGATCCAAAAAACAAAATGGCGCAGGAAGAGTTAAAGAGAGTCAAGAAAGACTGAGCGTTTTCCTTCTGCGTCGCTCTCATTCGGATTCCTAAATTCTTACGGCAGCAATAGGCGGCGATGGATATTCGAGAGACCTTCACGGTGGCAATCGACGCGCTGCGGGCGAACAAACTGCGCGCGATGCTGACGTCGCTGGGGGTCATCATCGGAAGCGCTTCCATCGTTCTGGTGGTCACGGTGGCGCTTACCAGCCGCAAATTCGTCCTCTCCCAGATCGAAGCAGTGGGCTCCAACCTGGTGTGGGTGGAATTGGTGCAAAGGCCGGACAAAGCGCCGCCGCTCAGCTACGAAATGACGCTGGAGGATATGAACGCCGCAAAGTCTATTCCCGGCGTCATTGCCGTGTCAGGAACGCGTGAACACCCTATGTCGATGACTGTCGGCGGCGTGGATCACGCAGTCAACCTTGTCGGTGTGACCGATGGATACCAAACCATTCGACGGCTGCTCATTGTTCGCGGACGGTATTTTGATATTGGCGACATGGAGATGCGGAGCAAGGTCTGCCTGATCACCACGCAGCTCGCAGAAAGAAACTTCGGCCAGGAGAATCCTGTCGGGAGACCAATTCGCATGGGCGAGCTCACATTTACGGTGATTGGCGTTTTTCGCGAGCGCGTGGAAACCTTCGGCCTGTCGGAAATTCAGGAAAATTCCGTGCTGATCCCGTTTACCTTGATGAAGTACTACACCGGGACGGAATACGTGGGTTCGCTGTATGTGCAAGCAGACAAGTCGGAAGAAGTTCCGTCCGTGCAGCATCAGTTGAAGCGATTGCTGGAGAGCCGGCATCCTTCGGAAGCGGACTATAAAGTACAGACTCTGACCGCGATTCTGGGGGCGGCGCGCAATATTTCGCTCGCCCTGACCATTGTGCTCATCATTATTGCCGCCATTGCGCTGCTCATCAGCGGAATCGGGATCATGAACATCATGCTTGTGACGGTGACGGAGAGGACCCGCGAAATCGGCATCCGCAAAGCGATCGGCGCTGCGCGGCGCGAGATCCTGTATCAGTTTTTGGTGGAGTCTTTCTTGATTAGCGGCGGGGGCGCAGTGATCGGGATTTTGCTCGGCATCGCCGGGCCGGTTGTCGCGCAGTCTTTTTTGCCGGGGAATTTGAGGGTTCCGGTGTCCAGCTTGAGCGTGGTGATTGCGTTTGTAGTGTCTTGCTCCACGGGATTATTCTTCGGCTACTTGCCGGCAAACCAGGCGGCAAGTTTGCAGCCCGTGGAGTCATTGCGTTACGAATGAGCGATTAGAGATTGGGCATACGAGGTACTAGGTGCTAGGGAGTTCTCCTAAGAGCGGCCAAGGAGCTTGAACATGCGACTACTTCCAACTGTTATGGGTGTTGCCACGCTGGCGAGCTTTTGCGGCGCTGCCGGAGCGCAAGAGAATCCTGCTCCTAAACCTGCGGATGGTGGAGCGCAGGCCAGGAGTCCTGCACCGGTCGCTTTGACCTTGAAACACGCCGTCGAGCTGGCACTGCAGAACAGCAAAGAAATTCAAGTGGCGAAGATTCAAGCCAGCGTTGCGGACCACGCTGCGCAAATCACGAAGGCGCAATTCATGCCGAATCTCTATGCCGGCTCCGGAGCTGGTTACACGAACGGAATACCCGAAACGCCCGGAGGACGCGCGCCCTCGGTCTTCAATGTGACCTATACCGAACAGGTTTTCAATGAACCGTTGCGCGGACAATCGAAAGAGCAACAAGAGCAAGCAAGGGCGCAGAAAATCAATCTGGAGGAAGCGAAGAACAGCGTGATTACGCGGACGGCCATGGCATACCTGGAACTCGGGAAGGTGCGGCATTCGCTGGAACTCTTGCGGGCGGAGCAGGACAGCGCGGAAAAGATTCTTCAGATTACGCAAGAGCGGGAAAGCCAGGGATTCGAATTGCCAGTGGAGGTTACCAAGGCACAGCTGACCAAAGCGCGCGTGGTTCAGCGCATCCTGCAACTGGAAGAGCGGGAAGACGAACTGGAGGTTTTCTTGAGATACCAGCTGGGATTGCCGGAGACGCAGGCAATCGAAGTTACTCCGGAAGACTTGCCAGGGGAAGCGGAGCAGGCCGGCGACGATCTTATCGCTGCGGCGCTGACAAACAATACCGGGTTGCGCCTCGCAGAATCGGACGTGCGCGCCAAGGAATTCCGGCTCAAAGGAGAGCATCGGGGATATTTTCCAACACTGGAGTTGGTGAGCATTTACAGCGTCCTCGCAAAGTTCAACAATTACTCCCAGTTCTTCAACAGTTTTCAGCGGAATAATTTCAATGCCGGCATCGATATGCACGTACCGATCTTCAGCGCGCAAATAAGAGCCAACATCGGGTTGGCGCAGGTCAATCTGGATGCTGCAAGGGCTAGCCTGTCCAGCAAAAGAACGGAGTTGACCGCGGACGTGAGGCAGAAAACGCGCAAGGCCCGCGAGATGGACGCGGCAAAAGAGGTCGCGCGGCTTGAGTTGCAGCTCGCGCAGCAAAATGTGGCGGTCTTGCAGGCGCAGTTCGGCGAAGGAAAGCTGAACCTGCGCGACATGGAAAAAGCGCGATTGGACGAGAACGACAAATGGATGGCGTATTTGGACGCCAATTTTCAGAAACAACAAGCACAGTTGGATTTGCTCAAGACGGCCGGGCAATTAGACAAAGTTTGGCAATAAGGAAGAAGCAGTGGAGGAAAGCAAACAGGGAGCAGCAACAGCCGAGAAGCGCCGAAACCGGAGAATGCTGGATTCCGAGAGTCTGGGCGTGCTTTTGCAAGCCATGCATAAGCTGGATGCAGGATTTGCCAAACTTCCCGAATTTGAGTCGAGCTCGCCTGGAACGGAGCGCCTTGCGGAAGTGCTAGCCGCGACGGCCGAACGCCTGCAGGATAATTACCCTTATTTCCATCCTCTTTATGCGGGACAAATGCTGAAGCCGCCGCACCCCGTGGCGCGTATGGCCTATACCCTGGCCATGTGGATCAATCCCAACAATCATGCTCTGGATGGCGGGCGCGCCACGTCCGCAATGGAAAAAGAAGCGGTCGAAGAAATTGCCCGCATGTTCGGTTGGACGGATTTCCTGGGGCACCTCTGCGGCGGCGGCACGATGGCAAATCTCGAAGCGCTTTGGGTCGCCGGGCAACTCCATCCCGGAAAAAAAATTCTGGCCAGCGAGCAAGCGCACTATACACATGGAAGAATCGGCGGCGTGCTCCAATTGCCGTTCGAATCAGTGCCCACCGACGCGCTTGGGCGCATGAACTTGGACGAACTGGCGAAGAGGCTGGAGGGCTGCGACGTAGGAACGGTCGTGGTGACCACGGGAACGACGGCGACAGGTTCCGTCGATCCGCTTCCCGAGATTCTCGCACTCCGCGGAAAGCATAAATTTCGAATCCATGCCGACGCCGCGTATGGCGGCTATTTCGTCTTGGCAGATAATCTCGGTCCAGCGGCAAAACAAGCATTTGCCCACGTGGGCGAAGCTGATTCCATTGTGATTGATCCTCACAAGCACGGCTTGCAGCCCTATGGGTGCGGATGCGTTCTGTTTCGCGATCCCGGCGTGGGACGGCTCTATAAGCACGATTCACCTTACACCTATTTCAGTTCGAAAGAGCTTCATCTGGGAGAGATTAGTTTGGAATGTTCAAGACCCGGGGCGTCGGCCGCGGCTCTTTGGGCTACGCAAAAGCTGCTGCCCCTAAAAAAGGGTGGAGAGCTTGCGCACGGCTTGGAATGTGGCAGGCAGGCGGCGTTGGCGCTCTTCGAGAAGCTCAGGACGGATTCGCGATTTGTCACAGCGTTTGCTCCCGAATTGGACATTCTTGTTTTTGCGCCCCGCGCAAACAGCGTTAGCGAATCTTCCGCGCTGAGCCGAAAAATCTTTGAAGCCGCCGCAAAGCGTGAACTCCACTTGGCAGTGGCGGAGCTGCCTCTTCACTTTTGGGAGAAAGACCTTGGCGGAATGAAGCGCGATCGAGAGATTCTTACCTGCCTCCGGTCGGTCCTGATGAAGCCAGAACATCTCGAGTGGGTGGATCGCATCTGGGGATTGCTGTCTGAAGCGGCTTCGGAGGTCTTTTCCGCCGGCGCCACAGTGCAAAATAAATCCGCAAATTAGAAAACGACTTTGCCCACGCAAGAGGCTCGTCTGTAACTCATACTTGGCACAGGAGTTGGAATTGTCCGCCCCGTTAACACCCGCCGGAGAAACATTTGAGGCTATGCAACAAAGTCGGGTACACTGATATCTAAGCATCGGGCGCTGGGTCGCACGTCATCGAAGCCCTGGTGGGCAAAGGCCCTGATGGCCTTGATGCTAGCCCAGAAGATCTGCACAAACAAACCGACTTGGGAACACTGAGGGTGATGAATGCCGGAAGTGATGAAGACTTTGTTGCTGAACCCGCCGAGCTTCGAGAATTTCGACGGCGGGGCAAGCTCGCGGTGGCCCGCGACGCGCGAGATTGAATCTTACTGGTATCCGGTCTGGCTAACCTATCCCGCCGGGATGATTCCCGGAAGCCGCTTGCTCGATGCCTCTCCCCACAAAGTAAACTGGCAGCAAACGGTAGAAATCTGCAAGAGCTACGAGTTCCTGGTTCTCTTCACTTCGACCGTGGGCCTGCAAAGCGACATCAAGCTCATTCGCAAAATTAAAGAAGCCAATCCGGGTATGAAGATTGCCTTTGTCGGACCGCACGGGCATATCAAGCCGGACGAGACGCTGAAGTCCAGTGAAGACATTGACTTCGTCACGCGCGGTGAATTCGACCATTCGGTCACGGAATACGCCCACGGGAAGCCCCTGAGCGAGATTCAAGGCGTCAGCTACCGCAAAGACGGAAAGATTGTGCACAATCCCGAGCGGCCGCAACTTCACACCGAAGAGTTGGATGCCCTACCGTTTGCCTCGGACATTTACAAGCGCGACCTGGAAATCGAGCGCTACAACGTGCCTTTCCTCTTGCACCCCTTCATTTCGTTTTACACGACGCGCGGATGTCCGGCGCTCTGTACTTTCTGCATGTGGCCGCAGACGATTTCTGGCCATGCCTGGCGGACGCGCTCAACCGACAACGTAGCGCGGGAAGTGAAGCAAGCTCTCGGATACTTTCCCCAGATGAAGGAAATCTTCTTCGACGACGATACCTTCAACATTCGCAAGGACCGCGTGGTCGAGTTGTGCGCCAAGCTCAAGCCGCTGAAGTTTCGCTGGTCTTCGACGGCGCGCGTGCACAGCGACGAAGAAACCGTCCGGGCGATGGCCGAGTCCGGGGCGCGCTTGTTCATCGTGGGGTTCGAATCGGGTGACGCGCAAATCCTGAAGAACATCAAGAAGGGCGCGACGCTGGAAATGGCGCGCAACTTCCGCAAGCATTGCCGCAAGTATGGAATCAAAGTGCACGGTGATTTCATCATCGGGCTGCCCGGCGAGACGAAAGAAACGATTCAGAAAACCATCGACTTCGCCAAGGAACTGGATTGCGAGACTATTCAGGTTTCTCTGGCCCACGCCATGCCAGGAACGGAACTTCACGACAGCATGGCAGCGCAAGGGTTTCTCAAGGTAGAGGCTCTCGCGGATTCCGGCGGCCACCAACTTCCCCACATCGAATACCCGCACCTTTCAAAGGTCGAAATGATGGACGGCGTGAACCGCTTTTACGATGAATACTATTTCCGGCCGCGAGTGGTCTGGCGCATCGTCAAAGAGGCTTTGTGGGACAGTCACGAGCGCAAACGGCTGTACGCCGAAGCGACGGAATTTCTGAAGCTCCGCGCAGAGCGCCTGAAGTGGGCCCGTAAAGGCGGCGACGAATACAACAAGCCCATGGTTTCCGTGCCCGGCGCGAGTTCCGCCTCCGGAAACGACTAGCTCTCCCAAATGCAAAGCGAGCGAAGGCTGCGAATCAAGACGCTGGTCATGGTCTTGGCCATGGTGGTGTGCGCGAACGTGGGAGACCTGCTGCTAAAGCGCGGAATGTCACAGATCGGCGCGGTCGAGTTGACGGCCCAAGGAATCGCGCAAGCCTTCCGCCTGACCGTGACCAACGCAACGATTTGGCTCGCCATTTTCTTCCTCATTGGATTTATGGTCAGCTACATGACCGTGCTCAGTTGGGCGGACTACAGTTACGTGATGCCGGCAGGAGCATTCGGGTATGCCGTGCTCACTTTCCTGGCGGTTATCTTCCTGCATGAATCGGTTTCGCCGCGCCGGTGGGTCGGTGTGGTCCTGATATGTGTGGGAGTCCTCCTGGTGGGGCAGACGAAACCACGAACAACCGAAGTTCCCAGTGAGGCGGTGGCGCGATGCGAATCGTAATAGGACTTGTGATTTTGATCCTGGGAAGCACGGGCGGCGAAATCGCCATCACGCACGGAATGAAGTCTGTTGGCGAACCTGCGCGGCTGCGGCCGCTCGCTGTGCTTCAGTTTCTGGGCCGTGCGGTGCGCAACGGCTGGTTTTGGGCTGGAGTTCCGCTGATGGCGCTGTCGTTCTACGCGCTGCTGGTTTTGTTGTCTTGGGCGCCGATCAGCCTGGTCATCCCGGCCTCCGCGCTTAGCTATGTTGCTGGGACGTTTGGCGCGAAATTCATTCTGGGCGAGGACGTGAGCACCGCGCGGTGGGCGGGAGTTATCCTCGTTTGCATTGGCGTTGCCCTGGTTGCGGCGGGCTGAAGCAGAAATCCTCGAAAACTTCATGGCGAGTTGGCTTTCATGATCTCGCACTACGGTCTGTGGCGCGAAGTCTTGCTGCTCGTAGCGGCGGCTCCGCTCGTTTACTACATCCTCGCAATCATCGCCGCTTTTCGCTTTTTCCGCCGAAACCAAACACAAACGCAGGAGGACTACACTCCTCCCGTGAGCTTCCTCAAACCCGTGCGGGGGGTGGATTTCGGCTCCTACGAAAACTTCGCAAGCTTCTGCAAACAGGACTATCCCGAATACGAAATCCTGTTTGCCTTAAATGATGAGAGCGACCCTGCGTTGCCCCTCATCCGGCAACTCATGGCGGAATATCCCCAAAGGCGAATTCGATTGTTCACCAGCGCCAAAGAACTTGGAGCGAATCGCAAAGTAAACAAGCTGGCGATGTTGACTCGGGAAGCGCAGTTTGACTTGCTCGTCTTGACTGATGGAGATGTGCGCGTTGAGCCAGGCTATCTCCGCGAAGTGGTTGGGACGTTGGGCGACAAGAAAATCGGCGCCGTGACGTCGTTCTATCGCGCCATTTCTCAAGACAACCTTGGCGCGAAGCTGGAGGCCATCGGCGCGGCCAGCGATTTCTTTGCAGGCGTTCTGATGGCTCGATGGAAGGAAGGCATTCGCTTTGCCCTCGGTGCATCTATCGCCACGACGAAGGAGTGGGTCCGAAAAATGGGCGGCTTCGAATCCATTGCGGACACGCTGGCGGACGATTATGAATTAGGCTTGCGCATCGCCGATGCCGGTGGAGAAATTGTTCTCTCGCGTGAACCAGTCTGGACCATGTATCCCGCGCAATCCCTTCGCGGTTTCTGGGATCATCAGTTACGCTGGGCGCGCACGGTGCGCGTGTGCAGGCCGCTTTCGTATTTCGGACTGCTCTTCACGCAAGGTTTGCCGTGGACCGTGCTTGCGATCTTGCTTGCACCAGCTTGGTGGATTGCGGGCGCCTATATGGCCGCATACTTGGTGCTCCGCTTCGCCATGGCCTGGACCGTGGGCGTATGGGGCGTGCGGGACGAGGTCCTTCGCCGGAACCTCTGGTTCGTCCCTGTTCGCGACGCGATTTACTTTGTCGTATGGCTGGCGAGCTTTGGATCCAACCGCATTCGATGGGGCTCCGTTGAGTACTCAATTCAAAAGGGGCGGATGGTCCCAATCGCCGGCCGCGAAAAGTCCGCGACCTGAAAAGCGATGTACAGAAAGGATTCTCGATTGACACCGAAAACCCCGGATGATATCAAGGTTTTCTGCAAGCGGTTGCAGAAATAGGCGCTTCACCACCAATCCAGCGCTCTGAGGGCCTTCAGCCGCTTCGTTCTTCGGGACCTGTAAGCGCTCTCCCCTGTGAACCCGCAGCTCTGGGAGGTAGCATGACAAAAACATCTGAGATTTCACGCCGCCAATTCGTCGGCTCGGCCATTTCCGTGGCGGCGGTAGCTTCCGTACCTCTAAGACATCTCTCGCGGTCCCTGAACGAGGAAAGTACATCGCCTTTCGCCTCCGCAAGTTCCTCCGCGGGCGCCGATTGGAAAAATGAGGGCGTGCTGAACCTGGCCAAGTCTCCCCATGCCAAGCTGCGAAACGTGCCTGTGCACGCAGTCACGGTTACTTCCGGCTTTTGGGCTGCGCGGCGCCAGACCAACGTCGAAAAAAGCATCCCCTCGATGGAAAAGCTGCTCGAGGCCAACGGTCGCATGGATAACTTCCTTCGACTGGAAGGAAAGAGCGACGCTCCGCAGCACGGCCCGGTGTATTCGGATTCTGACGTCTACAAATGGACCGAAGCGGCGGCCTTCGCGCTTCAATCCGGTGATCGTCCCGACTTGCACGCCCTCGCAGAAAAAATCATCAAAGAAGTTGTCGCGGCTCAGGAACCCAGCGGGTACCTGAACACCTACTACGTCGGAGAACATGCCAAAGATCGCATGAGCAACGATGTTCAACGCTGGGGCCACGAGTTGTACAACATCGGCCACCTTCTCCAGGGTGCGATTGCTTACTACCGCGCCACAGGTGACGCGACTTTGTTGGACGCCGGCGCTCATTTTGTCGATGGCTTCCTACTTCCGACTTTTGGTCCAGGGCCGGACAAGAAACCGATTTTCTCCGGCCATCCGGAAATTGAAATGGCGCTGATCGAGCTTTATCGAACCACGGGCGACAAACGCCACCTCGAGCTGGCTGGCTACATCCTTCAAGGCGATGATCGAATCAAAGTGCCTCACGGCGGGATCGTGTACCACTTTTGTGGAATCCCATTTACTTCTCGCACGCATCTGGAAGGACACGCCGTGCGCGCCATGTACGCGTGCTGTGGCGCGACTGACTACTATCTCGAAACCGGCGATTCCACTTACTGGAAGACGCTGAACACCCTCTGGGACGACCTCGTCAGTCATCAGATGTATGTTACGGGCGGAGTCGGGGCGCGCAGCTCTGGCGAGGCTTTTGGCGAACCGTATGAGCTGCCCAATTTCACCGCCTACGGCGAAAGCTGCGCCGCCATAGGCAACATGATGTGGAACTGGCGCATGCTTGCCGCAACCGGCGAAGCGAAATATGCCGACGTCATTGAGCGCGCCCTGTACAACGGAATCAATTCCGGCATGTCACTGGATGGAACGCTCTATTGTTACCGCAATCCGCTGGGGTTCGACCCTTCGGGCGGCGATAAGATCCGCAACCCCTGGTACGACACGACGTGTTGCCCGCCGAACCTCGAGCGCACGTTTGCTTCGTTGCCGGGCTATTTCTACAGCACCAGCGCCGATGGTTTGTATCTCCATCTTTACGACAATTCCGTTCTCGACTGGCATCTCGAAAATGGAACTGGCCTGAAGGTGCAGCAGAAGACCAGTTATCCCTGGAAAGATGCGGCCGACATCACGGTCACGCCGGAGAAACCAACGGAATTCACGCTTTATTTGCGGATTCCCGGATGGTCGGATCACACGCAGGTGACCGTTAACGGCAAAGCCATTTCTGGAGTTACGCCAGGCCAATATCTTGCGCTGAAGCGGCGCTGGGAACCGGGTGATTCTGTCAACGTGAAATTCGACATGACCACCCATACGGTTGAAGCAAATCCGCGGGTCGTGGACGACTATGGCCGCGTTGCGGTGCAGCGGGGGCCGATCGTCTATTGCCTCGAACAACTTGACCAGCCTGAAGGAGTCGTGCTCGCAGACGTCCGCCTTGACGCGAATCAAAAGTCCTCTTCGCAATTTCATGAAGAGTTTCGCGAGGACCTGCTGGGAGGCATCGTAGTTCTTAAGTGCACCGGGGCTCTTGACGACAAGTCGGCTTCGGGCGATGGGCTATATTTCCGCTACAAGCAAAAAACTTCGCGGAAGCAGCCCACCACGCTCACCTTTATTCCTTACTATGCGTGGGCCAACCGCGCGGCCACGCCGATGCAGGTTTGGACGCCTACAATCAGCGCGTGATAAGTGATGAATGGCCATGACTTCGCTTGCTCGTTGAAACATTTCGGTGTCACGTGAAAACAGTCTCGTGAGATTAGCACGCATCTTCTTTAGGTCATTCATTGGCGTGCGTGCGCTCCACTTCTTGATTTTTTTCGCCACGTTTTTTCTTTTGGCCGGAACAGCTTGCCGGGCTCAGCAAGCCTCTCAAAGCGTGCAGATTCAAGTGTTCGCCGATCGACCTGATGGCGCCCTCCCTCCTGTTTGGAACTATTTTGGGTACGACGAACCGAACTATACCTACGCTCCGAATGGGCAAAAACTTCTTCGCGAGCTGGGAGCGTTAAGTCCCGAGCCGGTCTACATTCGCACTCATAATTTGTTTACCTCCGGAGATGGCTCCGCGTCGCTCAAGTGGGGCTCGACCAATGTTTACACCGAGGACGCGGCCGGAAACCCCGCCTACGATTGGACGCTTCTGGACCGCATCTTCGATACTTTTCATGCGGCTGGTGTGAAGCCGCTTGTAGAAATCGGCTTTATGCCCAAGGCGCTCTCTAAGCACCCTGATCCTTACCGGCACAACTTTCCGCATGGCTCGATTTACACGGGCTGGGCGTATCCGCCGAAGGACTATCAGAAGTGGGCGGAGCTTGTTTTCCAATTTGTCCGTCACCTTCGGGCACGCTACGGGGATGCCGAGGTCAAGACGTGGCTTTGGGAAGTTTGGAACGAGCCCGACATCGAATACTGGAAGGGCACGCCGGAAGAGTTCTTCAAGCTCTATGACTTAAGCGTTGACGCCGTTTTGAGGGCGCTGCCCGAAGCTCGCATTGGCGGACCCGACTCCACAGGTGCTTCTTACTCGAAAGCGGCTGAGTTTCTGCGTCAGTTTCTCGAGCACTGTGCGCACCAAAAGAATTACGCGACGGGTAAGATCGGCACTCGCCTGGATTTCGTCAGTTTTCACCCCAAAGGCTCGCCAAAGTGGATGGGCGACCACGTGCAAATGGGAATCGCGCGGCAGCTCGCTTCCATCCAAGCGGGATTCAAAATCGTCTCGTCTTTCAATGAATGGCACAACACTCCCATTATTCTCGGCGAGTCCGATCCCGAAGGCTGCGCGGCGTGTTCTGCGCGAAACAATCCGCAAAATTCGTATCGCAACGGGCCTCTCTACGCCACCTATGAAGCGGAGGTTCTCTTCCACACACTCGCGCTTGCCCGCATGGAGCACGCCAATCTGCTTGGCTCCGTGACTTGGGCGTTCGAGTTCGAGGACCAGCCTTATTTCGAGGGCTTTCGCGAACTTGCCACGAACGGGCTGGACAAGCCTGTTCTCAATACATTTCGCATGTTTGGCTTGCTGGACCATGAGCGCGTGCAGATCACGTCGTCGAGCGCGCTATCCACCGAGCAGGTGGTTCGTGACGGCGTGCGCGCTCGTCCGGAGATCAACGCCATTGCTGCTCGGGGCGATCACGAAATGGAAATTCTGCTTTGGAACTACCACGACGATGATCTTCCCGTTCCCTCCTCTTCTATTGACTTGGTCATTTCCGGCTTGCCCCCTGCGGCAACTCGCGGATTGCTGGAGCAGTTCCGCATCGACGCCGGCCATAGCAATTCCTTCGCGGCTTGGAGTCAGATGGGTTCGCCGCAACCTGCCTCTCCCGAGCAATATGAAAAACTTGAAGCCGCCGGGAAGCTCCAACTGCTGGATTCACCAGCGTGGATGCCCATTGAAAAAGGCACCGCGCATTTAACTCTCTCTCTTCCCCGCCAGGCCGTCTCGCTTTGGCGCCTGGGGTGGGAATAATCGGCTGACAGCCGCACGGGACTCGAAACGCGAGAATCGAAACACGAATTCGGAAGAGCTCCCCTACCCACTACCCACCACTGTTGCAACGTGATCAAAACAAAGGGCTTGCAAGCTGCCACGGTTGTAAGTTGTTGAAAACAAAGTAAGGTACATTGGGGTGAACGTCGCATCGAGCTGAAGGTGGAAGCGGAAAACTGAGGATAGGGCCCCGCTTTTCTTCGGAACTGCGCATTCTAAAGGAGTTACGAGTTCAAAGAGCGGCGCCTCCTCTCTCCTCCTTTCGAGCCTCTCCACTCGCCACTCGTCACGGTTTTTTAAGGCTGTACGAAAGGGCAGTACTGGTTAGGCCGCAAGGACGACGCGCAGCGCAAGACCGTCGTCTAACATTAGACAATGCGAAAACGACCCCTTCTCGCACTTGGGATGTGGGCGGCGGCTCTGCTGGGGCTGGTGTCTCTGATCCTCGCGGGACAAGTTCAAGGGATTTCGCAAAGCTCGCAGGCGCAAACAGCCGGGACGCAAAGCGCGACGAAGGCACAAAACCCGAAGGTACCAACCTCAGGTGCGCAAACTGCGGGGCACCAGGGCACAAAGCCTTCTGGGCAGGAGGCCGCAGAGCGGCAGAGTCAGCAGACCGGGCAAACCGCAGCCAGCCAAAGTCAACCGACGGGGCAGCAGAGCCCAACGAAGCGGGTTCAACCGACAGGGAAGCCGGCTGCCGGTCAAACGGGAAAGCAGACTTCGGGGCAAAATGCCGGTCAAAAGCCACAAGCGCCGAAGCCGCCCGTAATTCCCCGAGGCTATCGGCTACTCAGCTTGAACGAAGGGCGCGCGATCGCACAGGGCATGTCTTGGGCGGACGACGAAGAGGGCTTGTCTCCGGATTGTTCGCACCTGGTGCATAAATTGTACGAACAAGCGGGACATCCTTACCCTTATGCCAGTTCCCTGGACCTTTATCGCGGAACGGCGCCGTTCTTTCGAGTGCGCTACGCACATGCAGGCGACTTGGTTGTATGGCGCGGGCACGTGGGCATCGTGACGAATCCCCGGGAGCATTCCTTCTTCAGTACGACCAGTTCGGGGGCGCGCCTTCAGAGCTATTATTCGGCGTATTGGCGGGCGCGCGGCTATCCGCATTTCTTTCGGTATTTGACGAAGAGTCCGCTCCAAACCAGCATCAATCACGGGACCACGCAAGCGACGAACTAACCGCAGCATTGGAATCCGGAAGATTAGGAACCCGAAAGCCTGAGTGCCCCGGTGGCTACGCGGAAGCATTGACCCGGTACATGGTGATGCCGCTGAGGAGCTTGGGATAAAAATCGGTGGACTTCTGGGGCATAACTTCTCCGGTAGTAGCGATTTTCATCACCTGGTCGACTCCGCAGGCGTTCAGAAGGAAGGAAATTTGCGCGTGGCCGGAGTCTACGGCGTCGAGAGCGGCGGCGGCTTCGCGCTCGTAAGTAAGATGAGCTTCGGCGGTGACGGCTTGCGGAGTGATGCCGAGAGCAGGCTCAAGGATTCCTTCGTGAAGGAGAACGACATCGAGTTCGCGCTGGAGCGGCGAAACGCTAGGCAGAAGTTGCGCAAGGTTGACGCCATCGCGAAGCGTCAAGACGTAGAAGGAGCGTTTTGTTGCATCCGCGGGGTAGACGCCGATTGCGCGGTTCGTGCGTTCCGCGACGATGCGTGACAGGAACTTCTTCCGCGCTTCAGTTTTCGTCGCTTCATTGGAAAAAGAAAATTCTTCGGCGGCGAACCAGGGCTCGAGGTGACGGCGCGCGGCGGGCCAGGAAAAATCGTGGATGTGTGAGGCGACGCGATGCGTGGGCAGAATCGTGAGACCTTCGCTGTGCGTGTTGATGAAGGTCATCATGACGCGCTCGAACGGCGCATCAGGATCGCCTTTCCCGGCGCGGGAGCGGCATTCGTTGCGGTAAGCGAGCGCGGTTTCGTAACGGTGATGGCCGTCGGCGATGACCAGTTTTTGATCCTGCATGGCTTTCTGGATTTCGGCGACACGCTGGGGATCGGAAATGATCCACAGACGGTGAGTGACGCCGTATTCGTCGCGCAACTCGGTGGCAGGTGCAGGCGTTTTAGCTTCGGCGAGGATTCCATCCACGCGCCGCTGCGAATCTGAATAGAGCATGAAGAGTTGTCCTGTGTGCGTTTGCGCGTGGCGGAGAAGGTCAAGGCGGTCGGCTTTGGGGCCGGAGAGAGTCTGTTCGTGGCGAAAGACGACGCGCGCGGAATAGTCTTCGAGCTTGCCGGCGCCGATGAAGCCGCGACGCGTGCGGCGCTCGTTCGTGCCGGGCACGGTGTATTCCTGGGAGTAAGCGTAAAAGGAGGGAGCGGGATCCTGGCACACGATGCCGTTGCGAATCCAGTCCGCGAGGCTTGCTGCGGCGCGCGTGTAAACGTTGTTCTGCGCGGTGTCCTCCGGATTGCTGCGGCCTTTCTCGACGGCGATCAAATTATGCGGGTCGGCCGTGTAATATTTTTCCTGCATCGCTGGAGAGATTTTGTCGTAAGGCTGGGTGAGGACGCGCTCGAACGGGGCGCGGGCCGGATTGTAGCGGAAGGCGCGAAAGGGAAAAACCTGAGCCATGAAGTCTCCAGAATGCAAATTCGCTTGCAGCGAAGCCTTTCAGTTTACGCGAAGACGAGGGGGATTTCGAAATTACGGCTGGCAGGCTCGAATTACCGTAGAGAAGTTTCAGCCGCCGCTGATAGCGGGAACGATTGAAATCTCGGAACCCGCGGAGACGCGGCTCGTCAGTCCGCCTGTATAGCGAACGTCTTCGTCGCCGATGAAAATGTTGACGTGCTCGCGCATTTGGCCTTGCTCGGTCGTGATGCGATCGCGGAGGCCGGGATAGAGCTCCCAGAGGGCAGACAAAGCTTCCGCCAAAGTTGCCGGCGATTGCTCGATCGTTATGGCGCTGCGCCCCGCGGTGAATTCGCGCAAGGGGCCCGGAATGTGAAAAGTTACGGGCACGATTACTTTTTCTTTCGGCGCGACTGGCCCGAAGTGCGAGACTTGCTTCGCGAAGAAGGCGGAGGAGGAGATGTCACACGCACCGTTGGGCTGGAAGACGCAGAGCCATCTTCGATGAAGGCGCTTCGCACGCAAACGATGGACGGCAGCCCTTCGAGGATCTTGTGCCAGGTCTTTCCTTCATCGCGCGAGCCAAAGAGCTGGCCGCTTCGCGTGCCGAAATAGATTCCGGCGGGATCAAATGAATCGGCGGTCATGGCGTCGCGCAAAACAGTTTCGTAAGCCTGCTTTTGCGGCAGTCCTCGCGCGAGAGGCTCCCAGTATTCGCCGGCGTTTCGGGTGCGATAAACGCGCAGCCGGCCGTCGCAAGCACAGCGAAATTGGTCGGACTCGACGGGAACGACATAAACGCAATCCGGATTGCGGGGATGCGTGACCATGGCAAAGCCGAAGTCGGAGGGAACGCCATTGGCAATGTCCTTCCAGCTCTCGGAGGAATCATCAGAACGATAGATGCCCCAGTGATTTTGGAGGAAGAGGCGTTCTGGGCGCGAAGGATGCATGGCGATCTTGTGAACACATTGCCCAAACTCGGGGTATTTCATGGGCATGAACGTCGCGCGGATGCCGCGATTCTTCGCCGACCAGGTCTGTCCGCCATCGTTCGTGCGATAAACGCCGCCGGAAGAAATCGCGACGTACATGCGCTGGTTGTCGGCGGGGTCGAGCACGATGGTGTGGAGCGCCAGTCCGCCATTGCCGGGAACCCAGCGGGGCCGGTGAGGATGGTCGAAAAGGCCACGCACAAGCGACCACGTTTCCCCTGAGTCATGACTTTCGAAGAGCGCGGCAGGTTCGACGCCGCAATACAGGACGTTGGGTTCGTCCGGGCGGCCGAGCGAGATTTGCCAGATGTTCTTCAACGAGAGGCCGGTGTCCGCGGGAAATCGAATGGCGGCTTCCTGCGGGTTGGTCCAAATCCTGCCGAAATCCTCCGTGGAGCGAAGCATGGTGCCCCAAAAACTTGCCGTGGAAGCCCAGATGCGGTGCTGTCCAGCACGGTTGTCATAAGCCAACGCGTAAACTGCATGTCCATGGAAATAAGGGCCACCGACTTCCCACCGTGCGCGGTTGATGTTGGAGCGAAGGATGAAGGCCCCTTTTGTAGTTCCGACCAGCAAAAGAAAGTCTCCCCTGCAGACATGCGTGTGGCGGACGCTGTGCAGGACCATGGTTTGCGGTTCGCTGCGGTCGGCGCTCGGAGCCGAGGCAAAAACTGCGGCACCTTGAATGGCTTCGAGAGCCGCCAGAACTTCTCCCGCGCGTTGATAGCGCTGTGCGGGTTCTTTCGATAAACAGCGCTGCACGATGGCCCAAAGGCCCGGCGGAACGGGATGACCGAGCGGCTTGGGCATTTCGCGCATGATGGCTGAGCTCAATTCAAAGCCAGTGCGCCCTTCGAATGGCCTGCGGCCGGAAGCGGCTTCGTAAAGAACGACTCCCAAGGCCCACAGATCGCTACGATAGTCCGCCGCTTCGCCGCGCAATACTTCCGGCGGCATATAGGCCAGAGTGCCGCTGAAGGTTGAGCTGGTCTGCATGGTTTCAAGAGTTCGCGTGGGACCTTCGAGGGATGCGTCGCGCTCGCTCACTTGTTTGGCCAGGCCAAAATCGAGAACTTTCACGAGCCCGTCGGAGGTGACGACGACGTTGGAGGTTTTCAGATCGCGATGAATGATTCCGCGATCGTGAGCGCGGACCAGCGCGCCGGCAATCTGAACGCCGCACCGGATGACGATTTCCGGCGGCAATCCCGCATCTCTGCACATTTCGTGGAGAGACTTGCCTTCGACCAGCTCCATAACGATGTAGAGTTCGCCTTCGGTCTCGCCAACGTCGTGAATCGTGCAGATGTTGGGATGAGAGAGGGAGGATGAAGCGCGTGCTTCGTGAAGAAGATTCTGGCTGCCGGAGGAGCCGAGGCGAGCGTCTTTCTTGACGACTTTTACCGCAACATCACGCTGCAGCACTTCGTCGTAGGCGCGATAAACGACCCCCATTCCGCCTTCGCCAATCTTTGCCTGGACACGACAATGCCCGAGAACCTGACCTATCACCGGATGCTCCCTGTGCGCTGGTTTTCGCACTTCATGCTAGGCTTTGCGCGGGAGATCCGTCAACGCGCAGTGAGGCGGGTGTTTGTAAGGTGGGTTTGCTCTGAGTGACCGCCACGGGATTTCGTTCGAATGTGCTCGTTGTGACCGCCAGTATCCGCTAACCGCCGCCCGCCACTTTTCCGCTGCGGTGCTCGTCAGACGCCTTTCAACCCGTCCACTGGCGTGATTTCTCTTGTGCATTTGTGTGTACCTGAGGGACTCCTTTGCGAGACCAATCGCTGGAAATAAATGGCTTTTAAATCGTTTCAAGTCCTTGACATTCATTCTCGCATGCGCGATGTTCTTCGGCCTGAAGGAGACGGGGCGAGAATCCAGCAAATGTTCAGCGGAGTAAGTAAGTCTGCAACGCCGCTACGCGCGATGCTTTGGGGACCTTCGGCCACGCTCCGATCGAGATGGTTGAGGTCCTGGAAGGTAGATTCGAAAATGAAAGACATTCGAATATGGTTTCTGGCAACGGCAATTTCCAGTGGCGTGGTCTTATGCGCAGCTAGCGCAGCGATGGCGCAGAACGTTGTTGTGGATGCCACGTCGGACCATGTCCTGAATACGTTTAGTCCACCACATGCCCTGGGAGGAGCCATTGACCGGTTGCGCGCGGGAACGGGCGCTCCAGGAAGCGAGGAAGGCAGGCGCTTAACGAAGGAAGAGGTTGACAAGAACACGGACGCGCTTCTGAGTGCTCCGGTGCTGAGGGAAATTTTGGGGGCGGGGTGGCAGACGGTTACGTATCGCCAGAATACGGAACTGATGGTCGAAGCGTGGCATTGGAATGCTGCCGGCAAGTGGAGCAATTCTGAGAAGAAGGAAGGATATTTCACCGGAAGCGAGGACCTTGGCGAGGCGATCCGTCACTCGTATGCCTACCCGCTGCCCCATCGCGGTTTCAGCCGCGGCGATGGAAATGGCTGGTCCCGGTTGACCGACGGTGATACGAAATCGTACTGGAAGAGCAATCCCTACCTGACAAAGGCTTTCACGGGTGAAGATGACGCTCTTCATCCGCAGTGGGTGATGATTGATCTGGGCGCGAAAATTGACGTAAATGCGATCCGGATCGATTGGGCCAATCCTTACGCGCGACGCTACGCCGTGCAATTCTGGACGAGCACGCTCGAACCGTTTTACGACGGAACCATGAACGGGACCTGGCAGACTTTTTCGCAAGGATACGTCACCGCGGGAAAAGGCGGCATTGAAACGCTGAAACTGATGTCGGGAACAGTTGCGGCGAGGTATTTGCGCATCTGGATGACAGAATCGTCGAACACTTGCGATTTGCACGGAGCCGCAGACAAACGGAATTGCGTCGGCTACGCCATCAACGAATTGTACGTAGGAACTCTTTCGGGGGACGGGTTCTTCAATGATGTCGTGCAGCATTTACCCAGCCGCCGACAGACAATAACCTGGCCCTCGTCGGTGGATCCGTGGCACGCCGAAGCGGACCTGGATTATTCGCGCGGTGACCAGATTGGATTTGATCTGTTCTTCAAGAGCGGCATTACGCGCGGACTGCCTACGATGGTGCCGATTGCGATGTTGTACGGGACTCCGGAGGATGCTGCAGCGGAGATTGCGTATCTCTACAAGCGACGCTACCCGATTTCGTGGATTGAGATGGGCGAAGAGGCCGACGGGCAGCACATGTTGCCCGAAGACTACGGAGCGCTGTACATCCAGTTCGCAACGGCAATTCACAAACTTTTGCCGCAAGCAAAGCTGGGCGGGCCGGCGTTTGAAGGCACCTTCGGGGACGTGGAGGTGTGGCCGGATACGATGGGGCGCGTTTCGTTTCTTGCTCGCTTTTTGGACTATTTGAAATCTCACGGACGCTTGAGCGATTTCACTTTCTTTTCGTTCGAGCACTATCCGTTTCAGGAGAAAGGTATCACCGCTTCCTGGGGGGACTTGTACATTGAGCCGATGCTGGTCCATCACGTCTTGCAGGCGTGGAGAGACAACGGACTGCCGCCGAGCCTGCCGTTTTTCATGACCGAAGGAAACATGGGCGGAGGCAGCGGGCCCCGAGACACGAAAAGCGCATTGTGGCTTGCGGATTACGTTGGCGCGATGATGAGCGAAGGGGCCAGCGGAACGTTTTATTTTCACTACATGCCGACACCCTCAGGGCGCGGCGGGTTTCTCGCGCTGGACAAGGACTATCGCGTGGTGAATTATCCGCCGCAATATTTGGCGGCGCAGGTCATCACGAAGGAATGGGTGCAACCCGTGGATGCTCCACATCGTTTATTCCGTGCAACCAGCGATGTGAACGACGACAGTGGAAACGTTCTGGTCACTGCGTATGCTGTTGAGCGGCCCGACGGGCAGTGGTCCGTCATGTTGATTAACAAGGATCACGACAATGACCATGCGGTGAGCGTGTCCTTCGCCGACAGCAAGACGAAGCGCGCTCGCCATTTTGCCGGAACTGTGGATCGCATCACTTTTGGCCCGAATGAATATCAATGGCATGACGAGGAGAGCGGACGCGGCCACGCCGATCCGGACGGCCCGGCGTCGAAAACGACGATGCAGGGCGGCGCGGATGTGCGGTATACCTTGCCGAAGGCTTCCGTTGTTGTGCTGCGCGGTCGCATCGCTGAATGAATTCGACCAAATAAAGACTCATTCGCGAGAAAAAGCGGCTTAGGTTACTTCGACAGGAAGGAGAAATTCGATGGGAAACGATACTCGACGCAGTTTCTTTGGCAGAATTGCGGCACTCACTGCTTTTTTTGGCGCCGCGCCCAAACTCTTCGCGCTGCAGGCGGCGCCAGGCACCCCTTCAGCCGGCAGCGCGTCCCAGAATACGCCCGCTGGAGATGCGCCGCGCCGCGGAAGCACCCACACGCACAATGGGATCTACTACTTTTCCGGCACGGGCGCCAATGACGGCTATCCCAAGGAGGATCACGTTGTGGTGACGGATCCCTTCGAGAAGCACGTTACAAGGACCATGGACGCCCTGAAGCGCAACGTCGAGCGCGCTGGTTCCAACATGGACAGCCTGATCCACCTTGATGTTTTCATCTGCCTGCCTCATACGGATGCCACTGTCATGCCCGTGGGCAAGGCCCGCTTCGACACGCATAAAGCGCAATACGACGCCCTAAACAAGATTTATGGGACTTATTTCTCGCAAGGCAAAGCGCCTTCGCGCGCGTGCATGGCGGTTGAATGGATTCCCGGTGATTCGCTGATCGAGATTGTCGGGAGCGCCCTGCTCGTCACTCCGCCCCCTATGACTCCAGCGGACAAATAAGATCCCGATCTCAGCGCAACTCCTCCCGCTGCAAACTGGCCCTCTTATGACTACGACGCAACGGAAACCGCGGTGCTGGTGGACGCTACATATAAAGGCAAGCCGAGAAAGCTTCTGGTCGAGGCAAATCGGAACGGTTTTGTCTATGCGCTGGATCGCGCTACAGGAGAATTTCTTTCCGCTACGCGGTTTGTGGAAAAGCTAAACTGGGCAAAAGGAATCGACGAAAAAGGCCGGCCGGTCCTCGACGAAACGAGCGCCAAGCCAACTCCGCAAGGATCGCTGGTGTGCCCGGGTTTTTCCGGAGCGACCAACTGGTTTTCACCTTCCTACAATCCCGAAACGCATTCTCTTTATTTCCTGGCGCTGGAAGCAAGCTCCGTCTATTCTTCAGGCGCGCAGAAGTTCAAGGAAGGCGAGACGTACTATGCGACAGGCGTCCGGCACGCGCCGGGAGAGCACGGCCAGAAAATCCTGTTGGCCTACGATCTGGATACTTCGGCGTTGGTGTGGCGCTATCCGCAAGTAAGCGGACGTGGTTCCGGAGCAGGAACCATGACCACAGCCTCGGGCTTGGTGTTTTTCGGCGATAACTCCGAATCCTTTGAAGCCGTGGATGCAAAGACTGGAAAACCTCTGTGGCATTTCAACACAGGACAGTCGATCCATGCTTCGCCGATGAGTTATGCGGTGAACGGCAAGCAGTACGTTGCCATCGCCGCGGGAAGCGACGTTCTTAGTTTTGCGTTGCCTTGATGTGGTTGCCAGCCAATTTGAGGAAGTGTCTACGGCAAAGAGCTGGAACCGCATCAGGGGAAATTCTCTTTTGGCACTGAAACTAAGGAGGAAAAACATGTTAACGACTCAAACCACGCGGCGCGGATTTGCCGCGCGACTTGCTGCGCTCTTGCCGAGTCTGGGGCTGGGGAAACTCACTTCGGCAACGACGACCTCAGAAGAGGAGGGGCAAGAGGGAGTTCAGAAACTGGACGCTCATGGCAAGCCGCCCGACAAAAAGGGCTTCATCACGCCGCTAGTCATTCATAAAGGCTTGATCTATATTGCCGGCCAAGGAGCGCACTCGCAGGGCGACAAATCCGACGAAGGAAAAACGCCAACCATTGAGATGCACACAAAAATGGTCATGGAAGGCGTGAAGAGCACCATCGAAGCCGGCGGCGGCACCATGGACAGCATTCTGCAACTAACCGTTTATCTCGCGAAACTTGAGTACTACGACGGCATGAACTCCGTTTTCAAAACGTATTTCCCAAACGGGGGTCCGGCGCGCACTACCGTCGCAGTGGCTGGCCTGCCCGGCGAATCGTTAGTGGAAATCAATTGCATAGCCGCTGTGGTTCGCGATGTGAAGAAGGGAGCTTGAGCTATGGCATTCCACAACAGGTCCAACCGCAGGAGATTTCTAGGCGCGCTTAGTGCTCTTTCGGCCACTTTAATGAGTCCGCGAAAGCTGTTTGCCCTGCCGGCGGCTACAAAGGCTGGAGGCGGCAGAAAACTCACTGGACTCGGTTCGACCGCAAATGTTTATGAAGAGCTTGGTGTAACCACTGTCATCAACGGGCAAGGAACAATGACGGTGCTCGGAGGCTCGTTGCCTCGGCCAGAAGTAGAAGAAGTGATGGCGCTTGCTGGCCAGCACTTTGTAAGCATCGTCGAACTGGAAGTGGCTGCCGGCAAACGCCTCACGGAAATGCTGAAATTACCCGCGGGGTATGATTCGCTCGTCACCGCGGGCGCCGCTGCGGCTATGCAGTCCGGCCTCGCGGGGATTCTAACTGGCGACAATCCAAAGTTGATTCGCCAGATTCCCGATCTGACCGGCATGAAGAGTGAAGTGCTCATTCAAAAGACGCACCGCAATGCTTTCGACCACCAACTGCGAAACACAGGTGTGAAGCTCATCGAAGTAGAAACCGCTGACGATGTGAGAAAAGCGATCAATCCGCAGACGGCGATGATGCACTTCACGAATTTTGCGAATGACGACGGCCAGATCAAAGACGAAGAATGGGTAAGGCTTGCGCACGAGCACAATATTCCGGCATTCATTGATGCTGCGGCAGATACGCCGCCTGTGTCTCGTCTCTGGGACTTCGCAAACATGGGCTACGACTTGATCGCCTTCAGCGGCGGCAAGGCAATTCGCGGCCCACAATGTGCCGGACTCTTGATTGGCAAAAAGGATCTGATTGCCTACGCGCTGCTCAACAACAGCCCGCACGAAGACACCATAGGGCGGAGCCAAAAAGTGGGCAAGGAAGAAATCGTCGGCATGGTCAAGGCCATCGAATTGTACCTGCAGGAAGATCACGAGGCCTTGAACAAAGAATGGCAGCGGCGGTTGGAGTACATTTCAGCGCAAATTACAAAGGTTCCGAGCGTGACGACCTCTTTCCCGAAGCTTGAAATCGCCAATCATGTGCCTCACCTACGGATTAAGTGGGATGAAAAGCGCATCCCTATGACGGCGCGCGAGGTTGGCAAGGCCCTGCGCGGGGGCAAGCCTTCCATCGCGCTTGACACAGGAGAACATGGCGAAGTGCTTTCCATGAACTCGTTCATGCTGCAGCCGGGCGAGGAAAAAATCATTGCCAATGAGCTTGTAAAACTATTCAAGGCGCACTTAGTTTAGCAATCTCACAGGGTACGACCGGCCTTTGTCGAAAAGAGGAACCAATTGAACGGCGAAAAGACAAGCCAGATTCGGTGGTTGCTGATTTTCTGGCTGTTTGTTCTCAGCGCCGTCGCGTTTCTTGACCGCGTCAACATCTCCATCGCCGGAACTCTTCTTGCGAACGATTACCACCTTTCGAAGATTCAGCTTGGATGGATTTTCAGCTCTTTTCTTGCCGGCTACGCGCTTTTTCAAACTCCGGGAGGGAGGCTCGCGGACCGACTCGGTTCGCGGAGCGTGCTTGCCCTTGGCGTGGTCTGGTGGGGAGTCTTCACCGCTTTGACTGCGGCAGTGCCTGTGCAATTTGCTTCAGCATTGTTCTCGTTCATGGGGGTACGTTTCGCGCTGGGCGCGGGAGAAGCCGTGATTTACCCCGCTTCCAACCAGTTCGTTGCCCGATGGATCCCCGGCTCGGAGCGCGGGCTTGCGAATGGACTGATTTTTTCCGGTGTTGGCGTTGGCGCTGGACTCACGCCTCCGTTCATCACTTACCTCATGTTGAAGCACGGATGGCGATCCTCCTTCCTGGTATGTGCCGTCCTAGGCCTTCTGGCTGGCCTTGTCTGGTACTTGATTGCGCGCAACTTTCCGCAAGAGCATCCGCTGGTTTCTGATAGGGAACTCGCCCGAATCCAGTCTGGACTTTCACCCTCGATTGAGGCCAACAAGCGTTCTCTAGTTTCTTGGGGACGAATGTTGGAGAGCCGGGACGTTCTGGCGACGACGCTTAGCTACTTTACCTTCGGTTACGTTGCGTGGATTTTTTTCAGTTGGTTTTACATTTACCTGGCGGAAGTTCGAGGATTGAATCTGAAGGCCAGCGCTCTCTACACCATGCTGCCGTTCATTGCCATGGCCGTGTGCTCGCCGCTCGGCGGCATTCTCAGCGATGTGATAACGAGAAGCAAGGGCGCGCGCGCGGGTCGCTGCGGCGTGGCCGTGTTTGCCATGATTCTTGCCGCGATTTTCCTGGTGTTGGGATCAAGCGCGGGAAATGCGCGTGTGGCGGTTCTTGTTCTAGCTGGTGGAGCTGGCGCTCTCTACCTATCACAAAGTTCGTTTTGGTCGGTCTCCGCAGACATCGGTGGCGCTTCTTCCGGCTCTGTCTCCGGCTTCATGAACATGGGCAATCAAATTGGCGGGATGATCACCGCGTCGCTCACGCCGTGGATAGCTTCGCGGCTGGGCTGGAAGGCTCCGTTTTTTGTGGCTGCGGCGTTGTGCTTGGGCGGCGCGGCGGCATGGCTGTTCGTCGACCCCCGCAATAGACTAGATTCCGCGAATACGTAGCTCACGGGTTATCGGGAACCATTGAGAATACGTGGCCGGAAACCATAAGCCCTTGTTTGGCGTCGGTTCTACCAAGCTATCTGCCCCGCTGCCATTGAGGAACCTTGCAAAAACCCCTTGGTCTGCGGCGTTCCGTGAGCGGCACAAAGAGCAGGTACTCCTGTACAGTAACTCCCCGCTCGAATTCCGTTCCTTTGACCAGTTTACAGGGTCTTGCAATTCGGCAATCCTCGGACTAATTGGGGAGTATTGGGGGGCAGACCACCCGGCCTGCAGCTTCGTCGTGCCCATGCTCCAGTGTTCAAGGAGTGGAGAACGATGCGTATTTATTCGCTTCGTACTGGGATCTCGTTTGGTTTAGTCGCGCTCGTGCTGATGGCCAACGGGAGAAAACTCGTTGCCGCGGCGCAACTGGCGCCTCCTCCGGCGTCTCCGAGCGTCGCTCTTACCGCCTCGCCTGCTTCCGCCCAACCGGGCCAACCCATCACACTCACCTGGTCGTCGACCAACGCCACATCCGTCAGTTTGGAGCCCTCCATGGGCCGCGTCGCCGCGCAGGGTTCTACAACAGTGAAGCCTTCTCAATCGACCACTTATATCATCACCGCCACAGGTCCGGGCGGCTCTGCTCATGCCAACGCACAAGTCACTATCACATCCGCGCCCTCGCCGGCTGCGGTGCAACAGCAATCGAAGGAAGAGATCTCGTCCGACCAACGGGAGATGAGGGGCCTCGACGAACAGATCCAGGAGATCAAGTCAGACTCCCTCCGCATGTCGGCGGAACTGAGCCAGCTGGAGGAGAAGCTGCTGTATCCGTCGGGGACGCAAGTAGCAATCTTCGTCGAGTTGGCGAAGGGCGACACGATGCGCCTTGATGCCGTGCGGCTCCAGATCGACGGCCAACTCGTTGCCCACTACATCTACAGCGCGAAAGAACTCCAGGCCCTGCGCAAGGGCGGCGTGCAACGAATCTACGTCGGCAACGTGGCGACCGGGGACCACAAGCTGGACGTTCTTGTCGACGGCAAGCTTGAAGGCGGCGCGGATTTCAACCGCACGGGACAGTTTACTTTCCGCAAAGAAGCGAAGCCGAAAATGGTCGGTCTGACTCTGTCTGGATCGCAATCCGGCAACGCTCCCATCAAGCTCGGGGATTGGTAATCGCGATGCGAGCGGTTCGCCAACTCGTCGGACTCTGCCTGGCCGTAGGGCTTGCCGCTTATCCGGTATCGGCTGGCGACTTGAAGGACCTCTTTTTTGGCGAAGCGCTCTATCACGCCTACCAAGGACAGTATTTCGATGCCATCCAACGGCTCGACACCGAGCTTGCCATGTACCACGGACTCGACGAGCCCGCACTCGACACACTTCATTTTCATGTCAACAACGCCGAATTCTCGGTAGGCGACTTCGAACTTGACTACCGCATGCACCAACGCGCAGGGCGCGCTATCAAGGCGGTGCTCGAGGGCGCCGTCGATGAGGCGGTACGAAACGAGGCCGCGTTCAGGCTCGCACGCATCTGCTTCCAGAAGGATCAGCTCGATGACGCACTGCAGGCGCTCGCGCGGATCAATGGTGCGGTGCCCCAGGAGATCAGGGGCGACGTTGAGTTCCTGCGGGCGAACGTCTATATGGCGAAAGGCCAGCCGAGCGAGGCCGTTAAGGTTCTCTCCCAGCTAAAGAGCAACGAGAGCCTGGCCGGGTTTGTTGCTTACAACCTTGGCATCGCGCTGTTGCTGGACGGCCGGAAACAGGAAGCGATCGAGCAACTGGACAAGGCCGGGCAGCTGCCAGCTGGCGATCCCGCCGGTCTCGCGATTCGCGACAAGGCGAACCTGGTGCTCGGCACTATTCTGTTCGAATCCGGCAATTTTGACCGGGCTAGACAGTCACTCGACCGCGTCCATCTTGAGGGGCCGTTCTCGAACCAGGCTCTGCTGCGGGCAGGCTGGGCCGAGGCCACGACCCAACACTATGACCGTGCGCTCGTGCCATGGAACATCCTGGCAGATCGCGAGCCCACGGATGCTGCGGCTCAGGAAGTCATGCTGGCCGTACCGCATGCGTACGCTAGCCTGAAACTGTATGGTCGCGCCGCGATCGGTTACGGGCGCGCGCTCGAACTGTTCAGCAACCAGATCGAAAGAGTTGACGCATCGATGCGCAGCATCAAGGAGGGGAAATTCCTCAAGGCGCTGGTCCGCGAGGAAAGCAGGGAGGATGAAACCTGGGTCATCCGCCTGCGCAGCCTGCCCGATGCGCCGGAAACTTACTACCTGATGGAGTTGATGGCATCTCACGACTTTCAAACCGCATTGCAGAACTACCTCGACCTCGAGGAACTGCGGTCAAAGTTCAATGCCTGGAAAACTAGCCTCGATGCTTTCGACGATATTATCCGGCTGCGCGGGCAGAATTACGAGCCGCTGTTGCCGGAAGTCGACGCGCAGTTCCGAGAGCTGGATGCGCGGATCCGCCTGCGCATCGAGCAGCGCAAGCACCTTGCCGAACGCCTGCAAGCCATCCTGACCGCGCCTCGGCCGGATTATCTGGCGACTGCAGAGGAACAGAACGCCAGCGACCGCATCGCGCGAATCGAGAAGCAGCTTGGCGCCTCTGACAATCCCGAATCGCTCGCGCTTCGGCAACGCGCGGCCCGCCTGCGCGGAACGCTTACATGGAGGCAGGAAACCGAGTACCCCGAGCGCCTGACCGCGGCTTATAAGCACCTGCAAGAATTGAATGCGCCTGTCGACGCTCTCAATCGGCAGTATGAAGCCTTCGTTAGGACCAGGCAGGCGGCGACGCACAGTTATGTCGGATACGACGTCCAGATTGCACGGCTCCGCGAGAGTGTCAACGACGCATCGCAGCGTGTGGATGTCTTGATTGCCCGGCAAGGGCACATGATCGAGACCGTCGCCATCAATCAGCTCGAGGCTCGCCGGGAACGTATGGTGGCTCAGCAGGCCGAGGCACGCTTCGGCGTTGCCGATAGCTACGATCGAGCTGCGCGCGCTCAGTCTGGCGGCGAGGGACATTGATGCGCCGCCTCGCCATTCCGATAGCGATCGCACCGGTTCTCATCGCCGGCTGCGCCGCCCGCGTCACTCCTACTGCAAAGCCCGCGGGGGGCACTCTGGCCGAGTTGCGTAACGTTCGCCCGGATCAGCAGGACGTGAAGATCGAGCAGGGTCTCGACCAGGCCATGCAGCAATATCGGCGCTTCCTTGAAGAGACACCGGAGTCCGCGATGACTCCGGAGGCCATGCGGCGCCTCGCGGACCTCCAACTTGAGAAGCAGTTCGGAATACACGCGGGCGACGCCAAGCCGCGAGAAATGGCCGCCCCAAAGCCCGTCAAGGTGCTCGAGAGCTCGCGGGCCGCTAGTCCCAATTCGGTCGCGGCGCCTGCCAGCGCGGGTCTGAAGGAATCCGATCAGGATTTCGAGCGGCGCACGACGGCGCAGACCGAAATCCTGGCGAGCAGTAACGCGGCTCCCGGTGGCGTAAGTCCCGATGGTCCGCTCGAGGCGATCAATCTCTACAATCGGCTGCTCACCGAGTACCCCAATTACAAGAACAGCGATCAAGTCCTCTATCAAATGGCTCGGGCGTACGACGAACTCGGCCGTACCGACGAAGCCATCGAGACAATGGAACGCCTGATCCGCACGAACCCGCACTCTCCACACCTCGACGAAGTGCAGTTCAGGCGCGGCGAGTACTTCTTCACGCGCAGACGCTTCCGCGAGGCTGAGGCCGCCTATTCGGGCATCGTCAGCCTGGGCCCCACTTCCGAGTATCACGAGCTCGCTCTCTATAAGCTCGGATGGACGCTCTACAAACAGGAATTCTACGAGGAGGCTCTGCAGAAATATATTGCCTTGCTCGACTACAAGGTATCGATCGGCTACGACTTCGATCAAACACATGATGAGGACAGTGATCGCCGTGTAGCGGATACCTTCCGCGTGATCAGCCTCAGTTTCAGCAACCTCGGCGGGCCCGAGACCTTGCCGGAGTACTTCTCCAAGTTCGGGAAGCGCTCTTATGAAGACCGCATTTACGCAGGTCTTGGTGAGCACTACCTCGGCAAGCTGCGCTACGACGACGCGGCGAAAACGTACAAGACTTTCGTAACCCTTTATCCGTTCCACCGCGCCGCGCCGCGGTTCAGCATGCGCGTCGTGGATACTTTCACCAAGGGCGGGTTCCCCAAGCTCGTACTCGAGTCAAAGCGGGAGTTCGCTTCCAAGTACAACCTGAAGTCCGAATACTGGCGGCATTTCAAACCGGAAGACTCGCCGGAAGTGCTGGCCTACCTGAAGACCAACCTGAAAGACCTCGCGACGCATTATCACGCCGAGTATCAGGGCGCCAGCGAAGCGCAAGAGAAGCTCACGAATTATCACGAGGCAATCCAATGGTATGGCACCTACCTCGAGTCTTTCCCGAAAGAGGCTGATTCGGCATCCGTCAACTACCGGCTTGCGGACCTGCTTTTGGAGAACAAGGATTTCGGCAGAGCGGCCAAAGAGTATGAGCGCACGGCTTACGGATACGCGCAACAGTCCCAGTCCGCTCCTGCGGGATACGCCGCGATCTATGCATACCGCGAGCAGCTGAAGGTTGTCGGCAAGGACCAGCAGGTTCCCGGCAAGGACCAGCAGGTTCCCGGCAAAGACCAGCTGGACGCCGTCAAACACGATACCGTCGCAAGCTCGCTCAAATTTGCCGACGCATTCCCTCAAGACGAACACGCCGCGGCGGTCCTCGGAGCGGCCGCCGATGACATGTACGAGATGAAGGATTACAAGGCTGCCATCGAGGCGGACCAGCGCCTTATCAATAAGTATCCGAGCGCAGAGGCGTCCATCCGGCGCTCCGCGTGGATTGTGGTTGCGCATGGCTCGTTCGAGCTCGCCAACTACTCGCAAGCTGAGCAGGCCTACACGCAGGTGCTGGCCGCCACGCCGCAAGGCGACGCGTCGCGCGCCGGGTTCGTTGACAACCTCGCCGCATCGATTTACAAACAGGGTGAGCTCGCAAACGAAGCGAAGGACTATCGCGCTGCCGCAGACCACTTCCTGAGGATTCGCACAGCGGCGCCTACGTCATCTATCCGCGCGACGGCTGAGTACGACGCCGGCGCCGCACTAATCCGGCTGCAGGACTGGAAGGCAGCTGTGGATGTCCTTGATGCGTTTCGCACTACCTTCCCGCAGCACAAACTCCAGCTTGAGGCCACCAAACAGATCGCTTACGCCTACCGCCAGAGCGGCGACTTATCGCACGCCGCCGGCGAATACGAGCGCATCGCATCCCAGTCCGACGATCCGGCGTTACGCAGCGAGGCCCTCCTCGATGCGGGAGACCTCTACGCGCAGTCCAATTCCCGTGATCGCGCCCTGGATACTTACAACCGGTACGTTAAGGAATTTCCCAAGCCGGTAGGAACGGCTATTGAGATCCGATTCAAGATCTCGGAGATATACAAGGCCACCAACGACGAGACACTTTATCACCAGCAGCTCGAAGCAATCGTAAACGCCGACGCGAGTGCCGGATCGGAAAGAACCAGCCGGACCCGGACGCTTGCGGCACGTTCGGCCCTCGTCCTCGCCGAGCAGCTCTACGAGAAATTCGCCGTCGTGAAGCTGCGGCAACCCTTCGAGACCAGCCTGCAGGATAAGAAGCAGCAAATGGATGCCACGATCGCCGCCATGGGCCGGCTGGTGGACTACGGAATCGACGACACGACGGCGGCAGCGACGTTTTATATGGCCGAGACCTACTCTAATTTCAGCCGCTCCCTGCTCGATTCGGAGCGGCCGAGCGACTTGAAACCAGAGGATCTGGAGGAGTTCAAGAACAAGCTCGATGAGGCGGCGTTTCCGTTCGAAGAGAAAGCTATCAAGGTTCACGAGAAGAATATGGAATTGTTGCACACCGGCGTCTTCAACTCGTGGACCGAGAAAAGTCTCAGCAGGCTTACCGAGCTGATGCCGGGCCGCTACGCCAAGCACGAGACAAGCAGCGGCTTACTCGACACCATCGACGCGTTGTCACCCAAGAACCCGGTCACTCAAGGCCTAGAGGGCGCGGCGGTTGCCCAAGCGGCGACGGTCAGCAAAGGCGCAACCGTCACCCAAGGAGTGGCGGGCACGAAAGGCGCAACGGTCGCTCAACCCGCGGCGGTCACGCAGGGCTCGGCCTTTACAGACCAAATGCGCGCCGACTACCAGTCAGCAGTGGGCATGCTGAAGGAAGAGCGATACGAGCCGGGAATTGCTTTGCTGCTCAAAATGACCGAGAAAATGCCTGCCTTGACCGCAGCGCACCTCGATCTCGGAATTGCCTACGCGCGCACCGGTGACTTGGACCGCGCTGAGGCCAGCCTGAACAAGGCGCTGGAATCGGATCCAAAACAGCCCGCCGCCTACAACGAACTCGGTATGGTGCAGCGGCGCAAGGCACAGTTTGCAAAAGCGCGCGCGAGTTATGAGGCCGCCTTGGCCCAGTCCGCCGACTTCCAATATGCCCACAGGAACCTTGCGATTCTGTGCGACTTGTATCTCGGAGATTACACGTGCGCGTTGGAGCATTACGAGGCGTACAACCGGATCGTTCCGGACGACGCCGAGGTCGTCAAGTGGATTGCCGACGTGCGCAACCGCGCAAAGAAACAGGAGAAGCCATGACGAAGACTGGCATGCACTGGATTTTGCTTGGGGTCCTTGCCTTGGCGCCCGAGGCTGTACTCGCGCAACAAGCAGCGCAGCCAAAGACGGAAGCAGCGAAGCGACAAACCGAAAAGCCGCAGGCAAAGAAAGAAGACACAAAGAAAGACGGGACAAAGAAGGAAGAGGTGAAGAAAGAGGACGAAAAGAAACCAACTGAAGAGGCGCAGGCAAAGACGGAAGAAGACGGGAAGTTGACGTCCGTCCCCGGGAGTAAGGCGCTCGGCATGTCCATTTTGGGCAATCAGGAAGCGCCTAAAGCACTGGTCATCGTTCCCTGGAAGAGCTCGGAACTCGGCAATGGGCCCGGCGTTTCGACGTTGCTCGACGACTCGAGGCGGCCTGTGGACAAGGAAGTATTCATGCGAATGCTTCTTTACTACGACATTAGATCGGAAACGGCCCGCCCCGCTGGTGCCACGGCGGGTGGGAATGCGGCAGACACAAGTAATGCAACGCAAAGGAGAAAGCCATGAATTTGAGTGAACTGTTAGGACATGTCGGTATATTCGGAGGCGCGGTCATCTTTTCCCTCGCCCTGCTTTCCATTTTTTCGGTGGGGATGATCATAGACAAGCACCGCCGTTTCTCTTCGGCTTCGAGCGAGTCACAAAAGTTCAAAGCCGAGTTCAAAAAGTTCCTTCACGGAGGAGATGTCAAGGACTTGGTCGAAGCCGGGAAGCTACACCAGAATTCCTACGTGGCGCAGGTGGTCTCGGCGGGCATCAGCGAGTACGACGGCGTGAGCCAAAGCGGAGGCGATCCGTCCGCGGCGCTCGAGCTGGTCACGAGCGCAATCAGAGACTCCATCTCTGAAACGCTGATCCAATTGAAGAAGGGTCTCGGGTTTCTTGCCACCATCGGCTCCACTGCCCCGTTCGTCGGTCTCTTCGGTACCGTAGTCGGAATCATTAACGCTTTCCGGAGCATCGCAGCGACGGGCTCCGGCGGAATGTCTGTGGTTTCGGGCGGCATCGCTGAGGCCCTCGTCTCGACGGCCCTCGGTATCTTCGTTGCAATTCCGGCCGTCGTGGCGTTTAACACCTTCACGGGCAAGATTGAAACTTTCCATGTCGAAATGAATCGGGCTTCGTCCCAGCTCTTGAACCGCTTGTTCAAGATACCGGCGCTTAAAGGACTTGACGTCGAAGAAGGGGCTGAAGTCCAGGCAACCGCGGTGAAGAGCGTCAAAAAGGAAGGTCCGGCCTATGCGACTCGGTGAGCCGGCCCGGATGCAAGCGGCCATCAACATCACTCCGCTCGTGGACGTGGTGCTGGTGCTGCTGATCATCTTCATGGTGATGGCGCCCCAGATGCGGAAGGGACCCGACGTCAACGTGCCGAACACGGCAAAACCGAACTCGCAGGGCGACGAGAGAGGCCGAATTCTGGTCTCCATTGACGAGTCCGGCGGGCTGTGGATCAACGACCAGTCAGTCAAACCCGAGCATTTCGACGAAACTCTCCGCGCTGCGGTGGGCGCCGAGACGAACCCCAGAGTTGTGATACGAGGCGATGCAAAGCTCAATTTCCGCGAAGTCCGGGAGGCCATGGTCGCGGTCGAGCAGGCCGGCTTCCATGGGGTGGGGCTGATCGCCAAGCGCGCCGGCGCGGAAGGAAAGTGACATCATGCAATTCAACAGCGACGATTCCGGCTCCAGTTTGCAGTCTGAAATCAACATCACGCCGCTCGTCGACGTGGTGCTCGTGCTGCTGATCATCTTCATGGTCGTCGTGCCACTCCTGATGGAAGGCTACGACGTGGATATCCCTCGCGCCTCCGCCGATACGGCGGCTCCGGTTGCCGAATCCCAGTTGATCCTCAGCATCGGGCCCGCGGCGTGCCCCATGATCGGCCCCCCAGCAGGAGAGGGAGTCCCGAAGAACTGTCAGGTGACCCTGGCGGACCAAAAGATTCCTGTAGCCGAATTGCCCGCGCGCGTGGCGTCTATTTTGGGCGGTCGGCCCGCGGAACAGCGCGCGCTGTTCCTGGCCGTGGACGATCACATGAACTACGAGGGAGTTCTACGCATCATTGATCTCGCGAAGTCGGGCGTTCCGGATTTGAAGATCGAATTTGTCGCGGCCAATTGAGGGTTGCTTGGTGACAACCATGGAAGTTAAAAACATTTTTAAAACATCAGCAGCTCCCACGACAGGCAGCATGGCGAAGAGCGTGGCGATCCATGTCCTCGTGCTGATTCTGCTGATGGTCATACCGGCGCAAGCGCTGTTTCGCAACGTGCCCAACAAAGAACTCGACGTCGTCTTCTATCGTCCACCGGAGATCCCGGTGAAAACGCGTGAAGTGTCGCGCCCGATTCCGGGTGAAGCCGGGTCCCTGAAAGGGGCGCCTGCACCCGCGCCGAAACCGAAACCAAACGCCGCTCCAGGTCCAGACATGCCTGGCAAACCAGAACTTCCGCCAGGTCCGGAAGTGGGCGTGCCAGCGGCAGCAAAGTCGAATGTGGCAAACGCCGGCATCCTGGCACTCAAGGACAAGATCGCTAGCCTGGCACAGGACAACGTCGTCGTGCCTCTCGGAGCCGATGCGCGTCACGTTGCCGCCGATGAAGTGGGCAAGCCCTCTGCACGCTCTCTGTTGACGAGCAGCGCCCCGGGATCGAGCGGTGGCATCAACGTCGGCTCTTTGAGCCGTAGCGTGGGAGGTGGTGGAGGAGGAGGAGCTGGCGGGAACGGCGGAGGTGGTGTGGGTGGACGCGGCGCTGGCGGGGCAGGCGGAATTGGTGGCGGCGGAGGCCGCGCAGTCAGTCCGATCACCGGGATCACCGGCGGCGACCGGCCGAAGGCACGCAGCGGGCCAGGCGCTGCCCGCACGGACGAAGAAATACAAATCGTGTTCGACCGCTACAAGGCGTCGTTTTACCGGCTGTATAACCGGGAGCTGCGCAATAACCCAGCGCTGAAAGGCCAGATGGTTCTGCGCCTGACGATCGAGCCGGACGGCAGCGTGTCAATGTGCGCGTTGCAGTCAAGCGACATGGATGCGCCGGATCTCGCGGCACAGGTCGTCGGCCGCGTTAAGACAATCAATTTTGGCGCAAAGGAAGTGCCGGCTGTGACGATCGTGTACCCGATCGACTTTCTGCCGGCGGCGTGAAGCCGGCGGCAGAAGCGGAATGGAAAGCAAGCCAGGAGGTTTTGGAGAAGCTGCAAATCTGATCAATTAAGTTTGACGCGATTTTGACAAAGGCAAAGCCATTGAAAGATGGCGACGCAAAGTCACCGGTCTAACGGGCCAAGGGGGGCCTTACGACGGCGGGACCGCCGGAATCCAGTTCCACGGCGCGGACGGCCTCGTTCCCGGTGAAATTGCTTTAGTAAGTGGGACGAGGGCGTGGATGAGTTCTAGCTACACAAACAAAGCGAGGCTGCGCGGCAACTGGATCAGAATCCTGCTGGACATCCTGCGCCTCATTCTCCCCTTCCGCATGCGACTTCCGGAAATCGATGATGTGCGGAATCCCCTCATAGCTCATGCGCCTATTGGCAGCCCAGAACGAGCGCGGCTGTTCAAAGGAGCACGCGCTCTGACGAGGATTTTACTTGTTTTCGGCATCGTCGTCCTGACGATGGGAGCGAACTCTGCATTTGCCCAGGTGCAGACGTGCGAAATTCTCACCGGCGGCACTGCCGGTGCAGGAAGGGGTGTTAGTCCCGCCTATCTCGGTAATCAAGACGGACGCGCCAATGAGGGTTGTACCATTCTGATCACGCTCAACGCTGACGGGTCTATCACAACAACTTTCCCCAATCCTGCCCCCTCTTACGATAACGGCGCTGATGACAACCTGATTGGTGTCGTAAACAACACCAATAAAACCATCACCTCCATACAGCTCACTAGCGCAACAGTCCCTATTTTTGGTCTCGAGGACGATGGAATTTGTGCCACCCCCCCGGGATGGACTTTTAGCCCTCTTGGGCCGGACCCCCACTGCGCAATCGCAACCGACCCGCACCGTTATGGTCCTGCGGGAATTAACTTTACGATATTTAACGCGAACAGTGGGATCGTCAATTTCGGCAACGGTGGCATTGCACCAAATAGCAACGCGTTTTTCAGCCTTGAGGGGGGGAACCTCACTAAGATCGTCGTAACAGTGGTTGCAGGACTTTCAATTACCAAGCAAGTTACGGTCGTGGGTGGCGGCGCTGCGCTGCCTGGCGGGCAGCTTGACTACCTGGTGCACGTGACCAATCCCGTGACCAATCCCGCGTCGGCAGGGGCCACCTTGGTCGTAATCACCGACGATATCAGCAGCGCGGGTGCAGGTCTTCTCACGTTTGTAAACCCACCAGCACCAACGATGAACGGCTCCACGGCGGGTGTCACCGTTGCGGGCTCGCTGCTGACCGCAAACTACTCTGCTTCGAACGGTCCATTGCTGCCCGGACAATCGATCGACGTACGCTTCAGGGTGCGGATTGCCGCGGGAGTTCCCGCCGGCACGGTTCTCACGAACACTGCTTTGGTAACGTGGAACACTCCAACAGAAACCTCGAGCGCCAGCGCCTCGATTGCCATTGGACAAACCTCCACACCCAATCTTGTACTGACAAAAACGGGACCGGCGACGATGAGCGTCGGGCAGTCAGGGCAGTTTGGTCTCAACGTCCAGAATACCGGCGTGAGCGACGCATGGAACGCCACAATCCTTGATCGGCTCCCCAAAAGCAGCCCCACCGGCGGCATGTGTTCCTCGACACCCCAGATACTCAACGCGCAGGTGTTTCAGGCGAACGGCACCACGCCGGTTCCGGGCAAGGGACCTCTGGTTCCGAGCACCGACTTTTCCATCACCTATAATGGCGCGCCCACCTGCGAGCTTACGCTGACCATGCTCACTGCGGCTGCCACCATCAGCCAGAACCAGCGTTTGATCATCAATTACCAAACCCAGCTCGACGCCAACAGTCAAAATGGGGTTACGCTCACCAACGTCGCTGGGGCCATCCAGTGGTTCGACGGCGACCCCACCAATCCCACCCGCAAGACCTTCACCGGTCCTTTAACTAACGGCACACCCGGCGTCCTGGACAATCAGGATGCCCACACGGTCACGGTGGTGATGAGCCAGCTCACCATCACGAAGCAAGTCAGCGTGGTCGGTGGCGGCGCTGCGTTGCCGGGCGGACAACTCGACTACCTGGTGCACGTGACCAATGCCTCGACGAGCCCCGCCACACCAGTAGTAATCACCGACGATATCAGCAGCGCGGGTGCAGGTCGCCTCACGTTCGTGAACCCAGCGGCAACGATGAACGGCTCCACGGCCGGTGTCACGGTCGCGGGTTCCGTACTGACAGCGAACTACTCTGCAGTGAACGGTCCATTGCAGCCCGGACAATCAATCGACGTGCGCTTCCGGGTGCAGATTGCTGCGGGACTTCCAGCCGGCACAACTCTCACGAACACTGCGATCGTAACCTGGAACAACCCCCCTCAGACGGCCAGTGCTAGCGTCTCGATTGCTATCGGAGGAGTCCCCGGTGTTGGCACTTTGAACGGCACCGTCTGGCTCGATGCCAACTTCAACAAGACCCCCGACAGCGGCGAGCCGCTACTGCAGGGATGGACGGTTATGCTGTTTCTTAACGGGGTCCAGTTGCAGTCGGTTCTCACGGATATCAACGGCGTTTATCAGTTTAGTAACATACCGCCGACCGACGGGACGCCAAACCGGTATGAGATCCGGTTCACCGCGCCCGGTGCGGGCCCGAATACCGCCAAGCTAGGCAAAGCCGACTCACCCTTTACCAACAGTCTGCAGCGGATCACCGGCATCGCCGTGCCCTCCGGCAGCAACCTCCAGAATCTGAATCTGCCAATCGGGCCGAATGGCGTGGTCTACAACTCTCTGACGCGCGCCCCGATTGCAGGCGTGACCCTGAACATGCTGAGCGCCACCAGTCGCGCACCATTGCCGGCAACCTGCTTTGACGACCCTGCTCAACAGGGCCAAATCACCCAGGTGGGCGGCTACTACCGCTTCGACCTCAACTTCTCGGATCCTGCCTGCCCCAGTGGCGCTAGTTACCTCATCGCGGTGAGCGCGCCAACGGCGAACTACGTGGCCGGTGAGTCCCTGGTCATCCCGGCGGCTTCGAATGCATCGACCGCTCCGTTTTCGGTGCCCACTTGCCCGGGAGGCGCGCAGGACGCGCTCCCCGCCGTCCCGTACTGCGAGGCGCAGACGTCGGAGTTTGCACCACCACCCTCGGTGGCCGCGCGCAGCGCTGGGACTCGGTACTACCTGAATCTCACCCTGGACGGCACCGCAGTGCCCGGCTCGAGCCAGATCTACAACAACCACATTCCGCTCGACCCGCAGCTCGCGGGAGCATTCTCGATCACCAAAACGACGCCGTTGCTCAACGTCACTCGCGGGCAGCTCGTCCCGTACACCATCACGATCAGCAACGCGATAGGCGCATCCCTGCAAGGTGTGCAGATTGTGGATCGTTATCCAGCGGGCTTCCGCTACGTCCCCGGATCCGCGCGCCTGGATGGTGTGCCCACAGAGCCCACGGTTACCGGCCTCCAACTCGTGTGGAATGGCGTCAGCTTCGGCAACTCCGATCGTCGCACGCTTGTGATGTTTCTCGCCGTCGGCGCTGGTGTTAGCGAAGGCGAGTTCATCAATCGCGCGCAGGTCCTGGATGGGGTTACGGGCAAAGCCCTGTCCAGTGAGGCGACCGCAACGGTTCGTGTCGTCCCAGACCAGACATTCGATTGCACAGATGTATTCGGCAAGGTCTTCAACGACGTAAATCGCAACGGGGTGCAGGACAACGGCGAAGATGGCCTGGCCGGCGTACGCGTCGTGACGGCAACAGGCCTGGCGGCGACGACGGATCGGTACGGGCGGTTCCACATCACGTGCGCAATCACGCCGAACGAAGAACGCGGCAGCAATTTCGTGCTGAAGCTCGACGACAGAACCCTGCCCAGCGGTTACCGGTTGTCGACTGACCAGGTACAGGTCAAGCGCGCCACGCGCGGTAAGGCGCTGAAATTCGATTTCGGCGCTTCAATTCACCGCGTAGTCGCCATCGACCTGTCGGATGAGGCGTTCGAGCCGGGTAAAACAGAAATCCGTGCCCAATGGAAGCCACGGCTCGACCTACTCCTCACGGAGCTACGCAAAGCTCCGTCGATTCTGCGCCTGTCCTACGTCGCCGATACCGAGGATGCGGCATTAGTCGAACAGCGCATGCAAGCGGTTAAGCGACAGCTAACCGAAGGATGGGATCCGAAGAAAGACAGCTATGTGCTGACCATTGAGCCCGAAGTCTTCTGGCGCCGTGGTGGCCCGGTCAAGCGGTCCGACGCCCATCCGCCGGGGAGCAACTGAACGATATGTGCAAGCAGCTCCAAATACTGCTGATTGGCGGATTCCTGATGGTGACCGCCCCTGCAGTCATCGGCCAGGTCAACACGGCCAAGCCGGGCGAGCCGGTCGAGCGGCATCTGTCCAGCGATCAGACTTTTCGGGAATGGTCGCACGACTCGAAGTCGACCGACGAAACCAAGCGCGTCAAGGTCTGCCGGGTCCAGGCCGTTTGCAAGATGCGATACAAGGAAGGCAACACGCCGCGGATGCGCGTAAGGAACCTCATTGTGCCACTGCGGTACGAGGACGAGACCGTTCGCATTTCCGACACCTTCACAAAACAGATCAAGGAAGCGCTCGACAACCTTCGGGACAAACAGGGTGTGACGGCCCGGTTTATCGGTTACACCGACGACGCGCCACTGACCGGCCGCGACGCGAGCCTTTACGCAGACCCTGTGTCATTGTCCAAGGCAAGGGCGCAACGAGTTGCGCTGGCCATGCAGAAAATTTTGGGATTGCCGGCTTCGGCGATCCAAAGTGACGGCCGCGGGGCCTCTCACCCGATCGCATCCAACGAAACCGCGCAGGGACGGATGTTCAATCGTCGCATTGAGGTGGAATTCTGGTACGACGATCCTCTTCAGGCCTTACCGGACGAGCCGCAACTGTGCCCGGACGACGTCGACGAAAAGGTGACCAAGATCTACGATCCCCCCTGGGGCAGCATCCCGACCATTGAGCTCGCGAACGGCCAGCCGATTATCCCGCCCGGGTTCGCGGCAAGTCTGCATCGCGCACTTACAGATATCGCGGATCGGACCAACGCGCGACTTCGGTTTATCGGTTACACGAAGAACGAGCGGCTCGACCGCCGCACCGCGTCTGTGTACGGCGATGACATCGGTCTATCCGCGGCGCGGGCTCGCCGGACTATGGATGTGCTCATGCAGGACCCGGAGTTGTCTGGCGCTCAGTCCGAGCACGAGGGACGCGGCTACGTGCAGTCTGATGACGTTGTGAACGCCGGTTTCACCCAGGGCCAAGAGTCTTTCGTGCGTGTGCAGGTGGTGTACGACGAACGCTTGCCGTTGGACAACTACGAGGGTGTGGATATCACGCGATCGACACAGGAGCTTCATCCGAAGAGCCCGTATGAGCTGAATACCATGCACATCACCGTCGACGGCAAGCCGGTCGATGACCTGGGCCGCAGCTCTTCCGACATTCAGCGCTGCACTGACGTGGCGCTCGACAACGCCAATATCCAGGTTCGCCTCGACAATCTGGAATCGCGGCGGCGGCTCGGTGTCGCGGCAAGTCCAGTCGCTTTGGGCGTGCGTGAGCAAGGCGACAATCTTAGCGCTTCGGTCGTACGTTTCCGGATGTACAGCAACTATGCGAGCTTCCTCAAGCGCGCTGAAATCCGAATATTCGACCAGCAGCAGTCCCTGCAATCCGCACCGCTTCAGATCATCGCGGTCGACGACGCGGGTTTTGCGGAATGGCACCCGACAACAAGAATTCTCGCGGGCCCGTCGCGCGATCTCAAATATGTGTTACGCGCCTATGACCCGAAGGGGAATTTCGACGAAACGGACGCGCGGCCGCTACGGCTGTACCGCGAGGCATCGCCAGGAAACGCCGTGACCTCCGATGCGCCTTCAACGAGCGAGCTGCTGGCCGCCTACGGCGAGAACAACATTGCGCGCCAGCAGATTACGCTGGGCAGCGGCACAGTGAAGGTGAAGGGCAGCGGCATCCCGGCTGGCCACACCGTTTGGGTGGCGGGCCGCGCAATTCCGGTCGACCCGCAGGGTAACTTCATAGCAGAGGAGATCCTTCCGAACGGCACGCATAGCGTCGAAGTGGCGGTCCTTGACGATGCAGGCAACGGGTCGCTGTACCTTCGCGACCTGGAGTTCAAACGCAGGGACCTGTTCTATGTCGGCATGGCCGACTTGACGGTATCGAAAAACAGTGCGAGCGGACCGGCAAAGCTGCAGGAGGGAGTGAATACGCTACAGCCCTTCGACTCGTCGCTGGATGGCCGGCTGGCGTTTTATTTGAACGGCAAGGTGAGTCAGAACTGGCATTTGACGGCAGGCGCGGATACTCGCGAAGGCCCGGTGAAGGACCTGTTCAGCAACTTCCTGGATAAGTCGCCTGATTCGCTATTCCGGCGCATCGATCCCGCCTATTATTACCCGTCGTTCGGCGACGATGGCGCAGTGGAAGAAATGGCTCCAACCTTGGGCAAGTTCTACGTCAAAGCGAGCCGCGGCCAGGATTACGGGATGTGGGGCAATTTCAAGGTCGGCTACGTGGATAACGAGCTGGCCCAAGTTGATCGCGGTTTGTACGGAGCCAACGCGCACTACGGGTCCGAACTCACAACCAGCTTCGGCGAACGAAGGATCACTGTGGACGGATTTTCAGCCGAGCCGGGAACGTTGCCGAGCTATGAGGAATTCCTCGGTACGGGCGGATCGCTCTACTACTTGCACCACCAGGACATCCTGACCGGCTCGGAGAGCTTGCGCATCGAAATCCACGACAAAGTCTCTAATATCGTCACGGGAGTGGTGAACCTGCAGCCCAACGCGGATTACACCATTGACTACTTGCAGGGCCGGATACTGCTTTCCCAGCCGCTATCGTCGACCGCTAACGACAACCTGTTAGTTCGCAGCAACGGCTTGAGCGGAGACCAGGCCTACCTGGTGGCGCGTTACGAGTACACGCCAGGTCTCGCCCAGTTGCATGAAGTCGCCGTCGGCGGTCAGGGGCATTACTGGCTGAACGACTATGTGCGGCTCGGCCTGACGGCCAATTCCAACGGGGGGGACACTGCCAGCAATCTCGGCGCCGCAGACTTGACCTTGCGGAAGAGCGCCAATTCCTTTTTTAAGCTGCAGGCAGGGCGCAGTACGGGTCTTCTCTCTCCCGCGCTGCAATCCAATGATGGCGGATTCGGGTTTCAAGGGCCTGAGAACCAGTCCTTCACAGGCACAGGGACAGGCGCGAAGGCGGGCGCCTATCGCGCTGACGTGAGCGTCGGACTAAGCGATTTCTTCGCGGGCCACGACGGCCGGTTTACATTTTATAAGCAGAATCTGGATGCCGGTTATTCGGCGCCGGGACAAGCGACGGTCAAGGACACTCAGCAATACGGCGGCACTTTCAGGATGCCGGTGACGAGCAGTTTGAGCTTGGTGGCCAAGGGCGATCAGAGAATCGAGGACCAGGGGCTCGAGACCCGGGCGGTCGAGTTAAACGTGAACTACAAGCTGGCCGAAAGATGGACCGTGAGCGCCGGCGCACGCAACGACCTGCGCAAGGACAATTCACAGGTGGTTCCCCTGACGCAGGAGCAGGGCGAACGCACGGACGCGGTGGCGCAGGTCAAGTTCGATTCCAGCGCTACCTGGAGCGCTTATAGCTTCGTGCAGCGCACGATCGCGGCAAGCGGCGGCCGTCCAGACAATGATCGCATCGGCGCGGGCGGCTCCTATCGTCTGACGAAACGTTTCCAGATCGACGGTGAGGCGTCCGACGGAAACCTCGGACTCGGCGGAAAAGTCGGCACTAGCTTTCTCTATTCCGAGCGGACCCGTCTCTACCTGAACTATTCGCTGGAAAACGAGCGGATGGCGGACAACGGCCAGCTGTTTCACGGCAGCGGGGGCAACCTGGTCTCGGGCGCGAGGACGCGGCTTTCCGACACCTCGAGTGTTTATATCGAGGAGCGTTACCAGGATGGCGCGGCCCTGAGCGGACTAACTCACGCAACCGGAATCAACCTTACGACGAAAGACCATTGGAATTTTGGCAGCAGCGCCGAGGTCGGCAAGCTACGCGACTCGCAGACCGGCGCCGCGACCGACCGCAAAGCGGCCGGGATCAACATGGGCTACGGCGTCGATAAGATGCAGTTCTCGAGCGCGATTGAGTATCGCCGGGATAACGCGGAACAACCCGACCAGACGCATAACGAAACGAAGGCGTGGGTGTTCCGTAACAATTTCAAGCTACAACTGACGCCCGACTGGCGCTTAATCGGCAAGCTGGACCACTCGGTCAGCGACAGTTCACTCGGCGAGTTCTATGCCGGCGGTTACACCGAGGGCGTGGTCGGCTACGCGTATCGTCCGGTGAGCAATGACCGGCTGAACGCGCTGGTCAAGTACACGTACTTTTATAATGTCCCGACCACGGATCAGGTGGGCATGCAGAACATCGCGACGCAATTCCTTCAGAAGAGCCACATCGCGGCGGTCGATCTTACTTACGACCTGACGGCCAACTGGTCCATCGGTAGCAAGTACGCGTACCGCATGGGAGAGGCCAGCCTGGACCGCGTGCAGCCGAATTTCTTCAACGACGCCGCGCGGCTCGCGGTGTTCCGCGTGGACTGGAAGTTCTTCAAACAATGGGAGAGTATGGCGGAGGTGCGAACCCTTGACCTTTCGCAAGGAAGTCAACGGCGCAGCGGCGCGCTAGCAGCAATCTATCATCACCTTGGCAAGGACCTGAAGGTCGGCGTTGGCTACAACTTCACCAACTTTTCTGACGACCTGACCGACTTGAAGTACAAGCACAGAGGAGTGTTCCTTAATATTGTCGGAACCAAGTAACGCCCGCGCGTCTGTTTGAGATACTTAATTAATATTGTTTTCGGGGCCGGGAGAGAGGGTCGTACCCCCCGGTCCCTCTGGGCGACGGCATGGTGGAGAGCACATCGCGGCGCTATACGGCTTCGGAGAGGTTCTCGGAGGCGCCAATTTCAAAGACCCGGCGCCGATCATAAGCCAGAACGAGAAAGACAAACAACACTCGGAACCTAATTGTCGGGACAACGAAGAAATCGGTGGAGACTAGATCCTTCACGTGACGATCGAGAAAGGTGCGCCAGGACAACATGCTGTACTTTCAGAATTCGGCGGCCGTACGGAGTTACCGCGCAGCAAAACAACTCGATTGAGCTTCATAAGGAATTCCTCAAGGCGAGAAAGGCAATGTTAGAAGCGCGAAACAATAAAATGGGCGAAGGAGGGCGTATCCCCATCGGACTTCAGCCTGGCCCAACTTGGAAAAACAAAAGTAGATCTTCTGCGATGCAGTTTCGATCGGCAAAATACCCTGGTGCGGCACCGCCATCGCAAACCTGGCGGACATTTCTCAAATCTTGTCCCCCATGTCCCCAAGCTCGAAAGGCCGTGCAACTGCTACAAAATGGCGATGTTGCCACGGAGCTCAAGAGTGTGAGCAATCTGCTGGCTACCGAAAGGTCATGACGGATTCTGCTTCTTGTAATAGAATGAAAACAAGCGCGTTGCGCCGTTCCCCGGTAGCTCAACGGTAGAGCATTCGGCTGTTAACCGAAGGGTTGCTAGTTCGAATCTAGCCCGGGGAGCCAACCTCTTATTTCTTAGTGAGTTGAACGTTGGCGACTATTCGGTTAACAGCCGCAGGTAAAAATCACTGAGTCGTTGCTTTGGGTCACATACGAGTTTCGGATCTCCGCTGAATTGGCCAATTGGCCAACCAAATTCACTTCGCCCGACCATCTCAACGCCAAGGACCACGCTTATCAGGCTTGACCGCGTGAATGCAGCGCAACAGTTCGTAATGACCACATGTTTTCAATGCACTGCAAGCAACAAACCCTCCCGAATAAGCCTCCGAACGAGGACGAGCTTGCCGGCCTCGTCCAGAGTGCCCGGAAGCTCGCAGACGCTAAATTTGGACTTCCTCAGAGCGAATCGGAGGGCCTCAGTTACGTGAGACGGAAAAGAAATTCGGCGTCCTCCGCAATCAACCCAGGTCGATGCTCCGTCCATCCCCAAGCGAAAGGAGACCCCTCGCCTCGTCGTGATAACGCTGTTCGTTCCCACATGGTCGAGCCCCTTAATTTGTGCCATCTGCCCTCGCAGTTGTGGCGGACGGGCCGAAAGGGATTCTCCGATGAAGCGGTCGAGTACTTCTTCAAAGTTCAAATCTCCGGACATTTTCCGCGAAAGAGTGCCGAAAATTTGTCTGGCTTCCTGCCGATCAAATTCCGGTCGCGCGAATCCGGGAGGAAGCGACTTGCGAAAACTCTGGTCATTCAAGCAGGCGTTGGCCAACCATTCCAGCAATAGATCCGTCCACGTGTAGCTCAGAATGCCGGCGGTAATGTGCAGTGAAATGCTGTCGCCAGAACGGGCGTCATGCACAAGACCTCGCGGAATATAGGCAACGTCCCCAGCCTCGAGTTCAAATTCCAGTGTCGATGCGCCCCGTTCGTGTACGGCCGAATCGAAGTCTTGTTCCGCGAGCGGAAGCTGTACGGGAGTTCCGTAGATCGTCCAGTGTTTGGAACCGACCACCTGGAGCACAAACACGTCATGCGTATCGTAGTGCGGTTTGAACCCCTTGGCTGAAGCCGGGGTCAGGTAAACATTGGTCTGAAACGGAAAGCTGAATTCGTCTTCAAGACTCCGGCAGAATGACTCAAGGGTTGGGACGACAGTATCAAGGTATGAGAGGATGATAGTCGAACCTTTTTCGAAAAGCTGATAGACCTTAGCAACATCCACGCTGTTGCCGCGCGTGACGTAGTCGTCTGCAGTAACAGGTCTGTCCGCGTTTTTTACCGTAATATCCGGATAATGGCGGTGCGTGGTGATTACGCGGTCCGCTTCGTCTAGAGACAATAGCGGGCTAAAATACCCCGGCTGATTGCGGTTCACAACCAGCACTCGCTTTTCCCAATACTCCTCAAAGAACGTCTGGCTTGCGATCGGGCTGATGAGCCAGGAAAGCGAGGTCTGTTCTACCGGCAACCGACACCTCTCCTTCCTTCCGCCGCCGCTGAGCTTCGCTCTGCCGGAGTGCGCCTGCGGTGGAGTATTCCGGCGCGATTCTGCGTACCCTGAACTTCGAGGCCCTAAGGCTTGTCTGTCTGGGGCTTCGAGTCTGAGTCAGTGTCCTTCTTCTTTTTTGCGGAGCTTTTCGCCGACTTGGTCTTTTTCTTCTTGTCGGAATCGGAGTCGCTCTTTTTCTTCTGGTCAGAGTCCGTATCCTTCTTCTTCGGCTTTGCATCCGAGTCCGGCTCCTGGGCGCCAGCCCGTGCTCCGGCTGCGACCGCCAGGGCGCTGCCTGCCAGGACTGTACTTGCCACAGTCAAGAATGAGCGTCGGGAAATCCCTTTCTGGGTCACGATTTGGTCGTCGGCGAGAGTCTGCTGGGATTCGCGAGTAGACTCCGCATTTTCACTTCCTGATTTCTTTCGTTGCATCTTTTGCTCCTTTCGATGAAGTCCGGAAACAGGTTCCAGCCAAGCGGAATTATACCGCCGGAATCTGAAGAAAGGTGAAGGCACTTTGCATGGTGACGTCAAGCGGCTTGTGTAAATAGTTGGAGGGCGTGGTTCTTCCAGTCCTGGTTGAAGCGACTGAAAATTGCGTAGATGATGCGGTCGACGCTGGCGACGTTGGTGAACACGACCATGGGTCGCGTACGTCGACGGACTTCTACGAAACAACGCTCGATCACGTTAGTGGTGCGCAGCTTACGCCAGAAATGCTTCGGAAACGCGAAGAAGTGCAGCAGCTCTGGCAAATCCCGCTCCAGTTGGCGGACCATTCTGGGATAGCGCGAGCGCCAGTGGAAACGAAAACGCTCGAAGGCCCGCTTGGCCACGGCCAGATTCCCCGCCAGATAAATCTTCTGCGCTTC
>DATEGP010000003.1:0-15025 GCA_035280045.1 Candidatus Acidiferrum sp.
CATCGCTGCAATCGCCGCAAACCACCGACCCAAGACGGCCGAGCCCTGCGTCGCTACCGGCGCCGCTGGATCGTGGAACGCACCCTGGCCTGGCTCGGTAACTTTCGCCGCCTGGTCGTTCGCTACGACCGCTCGATCCACATTTATGAAGCTTTCTTTCATATCGCCTGCTTCATGATCGTCTTACGGAGGGTTTTGAAATAGGCTCTAGAAAGCGGATAAAGAGCGGATCAAGAAGCGGCTGCTAATCAAACTTGCGGTGATCGCGGATTTGTTTGTAACTGACGACAAGTTGTTGCCCACGCTTCATATCAGCCGCTACAACAGGCTCGGAATCCAGCTCGCCGAAGACAAGGCCTTGCTCGTCGTCGCTGTGGTCAACGAGCAGCCACACCCATTCCTTTTCTGCGGATTGCTCGTCGGTAACTTCGATTTTGACGTGGTCGCCTTTTTGATACTTGCTCATTGAATGCTCACTCTGCATTTTACAGCCATAAGTACGAGCAACTGAAGTGCCATAGCGCGGACCAACGGAAAAGGGTGGCTGAATTCTTCAGTCGTGGGTTTTGCTATGAAGCAGCGTCGTGGCGCGAGGCGAGCTTCATTAGGCGGTAGACGGGGTAGCTTAGGACTAGGATGGCGAGGGCCCAGGGGGCGTTATCGCGGTCAGTGACGATGGAGCCGATCAGGAAGAGCACGGAGCCGCCGAGGGCGATGGCGGTGGTCCAGGGATAGCCCCAGGCGCGGTAGGGGCGGTTCATTTCTGGTTCGCGCTTGCGCAGAACAAAGAGCGAGGTGTAGGTGAGCGTGTAATTCGCGACGAAGAAAAACGACAGCATAGCGATGACGCGCTCGAACGACCCGATCACGAAAGCGATGCCCGCAATGGTGCTGAGCAGAAGCGAAACCGTGGGCGTGCCGCCTTTGTTGACCTTGGCGGCTTGGCGGAAGAACAAGCCGTCGGCGCTCATGGCGTAAAGCGTGCGCGAACAGAAAAGCTGATTGGCGTTGAGGCAGCTCAGCATGGAAATCACCATGATGGAGCGGATGATGGGATCCCCCAGGCTGCCGAAGATGCGGTCGGCCACGGTTCCGAGCACGAAGGTGTTCCCGGCAATTTCATTCATGGGGAGCAAGTAGAGCGGAAGAAGATTGAGCAGCAGGTAGATTCCCATGATGGAGAAGACGCTGCCGAAGATGGCGCGCGGCACGTCGCGGCCCGCCTCGCGAACTTCTTCGCCAAAATAAATCACGCCGTCCCAGCCATCGATGGTGTAGAAGACAAATTGCAGGCACACCATGAAAGCGACGGCGAGCGGCCAGCCTGACGCGAGCGGAGGAACCGGAGTGGTGGATTGCAGAGCGGCTTGATGGGTTGCGCTGCCTTTGAGGAAGCAGGCGAGAACGAGAATCAGGAAACCGATGGTTTTGATAGCGGCGGTGAAAAGCTGCGTGGTGCCGCCCCAGCGGACGCCCCGCCATTGCAAGATGCCAAAACCCGCGATGATGGACACGGAAATGATTTTGACTTTTCCCGGCCCGGCGAGAACGGAGAAGAGGTGGCCGCTGTATTCGCTGATGACGATGGCGACGGCCGCCGCCGTGCCGCAGGTGGAAAGCCAATCGCTCCAGCCAACGACGAAGCCGGCGTATTCGCCCATCGCGCGGCGAGAAAAATTGTACTGGCCGCCGCTGCGGGGAATGGCCGCGCCGAGTTCGGCCATGGCGGGCGCGCTGAAAAGAGCGTACAGGCCGCCGACAATCCAAACGCCAAGGAACAGCCAGGCATTGGGAAGGCGGCTGGCGATGTCGCCGGGAGTATGGGCAATTCCGGCGGAGATGGTGTTGCCGACGGCGGCGGCAATCCCGAACCACATGCCGAGGACTTTCAGCAGCCGCCCGCGGCTATAGGGTTCCGATGGAGACGCCACCGAACTAGTCGTCAATTTTCCCCGCTAGAAAGAAAGGATGAGCGGCAACAGCAAGGCGGCCATCATAACCAGCAGAGCGGAAATTGCAAGCTCGGCGAAACGCTACTGGCCTGCGAACCTGTGTTCGAGTGTCATCCTGAGGCCGCGCAATCGCGGCCGAAGGATCTCAACCGATCTGTATTTTTCTGCTTCCGGCAAGCTGAGATTCTTCGCTCATCCTCATTGGATGGGCTCAGAATGACGGGCTTTCGGTTCGTGGGAGAGTCGCGCTAGCGCGGAGTGCCGACGAAATTCCATTTGCCCCAGGCAATAGACTCTTGGATCGGCACGAAGTGGGAGTGAGCGATCTTCTTGATCAGTTCCGGCTGGCTGAGCCATTGCCTGTAAGTACGGAGTTCATTCTCCACCATAGTGGCAAACGCGTCCATCTTGCCGGAGAGCCGCCGGACCATCTGCAACTCAGAAACGAAGCGAACGAATTCCAGAAACGGCGTCCGCCAGGGCTCGACAAATACTACGAGGCCGTCTTTTCGCAAAACGCGTTGCATTTCGGAAAAAGTCTGGTCCAGGTCCACAGGCAAATTCGGCAAATGGTGCAGGCCGCCTTGCACGATGAGCACGTCTTTGCTGCGATCGTCGAAGGGAAGCTTGCGGCAATCCGCGACGATGCAGTTCGCGGAACCGTCGTATTGAGCAATCAAACGCGGAGAAAGGTCCACGCCTTCGAGGCGCGTGAATCCCAGGCGTTGCAGCGCAACCAGGCCATTTCCGCGGCCGCAAAAAAGTTCGACAATCTCGGCGTTGCGAGGCCACTGGCGCGCGCCCAAACGGTTCAGGCGGCCGATGAATTTGCGAATTTCTTCTTCTGGTGTCTCGAATCGCAAGTACGCCGCTTCCCACGGGTCGGGAGCCAGCGCCTCTCGCGCTTTAGTTTTGATTTGCGTCTCAGCCACTTTCGTTGAGTAATCAGGTTCTTGAATGAAATGGACAGCTACCGAAGATTCGCATATATGCATTCTCAACTCAAGGCGACGGGGAAAGTCTGCGCGACGCGATTTCAGCGGCATTTGAGCGGTGGCGCCGCCGTGAAATGTCCCGCGTCCCGCGATATGATGTTGCGCGTGGGGACGATCTTGACTTCGGAGCAATCACAATCGGAGCGCGCGGACACGGCTCTGCCCGTAGAAGTGTCCGTGGTCATCCCATGCCTGAATGAGGCGAATTCGCTGGCGTTTTGCGTGGACAAGGCGGTGAATGCATTCCGCGCTTCGGGGCTGACAGGCGAAGTGATTGTGGCGGACAACGGCTCGACCGACGGCTCGATCCAAATCGCGGAAGAGCATGGCGCCCGCGTAGTGCGCGTGCCGGAGCGAGGCTATGGTTCGGCGCTGCGAGCGGGAATCGCCGCCGCGCGCGGGCCGCTCATCATCATGGGCGACGCGGACGACAGCTACGATTTCACCGATGTCCCTCGTTTCGTGGAGAAACTGCGAGAAGGCTACGACATTGTGATGGGCAACCGTTTCCGCGGAGGAATCAAGCCAGGAGCCATGCCGCCGTCTCACAAGTACGTGGGCAATCCCGGCCTTACGACGCTGCTCAACACTTTTTTTCATGCAGGCATTGGCGATAGCTATTGCGGCATGCGCGGATTTACGCGGGAACTCTACAACCGGCTGGACGTGCGCAGCACGGGGATGGAGTTTGCGCTGGAAATGATTATCAAGGCGGCTCAGATCGGTGCGCGCATCGCGGAGATTCCCATCATTTTGTGGCCCGACAAGCGCGGACGCCCGCCGCATCTTCGCAGCTTTCGCGATGGCTGGCGAAGTTTGCGATTCATGCTGTTGTACGCACCAAACTGGCTGTTCCTTCTGCCGGGCGGCACGTTGATGGCGTTCGGGCTCTTTCTGCTGTTTTGGCTGCTGCCAGGCCCGCGCCAAATTTCGCCTCACGTCATCCTGGACGTTCACACCATGATTTTTGGCATGATTTTCGCGCTTATGGGCATGCAGATTCTTTCGATCGGAGCGTTTGCCAAAGTTTTCAGCTATGCGGAGCGGTTTGACCGCGGGTCGGTCTCTTTGAAACGTGTCTTACGCCGAATAACCCTGGAATCCGGCCTGGCGATAGGCGGAGTTCTATTTCTCGCCGGATTCTCCGGCTGCGCGTGGATTACCTGGAAATGGGCCGCCGGGGGCTTTGGCCCATTGTACGAAGTTCGCCGAGTTCTATTCTGGTCGATGTGGCTCTTCCTTGGAATCCAGTTGATATTTAGTTCTTTCTTTCTGAGCATGCTGGGGATCAGCCGCGGCACTTTCATCGGCGATTACGAAAGGAAATAATGGCCGCCATATCACAGGGTTCCTGGCCGCTTACCTGGATCAGCTCCTGTCATAAAGCGCTGGTCTCCGGGCGCCGAACGCGCGTGCTTGCTGAATTGCTTGCGGCAAAGCTTCCACGGCGCGCGAACGTGCTGGATATCGGCTGTGGCGATGGAGTCATCAGCAGCCTCATTGCGAATCTTAGACCCGACGTGTCAATTCAGGGCGTGGAGTTCCTGGTTCGGCCAGGATGCAAGATCGAGTGCCGCGCCTTCGACGGCCTGACGCTGCCACATCCTGACGCTTCGTTCGACGTGTGCCTCTTTATAGACGTGCTGCACCACACGGAAAATCCTGCGATCTTGCTTCGCGAAGCGGTTCGCGTGACGCGGGATTTCGTCCTGCTCAAGGATCACGTCGACGAAAACATCCTGGACGACGTCACTCTCCGCTTCATGGACTGGGTCGGCAACCGGCCTCACGGCGTGGTGCTGACGTATAACTACCAGAGCCGCAGGGAGTGGACGGAATATTTTTCCGGATGCCGATTGCGAGAAGAGACGTGGACGTGTGATGTGCCACTCTACCCGTGGCCATTTTCTCTCGTTGTGGGCCGCAAATTGCATTTTGTCGCCATGCTTAGGAAGCAGGTCAATGGGAACAATTATGGAACGGCTGAAGGTTTCAGGGCGGGGTAGGGTATGAGTTCGGTGTTGTCTTTGTCCGGCTCGACGAGCCAGATCTGGCGATCCTTGAAGTAAGCGATAAGCTTTGCGTTCTGTTCTGCGTCCAGTTCGCGCGCCCAGAGAACTTTGGCGGAATCGATTTCCGCGCCGTTGTAGACCCACTCGTCGTGAATGTTGTGATCATCTTCGTAGCGCACGAGGATAAGATGTTTGCCGGGCGTGTGCGAAAGCTTTTCCTGGATGGCGGCGCGGCTGGGGTCGCCCTGGCAGGCCCATTCTAACGGGTCACAAGAATGGTTCGAAGCGCGGAGGCCTCCTTCGCCTGCCAAAAGAAAAACCGCCGCGCACGAAAGCGCAAGGCCGATGGGGCGCCCCGCGATGCGCATCATTCGCATGTGGCGGATCGTCTGAACGAGCAAAAGGAAAATTATGCAAGTCACTGGCGCGGCATAGTGCGGAAAAGACCAAATCGAAGCAAAGAAGCCGGCAGAAACCAGGAGCAGCGCAAAGAGGGGCACACGCATTTTTCGCGCGCAAAAGACAAACGGCAGGCCAGGCAATAACAGCAGAGCGCCCCACCAGAAGTAAGTGCTGCCGCTGCGCGTCAATTTTTCTTCCGTCACCCGCCAGGCGTCGGCCCAGGTGTTTTGATAATCCTCGCGTTCCCAGGCGTTATAAAAATCTTCGAACTGCTGATTGTGATACTGCATGGGCGGCTTGGGATGGTCCCACAGGAAGAGACCCATCGTTTGGTACGTGCGTGAGTTCAAAGCGTGGGGAAAGAGCAGGGCGTTTCCGGTGAGGCGCCAGTTGTAGTAGCCCATGAACGCGACGGTCAGGAGCAACACAACAGCCAGCGGCGCGAGCACGCGAACGAGGCGAGTTTGCGGACGCTCGGTTGCGGCGACCGGCGGGTTCCCTCCGCGGCTGGGCTTTGTTTTTGCTCCAAGCCACCAGAGCAGCCAGAACGCGACGGGGAGGGAAAAGAGAAATCCTTCGTACGGGCGGCTGTTGGCGAGAACCGCGAGTCCCAGACCGAGCAGGAGCGCATCACGCGTTTTTGCATGACGAACGATGCGGGGCATCGCGCCCAGCACCAGCGCGCCTCCCGCGGCTGCCACGGCTCCGCCCCAATAACTGTTCATCCAGTAGCTCGCGATCTCGAACTTCAGTGCGACAAGCACGCCGCCAAGGAGCGCCCATCTTGGAGGAAGCCAGGCTTGGAACATCCAGAGAATTGCGGCGCACATCGCGCCGACGCTGAGAATTACGCCGATCCACGGATTGCCCAGAAGTTCGCCGAGAGCGAGGACCGCGCCCTGGCCCGGCGGATACTTCGAGCAATAGGTGGGGAACCAGTTGATATGAAACGATTCAAAACTCATCCACATCGGGTGAGTGGGATTGGTGAGACGCCCGTGAGCCAGGGTGTCGCCTAGCAATAAGTAGCTGTATTCGTCATGGATGCCAGGGACGGGAACGGGAAGCAGCGGCAGCACGGCGAGGCGAACGCCAATCACAGAGAAGAAGAGCAGCCAGATCGCAAGCGTTTTTCGCCGGGCAAGCTTTTCAAATGGCCGCGAGACTGCGCGCAACGCTTTTCCAAACCATCGGGGCGCAACGGTTGCCAGCAGGACGAATACGAGCGCTACTCCGGCGACCGCCCAAAGGCCGGGGGGAAACTGCAGCAGTGTGCTGCTGTCTGAGAAACTCATTCTAAGGAGAATCGTCGATTTAGAGATCCAGCGCGAAGCTGGCGCTACAGGATAACTGATTTTTCGCCGGGGATGCCCGCGCCATTGGGCGACCGGAAACGATCAGCTAGTTCTATAGCATATAAGAGAGATTCCTCGACTACGCAGGCTGACGCTCCGCAGCAGCGGAGCGGAAGAAAAAAACGTCGGCCTGCTCTGCTCGGAATGACGCGGGTGGAGGCGAAGGTTCAAGCTGTTCCTTGAAGAGCGCTATTTGAGAGAAGGAGCTTAACGTTCGATTTCGATTTCCGTTCCGCTTGAGGTAGCGGAAGAAGCGGCGTTGCGTTGTTCGTCGATGTAATCGGCCATTTCCAGGCGCAAGTTTCCAGCATTAGTCGAGTAAGACATGCCGGTCTCAAACTCGACGATGCCGGAGCGAATCATCCTCTCAATTTCACCGTCGAAATGCTGCATGCCGTCCATGGTCCCGTCACGCATGGCGTCCAGAAGAGTCTTGCCTTCGCCTTCTCCTTTTTCAACGTATTCGCGGGTACGCATGGTGGACTTCAAGATTTCCACCGCGGCGATCCTGCCGCCGGTTTTCTTGGGCAGCAAGCGCTGCGAAACGATGAAGCGAAAAGACTTTGCGAGGCGGGTCCGGATGGCTTGCTGGTCGCTGAGCGGAAACACTCCGACGATGCGCTCGATGGTCTTGGAGGCGTCAATAGTGTGCAGCGTGGACATGACGAGGTGGCCCGTTTCGGAAGCTTCGAGCGCGATCTCGATGGTCTCGCGGTCGCGCATTTCGCCGACGAGGATCACTTTGGGCGCCTGGCGCAAAGCAGCGCGCAAGGCCAGCGCAAAGCTAGGCGTGTCAGAATGCAATTCGCGCTGGTGAATGGTCGCTTTTTTGTGGCGGTGGAGAAATTCGATGGGATCTTCGATGGTTAAGATGTGATAGGCCTTCTCCGCGTTCATCTTGTCGAGGATGGCCGCAAGCGTGGACGATTTCCCTGATCCCGTCGGGCCGGTGACGAGCACGATCCCATTCCGCAGGTCCACAATTTCCTGCAAAGCTGCCGGCAGGTTCAATTGCTCGAATCCCGGGATGGTGTCCGGGATGACGCGCATGACGATGGCGCAGCTGCCGCGCTGCTTGAAAATATTCACGCGAAAACGCGCCACTCCAGTGAGACCGTAAGAGAGGTCCGCGGCGCCGTCTTGCTCCAGTTTGCGGATGGGCGTCTCGTTTTTGCCCATAATGTCGTTGGCGATGCAAAGAGTGTCTTGCGAAGAGAGGCACTCGAGGCCTTTGTATTTCAATTCGACAAGCTGGCCGCTGACCTCGATTTGGGGAGCGCGCCCAGGCGAAAAAATCAAGTCGCTGACGTGCGGGCTAGCCTTGAGCATGGCAGTGACGAGCTGAGCCGTGGCAATTTTTCTTTGCGCCGCGGGCGCGGATGCTTGCTCAGCCGCAGCCGGGATCGTTTGTGTGGGTGTTCCCATGATGAGCGTGATCCTTGTGAGGCCCGATGAGAGGAGGCGAGCCGTGATTACGAGCGCCGGGCACATTTCTCCCGGCATCTACAATTCTAAACGCCGAGCAGAGTTCCGCTTCGCGAGTCGTTCGCGAAATTGCCTGACAGTAACGGTCCCTGCTTGCGACTGGCAGGTTTATTGTTTGGAAGCAGTTTCGATGAAATTGGCCACGTTCTTTTTGAGCTTGGCCAGGTCCTCATCGTGGACATACATCATGTGGCCCGCCTCATAATACTGGTGCCAGACGTTTTTGCGGATGTTGTCCGGCAAGCCCATATGGTCCACGGTGTATTCCGCTTCCATGAAAGGAGTCGCGAGGTCGTAGAGTCCGTCTTCAAATTCAACTTTCAGGCGAGGATTGGTGATCATGGCTTGTACGAGGTCGAGTACAACGCTCGGGGAGCCAGGGAAGAATCCAAAATCGTTGCCTTCGTGTTTCCAGTCCCAGCGATTCGGGCCGAAATCGGCTGCGGGCTTGTAAGCTTTATCCTGTCCGAATTTCAATTCTTCGCGGATGTAGCCATTAAACGCGCCGACGAAAGCGCCACTAATGGAAGTGTCCTGCGGATCGTAGTCTGCGGATTCGCCGATCAAATTGTAGGTCGGCCCGGAAAAGCGCGCGTCATACCGGCCGGTCGTCAATCCGCGACTGCGCTGAAGTTCCTGCATGAACTGACCAAGGCGGACGCGAAGGTTGGCTTTGTCGAGATAGTCTTCGCTCAGTCCCGTGAATCGCGCTACTTTCTTGACGATTTCCGCTTTTTCCGTTTTGGTGAGCCCGTCGCCTTTCATGAGGGCATCGGCATATTCGCCACGAGCGAATTTGCGCGCCTCGTCGAGAAAGGCGTTCAGATTATCCGGGCGATCTTTCAAAGTTTTGTGGAACCAGGCCGTGGCGGCGTAGCTTGGGAGGTAGAGAACGTAAGCGAGGTCCTGCCCTGGATAAAAAGAGATAGTGCCGAGATCGAGGACGGAAGAGACCATGACGATGCCGTTCAGGTACAAGTTGTCGTGGCTTTGGAGGTAGTTGCCGAGCGCGGCGTTTCGAAATGTGCCGTAGCTTTCTCCAATCAGGAATTTGGGCGAATTCCAGCGGTTGTTCCGGCTGATGTAGATGGCAATGAATTGCGCGAGGGATTTCACATCCGGGTCAACGCCCCAGAAATCTTTGTCCTGCGCTTTGCCTACGGCGTGGCTGAAGCCCGTGCCAACGGGATCAATGAAGACCAAGTCTGACTTGTCCAGCAGGCAATCGGGATTGTCTATCAGCTTGTACGGAGCGGGCGGCGTTGAGCTGGCGTTGATGGTCACAACGCGCCGTGGCCCCATCGAACCCATGTGCAGCCAAATCGAGGCCGAGCCCGGCCCGCCATTGTAGAGAAAGGAAACCGGGCGCTGGCTCATGTCCTTCACATCGCTTCGCGTGTAGGCGGTGTAGTAGATCAGCGCGGTGGGCTCGTCTTTTTCGTTCTTGATGAGAATGGTCGCCGCCGTCGCTTTGTAGGGAATCGTTTGGCCGCCGATTTTGATGGAGTGATCGGTGACGGAGGACTCTTCTTTGGGTGGCGGCCCGGAAGGCGCTTCGGTGGGTTTCTCTCCGGCCTTGGCGTCTTTTTCCTGAGACTGGAGGTTCGCAGGCAGGACGCAAAGAAACAACGCAAGCGCGAACCACACACCTATGTTCTTGACGCGGATCATGGGCTCTCTCCTGGAAGCAACTGAGTTTTATGATTCAGTAAGACTTGGGATTCTAACTGTTTCTACGCAGCAAGGAACTATTTTGTTCGACGGCGAAGAAGCAAAAACGGTTCACCATTGTTTGGGGGATCCACGGAAAGTTCGGCACAGTCGTTGACGATCCAGTCGGCACCTGCTTGGCGGAGTTCATCGTCGCTCGCGGTGGTTCGCAAGGCGATGACGTGCGCTCCTGCGGCTTTGCCCGCGCGGATCCCGGCGGGAGCATCTTCGATAACCACGCATTCTGCGCCGGTCACGCCCAGAATCTGGGCGCCTTTCAAATAGGGCTCGGGATGGGGCTTGCCGTGGGTTATGTCGTTTGAAGTAACCATTTGTTTCGGTTTTGGCAGACCGGCAGCGGCGATTCGTACTTCAGCCAGTCGCCGTGTACAGGACGTAACAATTGCCCACTTATCAGGAGGAATAGCCCGGAGCAACTCCACCGAGCCCGGCAAGGGAATTACGCCCTCGGTGTCCTCGATTTCGCGGCGCTCGACTTCTTTGTTTTCGGCATCGTGGTTCGCGTTGGGCAGCAGTTCACGAATCGTCGCGATGCTGGGCTTTCCATGCGCTTCGCGCACTGTTTTGTCAGGGTCGAAGCCGTGTTTGCGCGCCCACCAGGCCCATACACGCGCCACGGCGGGAGTTGAGTCTACGAGGACACCATCGAGATCAAACAGCACGCCGTGACAGCGGAGAGAGTTCATCCTGGCAGTGTAACTGGAAAAGGTGAGGAGTCTGGGAAAGACTTGACCTAGTCTTCTAACCTAGTCTAGTATAGTTCAATGAAAGAAGTGAACACGTACGAAGCAAAAACGCAGCTCTCGCGGCTGCTCCGGCGCGTCGCTGCCGGCGAGGAAATTACCATTGCTAATCGCGGTGTTCCTGTGGCGCGCCTTGTTCCAGCTCGCCCTGGCAAAGGGGCCCGCCGGGAGCTCGGTGTGGATCGGGGAAAGTTCGTTGTTCCTGACGATTTTGATGCGCCCCTGCCGGACGAAATCCTGGATGCCTTTGAGGGCAAGGAAAAGCGACTGCGGAAAAAGCCGTGAGGTTTCTGCTCGACACGGGCGTCTTGCTCTGGAGCAGGGCAGAGGAATACAAACTTAACGCGCGTGCAAAGGAATTGCTTTCGTCAAAGTCTTCTGAACTTTTCCTGTCCGCCGCCTCGGCTTGGGAAATTGCGATCAAGTACGCCTTGGGAACTCTGAAACTGCACGCTCCGCCCGAAGCGTACATTCCTGAAGTCCTAAGGGGGATGGACATTCACGCACTAGACGTCAGTGTTGTCCACGCGATCGAAGCTGGAAAGCTGCCGCAACATCATCGGGATCCGTTCGACAGAATGTTGGTGGCGCAGGCAAACACGGAACAATTGGTGCTGCTCACTGCGGATCGCATCTTTGAGAAATACAAGGTCGAGCACGTCTTTTGCGGAAAATGAGAAATGGGGTGGGAGATGGGATTTGAAACCATAACATTCCACCTCAGACGCTCCGCAAGTTGTTGAATCTACTCACCGATTAGCCTCAATTTGGGCGCATTTGGGCGCAAAACTCTGCGTCCGGGCGTAACATCTCGCCCACTTTGTTCACTGCATCACGTTGCGCGTCGCCGATCACGTGGCCGTAAATTTCCAACGTGATCCTGGCGTCCGAGTGCCGCATCTGTTCCTGTGCGACTTTCGGATTCGCGCCCACGTCCAACAGAAGGCTCGCATGGCAATGCCTGAAAGCATGGAGTCCGCATCTTGGAATCGACAGCGCGTCCAGAATAGGCCAGAGTTTTTTCTGAACGATGTAGTTCTGCGAATACGGACGGCCCCTGCCATTCAGGAAGAGAAACCCTTCCGCGTTGACCTTCCAGGTTGCCAGATATTCCCTCAGCAACGCGGCGAGCGCTCCTGACATAACCACTGGTGCTCTGCTGGCCTTACTCTTCACCGTTTGCACGCGACCAAGCCAAGATGAGCGTCGAACGTGAATCACGCGCTGTCCAAAGTCCAGGTCGCCTTCCTGCAACCCCATGACTTCGCCAGGGCGTAAGCCTGTCATGGCCGCGATTGCGAACATGGTCCGGTAAGGCTCTATGGCAAGAGTAATGATCTTGCGAGCCTCTTCGCCGTTGAAGAACCGCGTCTGCTCGCGCACCTCCTCGGTGGGAAGCGCCAACTCGCCAGCCGACACCGGCTGTGTGCAGTAGCCCCACAATTTCGCCGTGCGCATCATCGAGCTAAGAGTGCCGAGGACGTTGAGCACGGTTTTGCGCGAGACCTTCTGCGACAAGAGCGTAACGAAGTTCTGCTGGATTTGCGGCGCGAGTTCGTGCAGGAGCACCTTACCGAGATGCTTCCTGATGTAAGTCCGCAAGTGGGACTGCGCTGCCTTGACGCTGGAAGGCTTTTGGTGAATAAGCACCTGAGTCTCCCAGAGATCGGCAAACTTCTCCACTGACGTGAACTTACTCGGCCGATAGTCGAAAGAGTTGATCTTCGCCAGGATTGGGTCAAGGAGCCGCTGAGCGATGCGCTTGGTTTTCAGTTCGGCAACTGTCCCAAGCACCATCGAACGCTCAACACGGATCGTTTGATCGCCCTGGATCACATCTTCTCTCCATCGCCCCACGAATACCGGTGGGTTCTTTCCGCGTACAATGATCCTCCCTGTTTGATGTCTCCGCCTCGCCATCGAGCCACCTTCTTTGCTCGTTGAGTCGGCTGTCCTGACGGGGAGTGTAGCAGAATCGCAGACTCGCCGCGATTCGAGTTCCCTTGGGCGATCAAGTGCTTCAGCCACTCATGCGTCCGATTCTTCGCCCCTTCTTGCTTTCTGAGTTCCCGGCCCACCCGGGTTCGCGCCCTTACTCCGAGCCGGCGCGAAGTGGCTTCAAAATCGTGTGTTTCTGGAACTTCTTGTTACTTTTTCATCGCCCCAACGGAATCAGTAGTTTGCGGTCACTAATTCGCTAGGGTTTTTGGAACGGCGCCCAACTGCGCGTTCTTGATGCCATTCCTCAAGAGCATTCTGGATCGGAAGATCTTCCGGTCTTACGATCTCGTATTCATAACCGTGCCCGCAGTGATATGTGGCGCGAACCAGACCGGCGGATTCAAGCTTCCGACGATATTTCCTGATCCGTTTCTCGTTGACCTGTACCATGCGTGGCGTCAGCGAGCCCACCCATCCACCTTGCGAGGCAATCCACAAAAGCATGTCGGTTGGTCCGCGGCCAAGCGCCGTGCGGAGAAACTCGAGTTCTGTTTTTTTACTCATGCCGGAATGCCCTCCTCCTTTGGGGATGGTTTGGAAGGGGGAAACCCCCTTCCATGAATTTCTTTGGTAGGTAAGTTAGAGGCCCGCCCTCGCGAACGCGGGGTGGGTATCTGACGACTTACTTCGCGTTCTATCTCAGAATTCAATTCAACTACTTGTGTCGCACCGGTGCGACTGGTACATGTCGCATGCGCGCGACTGGAGGTGTCGCTTCTGTGCGACTGGTAGGTGTCGCTTCCACGCGACACCCCACTACAAGAATTCTTCGCATTAGCAACCTTACGAAGATCTGCAGCAAGATGGAGAAGATGGCGATGGAAACGGTAGTAGGCGGTTTTCCAATCCTGGCCCTTCTGAGGATTGCGGTCGAGGAAAATTCGAAACTCGGCCGTGATTTGGTCGTCGTCCATTCCAGATTTGCGGAGCCCTGTCATCTGGCCGGGGTAAAACTTCACTAGTCCGCCGCTGACGGCGTGCAACTGCTTCGCCAGCGGATCACCTTCGCCTTCCCATGGCATTGTGCTTTTCTCCACGCAATAACCGGGATGCACAAGCGCCCACTCTCCATGGTCGATGAAGCGATAGGTGACGGGCTTACCTGCTTCTTTGTGAACGATCTCGGCCCAACCCCACTCGACCAATTCTTCGAGAGCCCTCATGACGGTGGTGCGGTCGCGCTCGAAATGCTTCGCAAGATGCCATGTGTGGCGCGCCGGCGAAGTACCTCAGCAAATGCCAGGACGCGCTCTTCGAATTTGAGTACGGTGAGCCACCGTTCCGCTGGCCCCGTTGGTGGGCGAGGAAGAGGAGTCGGACGGGTGAGCGCGTGAGACTTAAGCAGATTCCTTGCCGCCTCATGGAAGCATCAGCGCTAAGTGTTTGGGTTTTGGACTTGAAATCGGATAAGGAATGGAACGTGATTTCGTTTCTTCCACACGACACCACGCGCCCCATTGGTCCACAGATCAACCTGGTCGGTTGGCTCACCGACAAGTAGTGGAGATTCTCCTAAGCCGCGGAGCAATCGGAGTGGAGAGTTTAGTACCTAGCGCCAAATGACTTGCGTACTACACTCGAGTGAAAAAAAAGACACCGGTTCGATTCATAAACAAATGCCCTCCGAGCAAAGGACATTCTGCTTCTGGTGAGCTCCCGGGCGCGCGCATAGGATTCATAGCGACTTAAATTTTATGTGGCCTCGGTCGAGGTGACCGGTGGACAAGCGGGGACACGCCCCAAAAACGATTCGGTTCCCGCTGGAGGTGCCCATTGAGTTTTCGTGGGACGAGGGAGGAATTGAAAGGCGGAGCGAGGGCCGCAGTCGTGACATTAGCCAGACGGGGGCCTTCGTCCTTTTGCCCCGTGAGCCCGCCCCTGGGAAACGTGGGCCGACCCTAACCCGGGCGTTGCTAGCGTTGCTAGAGCGTCCACCTGTGATGGTGCGTTCCATCCTTACGGACAAATTATCAAATGCGGCTTTTGCGTGTCGGCCGATTAGCAGGGCGGTAAGGCGATGGCAAGGCGCAGGCCTTTGTCGGCAGCACTCGGAAAAGCTGTCTTGTCAACACCGAGGAGTCGCGGTCTTTGTAGCGCTGTTTATTTTCTTGCTCGGAATAGCTTTAGTTCTAGGCAGGCTCACGGGCAAAGAAATTCGTAAAGCAGCTGTCCAGTCCACATCCGATACGAGTCTCGGCGACCCTCTGTCGGACGCTCAGTCACCTGCTCAACGACCTTCATTCTCAGTCGAACCATCTGTTTTCTTGAGGAGATCTGGACCAACAGTTGGCAATACCCTTCTAGAAGCGTACGGCAAGAGCCCTTTGGCTTTTGAGGCGAATCAAGGCC
>DATEGP010000004.1:0-101061 GCA_035280045.1 Candidatus Acidiferrum sp.
AGTTCTCCTGTGAGGGTGTCTAGCATAGCGATCTGCTGATAGCGGGTATGGAAATCACAACCTATAATCAACATTGCTCGGCTCCTTTCTTCCGAGCCTCGGTCGTTGAACAGCAACCAAGTCTACTCGGTCGAAGGAGCCGACGCCGTCATCTAATCAGCCTCGCCGCGGGGAAGCTCCGCCCCCAGCTTCCCTCCCCGTAGGTTTGCGGCGGTTAAGCTTGTATGGCCGGCCGAACTGCCAGCAGTCGCGCCGTTCGGATCGCGGCGAGCTTTTCGGGAATCTGAAACGGGTGTTCATTCAATCCGACGAGAAATCTTTCGATATCGTCTAACATTTCGTTCGTGAAGTCCGGATGCCTGTAGCGCAGCAAACCGTTCAGGAGCATGAGTGCGTTGCTTAGTCCAAAGACCTTAATTTCACCCTGGGGCAGGCTCGCCTTTGCTTTTTCCAGTGCGTCTCTCAGGCGCCCGATTCTCCAAAGCACGCAGACGATGAAATATGTGACGGGCAAATACGCTTTGCCATCGATTCGGGCGAGCAACGCTGAAGCGAATTGCTCTTTTTCGTTTGCCTGTAAGCCTGCGTAAAAGGTAATCAACGCGTCTAGATTGTCCGAACGGAGTTCGCACGCCTCCGGATTCGCGGAAATGCTCTGATTTTTTGGCGACCTGGGATCCCATGAATCAGTTCCAACGCCCGTTATCTCACGGCCATCGATGGAAAGGTGGACGCTGCCTAATCCCCCGACCGTGCGACCACATTTTTGATAGCGTGCCAGTTCCGCTTGCAATACGGTTGCAACTTCTCTCTCCACCGGGTTTGAGATCGAGGAAACCATCTCCAACGGGGACTTAGTGGGTTCCTTCGCTGGAGCTGAAAGGACGCGCACATGGAGCGTGATGAACTCCTCGTGGCCTTCATCATCGCTTATCCCCATCTTGACGCGAACCTGTTTCGCGACCCTCCACCAGGGCACGCCCCGAATCAAGACCGATGCGGTCCCCGGTAGGAACGTCTTTGGGGGAATCAAGTGCCCTGAGTCAGCACCATCTCCATAAATGTTTTGATTCACGGCCCGAATGTAAACGTGGCTGCCGACGATCTCGCCGCGAATCCTTGGCTTCACGAGCCGCGCGCGCGTTAAGGCCAGAGGTTCCGCCGTTCGATTCTTGACTGCGAAACGCAAGACAACCTGCGTAACAATCGAATCATCGGCTTGCTTTGCGCTCGACCAAAAACTCTGCTGTGGCTCGGGCGTTAAATGGAAGCGCCGCCTTAGGTCACGCGCCGCCGCCCATACGGGCATTCGTTGCAGCAGTAATGCGATTGCACGCGCGACCGCTAGAACTCCGAATATCACTTCTGCGATGATGACAGATGGGCGAGTAGCTGGGGGCAACGACACTGCGAATGGTGAAATATGAAGCAGGACTCCTGCGGATGCGGCCAAACCACCCAGCAGCCAGAGTGGAAGGTCTTTCAGAACCTCAAGAATCTTCGTAGCGGCCCCAGCGGTTGGTTCGACTCCGTTCATTTAGGAACACCCATTCATGGATTAACTCTTATGGGCAATATAGCAGGAACGTTTCTCTCCGAACGGCGAAAAAAAGGCTACTTGTCCTGGGCCGCCCAACACAGGAAAAAGAACGGTTTACTCGTCACCACGCCGCCGTAACCTGCTCACTTCAAGCCCTGCCGCACGTAATCCGCGACCTGCTGGCCGGTGGCGAACCACACGGCGGGTTTGGATTTCATGTAGGCAATCAGCTTGTTGAGATACATGGTTCGCGAGCGATGGCGGGTGGACGATCTGCTAGAATCCTGCGTTATGGGTATCGATCTCTGGACACATTTGAGACACGCTGTTGCTCTTTCCGCAATCGGTTTGGCTGGAGTTGCATCGCTAACCCAACAAATGGAAAGCGATGTGCCCTATGGTAGAGATCCGGAGCAGAAGATGGATCTGTTCCTTCCTACTTCAAGAGACTACCCTACAGTGATTTTCGTGCATGGCGGAAGTTTGACCAGCGGCGATAAAACTGACGAAGATTACGGAAAGGTTTGCACTGGGTTCCCGGCTGTGGGCATCGGATGCATCAGCGTGAATTACCGGCTTGCGCCCCAACATATATGGCCCGCGCAAGCTGACGATGTAGCTTCTGCTATCGCCTGGGTGCACGCAAACATAGCGCCGCGAGGCGGAGACCCAACAAGGCTGTTTCTCCTAGGCCATAGCTCCGGCGCAACGCTCGTTGCGCTTGTGGGTACAGATGAGCGCTATCTTGCCCAGAATGGAATGAAACTTTCCCAGGTGCGTGGCGTGATACCAATGGGTTCGATCATGTACGACGAGGAACTCGATCAAACCATCGACGAATACGGACGCAAGAAAGTTGAGGAGAAATGGGTCCAGGAACTAGACAACCGAATGTTTGCGGGGCTTGATCAGTACGAGGATCACTGGCCCATCAGACATATTCATACCGGCATGCCGCCATTTCTCTTTCTCATTGCTGAAACAGAGCAGGAGCATCCCCCAGTGCTGAAGACCAACAGGAGGTTTGTCGAGGATGCGCGTCGTCTTGGAAACGACGCCGACTACAAGGTTTTATCAGGGCGTAAGCATTACACTGCCATCCGCAAGCTCAACGAGCCCGGGGACGCAGTATTTGCGATCGTCATCCAGTTCATTGAGCAGCACACCATGGCCTCTTCCCAGAACAAGTAAAATGCACGAGCACAAACATCCGTGGGATGTGTGGATGGGTGGCCCTGAACAAGGACTGTACCCTGCTCATTTCAAGTTCTGCCGCACGTAATCGGCGATCTGCTGGCCGGTGGCGAACCAGACGCCTGGTTTGGACTTCATGTAAGCAATCAGCTTGTCGAGATACATGATTCGTGAGCGATGGCCCGAGACCATCGGGTGCATGGTCAACATGAACATGGTGCCTTCCTTATAGGCGCCGTCGAATTCGTCCTGAAAAACCTTGAAAATGAGCTCGGGCGACGGGAGCGAGCCGCTGGAAGTGAAATACGGGTAATCGTCAAGAATCCAATCCACGGGCAATTCGACCATGCCGGTGGGCTGGCCGTGGGAAAGCAGCTCGTACGGTTCGTCCATGGCCATGGCGCTGCTGTCATACTGAAATCCCGCTTTGCGAATGAGATCGAGGGTGTATTTGCTGAACGCCCACGAAGGTGCCCGGTATCCCACAGGCTTCTTGCCCAGAGCGTTGGTCCAAAACTCGATGGCCTTGTTCAGCAGCCGCTCTTCTTCCGCCTGATCGTCAATGTCCGGAAGCCGCTCGTGAATCCAGCCATGGATTGCGACCTCGTGGCGGGGCCGCTTTTTGAATTCCTGAATCATTTCGGGATAGAGGACGCCGGTGACCGCAGGAATGTAGAACGAACCTGGGATATTGTACTTGTCATACAGCGCCATAATCCTGGGCAGTCCTTCGGTAAAGCCATACTCACCTTGCGAGAGGAGCACGGGCGCGCTGTTGCCTGCGGCAATCTCAAAGGTTTCGTTGTCCATGTCCCAGCTGAGGCAAACGGCGACCTTTGCCCCGTTGGGCCAGATCTTAGGCGTCAGCTTTCGTCCCGCGCGCATGGGAGCGACCCATTCTTTGAGTTGCTCTTCAGTGAGCTTGATGCCGGGCTGCGGCCTCTTTTCTTGCTGTGCTTGCACCGCCATGGGGATGGTGCCGAGAAGAAAAGCAACAAGCATGGACTTCGCTAATTCTCTCTTCATGATCAGATTCCTTTCCGCCTAGCTTCTTTGTGCCGGACGGTATTGCGGGCCGCGGAACCACAGGTCGATGGGACGCTTAATTCCCTTCGCGCTGAACGGCATCTGCACTTTTCGCCCTTCGCCGGCGGAAGCGTATCCCGCGTACAGCGCTTTCATCACTACTAAACCATCTTCGCCGGTCGCTTGAGGCTTTTCTTTTCCGCGGACGCAGCGCGCAAAATGCGCCATCTCTTGCGGGAGTCCGTAGTTCCACAGCTCCTCGAAGACGGGATAACTCCACCCCTTCGTGCTTGGCGCTTTTTCCACTGCGTAACCGTATCCTTTTTCGCTGTAGGTGGGCAGCGCGTTTCCCATGTGGAGATTTGCGTAGGTCACGCCTTCTGAACCGAACACCTCAATGCGGTCGTCCATTCCGCCGCGGCGTCCCCAACTGTTCTCCACCATTCCGACCGCGCCGCTGGCGAACTCGAGGATGCACAACGTCTCGTCATCGCCGCGCGTCTTGCCAGCGTGAACGTACGTGCCCATCTGGCAATAAACGGTCTGAATCTCCGGCCGCCCGAGAAACCAGTAACAAAACGCAATGCCGTGACAGCCCAAATCCATCAGCGCGCCGCCGCCGCTGCGCTCCACGTCCCAGAACCAGGCGCTGTGGGGCCCGAAATGTTTTTCGCTCTGCTTGATCAAGTGGACTTGGCCGAACGCGCCATCGTCGGCCATTTCTTTGGCTTTCAAATACTTCGGAGTGAAGAAGAGTTCTTCGGCGTACATCAGCAGTACACCGGCTTGTCGCGTGACGTGGAGCATCTCTTCGCCTTCTTCGATGGTCATGCACAGCGGTTTTTCGCAAACGACATGTTTGCCGGCGCGGGCAATGTCCACGGTCATTTGCGCGTGCAGGTAATTCGGTGCGGCGATGGTAACCATTTCAATGTCGCGCTCTTTCAGCATTTCGCGGTAATCGGTAAACACTCGCGGAATGCCGTACTTCTTCGCCAGGTCCGCGGCGTTCCCCGGGGTCGGCGAGGCCACCGCCACCACTTCCGCTCCTTCGGACGCGGCGCGAAATGATGCCGCGTGAATATCGCCCTCAAATTGCGACCCGATGATCCCCACTTTCACTTTCCCGTCGCTCACGGCCAGCCTCTCAGCTTTCGAATGTTGATTGACCCTTTCAAGATAAAAAAGGCAATCCCGCGCGATTCTCCCCGGAAAACTGCTAGCAGGCAAGCGATCTGCAATACCGCGGAACCTTTCAGGAAGATCAACTTGTCAGAAGAGAAGGACGAAACTGGCGTTTACATTCAGAAAGAATTGTGGCATTACTGCAAGCGCTTTCACCAACGGGCGCTGCGAACCCCATCCGCGGGAACCTCGCTTGGCGTGGCGTTGAAACATCGCACATTCCGGAGAACGGCAAATGCATTTTGACTTCGCCTGCAACTCACAACCGGTTGCATCCAAACGCCGGGCAACTGCCTCGCTTTTCATCCGCGCACTGCTTTTCAGCTTTGCGCTCTTCGCGATGGCGGCTGCTGCGCCAATGGTTGCCGCGCAAAAAGTGCAGCTGCGGGTGGATGCATCCAAGCCTGGCGCGAAAGTCGACCGAAATATCTTCGGCCAATTCGCTGAACACCTGGGCCACGGAATTTATGAGGGCGTGTGGGTCGGCCCCGATTCACCAATTCCGAATACTCGCGGTATTCGCAACGATGTCGTCGCCGCGCTGAAAGCGCTGAAAGTACCGAACGTGCGCTGGCCCGGCGGCTGCTTCGCGGACGAATATCACTGGCGCAAAGGGATTGGCCCTGCGGACAAGCGGGCAGTGACTCTAAATCCCAACTGGGGCGGCGTGATCGAGCCGAACTCCTTCGGCACGCATGAATTCATGGACTTCCTCGACCAGATTGGAGCAGAGGCCTATCTATCGGTCAATGTCGGCTCCGGCACTCCGCAGGAGGCCGCGGAATGGCTGGAATACTTGACTGCCGCTCAGGCAACGACGCTGGCGAAGGAGCGCGGCGTCAACGGTCATCCGGCTCCTTATAAGGTCGCGTTCCTCGGCATCGGTAACGAAAGCTGGGATTGCGGCGGCAATATGACGCCCGACTACTATCTGAGCCAGCTCAAGATCTACAGCCGCTTCGTCCGGAACTACAACCCGGGGCAGCAAAAAGAACGCCAGATGCTGAAAATCGCGGTAGGCCCGGGCGGCGGGGAACCCCGATGGACTGAGTGGACGGAAGCCATCATGAAGGCTTATCAGCATCATCAGTGGAGCTGGGATATCAGTGGCCTTTCCATGCACAACTACACCGTCGTGAAGTGGCCGCCTTCGTTTGCGTCGACGGGGTTTGGAGAAGCCGAATACGCGCAGATGCTCAAGTCCACGCTGGACATGGATGGCCTGATTACAAAGCATTCCAATATCATGGACATCTACGATCCGCAGAAGAAGGTTGCTCTGGTTGTGGATGAATGGGGTGCCTGGTACGCTCCGTTGCCCGGCTCAAATCCAGGCTTCCTCGTTCAGCAAAACAGTCTGCGAGACGCGGTGCTCGCTTCGTTGAACCTCAACATTTTTGCGCGACACGCCGACCGCGTACGCATGGCCAACATCGCGCAAATGATCAACGTGCTGCAGGCGATGATCCTTACGGACAAAGAAAAAATGGTCCTGACACCGACGTACCACGTCTTCAAGATGTATGTCCCTTTTCAGGATGCGACTTTTGTCCCGGTTGTCTTCGACGCAGGTACTTACACGCACGGCGACATCACCTTGCCACGCGTAGACGCCATCGCGGCGAAAGACTCAACTGGCAAACTGTGGCTGGCCATTACCAACATCGATCCCAATCAACCGGCCGAAATCGAGGTCGGCCTGAACGGCGTTACCGCCAAATCCGCCGTGGGAGAAACGCTGACCGCGCCAAAGGTGGACAGCGTCAACACATTTGACACGCCCGCTACCGTCGCGCCGAAACCTGTTTCCGCCAGGGCCGCGGGTGGAAAGCTGACAATGAGACTCGAGCCCAAGTCGGTTACCGTAATTTCCGTCGAGCAATGAGGTGTCCATGACTCCAAATAAGCTGACCGCGAACAAATTGATGGCGAACAAGTTTCTTTATGTCATGGCACTAGGAGTGAACGTTGCCATGGCTCCTTACCTTGCGGCACAAGTGCAGACCGATGTGCCTGCCGTGGTTCCCGGCGCGAAACCTTTTACGGTGGAACATATCAAGGTCCACGGGACAGAGCTCGAAGGCAATTTGGAGGGAGACGCTGTGGACCGCGACGTGTTTGTGTTTCTGCCGCCCAGTTATGGCAGCGAGAAATCGCGGCGCTACCCCGTCGTCTACGCGTTGCATGGTTATTCCATTGGCGCCGAGCAGTGGACCCACGAAATTCATGTGCCGCAGACCGTAGAGGGCGCTACCGCCCAGGGCGCCAAAGAGATGATCGTGGTCCTGCCTGACTCGAAGACGATTCATAATGGCTCGATGTATTCGAGTTCGGTGACCACCGGCGATTTCGAGCAGTTCGTGGCGCGCGATTTGGTCGCGTACATTGACGCTCATTACCGAACGATTCCCGAACGTTTGAGCCGCGGCTTGGTCGGCCACTCCATGGGGGGATACGGGGCAACGCGCATTGGCATGAAGCATTCCGACGTGTTCGGAAGCCTCTACATCATGAGCCCGTGCTGTTTGTCGCCCCGGATGGCCGCGTCGATGAAGCTTGAGGATGAAAAAGCACTCGAAGCTGTCAAGACGCCTGAAGATTCGGCCAAGCTGGGGTTCTTTCAACGCGCCCAGCTTGCTTCTGCAGCGGCTTGGTCACCCGATCCCAAGAACCCGCCCCTGTATCTCGACCTCCCGATGAAAGATGGCGCACCCCAGCCCGACGTTCTTGCGAAATGGGCGGCCAACGCGCCGCTTGCGTTCATGGATCAGTACATCGGGAATCTGCGTCAGTACCGCGCCATTGCAATTGACGTAGGTGATCAGGATGGGTTGCGAGTTGACGCCGGCAAATTGCGCGATGCCCTTGATAAGTACGGAATCGGGAATAGTTTTGAGCTGTACCAAGGCACTCACACCAGCAAAGTGGCCGATCGCTTCCAGAACCATGTGATCCCCTTCTTCAGCCGGAATCTCTGCTTTCAGGCAGGCTGTAAGTGACAAGATTCATTCGCAGTGGCAGAAGAGTCCTGCCTATCGCCCGTTTCATCGCGCTTTTCGCTCTTGGCATTTCGTTGCTGAACGACAGTATTGCTATCGCTCAAACTTCTTCCGCGCTTGTACCACCGCAGGCTCAGCCAAGAACTCCAGAGCCGCACGTTAACGCTCCGCTCGGGAACATTCCTCGCATGCCTGGCGACGGGAACGGCGCTTACAAAACGCACGAGTATCGGGACCTGTTTGCCGAACTGGGCCACACGCCCGCCGAGAGCCGCGCAAAAATCGAGAAAGCATTTCAGCAACTTTTTCACGGCGACGGCCAGGAAGAGCGGCTTTACTTCGAGACCGGCGCGAACGCCAACGGGCCGCTCGCTTACATCACGGATTGGGCGAACAACGACGCGCGCTCCGAGGGAATGAGCTACGGAATGATGATTGCCGTGCAGCTCAACAAGAAACGCGAATTCGACGCCATTTGGAATTGGGCGTACACGTATATGTTGGTCACGGACGAAAAGAACCCGTCCGTAGGTTATTTCGCGTGGTCGATGAACACAGACGGCACGCCGCGCTCGACGGGGGCAGCACCGGACGGGGAAGAATATTTCGTGATGGCGCTGTACTTCGCGGCGCACCGTTGGGGAAATGGCCAGGGAATTTACAACTACCAGGCGGAAGCCGGCAAAATTCTGCGCGGCATGAGGCACCATCCGGTGCTGACCGCGACGGGGCCGTTCCGCATTCATCCTGACGATCCCCCCTTTATTCCTCCCGACCATCCCTGGCCTAGCCCGAACAACAAACATCGCGCGGAAGAGGCCGCGAAAAGCGGGAAGCCGTTGCAGTTCTTTCCTGCAGCAGGAATGGCCGCGCGTCCGCAGTCTATCGGCCCGATGGTGGATGAAGATCATTTCGTGATCCGCTTTATTCCGAACGTAGACGTAAACACAACCGACGCTTCCTATTTTCTCCCCGCGTTTTACGAACTGTGGGCGCGCTGGGGCCCGCAGGAGGATCGCGAGTTCTGGGCCAAAGCCGCCGACGTCAGCCGTGACATGCTCAACAGAGTCACTGGTCCGGAGACCGGACTCGCTCCCGATCGCAGCAACTTCGACGGCTCAGAAGTTTTGCAGCGCGATGGAACGCCGACCCCGTTTTCGTACGACTCGTGGCGAACCGTCAGCAATTGGTCGGCCGACTATTCGTGGTGGAAGAAAGATTCGCGAGAAACCGCGCTCAGCGACCGCATTCAGAAGTTTCTTTATGCGCAAGACATTCACAGCTTCGCCGATCGCTACACGCTCGATGGCAAGCCGCTCTCTGCGCGGCACTCCGTCGGAATGGTGGCTACGACGGCAGTAGGCAGCTTTGCCGCCACGCCCGGGGCGATCTCCAAAGCGTTCCTCGAAGAACTGTGGAATACGCCCGCGCCTTCGGGCGAGCAGCGCTACTACGACGGCATGCTCTACCTGATGAGCATGATGCACTGCAGCGGCAACTTCCGAATTTACTAGGAGCTTCCACACCCTGTCATTCCGAGCGGAGCAGGCCGACGCCTTTTCTTTCGCATTCGCCTCCTTCTAACGCGTCGGCTTGCGGAGTCGAGGAATCTCTCTTCATTCCAATCCGAGTTGCCACGAAATGAACTTGTTACTGATGAGGTCTATTTATTTTGGTTGAGGTTGCCGGTAAAACTCGGCAGTCGGTGGCCCGAGCAAAACGTACCCTATAGCCAAAAGAAGCACCGCGTGCGGCAAAGCATCCCAAACGGAGTTTAGTGCGCTCACCACGACGTGAAAGGCCATCCAGGCGAGCGCCAGCCAACGAGCCCATCGTGCACCCCGCAGCAAGAAGACGCCGGCCACGATGGCTGACACTGTAAGGAAAATGATAGCGATCAACCAACGATCGAGCGCGCCATTCCACAGATGGTAAGCCGTATTGAGGATTCCAACGACAGCGAACAGCCACCCTGTCACCGTGACCTCATATGGCCGTTTCATCGTGGTGAAGTGGGGTTCGGCCTCACTGCGCCTGAACGATTTTCACGGGCTTGTCGAGCTGGAAGGTCAGCACCGTCTCCGAAGGCACTTTGATCGAGCCGCCTTTGGTTAGTACTTGCGTCAAAGCGCCGCCCCCGGCGCCGGCTCCAGCTCCAATCGCCGCGCCCTTTCCGCCGCCCGCAATCGCGCCGATAATCGCGCCAAGCGCCGCTCCGCCGCCGGTCATTTCCGCAGTGCGCTTATTCGCGCCAACTCCTGACCTGCCTTTTTGCTGCAAGTCCACGGTGCTAACCACATATTCCTGCCCCTCGACAGAAATCGACTGCAGGTCGAGAACGAGGTCGGAAGCGCCGCGAATTTTTCCTCCCTTGGAAGCCGACCGGATGACAATCTGGGCGTTCGAACCGCGAGGAATGACCACGTCGCCGTTGGCATCAAGAACGTCATCTGCGACCTCCGCTGCATAAGTCTGGCCTTCGGCGGCCTTGGCGGAGTCAATCGTGTCTTCCGTTCGAACGGCAACCTTGGTGCCGTCCGGCACCACGTAGGTCTTGGTATGAATTTCCGCTTGGGTTGGATGATAGTGATGCTCGTGAACTCGATCGGACGACGCGCGCGTCGCTCGCGTGCCTCCGCTAGGCGCGCCTCCGCCGCCAGTGTTGCCGGCAGAAGCCTGCGCGTCCGAACTCTGCGCCCCCGCGTCGTCATACTCGATGGATTTTACTTGCGCCATCGGAATGGTATGCGTCGTCTTGTCGTCGCCTGCCAGCGTAATCTCCGACGGCGAGGTTGCCGTAACCATGCCGGCGAGCTGCGAGCCGTCTCGCATATAAACGATTGCGTGTTGCCCGGAACCCTGCTTCGCGCACGACGCCAGAAAAAAGAGAGCGCAGAGCATGGCACCTACAAGAGCTGCGCCAGCAAAAATGTCATGCCAGACGAGCTTTGGCGCCCGCGCCCGTCCACTGGACGCCTTGCCCGTGGAAGGTCTGACTTCCGAGTGACTCATCGTAGCCTCCAAACTTGGAATGTGCTGATTACAAAAAGCATTGTAGTACTTCGTCGAGGCCGGGTCTCACCCTGGAATTCTATAGCAAAACCGGAATTGTGGCCGCTGCGTCAGCGTCTTGGCACCGGAGGGGACGCAGCGCCAGATCTAATCAGCTCGAAAATGGAGGCCGGCGGGTTCGCTGCGGTCGGATTGCGTGAGCATACCGACCAGGCACTCCTCGAAAGCGTCGATGTCGCTGCCCATTTCATGGGTTGCGCCAGTATGAACGAGGCGGCCGCGGCCGATGACGCTGATCTCGCTGCATAGCGTGCGAATCTCTTGCGCGTCATGGCTGCTGAGAAACGTGGTGACGCTTTCGGTGGCGGCGAGCCGGCGAAGAAGCTTCCACATATCGCGCTTGGCCGGCAAATCCAAGCCGCGCGTGGGTTCGTCGAGGAAAAGCACTTTGGGGCGGCCCATGAGGGCGCGGGCGATCTCGACGCGGCGCTTCATGCCGGTGCTGTAGGTGCAAATCAGTTTGCCGCGAAACCTGGCCTCGAGGCCAACGTCGTCGAGGATGCGTTCGACTTCGCCGGCGGGATTCGGCATGTGGCGGATGCGCGCGAAATAGGAAAGGTACTCGCGCGCCGTCCAGGTGGATTGGCTTTCGCTGGTTTCGTCACTCACCAAGCCGACGAGCTTGCGGACGGCGAGAGGCTCTTTGACTACGTCGTGACCCCAGAGCTTCGCAGTGCCTGCGCTGGGCGGAAGGAGCGTGGTGAGAATGCGGATGGTGGTGGTTTTTCCGGCACCGTTGAGGCCCAGGAATCCGTACAACTGGCCCTTCGGGATTTTCAGGGTGATGTTGTCCACCGCGACGAAGTCGCCAAAGCGGCGTGTGAGGCCTTCGGTTTCGATGGCGTAATCAGTCTTCAAGTTTGGCGGAGCGGCGCTCATCGCGTGAGCCTCCAACGGCGGAACGCCGCGCCAAAACAAACGATGGGGAGAAGCAAGGAGGCGGCGCCCATTTCGTAGATGGCGCTCTGCACTTGCGCGTCAACGGCGGCACGCGCGGCGAAGATGCGGTTCTCGCCCGCAACTTGATAGGTCGCGTTCACGCGGAGAGGATAGCGAACGCCGCCAATGTCCCACGGCTTGGTGGGAGTCAGCGTAATCGGGATGCGCGCCACCCAACCGGTGACGACGTGGTGGCCATCGGCTGCGGCCGGCCCAGTGTCGTTCGGATAAGCGTGGGTTTCGAGAGCTTCCAGGACGGGTGCGAGTTTGGCAGGGGGCGCCGCCACTTCCAATCCGCTTTCGCCGGTGACTTGAAGGTGCAGATCAGTGACGCGCTGCGTGGAGTCAACGGGGAGCAAAACAAGGAGATCGCGCTGTGTAGGCTCGTCGGTGCCGAACGGCGGCCACTCGTCGCGATTCAAGATGGTGCTGCAGCATCGCGCCGGAGGCTGACCGCCGGGCTGCGTCAAGGCGAGGCTGCTGCCTGCGCGCGCAAAGAGCCGCTGGATTGAAGGGGCATTAGTGGCGTGCGGGGCGGGCTTGTCGTAGTTCGTGTCCGCCAGCGTGACTGGCAGAACCACGAGCGAGATGATGACGAGGGAGATGAACCAGCGCTGGGTGCGCGTGGTCTCCCACGTCTCCACGCCTTGCGCGCGCAAGAATGTCCACGCGGCAAGCGCTAAGGCAACGAAGACGACGGCGGCCAGACTGATCCACGTTCGCGAAGTAGTGGCGGGAATGCTTCCAACGGCGAGAGTGAAACCGAAGGCGTTCTTCAGCAATACGGCGGGGCTCGCGAGGGTGAGGTGGCCGGTGCGCGTCGCACCGTTGCCTTGCGCTACTAAGAGTTCCTGGAGCGGCACAAATCCAGCGTAGGCGAGGAGGACGCCCATGCCGGTGGCGGCAGGAGCGGCTATGCTCTGACCAATAAAAAGCACGCCGATCAGCGCGCCTATTGCGATGCTCACGAGGAGGAGGCAGGGAGCCCAAATGAGCAGCTTCCACAAAAGAAGCGGAACGCCGACGTGGTGGATATAGACAAGCACCATCGGAACCAGCGCGACGTAGTAGGCGGCAGCGAGTGTCACGAGCACCAGGATTTTTGCAGCGAGCCAGTCGCGGCGTTCTACCGGCGCGGTAAAGACGCTCTCGACAAAGCGATTCGCGCGGGGACTTGCAAGGAACACGGCCGAGAGCGGGATAAAAGCCAGGGGTACAAGGAAGTACGCGATGATGCCATAGCCGTCGAGCCAGGTGTCCTGCGTGCCGACGGTGGCCACGCAACCGACGGCAAAAAGAATGACGCCTGCGCCCAGCCACGCGAAGCGGCCGCGCATCGTGGCTTTGAGTTCCTCGACGTAGAGAGTCCCAATCGCCATGCTTCTGGTGAACCTCTTCCTTTGTCAGCCTTCGTTGAAACCAATTGTGGGGCAGGTCCGCTTATCGAAAAATCAGTCTTATTCTTCGTGGTCGAGTGGTTTGCCGTCCGGACCGACTTGAATTTCAGATCTTTTGCCCGCAGCAGACTGCACTTTCGCCTCGTACGCGACAAGCTTACCGCCTTTGGTCAGAGTCTCGACCTTCAGAATCTTGGCACCAGCCGCTTTTGCGGCGAGTCCGGCCTTTACATTGGCAGTCAGTGAGTCCATTGCCGCTTCTTCCTCGATCTCCACGATCGCTCCACTTGGGTCTAGTTCCACGTCCTTGGTGTGGCCACTCACGACCATTTCCACTTCGTAAGTCGTCTTTCCGTTTTCGCTTTCTTCGGAGAATCCTTTGATCGTCGCACCCTTGCTCACGCCGGCCACGGCTTTTTCAACCGCAGGTGGCAAGTCTGACCTTTTGACCTTCTTTTCTTGAGCGGAGCAGATTCCCGCGAGGAACAGGCCAGCCACGGTGGCAATGGTCGTGATTCGCAGGATGTTTGCGGGTCGGAGAATGCGCATGGATTCCTCCTTCTCCTGAAGGCTTGTTTCTTCGAGAGTTCACGCACAAAGCCCTTCGCGGCTCAATCATTGTGCAGCCAACCTAAACACACAATTAATACGCCCTCTTATGTGCCCCTTTTCGCCACTTCTCTGTCACTCGGAATGGCTGATGGATGCTGGTGGATTTGGTGTATAGTCGCTCGCACTTAAGGCACGTGCTGATTCTCCAGGTCGGTGGAGGAATGGTTTTATGCAACGCACACGGATAATTTTCCTGACTGTTGTTCTTGCGGCAACTTTCGCGATTCCTGCGTTCGTTGGACTCGCGCAGAATCCTTCCGGCTCTGGCCCTTACAAAGTTTTGAAAACTGAAAAAGCCGGCGGCGAAGGTGGATACGACTACATTTTTGCGGACGTGAAAGCGCGCCGTTTATATATTCCTCGCGGCGGGCAAGCGGGACGCCTGACGGTCTTCGACCTGGATACGCTCGACTCGGTTGGATCGATTTCGAACGTCAGCGCCGGCGGAGCTACGGTGGATCCCAAATCCCACCACGGCTTTTCCACGACGAAGCCAATCACCATGTGGGACGCGCGGACCCTGAAAGTCATCAAGACGATTGACGTGGAGGGCCGGCCCGACGGCATCCTTACCGATCCCTACAACGCGCGCGTGTGGGTGCTCAGCCATCAGCCGCCACACGCCACGATCATCGACGCGAAGTCAGGAACGGTAGTCAAAACGCTCGACCTCGGCGGCGCGCCAGAGCAAGCCGTGAGCAATGGCAAAGGCACGATCTACGTCAACATCGCGGACAAGGCCAATATTGCTGTCGTGGACGCGAAAAACCTTACGGTCACCGCGCATTACGATATGAGCTCGAAGGGCACGGGCGGGAGCGGGCTCGCCTTCGACGCGAAGAATCACATTCTGTTTGCGTATTACCGACAGCCGGCACCGGTCGTGGTGATCGTCAACGCCGACAACGGCAACATCATCACGACGCTTCCCACGGGCAGCGGTGTGGATACTGTCGCCTTCAATCCCGCGACGATGGAAGCGATCAGCGCCGAAAACGGCGGCACGATGACGTTCATCAAGGAAAACAGCCCCACCGATTTCAGTGTCGAGCAAACTTTGCAGACCATGGTCGGCGCGAAGACCCTTGCGCTCGACACAAAGACAAATCACCTGCTAACCATGGCGGCTGAATACGGCCCGCCAGCACCAGACGCCAAGCCCGGCCCTGCCGGACGGCCGCCTCGCGGCCCCATGATTGCGGACTCGTTTTCTATCCTCATGGTCGGGAAGTGATTGGCAGGCAGTAGAAACACCTATCTCTGTTGCAGCAAACCGGAGATAGACAACCTCACGAAACGAATCACCACCGCTTGCGGTACAACGGGGGGCGAGTGTATCTCAGCTTTGCTTATGCAAAAGGCGCAAGTGCTTGACGGCGCGTTCGGCGTCTTCGCGGAAGTGAGCCCCATCCAGACGAAAAGATCGCAACCATCTGCGTAGCGGGCCAGCGAATGGGTAAAACAAAGTGTGCTGTGCCGACGAAACCGCTCCAGCGGTTCGAATGACTGTGGGGGCCAGCCACAAAACCGTCGCTCTGGCTGCGGGCAAAGCGCGCTGCCCTTGTCTGGCAGTTCGCGTAGCGAGATAGACCACTGCCCGAGCGTAGAGCAGCCACACTCCAACGGCTGCTCCTGACACGAGCAACAAAAACAGAAACAGCATGGCAAACAGAAGAAATGCAAAAAACAATTCCTGGAGGTAAAAAGAACGGAAAGCGAAGACGGTGGCCGGGATGCCGCAGGCAATCAGCAATATTTTCAGCGTACGCTGCTTAGCCTGTGCCGTCATGGCCGATAGGCCCTCCCCCCATTTTCTTAGATGCAGCAAAAGGCAATTCGGAATCCAGCCGAACGATATATTGAGCTTCAACATCGGATAATCCCTGAGGGCGGCCGAGGGGGCTTTCCGGGGGACTGGGCATGGCCGAGAGTTACTTCTTATCACCGCTTCGCTCGCATGTCCATCTTTTCTTGTGCGCCTTTCGTGTGTGTCTGGGCCCCTCATCTCTGCCAACCGAATTCGTCACAGTTCCACAACAAATTTTGTCTGTTCAGGTGAGTCTTCCCCTAGAATTCTCCCAAAGGTCCGCATTGGATATTGGCCATCGTGCATCGCTTGGAGGCTAAGTGGGTTCGACAGAGGATTTTGATCTGATTGTGATTGGCTGCGGCCCGGCTGGAGAAAAGGCGGGAGCGCAGGCTGCTTATTTTGGGAAGCGCGTGGTGATCATCGAGCGCGCCCAGCACATGGGCGGAAGCTGCATTAACACTGGAACGGTTCCCAGCAAAACGCTGCGCGAGTCGGCCCTCTATTTTTCCGGTCTGCAGCAGCGCGGGCTCTACGGCATAGACTATTCGCTCAAGGAAAATCTCACGGTGCATGACTTCATGCATCACGAACGCGAAGTCGTGGAGATGGAGCGGCGACGCATTCTGAAGAATCTGGCGCTGCACAAGATCGAGCTGGTTCGCGGGCAGGCGGCCTTTGAAGATTGCCACACCATTGTCGCTTCGTCGGCGGATGGAATGCGCCGACTGAAAGGCGAGGTGATCCTCATCGCTACCGGCTCAAAGCCGCATCGGCCGGCGGAAATTTCATTTGATGATGTTCACACCTTCGATTCGGACACTTTTCTGCAGATGGATCGCATCCCGAAAAGCCTTGCAGTGATTGGCGGCGGGGTCATCGGGTGCGAATACGCTTCTATTTTCATGGCGCTGGGCGTGGAAGTTACTTTGGTGGACGGGCGCGACCGGCTGCTTCCCTTCCTCGATTACGAAATCTCGAATCGGCTGCGCGACCGACTCACATCGCTCGGCATGCATTTTTGGTTCAACGAGCGCCCGGTGAAGACGGTGAATTCTGTGGGCGGAGTGCGGCTCACGATGAAGAGCGGCAAAGTCCTTGAGACAGAGGCGGCGCTTTTTGCAGCAGGGCGGCGAGCCGCGGTGGATGGACTCGCGCTCGAAAAAGCTGGGCTTGCACTGAATGATCGCGGCTACGTTTCTGTGGATGAAAACTATCGCACGGCGGTTCCAAACATTTATGCCGCCGGCGACGTTATCGGATTTCCGGCGCTGGCATCGACTTCGATGGAGCAGGGGCGCGTGGCGGTGTGTCATGCGTTTGGGTTGAAATACAAACAGCGTGTTGCTTCCCTGCTGCCGATGGGTGTTTACACGATTCCAGAAATTTCGGCTGCGGGAGAAACGGAAGAGTCGTGCAGGGAAAAGAAAATTGATTACGTGGTAGGGCGCGCGCTCTACGAAAACAATGCCCGCGGCCACATTACTGGCGATACAGCGGGCATGCTCAAGCTCATCTTCGCGCGCACGGACAAAAAACTTCTCGGCGTCAGCATGATCGGCGAAAATGCTACGGAGTTGATTCACATTGGGCTGACCGTGCTGGATAAGGGACTGACAATCGACGAATTCATTGAACAGGTTTTTAATTATCCGACGCTGAGTGAAACATATAAGTACGCGGCTTATGACGGCCTGGGGAATCTTGCTGGACACAAACTTCGGGAGGGTTAATAACAGAAAAGCGGCAGCTGGGCTGCCGCACTCCAAATGGCGATAAGCCCATGACCGTGCTCAATCCAAAGTCGGCTCCGACAAAACTTTGCTCCCTGCTGCTGATCGCGGTGGCCATGTTATTCGTCTTTGCCGCGAAGGGAAGCGTCCTGCCCATGCCAGACGGGGCGGAAAAAAGCTACCTGGGCTTCGATCGCAACGATTACCCCGGCGATGACGGCATGAAACTTTTGCGGAAGGATTTCGCCTTCGCCAGCTACTGGCTCAGCGCACCACCAGGTGAAAAAAACAATACCTGGAGCGGCAAACGCGAGTTTCTCCGCTCGCTCGATTTTGGTTTTGTGGTTCTCTACCGAGGACCGGATAGCAGCGAACTCAAGAACGAAGCAGCGGCGAAAGCGAGGGGCGCTCGCGAGGGAGAGGAGGCTGGGGCGTCTGCAAGAGCCGAGGGCTTTTCGCCAGGAACAATCGTTTTTTTGGATATCGAAGAAGGAGGCCGGCTGCCGGAGACATACCACGCTTATCTGGCTGCATGGTCGGAGGCACTCGTGCGCGCCGGCTTCCGCCCTGGCGCCTATTGCTCGAACATGCCCGTCCGAGAGGATCGGAACAGGAACATTACCACTGTCCGTGACATACGCGAACATGCCGCAACCCGGGATTTCGTAATTTGGGCCTACAACGATGCGTGCCCACCTTCTCCCGGATGCGCTTTTCCGCATGATCCCCCATATCCCGTAAAGAGCGGGAGTCCCGACGCAGCAGTATGGCAATTCGCACAATCGCCGCGGAGGAAAGAGTTCACCAAGCGTTGCGCCGCAAAATATGCGGCTGACGGAAACTGTTATGCTCCCGGGGATGCTCAACACGCGTGGTTCCTCGATGTGAATTCCTCAACTTCGCCCGATCCTTCCGGTGGCGCGCAGTGAGCTGGCAGAACGAAATTTGCAAAGAAAAGCGGCTGCGGTTTGAGTCGCAGCCGCCATCGTTCTGGCTCAACATTAGTTCTTGAACTTCAGTTTTGAACTTCAGATTTGGCCCAGGCCACCGTCCACGTTGATTTCTTCGCCGGTGATGTAGGAGGCGTCTTGGGAGGCCAGGAATGCGACGACGCCCGCGACTTCCTCCGGCTGACCAAAGCGCTTCATCGGGACTTTTCCAACGATGTCCTTGGCGAAATCGTCCACGGCTTGTTTCGGAAGATTGGTCTTTTCAAATATCGGGGTGACGATTGGCCCTGGCGCTACAGAATTGACGCGGATCCCACGGCCCACGAGTTCCGCGGCTGCGGTTCTGGCCAGAGAACGCAAAGCGGCTTTCGTAGCAGCATAGGCGCTCGCGCCGGCAGTGCCTTTGCGGTCGGCGACGCTCGTATTCAAAATGATGGAGGCGCCATCATTCAAATGCGGAATCGCCTTCTGCACGGTGAAGTACGCGCCCTTGATGTTGGTATCGAACTGTTCGTCGAATAGTGTTTCAGGCGTCTCGGCGAGAGGGGCAAACTTGGCTACTCCCGCGTTCACGAACAGGATGTCGATTTTCCCGTGCTTTTTGGCAACCTCCGAATACAGTTTATCCACGTCCGGGAGCTTGGAAACGTCGGCCTGGACCGCCACAACGCCGTTGCTGATGGTCTTCACGGCTTCGTCGAGCGTTTTTTTGTTGCGGCCCGAGATGACCACGTGGGCGCCTTCTTCCTGCAGGCGCTTTGCCGTAGCGAGCCCGATGCCGCTGTTTCCGCCTGTGACTACCGCTACTTTTCCTTGCAATCTCTTTGAACTGCTCATTTTGGTCTCCGTTCTTGCCAAGGATTGCCCGAAAGCCCTCTTTACGTCGTGCGTGCCCAACCGGCCTCCGAGGTTTCGACATTTAGATGACTATCGAAGTATCAGGTTACATGCATATTTGAAAGACTTTGCTCTGCGGGGACTCCATTGGTGGCGGCGGGAGTGGCAATTCGTTAGACTCCAAGCAGGACAGGGAAACGCTCTAAATGAACCGCTCGCAAATTGAGAAAATCTCCAAAGCGTTGGGGGATGAGACGCGCTTGCGCATCTTTGAAGCCATTTCCCGCAACAAGCAGATGAATTGCGGCGAGATTGTCTCGATGCGCGGGGTCACGCCGGCGACGGTTTCGCATCATCTAAAGATATTGAGCGAAGCCGGGTTGATTAATTGTCGCCGCAACGGACAGTTCGTTTACAGCGAGGCCTTGCCGGAAACGCTCCAAGAGTTTACGAAAGCGCTCGAAAAGATGTCGCGGGTCAAGAGACCGCGTCGCCGTTAGGATTGGGAGACTTCTTCAGGGGCCAAAGCCCGTCATTGGCGCCCTTCTTAACGTCCGAGCTAAGCTCCGACCTCCTAAAGAGCATTTGCGGGATGGCTTCTATCTAGTTCGTGGGGTTTCGGGGGAACTTGAAATAGGGCAGGCGCACACCTTGCTCCATCACCTGGTCTGCCCGGATCGCGGCGGGCGCTTCGAATCCAGCCGCACCACCATTTGTGACATAGTCGTCCTCATCCACGCCGTCGCCGCTGACGCCAAGTCCCCCGACAAGCGTTCCATTGCGATACAAACCTGAGCTTCCTGGAAAGAACACGATTCCGCTCTTGTTCGAATTCGCTGCGCCGGATTGAAAGCCCTGCGTGCAAGGATTGGCGAGGTCCACGGTGTATAGATTGAAGAAAGGACCGGCGCTGGAGCCATCAATTCCCGGAGGATAGAGCGGCTGCGCGCCGAAACCGATCGTACGGTTGGTGACCGCGGTGCCCGTCGGGACGCCATTCAGGTCCGCAGCCGTTCGCGAAGCACTATTGAAATAGACCATGTTGCGCGCCTTGGTCACAGCGACATCAATGCTGAAGACCGTGGAATCGGGCATGCGGCGTAAACCGATGACGGTTCCGTCCAAATCGGCAACGGCAATCGCCATTCGGGTGCGCGAACCGATGGGCAAGCGAATCGCGGCGTGCGTGGTGTTTGCGGTCGCTTCGGCGTTGTCCAAGATCTGCGTTACTTCCGTTGCGCTTAAGCCGCCGATAGGACCTGCTGCCGGTGTAATTAAATCGCCTTCTGGCGGCTGTCCCTGACTGTTGGTTGGCGCGACTAAAAAACTTCCGGTGCCGCCGACCGGACCCGCGGAGAGACCCGTAGGAAGTGACGTTTGATCGACGAAGGGAAGAGCGACTCCGCCAATGAAAACGACTCCTGGAGCGGCGGGTGTAGGGCCGAAAGTGTCGGTGGGACCGCTTCGTGGTGTCGTTGATCCTGAAAATGCGGCGAATTCGGCCACGCTCAGATCGTTTGCTGAAGTGACAACGCCAATTCCGCCTAGAACAACATTTTTGTAAAAAATTGGCACGCCGCCCGGATTTACAGCCGTTGCGTTTGAATCGTTCACGTCCGCCTTCCCGGTAATGACGCCGGGACCGAATCCTCCCGCGAGCGCCAACGAAGGCGGGATCTTGCTTGTGAAGCTTGGATCGTTCACCAGCGTGCATCCACGATTGGTGTTTTCAATGCCGTACAAATCGGCTGGAGGCTGATTCGCCACGCCCGGCGGAAAGTGGATTCCGCTGATGAACCGAACCGTTCGCGAAGAGAGCGGCGCTTTGTCGTTGCTGAAGAACGCACCGGTGCGCGCGAGAGCTACGGCGAGGTCATTCGCGTCTTGAGCTTGCCCAAAATTTCCGGTGGCCGTGGCGGGGGCATTCTGCGTGCGAAATACGCCGAGCACAAATCCCGCGCGGTCCACTACCGCAACGATCATGTCCACATTCGCGGAGTTCACGGCGGCTTGGACAATGTTTTGCACATCGGAAGACTGAAGTGGCTGAACGACCGGCGGAGGAGGAGGGGAAGCCGGCGTGGCACTCCCTCCGCCGCAACCCCATAAGAGAAGCGCGAGCAGGCCGCCAAGGCCCAAGGCAAGAAAAACGCCAACGACGAGAACTTTTCGTTGCAGGCGAAGCGCCTGAAAAGATTCGACGGGCTTGCGCAACTTGTGAGTGATGGCCATCGAGGGTTCTCTCGTTGTAACGCACGTGCTCGCTCTGGCTCAACCGATTTGCATCCCGTTTGCGGCGTATTGGTGAATGGCGCCGGCTCGAGGCTTGTTATTTGAAACGCTCCAGGCACGAAGGAAACATGTTGCTCCATCGTTTTGCCTGTTGTTAGCTAGAACGCGATTTCTTTTTTTTTTGCGGAAACATTCAGGCCGACGGAATGACTGGTCCTTTTCTGCGACTACACTGGCGCGAAGTGTGCGTGGCTTGCTTTTCGTGCCTCTTCCTTTCCTTTGCGCTTACAGCAAAGACCTTCCAAGAGCAAACGTCAGCGCCGGCGCAGAGTTCGGTGAAGGAATCCCGCGAGCAAGGCCCGCCGCAGCGAATTCCACGCCAACAGGCGCAAAACACAGCGGCGCTCGATGGTTTTGTCCGCGACACAACGAGTTCTCAGGGTAATGCGCCGCCAATTCCCGGCGCGGTCCTGACGTTACGGAATTTGCAATCTGAAAAGACCTTCACTGCGACATCTTCCGCAGAAGGGATCTTCCGGCTGTTCCCCCTGCCACCTGGGAAATATGAGTTGCGCGCGGAGGCACAGAGTTATACTCCGTTTGCGCTCGCGGAGCTTGCGCTTTCGCCAAACGAAGTCACCACGCTGGAAATTTCACTTGTTGCCAGCGGGGCCGGAGAAGCGCGTTCGCGTTTGCCCCGGTTTTCTGACCTTGGACCTGCTCTACCCGCAGGCGGCGCCGCGACCGCGGGCGTCTATCGCGAGCTTCGGCATCGGCTCGATGCTGATCTGAACTACATCGAAAATGCTTCTGCTGAAACGCTTCCGCCCGTCGCGGATGTTTACAACGCGGTGCCGAATCGCTGGGCTTTGCAACAACCGGATTACCGGCGCTACCCGCAAAAAGGCGAGTACCTCTACTCGAAGCCGCACTGGTATGACCCGTTCAACCGGAATCGATTGAAAGGTGATGAGCCGATTTGGCCGGAGCACTTAGGCCAGCAGCTATTCCTGGATCTGACGGCTTCGGCGGAAACTTTTGTCGATGGCCGCCGCGTGCCTTCGCCAAGCAATGTAAGCAGCGTGCGCGCTGGCAGCTCCGATTTTTTCGGCAAAGGTGAACAGGCGTTCCTCGACGAGACGCTGCGCTTCTCGTTTGACTTGTTTCATGGCGACGCGTCGTTCAAGCCGGTGGACTGGCGCATACGCGTCACGCCGGAGTTCAGCCTGAATGATCTGAAGGTGCGCGAACTCGGCATCGTCGGGCCTGACGTCCGAAGCGGCACCAACCGTTTTGACAATCATTTGGGCTTGCAGGAAGCATTCGTCGAAGTAAAGCTGCATGACCTGGGGCAGAATTATGATTTCGTTTCGGCGCGCGCGGGCATTCAGCAATTCAACGCGGACTTCCGGGGCTTTTTGTTTGTCGACGAAGAACCCGCCCTGCGAGTTTTCGGCAATCTCCACAGCGACCGGATCGAGTACAACGTTGCGTATTTTCATTTCCTCGAGAAAAATACGAACAGCGGGCTAAATACGTTCGATCGTAGGCACGAGCAGGTCGTGCTGGGCAACGTGTATTTGCAGGATTTCTTTTTCCCCAGTTATACGGCGGAATTCGTGGCCGCCTGGAATAAGGACGATCCGAGTCTGCATTACGACGATAACGGATTTTTGGTGCGCCCCGCGCCGGTCGGAAACGTCATCAACCAAAATCCCGGGACTGGCCCGATTCTGCACGGGATTCGCGTCGGCTATTTCGGCTGGCTGGGCAGCGGGCACATTCATCGTGTGAATCTCACGCACGCTTTCTACCAAGCGATTGGCGAGGACACTTTTAATCCGATTGCAGGGAGACGTGTGACGGTCAATGCACAGATGGCCGCCGCGGAAGTCTCCTACGACAAAGACTGGATGCGCTACCGCATTTCTGCGTTTTATACGTCGGGTGACGCCAATCCTCGCGATGGACGCGCGCGCGGCTTTGACTCCATTGTGGACTTGCCGAATTTTGCGGGAGGACTGTTCAGCTTCTGGAATCGCGAGGGGATTCGCTTGCTGGGCTCTGGCGTGCTGCTGACAACTCCAGGCAGCCTGATTCCCTCGCTGCGGGCCAGCAAAGAAGAAGGACAGGCCAATTTCGTGAACCCGGGAATTTTTCTTGCGAACGCGGGCGCGGATTTTGATATCACTCCAAAGCTGAAAGGCTTTGCGAATTTCAATTATTTGCGATTCGAACGCACCGAGCCGCTGGAGTTTTTGCTGTTTCAGTCGCCGATCCATCATGCGATTGGCGAAGACGCGGGCATAGGCGTGGAATATCGCCCGCCGCTCACAGAAAACATCGTGCTCACCGGAGGCGCTTCGGCGCTCCAGCCGGGACAGGGTTTCAAAGATATTTACACGGGCCGCACGCAGTTCTCGCTTTTCGGCTCGGTGAAGTTTACCTTCTGAGGCGCGCCGACGATGATCTCTTTCCACAAATCCGACGCCTCATCTCCGCGAAATCTCTGCGCACTCTGCATCTCTGCGTTGTCTTTTCTCTTGGCTCTTTCGTCCGCCTCTGCAAACCATGCCAGGCTGCAGCCCAGCGCTGCCTCCACGGTGGGTCAATCCCAAGAAGCGGCGGACCGAAAATCCTCCGGCTGTGTTTCGTGCCACACTTCGACCGATGAACCAACAATGCATCCGACGAAAACGGTGCATCTCGGCTGCACGGATTGCCACGGAGGAAACTCTTCAGCGTCCATTGCGCCCGGAACAGCGCCAAATTCAGCGGAATACAATTCCATCAAAGAAAAAGCTCATGTGCAGCCGCGTAATGCGGCGTTCAAGAATCGCGCAAATCTCCCCGAGCGCGCCTATACTCTATGGTTGAAGGAATCCGCGGAATACATCAAGTTTGTCAATCCGGGCGATTTGCGCGTTGCGCCTGAGACCTGCGGAGCCATTGGCTGTCACGCGGCAGAAGTACGCGCGGTTTCCACCAGCATGATGACGCACGCGGGACTCCTTTGGGGCGCGGCGCTCTACAACAACGGAGGGTATCCGTCGAAGAACGCGCGCTTCGGAGAGAGTTACAATCGCGACGGCCTGCCGCAGTCCATCAAGACATTGCCCAAGCCGACCGCAGAGGACACCCGCTCCAAGGGCGTGCTTCCGGAACTTGATCCTCTTTATCGCTGGGAGATCTCGCAACCTGGAAATGTCCTGCGAGTTTTCGAGCGCGGCGGGCACAAGAAAGCGGAAATTGGCAACCCGAATCGCGAAGAAGCTCCGGGGAAGCCCGACGACAAGCTCAGTGATCGCGGTCTTGGTACAGAGTTGCGCACAGATCCTGTTTTCCTTGGGCTGCAGAAGACGCGCTTGCTCGATCCAATCCTGTCGCTTCCGGGAACGAACGATCATCCCGGGGATTACCGCGGAAGCGGCTGCTCGGCGTGCCACGTGATCTACGCCAACGACCGCGACACTGCACACTCAGGTGTTTACGGATCGTTTGGCCATTCGGGATTTAGCGCCTCTTCCGATCCCACGATTCCGAAGGATGAGCCCGGCCATCCCATCAAGCACGCGTTTACCCGTTCGATTCCCTCGAGCCAATGCATGGTCTGCCACATTCATCCCGGCACGAATATGGTTGCGACCTACTTTGGCTTGACTTGGTGGGACAACGAAAGCGACGGCGACAAAATGTACCCGAAAGAGCAGCGCAATCCTTCGGAGGAAGAGCGGTTTCAATCGTATCTGCGCAATCCGGAAGCGTCAGCGGCGCGCGGGCTTTGGAGTGATGAGAAATTCCTGGAGCAAACGGGCAGTACCGAGTTCAACAAGCAATTGAAGACCACGCAGTTTGCCGATTTTCACGGCCACGGCTGGGTTTTCCGCTCCGTGTTTAGCCACGACCGCAAAGGAAACTGGCTCGATAAAGATGGCAAGCAAATCGCGTTCGACGATCCGGATCGTTTTGGCAAGGCGGTACATCTTGCGGACATCCATCTGGAAAAAGGAATGCAGTGCAACGATTGCCATTTCGAGCAGGACAATCACGGGAACGGAAAGATTTACGGCGAGCCGCGCGCGGCGGTGGAAATTGACTGCATTGATTGCCACGGCACGATTCGGAGGAAAGCGACGTTGCTGACTTCGGGACCGGCGGCTCTTGATCCGGTCGCTCCCGGAGGCGAGCGGGGCCGTCACCTGGATGGTTTGCGAACGCCCTGGGGTTTGAAGCGATTCGAATGGCGCGGCGACAGAGTGATTCAGCACTCGATGTCTGAAGAAAACAAGGAATGGGAGATTGTTCAAACGCTGGACACGATCACGCCCGGCAACGAGCATTTCAACCTGAAATCGCTGCGCGCAAAGCTGATGAGCAAAGATGGAACAGTCGCCGCACGAAGTCCAGATAACGACGCGGCGCTGGCTCATTCCAACGACAAAATGACGTGCTACTCATGCCATACATCATGGACGCCCACATGCTTCGGCTGCCACTTGCAAATGACCGCGAACGCGCGCCGTCCGATGCTTCACAATGAAGGATTGCTCACAAAGAATTACACCACCTACAACTTTCAAGTTTTGCGCGACGACATTTACATGCTGGGAGTCGATGGGACGGTCACTGGGCATCGCATCGCGCCCGCGCGCTCGTCCTGCGCCATATTGGTCAGTTCGCAAAATGCGAATCGCGAGTGGCTCTACTACACGCAGCAAACGATTTCCGCGCCGGGATTCTCCGGCCAGGCCTTCAGCACGTTTGTGCCACATACTGTTCGCGCAAGAGAAACGAAGCAATGCAGCGATTGCCACGTCTCCGCCGAGAACGACAACAACGCCTGGATGGCCCAGCTCTTGCTGCAAGGGACAAATTTCATGAACTTCATGGGCCGCTACATTTATGTGGCGACAGGCAAAGAGGGCCTGGAAGCCATCGCCGTGGCTGAACACGACGAACCGGAAGCGATTTACGGAAGCGATCTTCAGCGAATCGCCTATCCCGATAATTACAAGAGGTTTGCCGCTCAAGGCCGCAATCTTCACGCAGCTGCGGAGCACTCCGGCAACGTCCTCGACATTCAGGCGCGTGGCGAGTATGCGTACGCCGCGACTGGGAAGGATGGCCTGCGTGTCTACGACATGGCGAATATAGACAACAAAGGCTTCTCCGAGAAAATTACGACAGCGCCAGTTTCGCCCATCGGCCAGCGCTTTTTTGTTCCGACGAAGAACGCAACGGCGATTGTTTCACCCACGACGCTTGGCGTCGATCCGCTCCGTCAACAATTGCCCGAGAACGAAGAGCAGCCGATTCACTTGCTTTACGGTTTTCTCTACGTTGCGGATAAAGAAGAAGGCCTGGTTATCATCGGCAACCCGAATTTGAAATCGAAAAGCCCCGGCGTGGGCACGTTGCTCGACGGCAATCCCACAAACAACTTCCTGAAGCGCGCTCTTGCATTCAATCCTGGTGGCGTCCTTACAGGAGCGCGCCGCATTGCTATTGCCGGAACGTTCGCCTACGTGTTGACGGATAAAGCCTTGATTGTTGTGGACCTTGGCAATCCGCTCGCGCCGCGCGTCACGGCGACGATTGGCTCGCCCACATTGAACGATCCCCGCGGCATTGCCGTGCAATTCCGCTACGCCTTGGTGGTGGATCGCGACGGACTGAAAGTTTTGGACGTCACCGATCTGGCACAACCAAAGCCTGTGGTAAACGCACTAGTTGCTCTCGAAGATGCCCGCAACGTTTATGTTGCGCGCACGTACGCTTATGTCTCCGCTGGCAAACAAGGCTTAGCGATCGTTGATGTGGAAAAGCCGGACGCTCCAAAGCTCGATCAAATCTTCAACGCCGAAGGCCAGCTCAATGACGTGAACGATCTGAAGATCGGCATGGTCGCTGCCAGCACGTTCGCGTTTGTTGCCGACGGCAAGAATGGCTTTCGCGTTTTGCAAATCGTTTCGCCTTGGGGTGACCCTGCTCACTATTCTGGTTTCAGCCCACGGCCAACGCCAAAGCTGATTGCTACCGCTCGAACGCGTGGCCCCGCCCTCGCCATTTCGAAGGGCATCGACCGCGACCGCGCGGTGGATGAATCCGGCAATCAGCTCGCCGTTTTCGGCCGCCGCGGCGCTCGCCCGCTGAACCGCGCCGAAACTCAAGCGCTCTACCTTCGCAACGGCCGGCTCTACACGGTTACCGATGAGCCCGTCGTGAATCCTCAACTGGACCAGCCCATCACGTCGTCAATGGACTGGCTTAACCGCTTAAAATCCTTGTTTCTGCCTTCGAGTTTCGAGACTTCCTCGTCCAGTCGCTAGCTGCCCTGGACAATTGGCTTCTCTTTTTCTTCCCCTCCGGCATGCCCGTCCCCCTGTGGAACTTGGGCGACTCTGTATGCTTTTTCTACACGCATCTCCTTTTTTTTGTGTCCTTTACCCTTAGGCAGCATCCAATAGAGTTATAATGGTTTGTTGACACTTTTCTCGCATCGCACCCATCAAAATAATTTGTGGGGGATTGAGCGATTAACGCGGTTAAGGTGTCGTTAGAAGGTTTGGCTCCCCGGGAGTCATCCCTCTTTTTGGAAAGGAACACAAGGAGTACCAGTACATGGCGAAACAATACTTGCTGGCCAGCGATTTTGACCAGACGCTCAGCTTCAACGATTCTGGAGTCGCTCTGAGTGAGCTCATCGGTTTTCACGGGTTTCATGACAAGGTCAAAGGCCTGGCGGGGATCAATCTCGTCCAACAAGGCGCAGAGCTAAGCTATCTCATTCTGCATGACCCGGATTTTCGGCGCGTGCGGCGCGAACATCTCATCGAGACGGGCAAACGCATCCGCTTGAAGCACGACGTGGCGCTTTTTGCCCGCGCGCTCGACAGCTTCGGTGACGGATATAAATTCCATTTCAATGTGATTTCCGCCGCACCGCAGGAGATTATTCAGTCGGCGCTTGAAGGCATCGTTCCGCCGGATCACATCTTCGGCACCCGCTTCCGCTATAAAGAATCAGGCGAAGTCGATTCCATCATTCGCGCCTCCGCGGGCTGGGGCAAGATCACCGTGCTCGAAGAACTTCGCGCAAGCCTCGGCATCAGCCACGACCAGATTATTTACATGGGTGACGGCAGCTCGGACTTGCCGGTGATGATGCATGTCAATCAGTACGACGGCCTGACCATCGCCGTCAGCGAAGCCAAGTTCATCGCGCGAATTGCAAAGCGCACCGTACTTAGCGACAACGCGATGAGCGTCCTTGTTCCGGTCATGGAAAAAGTCATGAATTGGGACTCGGCGAAAATCCGGAAGTTCTTTGCGTCTCACGGGCTCACACTGCTCGAATGGGAAAAAGTGCGTACTGATATGCTTACGATTCAAGATTCGATGGCGGCAACACCCGCAACGTAAAAACTTCTGATCGACTTGACTCAACAAGGGCGGACTTCAATCCGCCCTTCTTTTTTGAATGCATTCGCGCAGAAAAACGAATGGTTCTTCCACCCCTTCCTAAAAGTCGCGGCAAAGTGGATAATTCTCTGTTCCACATTTCACGAGAGAGCGGGCTATCTACACATGGCAAACGTCAAGACCAAGAGAGGGGCCATTGGCATTCTCACCGGGGGCGGCGACGTTCCCGGCCTCAATCCTGCAATCCGCGCTGTTACTTTGCGGGCTCTGCGCGAAGGCTATCAGATCATCGGCATTCGCCACGGCTGGGCCGGCCTGGTGGACATGGTCCGCGAGAAGGATTTCGACAACTCCGATAACTTTTTTCTTCTCGACGAAGAAACCGTTGACCGGGCCGGCCGCACTGGCGGCACTTTTTTACATTCCTCGCGCACCAATCCCGGGCGCGTCAGTAAGGCGAACGTTCCCCAGCATCTCCGCAGCAAATTCACTGGGGATAAGAACGACTTAACGTCCGAAGTTCTCCAGAATCTCGCGTGGCTGGGCATTGACACGCTAGTTCCCATCGGTGGCGATGACACGCTGAGCTACGGCGTTCGACTCCACAAAGAAGGTTTCAAAGTCATCGGCATTCCGAAAACGATGGACAACGATGTCCCCGGCACCGACTACTGCATCGGGTTCAGCACTTGTGTCACACGCACGATTCAGATGGTGAATAGCCTGCGTACTTCCGCGGGCTCGCACGAACGGTTCATGGTGCTGGAAGTTTTTGGCCGCTACGCAGGATTTACTGCCATGCTTCCGACGATGGCTGGCGCCGCCAATCGTTGCGTCATTCCCGAATTTAAGTTCAACATCGAGCGCCTCACCGAGCTGCTGGTTGCCGACCGCCGCAAGAATCCGAGCAAGTACTCGATTGTTCTTGTATCAGAAGGCGCGATGTTTGAAGGTGGGGAAATGGTGTTCGAAGGAGTGGAGGCCGACGCCTTCGGCCATAAGAAACTCGGCGGCATCGGCGATATCGTTGCTGAAAAAGTGCGCGAACTCTCGGCAAAATTCAATAACGGCAAGAGAATCGACGTCATCAACCAGAAACTCGGCTACCTCGTGCGCTGCGGCGATCCCGACGCCATTGATTCCATCGCGCCGATGGCTTACGGCAACCTGGCTTTGGACCTTCTGCTCAAAAATATCAGCGGGCGGCTGGTCGTTCTCAAGAATGGCCACTACGACAACATACCGCTCGAAACTGTCACCGCGACGAAGAAACTGGTCAACATCAAGGAGCAGTACAACACTGAGCGGTTGCGTCCTCAGTATGCAAGCTTCGACATGCGGCCTCTTTTCTTGATGACCAACCAAGTGAGCTGAGCTTTTGGCTGACTCTCTCGGCTTCTCAAACAGCTCCTCACCCGGGATTGAGGCGCGACAATAGCCAAGTGAAGCGAACCGCAATCTACTTTGCGGCATAAAGTTTAAAGTAAAACTTTAAGTGGGCGGCTAACCTACTGATTGGGAGGGGCTTGCCGCGAAATCGGCGCAAATCGTGGCTTCTCATTGCCCTCTCTTGTCATCTTCGGATGACTGTATATGATGTTCCCCACAAATTTGGTGAAGCGGTCGAGGAGGCTTTATCCACGTACTTGGGATTGACGTTGGCACGAGCGGCACACGTGCGCTAATCATCGATCAAAGCGGACGGCTCGTTTCTTCCGCAACGGCAGATCATGAGCCGTTCGCGACTCCGCAAATCGGGTGGGCGGAGCAGCATCCCGAAGACTGGTGGCGCGCTACCTGCATCGCCGTTCGCAAAGCGCTTGCAAGCGCAAATCTCAGTGGTAAAGAGGTCGCTTGTGTGGGCTTCTCCGGCCAGATGCATGGCGCGGTTTTGGTCGATGAAAAAGGAAACGTCGTTCGGCCTGCGCTGATTTGGTGCGACGTTCGCACAGAAAAGCAAGCCCACGATCTCTCGCGCGCACTCGGTCTCCAGCGGTTGATCCAGCTCACCTGCAACCCCGCGCTACCCAACTTTACGCTTACAAAGATTCTCTGGGTTCGCGAAAACGAGCCGGACAACTGGAAGCGTGTCCGCTACATGCTGCTTCCCAAGGACTACGTGCGCTTCCGGCTCACGGGAGAGCGCGCCACGGACATGGCCGACGGCTCCGGCACATTGCTTCTGGACGTCGCGCACCGCCGCTGGTCGAAGGAAATGTTGGATGCCGCCGCACTTGAAGAAAACCTTTTGCCTTCCGTCCACGAATCCCCTGACATTTGCGCGAAAGTTTCAGCCAAGGGCGCAGAGGAATCCGGGCTCGCGCCTGGCACTCCGGTCGTCGCCGGCGCGGGAGATCAGGCTGCTGGCGCGGTAGGGATGGGAATTGTTTCTCCCGGCACCGTTAGCGCCACGATTGGAACGTCCGGCGTCGTCTTCGCAGCCACGGATCGTCCCGCGCTCGACTCTCGCGGCCGCGTGCACACTTTTTGCCACGCCATTCCCGGGCGCTGGCACGTCATGGGCGTAACGCAAGCGGCCGGGCTCTCGCTGCGCTGGTTCCGCGATACGTTTACGTCGAATTCCAGCGGCGCGGCGGAGTCCTACGACCATCTCACCGCCGAAGCCGCGAAGGTTCCTCCCGGCTCCGATGGTCTGCTCTGGACTCCTTATCTTATGGGCGAGCGCACTCCTCATCTTGACGGCACGGCTCGCGGCGCGCTTGTCGGGCTCACCGCTTCGCACACGCGCGGTCACGTCGTACGGGCGATTCTCGAAGGCGTGGCTTTCAGCCTTCACGACACGTTCACTTTGTTCCAGGAAATGAATGTTCCGGTAAGCAGCATTCGTCTTGGTGGAGGCGGTGCGCGCTCTCCGCTTTGGCGTCAGATTCAGGCTGACGTTTACAGCCACTCAGTCGAAATTGTGGAAGCCGAGGAAGGAGCGGCTTACGGTGCCGCGCTTCTGGCGGCGGTCGGCGCAGGCGTCTGGCCCACTGTGGACGCGGCCTGCGCTGCTGCCGTCCGGGTTGCTTCGCGCATTGATCCCGCACCCGATGCCGTTGCTACTCTCAGAGCTCGCTACGCCGCTTTCCGTCGCGTTTATCCAGCCACGCGGCAGATTTTGAATCCATCGTAAAACAATCAACTCTTGAAGGCGGTTTTGTATTCAGGCCGCGCAGACAACCCTAATCCCCCGATTTTCATCTTCCTCCTAGATGTGGATGCGCCGATTTTCATCGTCGGTTCATCCAATCATTGTTATGCTTCGTGCTTCGAGGAATCGCATGACGGTTCTCCGTATCTCGCTTGTCCTGCCTCTTCTGGCCCTCCCTGTCGCTGCTCAGTCAATTCCGCAGCAGTCGTCGCCGGAACCGAACTCTCCCGAGCCTGCGCTCGCAGCCGCCGTACCCTCGGATACACCAGTCGTTTACGTGAGCGATTTTGATTTGGACGTGGTTCAGCGCAAGCCAGCGCCGAAGCCTCAGACAACGCGCACTTCCTCACGTTCCAAACCAAGTAGCACTTCAGGCAGTACGTCGCGCGCAGTTTCCGGAGTGCCGAGAACTGGAGCATCTCCGGCTTCCGAATCGACAGGTCTGGAGAATACGGAGGCCAACGCCTCGGAATCGGAAAAAGAAGAAACTCCCGCGGAACAGGCGGACACATTAGTGAAAGCCGTTTCCGAAAATTTAGTTCGCGCCCTCACGCAGGCGGGCTTCGACGCTCAACGCGTCTCTTCGAATGCGGCACTTCCTAAGTCGGGCGTTCGCATACGCGGCGTTTTTGCCGAAGCTGATGACATGAACCGCGCGCGCCGCCTTCTTGTCGGCGGCGAACCGGTCGGCCCGAACATCATCCTCTATGTGGGTGTGAACAATTTGAAGAGTCCTGAGCAACCGCTCTACCTACTTGCGGATCCCCCTGCCAAAGACCCGCGGCACGGACCCGTCATCACGGTCACTTCGTATTCCCCCGCGGCGCGCTATGAACTTTCCCGCGACCCTTCGGGAGAAGAGCTTCAGACAGTGTCCAAGAAAATTGCCGCCGACCTCAGAGCCCTCATCGGCGCCAATTCCCTCTCTCTCGCGCAATAGGAAGGCCGTCACCCCTTCCCGATTTAAAAGCCTATTTCCAATCCAAGAGGCGCTGAAGACTGTCACCCATAAGCATTTTACTGTCGCCCCACGATGCGTTCGGCTGCGAAACAGGAGGCCTCCATTCTGGTTGGTACAACACCCAAGCGCGCTCCGACTGGGTAATCGGCGCTCCCGTCAACAGCAGATAGCGCTCGCCTTCGAGTGTAAAGCTGACTTCACTGGTTTGAATTCTCCCTTCGGTTGCTCCTTGAACAGGCACGAGGGAAAAAACGAATCGCCCCAATCCCGGTGAGTAAAGCATCACAGCATCCTTTGAGTTTTCAATGGCCGACATCCCGGTCAAGTTGAGCAATACTTGATTGCCTCGAATAAGGACCGGCGACATGACTCGGAAATCATCACGAGTGGGGTCTAAGGCCGCCACCGGGTTCTCCGTCATCGGCACATGATCCAAATACTCTGCAGAGACTTCCATATTCCCTAGCCCCTCGACCGGAACGTTTATTAAGTTCTCGGGCCCCAGCCAATAGTCTCTAGCCGGTATGTTTTTCAGTGCCTCATCGGCAGTACATCCGTTCGGCTCTTTCAATCCCGGATCGTGATATACAGTCTTAATCTCTAGCAGCACGCGCTCCCCTTCTCTCCTGACAAAACGCGCTGAAACCCAGATATGGCCAGGGAGTCGCGCTACCCCGAAGGAACCCATCTCAGCTTCGTGATCCGTCCTAGCAGACAAGTGCATAATCTTGCCCGTCGGCGGGACTCTAAACGAAACCCATAACACCGAGCCATTTCCCCCCGCCCGAGCTTTGACCAAGGTTAGGCCCCCCGAAAGCGCGAAAATCGCAATCAGCATCAACGCAAACGCAAATCTTGGTATCCGCATGGTTCCTCTCCATTTCTTCAGCCAATGGTTGGCAGCAGCAGGTTCTGCAAATCTCCATCGCCCTTCTCGAATCGTCTGCTGAGCTGTAGTGCTCGCCATGTCGCGCAGTTCCGCGCCCATCTCCGCATAGTCGTTCAACCGAGCGCGGCATTCCTCACAATCCGAAAGGTGCGCGGCCGTTTCCCCCGAGATCGGCTCGCCATCAAACAGCGCGGAAACACATTCCGCCGCTTGCATACAATTCATTTCTTGCTCCTTGCGCCAACTCTGGAAGAGTGCCAAATGCGCCGCAACTCCTCCCGCGCAGCAAACAACCTTGACTTCACTGTTCCCACCGGAATCTGCAGAATCTCAGCCAGCTCCGCGTAAGACTGGCCCTCCACTTCCCGCAGCCACAGGAGCGACCGCTGTTCCTCAGCCAAGCGAGCGAAAGCGTCTCCAACCGACGAAAAACTTGCGCGGGCCTCCACACCTTCCTCTCCGCTTTTCGCGCGCTGGTCTTCAGAAGGCGGCTCCCTCTTTCGCCACCATTCCGCCGCCCGTTTCCGTCCAATCCCGAACAGGTACCCGCGTAGAGTTCCCAAGTCCAGCCGAAAGCCGTTGGGCGACCGCCAAATCTGGGTGAACGTCTCTTGCATCACATCTTCAGCCGCTTGCGCGTTGCCGACAATCTGCCGCAAGTAAGCGCAAAGCCGCCCCGCATTCTCGCGATAGAACGCCTCGAACGCGTTCGCATCGCGGCTGCAAATCCTTTGCCAAAGCTCGTGGTCGTCAGCCACGCGCGCTCCTCATGTTGTTATTCGTTGAAATCGCAGGAAATGTTCGCGGACGCAAGAAAAATCCCGGCTCACATCGGTCCCAAAAGCTAAGGGGGCCCACCTGCCCTCTTGGTCAGGTGTTATTTCGGCTTCCATTCTCCGGTAAACACCGCACCATTCCCTGTCCGGCTCTAAAATTGATTCATGGCCCAGCCGTCGAAAGTCGGCCCTGCATTTCTGACCATTTTCGCCCTTCCTTTCCTGGGCGGGGGCCTCTTCTTTCTCTACGGGCTGCTTTCTTCGAGTCCGAATTTTCACGCGAGTAACCTGGCCCTCGGCATCATCGTAGCGGCTTTTTTCGTTTTGGTTGGCGCGGGCCTCATCTTCGGTGCCTTCAAGGGATACGGTTTGCTGAAGAAGCAGGCCGCCCTCCAGGAAGCCAACCCCCTTTTGCCCTGGCTCTGGCGCGCCGATTGGTCCTTGAAGCGCGCGGAAAGTGTAAACAAAAAGAGCTACATTACCGCCTGGATTGGCGCCGCGTTTTGCACCTTGATCACTGCTCCCTTCATGTTGGGCCTGATTCCAGATTTGCTGCGAAAGAGTGACCCGCGAGTCTTCCTCCTCCTTGGATTCAACCTCTTCAGCGCCATCCTAATCGTGAATGCGATCCGCGTGACGATTCGCCACGAGCGTTTTGGCAACTCTTATTGTGAATTTGACCCGCTGCCTATTTCTCCGGGCCGGCGCATGACTGGCAGGATTCAACTACGATTTGAAACGCAGGCCGCGCACGGCATCGATCTGCACCTCAGCTGCGTCCGCCGCATCGTCACGGGTTCCGGCAAGAATCAAACTACCAGCAAGGTCACACTCTGGCAGGCAGACAAGAACGTTCCTTCGGGCGCTCTTGAACCCGGTCCGCTCGGCCGCGCCATCCCGGTGGAATTTGACATTCCCGCGGACGCCCTTATCACCGATCACACCAATCTGAGCGACCAGATTCTGTGGCAGCTTCACGCAAAGGCCGATGTTCCCGGAGTGGATTACTCAGACGATTTTGAGTTGCCGGTCTTTCGAACAGCCGATTCCCCCCAACCCGCCACCGACTCTTCCGCAGAGACCAGCTTCGACGGCTCCACGGGCAACTTTGGATTTGCGACGGCGAAAAGCGTCGACGCCGATTCCGGAGACGTTGCTCAGCCGGCGCGCACTAAAGTCGTCGTCTCGATGCACGACGGCGGCACGGAATTTTATTTTCCTCCGCTGCGAACTCCAGCCCGCGCGCTGATGCTTTTTGTCGTTGCCTTGGTTTTCTCCGGCGCCGTTTACCTGCTGATTCACAACCACGTTTCCGTGCTCTTCACCGCGCTCTTCGCCTTGAGCGATCTCTTGGTGATTTTTGGATTTTTCCATGTGACGTTCGGCAGCGCGCGGATCGGCGTGGGCAACGGTGAAATTCTCTCGCGCCGGGGCATCCTGGGAATGGGGACGACGCGGCGGTTCCCTGTTTCCGACGTGGCTTCGATCGTTCCGGTCGGGAGCGTGCAGCAAGGCGGCAACTCCGACGACAACTCCATCTATTCGATTCAGCTTCACACCAAGAGCGGCCAGAAACTCACGCTGGCCGATGAAATCAGCAGCCGCCAGGAAGCGCGCTGGGTCGTTTCCCAGCTCGAAACGCTTTCTGGACTTAAGCTGGATACCCACGTCGAAGTCAGCTTACCGCTCGGCGTGCAAACGCAGCCCGTTCAATTGCGCGCTGGCCGGCCAAACGTTCGCGTACAAACGACCGGCTCCTCTTGGGTGGCGTTCGCCGTCTTTGGCGCAATGGTGCTCGCTATGTTTGCGTGGCAAGCGAGATGGAACGTGGGAGCTCGCAGCGTCCGCGCGAACACCTCCCGGACCGCTTCGCGAACCGGCGGTGTCTCAAGACCAAGACCTGTTCCGCCGCGCGTCTTCTCCGGTCCATTAACCGACGCCGAAGTCACTCGCGTGCTGGCTCTCCCGGCGCAAGCGCAAGCCGAAGAGTTGTTCGAGCGCCTCATCGGTCATGACGGGCGCGCGCTCGAAGTCTTCGGCCAGCAGTTCGACAGTTGGATTGGCCACATTAATCAAAGCGATCGCTTGTCGCAACTGTTGCAGCGCGCGCAATTTTCCAAAGATTTACGCGTTCGCCTCGCGCATGTGGACATGAGTCTCGCGCTCCAGGGCTTTCATGAAAACCAGCAGGCCGTCGACTCGCTGCTGAATCGCGCCAGCACGGATTCTCAATACCGGGGCTGGGCCGTCTTTTACCTGGGAATGCTTGCCGCGCGCGGCGTGGACTACGACCGCATCCATCCGGCGCTCCTCAACTATGCGCGCACCGACAAGGATCCCAATGTCCGACAATGGGCTGTCGAAGGCCTTCGTTTTCTCGCCAAAGACGATGTTCTTGACGAGCTGTACACCTCTTTCACCGAAGATCCCTCTATGAAAGTGCGTGACCGCGCCGGTTGCAACATTGCTGATTGCGGGATTTTCACGCGGAAGCAACGTATGCGTATGGTGCCGAAACTCATCGACCTCGCCGCCGACGCAAAGACCAGCGCACAAATGCGGTCCTGGTCGTTTATGGCGCTCCAGGAAATTACGGATGCCGCCGTCCCTGCTGACGCGCCTGCCTGGAATCGCTGGTACGCCGACCACGGCGCGGAGAAAATGGCTGAATTCGGCCGCCTCGAATGGTGGCAAGTCCGCGGCAACGAATAGCCCTCGACGGACGGTCTCGCGCTAATCCGAGCTAAGCGCTGGCTCTAAAGGAAGCGTTTCCCGCCGCGCAATATCCGCTATGATCGTTCGCGATCCCATGTACAACACACCCGCCAGCACCATCGAAAAAATGGGAATGATTAGCATCGCCTCTTGCAGACCAATCGCGCGAAAAGATTCCGTCACGACTGAAGAACCGGCCAAGGCAGCCGCTCGATGAGCCAGCACATCGCTCAAGCGGCCTGTCAGCAACGGTCCGAACGAGGCGCCGCACAAATACATGGCCATGAAATAAATCGCCATGGTGATGCCGCGCTGATTCGGCGCCACGATGTCTTGGATAGCGGAATACACGAGGCCGTAATAACTAGTCAGAACGGCATAGGACAACAGGAGAAAAACGATTGCCTTGAGTAAAGACCCTGCAGGTTGCAGAATCCCCGCCGAGGACAGTGGCACTGCAACAAGCGCAGCGATGGCGGCATACAACATGCGCCCGTCTCTGCGCCGTTGCACGATGAAATCGCCGAGGTACCCCGCGCTCAAGCCTCCACCAAGCCCGCCAATCAAAAACACAAAGCCCGTCGCGATGCCGGATGACGCCAACGACAGTCCGTGGACGCGGCTGAGAAACGCTGGCAAAAACGTTCCAATGGCATACATGTTGAAGTTGAGAAAAACACCCGAAGCGATGATCCACCACAGCGTGGGGAGGCGGAGCAACTTCCATACGGATGTGCGAGCCGCCGTACGAAGACCAGTTTCACTCGCGCCGCGCTGCGGCTCGTCAAGCGTCAGCAATGCTGGCACCAACACAATTGCCGGCAATGCCGCCGTAACCATTGCCACTCGCCAGCCATACGTCTGGGCGAGCGGACCGCTGAAAAAAAACGCCAGCGCTCCGCCAAAGGGCACGCCCAGCATGAATAGCGCGAGCACGCGCGAGCGTTTCTCCGCTGGAAAAAGGTCTCCAAGCCAGCTCGTTGCCGCTGGAGCGCACGTTGCTTCTCCAAGCCCTACCCCCACGCGCGAAATGAGAAGAATTGAATAATTTGTAGCGATCGCCGCGGATGCCGTCAGCGAAGCCCACACCACCAGGCCCCAGCCCAGCAGCTTCTTCCGGCTTCCCGAATCCGCGATGCGCCCCAACGGTACGCCCATAATCGCGTACAGCCAGATAAACACGCTTCCGAGCAGCCCAATCTGCATGTCACTTAGATGGAACTCCTTGCGCATGGGCTCGACTAGAGCCCCGGGAACGTGCCGGTCGTAAAAATTCAAAATGTTGACGGCAAATAATACGAGGGCGGAGAAAAGAGCGGTGTTTTTCTTCAGATTCAAAGTCCCAAAATGCTACCACACGGGCCATTTGCCCCCACAAGCGATTAATCCGTCTCGCTCTTTCATCCCCCCAATTACGTTGCGCAACTGCGCCAGCTTGCACGATAGAATGCTTCCCGTTCGAAAGGGGACTCGCGCGATGGTTCCTGCGGAAGACAATTCCCTTCGTATTGGCGTGGACTTAGGCGGCACAAAAATTGAATTCATCGCGCTAGAGCGCAGCGGCACTGAACTCCATCGCCATCGCATCGCCACCCCACGCTTCGACTACGAAGGCACGGTGCGGGCCATCGCCGACGGCGTCAAAGAGATGGAGAATCAGCTTGGCCGTCACGTCACCGTCGGCGTGGGAATCCCCGGCACGGTGTCCACGCGCACGGGCCTGGTGAAAAACGCCAACTCGACTTGGCTGAATGGAAAGCCCTTCGACAAAGACTTGAGCCGAGCCCTCGACCGCGAAGTCCGTTGCGCGAACGATGCGAATTGCCTGGCGGTTTCCGAAGCCACTGACGGTGCAGGCGCCGGTAAGCATATTGTCTTCGCCGTGATTCTAGGCACAGGCACCGGCGGCGGAATTGCCGTGGATGGCCGCGTCCACAGCGGCTCGAACGGCGTCGCCGGCGAATGGGGACACAACACGCTGCCATGGATGCGCGCCGACGAGTTTCCAGGCTCCCCATGCTACTGCGGAAAAAATGGTTGCATCGAAACCTGGATTTCTGGCACCGGTCTCGAAAGGGATTACGAACGCGCCACCAAGACTTCTCTTCGCGGCCCGGGAATTATCGCGCGAAGTGAAAATGGCGAACCCGCGGCTCTCGCCGCTCTGGACCGCTTCGAGGACCGCCTCACTCGCGGATTGGCAGGCGTCATCAATCTGCTCGACCCCGACGTCATCGTGATGGGTGGCGGTGCTTCCCAAATCTCGCGCATCTACAAAAATGTGCCCACACTGTTGGCGAAATACGTTTTCGGAAAGGAAGCCGACACGCCTATACTTCCGGCGAAGCATGGCGACTCGAGCGGCGTCCGCGGGGCCGCCTGGCTCTGGCCGCTGGAGTGAGTCTGGCGCACCTCTCGAAAACTTTCTACTAGTCAATTCCCGCATTGCGTCAGACTAGCGAAGGACAAGACTTATGGCAGATATTCAAACAACGCAACCTCAAGAAGCGCGCAATATTTCTGACACCGCGCGCTGGGCGGCGTACTTTCGCGCGGAAGAAACCAAGCGGCCCGACGCGATTTTTCGCGATCCCTATGCCGAACGTCTTTGCGGACAACACGGCGTAGACATCGCCAACACGCTCCCCGACGGAAGTAAGCACGCCTGGGCCTGGGTCACGCGAACCTATCTCTTCGACTATTTCCTCATGCAAGAATTGCAACAGGGCGTTGATCTTGTGCTCAATCTTGCCGCTGGATTGGACGCTCGCCCTTATCGCATGAAGCTGCCCGCTTCGCTGCAATGGATTGAAGTCGATCTGCCGGGAATTCTTGCCTACAAGGAAGAGATCCTAGCCGGCGAAAAACCCAATTGCGACCTCGAACGCATTCGCTTGGACTTGGCCGACGCCACAGCGCGACGCTCCCTTTTCGCGAGTCTCAATCAGCGTGCAAAGAAAATCCTTGTGCTTACCGAGGGGCTGCTCATTTACTTGACGGCCGAAGAAGTCGCCGCGCTCGCACGCGATCTGGCCAGCGGCGCGAATTTCCAGCGATGGATTATGGATTTGTCCTCTCCCGGCCTGCTCAAGATGATGCAAAAGACCACCGGGAAGCGCTTGAGCGAAATCGGCGCGCCGTTTAAATTCGCTCCCGCCGACGGAGCTGAGTTCTTTTCGCAACATGGCTGGGAAACGATGGAAGTGAAAGGCATGTTGAAAACAGCCACAAAATTCAAACGCCCGCCGTTCTTTCTTCGGCTCTTCGGACTCTTGCCTGAGAAGAAAGGTCCTGCCGGAAATCAGCCTTGGTCCGGCGTTTGTCTCTTCAAGAGAAAATAGAACGCTGCGGCACGCGTTTCACCGTTTCCCGAACCCGATTCCGCTGATGCAGATCACGTTCATCTCCGTGCGGTCGAATTTCAGCCGCACCGCGCTGAGATTCCCCGGCTCAAATCGTTTTGCTCCATTTGCCGCCGCAAAATCCGCCAACGGTATCCGCACTGTCTGAAACACCGGCTCCCAATCTTTTTTATATCCTTTTTCATCTAAAATCGCTAGCTTCGTGAACTGCTCCTTGAAAGGCGGCGGAATTACCATGAACTTGCTCACCGGTGCGCTCGCTGTCGCACCATCGCTCGCAACCAACTCCAACGTGAAGTCCGGCGCCTCTCGCTCTTTTTTCTTGGACTTGTCTGCGTCCTTCTTCTTTTTCTCCTCCTCTTCAATTTTCTTCTTTTCCTCCTCCGACTTCTTGCCCGGCAGTTCCGCGTCCTCATCCATCGTCGCTACCGAAAGTTCCACTGTCGATCCTTCGCCGAGCTGCCATTTCGCCGCTGCGCCCGCGGGCAGAGTCAGCGTGTACGTCGCGGCCGGTGCTCCTTTCGCCCGCTTCCATCCCAGAAACACGCCGTTGTAGTCGCGGTCTCCTTCCCGCCACGGAATCTTCCCTTCATGCCACACGGACAAGTTTTCTCCAGCGATGCTCCCACCCGCAGCCGTCGTTGTAGTCAGGTCCGCATCCTCGCTAAACGAAGCCAGTGGCACATACGACGCGTCTTGATACCGATTCTCATAAAGCGTATCCGGCAACCAATCGCGCCCCACGCGCCAATCCTGAAATAAGGGAAGGTATTCGCGGCGATCGTGCAGCGTCGCTTCGAGAAACGCCGAAATGTATGTCTTCGAAATCCTCCGCTGCTCGTCCCCAGGCATCAGCGGTTTCAAATTCAGAAGCCAGCTCAGCGGCTGGCCCGCGTCGGTCCGCCCCCACACCGTGTTGAACTGCCCGTGGTTCGCGCGATAAGCATAAATCTCCGCCTTGAACCACGGCCCCGGCTGCGTGAACTTCACGTGGTCCCACTGCCTGCTTCCCAAAAATGACGAAACATCCGCGTCGTGCGCCCCCTGCAGCGTCAAATAGTTCACATCCGAAATCCAGCGGTCCTGCTCCGCGGGTTTGTACTGGCCGTCTGCCGGCGCAATGGCCACCACGCTCTTGATTGTGAATCCGTAGTCGAACTTGATGTTCGCGTCCTCCGGATAATATTTCATCCGATTGAACGCCGCCGCGGTCGCCGCCGCTTCTCCTCCGCGAGAGTGTCCCATTAGCGCGATGCGCGACAAATCCACTCCTCCCTGAAACGGATTCCCCGCCGTCTGATTCCACTCCTTCCACAATTTCAAGTGTTCTAACAACAGCCAGCCTCGCACCGCGCAGCCCGCCTCCAGCGGGGGATCGTGGAACAGTCCGCCATTCAAAAAGTTCTCGTCAATCGAGGCCACAATGAACCCGCGGCTCGACAGTAATTCACCCAGATACGAGTAACCGGGATCCGAAAAGTCCGCAAGGTTATGGTTTCCATGCACAATCAACACCAACGGAAACGGCTTCGCCCCGAGGGTAGAAATTGTCGCCCCTTCCGGATACCAAACCCGGCCGTTCAGCGGCAGCTTGTCAACGTCAAATCCCCAATATCTCTTGCGCGCCCAGCGCTTCCATCCCTTGAAATCCTTGAAGAAATCCGACGCATCCACGGTTCGCGTCTTGATGTCAACCCTCGCTCCGTATTCTGGCCGTCGGATATCGTTTCCCGCTCCGTAAATGATTTCTCGCACGCGATAATCACCACGCATGCCGGGATTCCCTGCCGCCAATTTCGCCGGCATCGATTCAGCGGGGGGCTTCCACGCAATGAGCTTGTCCATGGAACCCGCATGCGCGAACAGCCACACCAAATACACATTGCCCGCCAGGCCACCCACGAACAGCAGCGAAACAAGAATCTTCTTCCGCAACGCCGCTTGGCCTAGTCCTCCCGCAACAAACGTCGCAATCGTCGCGCCCAAAACTCCTTCGATCAGCCCCACCGCAATGGCCATGGGAACTCCGACTGGTCCCCACAACATCATGACAATCACGCAGCAACCGATAACGATTCCCGTTGCAACCCGCGGCAGCTTCCGCAGAATCGTCAGCGCAAGCATCACGCCAAGCATGACCAACGGAATGCACAGCGCCGTAAACACAATTGCAAAACCAAAATCGAACGCGTACCCAAATCCCGTTTTCATCGTCAGCCCGGCGATCACGACCGACACGATCGCAGCCGCAGTCGTTCCCCACACCACGCCGCGACGCACTTCCGGCCCAGGACGAATCAGCAGCCAATTCTTCGACCACCAAACCTTTACCTTCAGCCACACATCTTTCCCGCGCGCCCACAGAGACATTTCACACCCTCCATCCCTTCACTACGACCGTTTGCCTTCCGAGGTTCCGTGGTGGTCGGAACATATTCCTGTCCGCCTCGCCGCGGGTCTATTGAACATATTGACGACGCAAGTGTCCAGGAGGGAGGCCCAAAGTTCCCCTGCTTGAAAATAAGAAGGCCTCCCGGCAAAACCGAGAGGCCTTTGGTACCCCCTTCAGGTGGAAACTTGAACTAGAAAGCAGTTAACTATGCCCCGCCGCGGCCGCCTTGGCCATCTTTGCGGCATACTCTTTCGAACGCCGCTCCATTTCCGCCGGCGCTACATCTTCCACGTGCTGCGCCAGGCCCCACTGGTGCCCGAACGGATCCGTCAGCTTTCCGTAACGGTCGCCCCAAAACTGGTTTTCGAGAGGCATATCCACTTTGGCGCCCTTGGAGACGGCGCTGTTGAAAGCACTGTCCACATTCTCCAGGTACAGGAAGATTCCGCACGCATTCTTGACTCCCGGCGTCGGCGCAGCGTTCATTCCGGGAATCTCGTCGGAGAGAAAGATGTGGGAATCGCCGATCTTCAATTCCGCGTGACCGATTTTGCCATCCGGCCCGCTCATCCGCATCACTTCCGTTGCGCCAAACACCGACTTGTAGAAATCAATAGCCTTCGCTGAGTCTTTGCAGGTGAGATAAGGAGTCACACTGTGATACCCCTCGGGAATTGCGCGGACAGATTTTGACATGTTGCCTCCTAGCAGATTTGATGTGTGCGCACAGAAACGGTAGGGAGCTGGAGCCGGTAGAGCTATGCGCAAATTCGGTAATACTCCCGTGTATTCTCGGTGTCAACCACCTCATGTAAAAATACGCTGCGCGCGCTTCCCGGCAGGCGGGGCTTCGTATCCTTGCCTGAATTGACGCCCGCAAGAGTGGCGAGGAGAATTCACGCTGGTAGAGCGAAGGAGGGCCGATGCGATACGATTTCCTGGTCGAGACTTACGAAACAGAACGAGTCAAAGTGCTCAGCGTGTGGAGCGAATTTCGCGATGAAGACTTGCCGGTGCGGCCCCGCTCCAGTGATCCTCGCGGCCGCAGCGTTCATGAACAAATGGTCCATCAATGCGTAAGCGAGAATCTCTGGTTCATCAACATGCTCGGGATTGACGTGGCCGCCCCGCCTTTGCCCGCCGCCGAGACGCGCTTCGAATTCATCAAGCGATATGCCGAAGACAGCAAAAAGCGGCTCGATTCGTTGGCAGCAAAAGGCGAAGCGTGGTGGGAATCCGAAACGAAATTCTTTGACGTGCAGCGTTCGCGAACCTGGGTGATGGTAAGGCGCATCGCCCACACCGCGCACCACCGCGGTCAGCAAATGGCCATGTTGCGCATTCTCGGCCGCGATCTGCACAGCAATTACGGTCCGACGGCCGATACTGGCGGGCTTATGCAAAATCACGCGCCCACCATTTACGCCTATGACGGCGTGGAGAAACTCGTAGCCGGGGAATCGGCTGGAGGTGCGAAGAAAGAACTCCCAGGCGCCGGCGAAAAACCCGTCACTGAACGCCCGGACAAATAATCCGCTGCTGTTGAGTTTTTATTGCGGCTTGGTAATTACGCCGCAAGCGATGCGCGCGGGCGCCGCGCCTCCCGAGCCGCCGGAAACGGCGTGAATGACAATAGCCGTCCCGCCGTTGCTGAACACTGAGCTTGCTTCGTCACCCAGCGTCACATTGGGCGCAACGGTGCTGGCATGAGCCGTCCCATCCGCCCCGACAATCAGCGCAAAATCCGGAATATCTCCCGCAGGCATCATGCCCTCATGCCCCGCATGTCCTCCGCCAAAGTGCGGTCCGGCCGACTTGAAATCAGGCGGCTCGCATTTCGCCACCTGGTGAATGTGAATCGAGTGTTCGCCCGGCGGAAGATTCTTGATGTCCAGCGCGATCTTGACGCCTTTCTCGGCGGGCGACAGCGTGGCCGTGCCCACGCTCTGACCCTGCACGTTCTTAATGTCCACCGTCACCGGCTTACTGGCCGAATGGGATTGAGCAAAAGCGGCTCCGGCAGCTGAAGCCAACATCGCGGCGCAAAGCATAGCTCTCATGCAATTCTCCTCGTTGCCAAAGTTTGCGAAGCTTCGGACTCTCTCGATAAAAATCGCCCCGATTCAATCTAGCTCAACTTCGCGCAGTGAGTAACAACCTGTTTCCAAAACTGCACGCGGTAACAGTTTTACACAGGGGCCGTCCAATGGAACCTGAAGCCGAAATCGGGCATTCTAGATGCTTCAGCTAAACCACTTACATTGAGAAAGGTTGCTCGATGGCATCTCTGCAAATGAAGTTTGCTTTTTGTTCCGCTGCCAGCCTGGTGATGGCGGCATATCTGCCCGCGCAAGTGACTCACGGGCAGAAGCCAAAACTCCCCGCGCCCTTTGAAACGAAATCGTCTGGCAACGGTCCTGACAGAGAGAAACCGCCTGCAGAATTCCTCCCCACCGTGCCCGCGGGATTCCAAGTTAATGTCTACGTGAGCGGAGTCCGCAGGCCTCGCTGGCTCACAGTCGCGCCGAACGGGGACATCTTCCTCGCCGACACTACGGGCAGAGGCGTAATCATGGTGTTGCACAGCGGCAATGACACGAGCGTTGCGCCCGAGCACGAAATCTTTGTCGACGGGATGAACCGTCCCTTCGGCATCGCGTTCCACGGCGATTACGTTTACGTCGGCAACATGAACGAGCTGGTGCGCTTCAGGTACGATCCCAAAACTTCAAAGCGCCTCGGTGAGAAAGAGCATCTGCTGAATTTGCCGTCGGGCGGACACGACACGCGTTCAGTAGCCGTTGCGCCCGACGGGAAGCATTTGTTCGTCTCGGTGGGCTCGAACTCCAACATTAATACCGGCGAGGCTCCCATCCGCGCGGCTGTTACGATTTGCGATCTCGACGGCAAAAACGCGCGGCAGTACGCTACCGGTCTGCGCAATCCCGTCGGTCTGGCCATCGAGCCGGTCACCGGAAAAGTCTGGACCAGCGTCAACGAACGCGACGAGCTCGGCGACGACTTGCCGCCGGATTATTTCACTTCGCTCAAAGACGGCGGCTTCTACGGCTGGCCCTACAGCTACATCGGCGACAACGTGGACCCCCGCGTGAAGCAGGAGCATCCTGAATTGGTGAAGCGCGCCATTGTTCCCGACGTGCTTCTGGGCGCGCACGTCGCCCCGCTGCAATTCGCCTTTTACGCCGGCAAGCAATTCCCCGAAAGTTACTGGGGTGGCGCCTTCGTTTGCGAACATGGTTCCTGGAACCGCGCCAAGCGCTCCGGCTACCAAGTCGCCTTCGTCGCCTTCAAGAACGGCGAACCTTCCGCCGATCCAGTTCCGTTCCTCACCGGAATGGTTCCCGACCCAACCCAGAAAGATGTTTGGGGCCGCCCCGTAGGAGTCACCGTCACCCCCGACGGCGCGCTGCTCGTCTCCGACGACGGCGCCGGCGTCGTCTACCGCGTCTCCGTCGCGAAGTAAGAAGCAGACTCAATGCACCGAACGGCAGATTTAGACGCCGCTCTGAGGTTCGTAATTGGCGGTTTGCTAGAACGATTGATAGTTCTTGCTATCGTGCAACTCGGGGATGACTCAGCGCCTCTGAGCTAGCGCGCCTCGAAATGAAAAATCTCCACAACGATATTCGTCCTGCGATTCACCAGGACAATGTGTCCGCCAATCAATACGTGCTGGCAATCCGGTGGAGGCGGAGGCAGCCGCCGTTCCAGCTCCTCGGGACATGGCTGGATCCGCTTCTGTAATCCCGGTGGAAGCGATCCGCGCCGCACAAGCTGCCTTTCCAACCCTGGCGGTAGCCGGTCCTTCTTCGCGAGCCCTGGGGGAAGATCGCTCTGGTGCTCGTCATACCATCCGCGAATGTCTCGGTCACGGTCCCGGTAGTAATGCTCGCCCTGATCGTCGTCATCATCTCCGTGCTTGTTGTGACCCTTCCCGTGTCCATTACCCTGCGCAAGTGCGGAACTGGCAGTCAGCACAAGAAAGCTCAGCGCGAACGCGAACATCCACTTTAGAGATTTCATTCCCTACTCCGATCTGAACTGGTTACGTTTACACCCGAAGTAAAGTGGGCCGGAGTCTGCTACCTCCGGCCCGGCTTGAACCCAAGTGCCTAAACGGCGCACTCTAGTTTTTTTAGGGATTAAGCCTCGGCGACGCCTTTTCAAGCGTTGCCGTCAAGGTGCGTCCTGCTTCCGGAGCCTTAACTGAGGACTCCCGAATGATCTGCGCCGCAGTGATCTTGCGGCCATACAGGTCATGATTGGCCCCGTTGTCGGGCCGCAACGTCGACCCTTCCACCGCTACGCCGGCAAACACGCCCCGCGCGCGGGAATAAGCCAGGATCTCGGAGCGCATAAACGCGTCCGTATCAGCCGCGGTGGTGCGTCCTTTCGGCCCGCCAGCCACAGACACGTCTGCGCCCAGCTTCACTTTGCTGTGCAACAGGCTGTCTGCCCCGCGATCATTGATCACCAGGAACACATAGTCTGTTGCCTCACCTCCGGCTTGCAGACCGAGGTTGCCGCCCTCCAGCGCATACATCGCCGGAGCGCCCCACGGTCCGGTGAAATTCCTGCCGGTCCGGCAAACCATGGCTCCTCTGCCATAGCTCGCGCCCACAATGAAGGCCGCCTTCAGCACGGATGGCATCACCACCACGCACCGGGCCTTGCTGAGCAGGTCCGAAGGAATATCGTCTGGGATATTCAGGACTTCCTTCATCACCTTCCCCGCGTTTTGCAAACGGTCTTTTTCCGAGTGGGTGTCGCCCACCGACGAAGTTGGGATCAAGAGGGCGAAGACTCCCGCCAGCACCCCCAACAAAGTGACACAACGTTTCTTGTTCACGCCTACCCCCTAAATCAGGATTTGAATCATGGTCTGAAAACACATGCACTACTCTTAGTGCGATCACTACGTGGCCCAAAAGCAGCCATACGGGCGCATTCCAGTGTCCAGATCAGTAGCTTTTTGTAGTTTTTGGAGTTAAACCATTTAGATTCTGTGGCGTAGGCTTTGCTAACAACCCGGCTTCAAAGGCTTTTGGGTCCTCAGGGTGCAGTACTAGGCCGCGTAATTGTTGCCGGAAATACACGTTCTTCCTCAGTTTCTTGGTTACGTGTTGATTCTAAATAAGTTAGCTGGTAATTGGGCGCCACTTTTCATTCTGCGAGCCCTTCGAACATCGCTGCATCCCCTAGCAAACAAGCCACTTGTGTTTACGCTTGACTTAATTTTATTTTGTGGTACACTATGTTTTTCGTTCAGCACGACTTGTTGCCTGCTGCCCGGATCCTTTGCCTGACCACTTATGCGTCCCCAGCGCCCCGCCCTTTTGATCACGACGCTACATTTCCATCCTGCCAAGACGTCTCCCTTCAAAAACTGCTGCAAATCTGCACCTTTATTTTCAACCACTTCCACGATGCTCCTCCCGCAACTTCTTTCGTTTCAACTTTTTGCATTGTTGCCGGGGGATGGCATGGGTACCCCTTTAGTTGTCTTCAAGTATTACTTGAACTATTTGTCGCGTTCTCCATTCTTCCGTATATTCTTCCAAGTTCCGTATCCTGTAAGTCCTTTGTTTCTCACTCTTACGAAAACTGCCGGGGTGGGGGTATCTCCAATGCGATTTCGTGAAGGAAGAATCCAGTGAATAGGCGAGCCTTTTTGAAAACGATGGCGGCCGGTGCGTACGCATTCGCGCATGCGCCGCTGCTGTGCGCCGCTTTGCCGAAGATGAAGATTACCCGCGTGCGCGCTTATGCGCCGCCGAACCCGAATCCACTGTTCAACCAGGCCGACACCGTGATCACCATCGAAACCGATGCGGGAATCACCGGCATTGGCGAAGGTGGTTTCCCCGACGCGCTCAAGCAATGCGCCGGGCGCCTGATCGGCCAGGACCCGCAGCACATCGAGCGCTTGTGGCAGGACATGTCGCGCTCCTTCTTCTACCCTCCCGGCCGCGAAAAAGAAGACGCGCTCGGCGCGCTCGACCTGGCGCTTTGGGACATCAAAGGCAAGGTTCTAAAGCTGCCCGTGCACGAAATCCTGGGCGGCATGGTGCGGAACTACTGCGAATGCTACAACACCGCCGGCATCATCCCTGGCATCAAGCCCGGCATGAGCATGAAAGAGCGCGCCGCTGCCACCATCGCCGCCGGTTACCGCGCTTTCCGCATGGGCGCGGCAGACACGCCGGCGAACACCACCTTCAACACGCACCAAAAACTGAACCAGCTTTACGACGAGTGCGTGCAGGCGCGCGAAGGCGTCGGCAAAGATGGCGACTGGTGCGTTGATTTTCACCAGCGATTCGATCTGTCGGACGCCATTCGCGGATGCGATCTCATCGAACCGCTTGCGCCCTATTTCGTCGAAGATCCCGTGCGCGCAGAAGCCTTCGGCGAAGACCTGCCGCGCCTGCGCAAGCTGGTCAAAGTTCCCATCGCCGCAGGCGAAGAATGGGGCAATCGCTGGGACTTCAATCCGCTCGTCGAGAACCACGACATTGACTACGTCCGCGCGACGCTCCCAAACGTGGGCGGCATCACCGAAATGATGAAGATCGCGGCAATTTGCGAAACCCATTTCGTCGGCATCGTCCCGCACTTCACCGGACCCATCGCCACCGCCGCGCTGGTGCATTCGCTCGGTCCGTTCTCCGGTCCGCTGCTGATGGAATACAACTTTGAAGGCCGCGACCTCCCACATGTGCCCGTCTGCCTAGACTTCAAGAACGGCAAGCTCTATCCCAATGACCGCCCCGGGCTCGGCGTCGAGCTGGACGTGACCAAGCTCACGCAAATCCTGGAGGTAACGAAGTACGACACCAACCGCGCCCAAACCTTTTTCCGCCCCGACGGCTCCATCACAAATTGGTAGGAACGTATCCATGACCACTTCAGAGCCAAACAAGGAATTACATAACCGGGTAGGTGTAAAAAGTCCCGTAAATAATCGCGTTTGGATTGTTGCTGGTTCTCTCCAACATGTCCGTTACTTCATCGCTGAAGTCGTGAAGGATAGAAGCGGGATTCGCTTTCTCGACACCAAGGAGGTGCCAACCGTAGCTCCCCAACATTCGATTGCATTTCGCATTGAACTCCTCAACGTCACTAGCCCAGGTCGTGACCACTGTGAATGCATTCTTTCGGACGTTTGGGGTGTCCCAGTCGAAATAGCTGATTTCAATTGTGCCGACCCATATTTCCAAGCTTTTCGGGCCCATCCCTGTCCTCGGGTCGGGATGTGATTACGTTGACGGGTGCTGGAGGATGGCGGCGAGGGCGTGGAGGCGCGAGGCGTCCACGGGGCTCGGCGCTGAGGCGGCGGACTTTTCCACGTCGGGCGCCATTTGCTTCAGCGTGGCTACTTTGCTCTTCCTCAGGTGCGAGCTTTCGGCGCTTTGGATGGCTTGCTGCAGAGCAGCGATTTTTTCTGCGGGCAAAGCCTGAGAACGCGATAGTTGATCCAAGTAGGCCTTGGCAACGACTAACTTCGCGGGCCACTCGAGCTTTTGCTGGTTCTGCACGTTCAGCTCGCTGACGCGAACGGTCTTGGCGGCGTCAATTTCGTTTTGCGTCAAGTTTTGGGTCGGCGTCAACTCAAAAACATCGAGGCCGCGCGCAATCTCGGACCCGTAGATGTAGCCGTTGTACCAATAGGCTGACCACTCGCCGCCGAGCACGAGCATCTTGGGGTCAATCGTGCCGCGGTCGAAGTAAGCAATTTCGACGGGCTTCTCCGGATCGGTGAAGTCCATAACGGAAACGCCGCCCTGATACCAGGCCTGCACTTCGATGTCGCGCCCGGGAACGGGAACGAGCGAGCCGTTATGCGCCACGCAGTTGGAAGTGTCCGGCTGCGCGGCCGGCATTTTGTAATAGTTCGCGAAGGTCAGCTTGTCGTCTTTCAGGTGGAAGATGGCGTCCGCGCCCCACTTGTTGGGATCGTTCGCGCGGCAACGCGCGCCGAGGCCGCCGCCCCACTCGTCGGTGAACACGACTTTGTCGCCGCTGTTCGAGAACGAAGCGGAGTGCCAGTAGGAATAGTTGGCATCGTTGACGGCATCAAGGCGCTTCGGATGCACGGGGTCCTTGACGTCGAGAATAATTCCGTTTCCGGAGCACGCGCCCGCGGCCAGGCCAATAGCCGAATACACCGTGATGTCGTGGCACTGGTCGGTTTCGCGCGGCTTCTCCGCGCCTTTTTTGCCGTGCGTGCCGCCGTTGTTCAAGCTGTTGATCGCGCCGCTTCGCGCATCCATGAAGACGCGCGGGCTGTTGATCACTTTGGCGTCTTGCGGCGCAGCGACAGGCACTTTGATGACGTCAATGCGGAACAGCGCCGTATTCGGGTCCTTGTCCGGAGCTTCGCCGGAGCAGCCGGGCAATTCTTCCGCCTGGCGCACAAACGAGGTACCGGAAACGTAGATGTAGACATTTTCTTTATCGTTGCGATCGAGAACGAGCGTGTGCGTGTGCGAGCCGCGGCAGGTTTGTACGGCGGCGACTTGCTTCGGATTGCGAATGTCTGAAATGTCGAAGATGCGCACGCCGCGGAAACGGTCCTTTTGTGCGGCTGGGCGGCGATCCTTCGGCTCTTGCGGTTTGTCTTTGTCCTCAGCGGCGGGAGCGGGCGGCGGAGCCGGAGGCTCCGATTGAAAACCTTGGACGCCGCAATCAATGCGTCCATTCGGCATTTCGACGGACATAAACATAAGGTTTTTGTAGACCGAAACATCGCCCTGTCCGCCGGGGCACACCATCGAAGTGACGAGCTTCACGTTCGCCGGATTGGAGATGTCGAAAATGTTCATGCCGTAAAAATTTCCCTGGAACAGGTGATTGCCCTGGAACGCAAGGTCCGAATTCGCGAAAGCCAGCCCCGCAATTGCCAAATGCATTTCCTTGGGGAGCTTCGCGATCATGGGGCCGATGCCCATTTGCGCGATAACCTTTTGAACCTTCGGATCATCGGGGTCCGAGGAAGGCAGTTGAAAAGCGTCGGGCTTTTTGAACAGGAGAAGATGCTTGATGCCCATCGCGGCTTCGCCCGCGTCGTACATCCCGGGCGTAAGTTTGGCGCGCGGATCGTTCGCGTCTGAGCCGGTCATTCCTGGCGGCAGAGGAGGAGCGGGTTCGGGAGCGAAAGGATTGCCGCCGTCGTCGTCCTCCTCCTTCGCTTTGTCGGCGTCTTTAGCTTTGTCTTTATCTTTGTCGACGGCCTGCTGCGACGGAGAGGCTGCCGGAGTCTGCGTTTGCGCCTGTGCTTGTACGCGGCTCACGCCGAAACACAGAAACAAAGCGGCCACTATGAAACCAGGAGTTAGATCGGCTATGCGCTTCATCGTTTGTCCTTTTTCATTTGCTCTGAGAATGATTTCTCTCGAACATCCCCTGCATGATTCGGATTTCGGCCCGTTGCCCCGTGTCCACATCTGTCGCGAAATTGAACAGCTCAGCATCCTGCCCCGCGCCCGCGGTGTCAAACAAATCCTTGACCATGGTCAGCGCGCCATTGTGATGCTGAATCATTCCAGAAAGGAAGAGCCGGTCGAACTCAGCGCCCCGCGCTTTGCGCAGCGCTTCCATCTTCTCGGCGGTGAGCATGCCGGGCATGAGATGCACCGCCGAGTGGGACATGCTCATGTCGTGGTCCATGTGCTCGCCCATTTGTTGATCGGTGCCGGACATTTTCTGCGGCGGCATGGAACCGGGCTCACCGCGGACGGCCAGCCAGCGCTGCATGAATTTAATTTCGTCGGACTGCGAGTGGCTGATGCGCGCGCCGAGCAAACGAAGATCCTTGTTCTCCGTATGCGAGTCAATGAGCGCGGTCATCTCGATGGCCTGCGCATGATGCATGATCATGCCTTGCATGAATTCCACGTCGGCCAGCGAAAGCGGCGGCAACGCAGCTTTAGTCGACTCCGGGAGCGTTTTGCTGGGCTTCCCCGGCGCGCCGGGCTGCACGACAACGGGCTTTCCCGAATCGTCCTGGTGCGCAGAGTTGGCGGAGGACGAGACACCGGCGAGGCAAGTGCCAACAGCAATGCAGAGAAATGGAGCGGTCATTTTCACGACGGGTTTGCAGGATAGAACAGGAACACCGGCAATAGCAATGCTAGGCCTAGCTGCGTGGCGGTGTCATTTGGAACTGGAAACTTGGTTGACGCCGGGGCTTGGCGCGGGCACCTGGCAGGCGTGCCATTGGGCGTTGGTGATTTCGTTGTGGGAGATGCCGCCAATGATTTTCTTGCCGTGATAGACGACGCAGCCGTTTTGCGTGCAATCGCCGAGAGAAAGCGGGAGGTACTTCGCCCATTTGTCGGCCTTCTCGTCCCATTGCGGACAGTCTTGCGCTGAGGAAACCGACGCTCCGGGGCAGGAGACCATGCCCTGGTTGATAGAGATCGGGGTTTGCGGCTCGCCGTAATTGCCACAGGTCAGCAGGAAAGTTTGGCGATGGCCGAGATAGATGATGGGAATCGCGTCCGGCTCGCCGTCGGGAGAAAACTTTTGCGTGGGAGTGATTTGCAGCGTACCGCCACCGCGGATTTCCACGATATTCGCAAGATAGTTGGAATTCGCGACGGGAGTGAAATCGGGATTTCGCGAACACGCCGAAGCAATGGCGTAGGCCGACATGCGTTGGCCATCCAGAACGTACGGGACCGGAAAGCGCGCGACGCAGGCATGGATTTTCTGCTCGGCTTCCGCGCGCACTTTGACTTCGTGTTTGCGATAGAGGCGCACGCTTAGGAAGAAGATTCCCGCGGCGACAGCCGAGACTCCGGCGACCCAGAAAAAGACTTTGCGAAATTGTTTGTGGTAGACGGCGAGCACAAGAATAGTGGACGAAAAAACGCCAGCGAATATTCCTGTTCCGAGATTCATGGACGTTCCCCGTTCCCCGATTATAGTGGTTTGAACAAATTATAGTGGCTTGACAAGGGCGAGGGCGGCAAGACCATTATCACTGCGCGAAAGAGGAATGAGCAAAAAGTTTTCAGCGGTTTTCCAGATAGTCGATGGCCCGGCGGAGGATTTCGAGACGCGCTTCCCAAACCGAGAGGTGCTCCGTCCTCACTTCGATGACGCCAAAAGCCGCAGTCCCCAGGGGAGACCGCCAAGTATTTCTAGGGTCGCTTAAAAGCCCAGTAAGCATTTCCATGTGTTTTTGCAGGTTGTGAAAATCGATCAAATCGTAGCCCTGAGGGATTCCCGGACGCGCCGCGAGGAGTTGACACCTGAGATCGTCGGGAGTCCTGCCAAAGAGCAACGTGGCTAGGGTCGCACAGCGGCGCCACCGAGCTTCTTCGCGCATGGCGTCCTGGGTTCCAAAGGGCCGCGAGGGGAACAATGCGTCAAATTCTTGCTCGTCCATGAAGAACTCTTCCATTTAGAGAGTAGTACGGATGTTCGGCATTAGCGAGCTTTGCGTTGGTTGGTGAAGGGCCGTGAGATCAGAGAACGGAGAGCGGAAATCGGAGATCAGAAGGCAGAAAGCAGAAGGCAGAAAGCAGAAAAAGAAAGACTATTTGACCGTGAGGGTAAGCTGAATGGGCTGCAATTGCAGCGGCTGGCCGGAAGAAGAGTTCGCGCTAAGCGAGATGGTGATGGTCGAGGTGCCGGAGGGCGTGACGATTTGCGGAGGTGGGGGCGCGACAGCTGCGCTGCCGCCTCCGCAGCCCGAAAGCGGGAACGTGATGCACAAAGTTGCGGCGAAGAGAACTCCACCGAAAGCGAGATGGTTCTTACGCGTGGCGGGCAGGAGCTCCTGCCGATTCCTGCCAAGAAATGCGAGCAACACGAAAAGGAGTGCGAGCAAGATTGGCGCGAGCAGAGGCACGCGCGAGAAGGGCGGGATGCGAAGGGGCGCAGACGGCGGTAATTGAGCCGGGCCGCTGGTAGTCACCGTGACGTTGACTGTCGCCGCGCCACTGGCGAGCGAAACACTGGCGGGCACCTGGCAAAGTGCGCCCAAAGGGGCTCCGCTACAACTGAGCGAGACTGTCCCGGCGAAGCCCGATCCTGGTGTGAGTTGAAGCTGATACTGCGCGGACTGACCGGCCGAAACGGAAGCGCTGGTCGAGCTGCCGGAAGCGGCAGTGATTGAAAATGCAGGATTGGCAGTGGCATTGAGGAGAATTGTTTGCGGTGAGTTCGGTGCATCATCCGAAATAGTTAAGCTCGCGCTGCCCTGGCCAGAGGCAGTGGGGCTGAAAACGAGAGAAATGGTACAACTCGAGGCCGGCGCAAGCGGAGCCGTGCAAGTGCTTGACACACTGAATTCGGAAGCGCTGGAGCCCGTGACGGACATGGAGGAAACCTGGAGCGGAGCGTTTCCAGAATTAACCGCTGTTAGAGTTTGTGGCGCGCTGGATGCTCCTTGTGTGGTGGTCGGAAACGATGGCACGGGGGGCGAAAGGCTGAGGGCGGGCAGCACTGCAATGCCCGTGCCGCTGAGGGCCACTGTCTGGGGAGAGCCCTGGGCATCGTCCGCGATCATCAGGTCGGCGGTGCGCTGGCCCGGGGCAGCGGGATTAAAGACAAGAGAGATGTTGCAGTTGGATGCGGGGAAGAGCGGAGCGGTGCAATTATTTGTAAAGCTGAAATCGGAAAGGTTGGGCCCGGCGAGAGAAACCGAGGAAATGTGCAGCGTGGTATTGCCGGAGCTGATGACGGTCAAGGATTGAGGCGCGCTGGGGGATCCTTGATTGATGGAGGGAAATGATACGGCTGACGGTGAGAATGTGACTGCAGACGCAGGAGCTACGCCAGTCCCGTTGAGGACCAGGGTTTGCGGAGTGCCGGGAGCGTTGTCGGCGACTTGAAGATTTGCCGTGAGCAGGCCGACAGCTGAAGGAGTGAAATTGATACTGATCGAGCAGTTGGCGTTGGGCGCCAGGGTAGCCAGGCAAGTGTTGGTTTGGGAAAAGCTAGAGGCGTTTGCGCCGGTGAGCGAAATGGAATTGAGGGCGAGCAATTGATTGCCGGTATTGACGATTGAAAAGACTTGCGTGGGACTGCTAGTTCCGGCCACGGCACTGAAATTGGCCGTGGGAGGAAAGATCGAGACGGCGGGGCCCGATACAGCTTGTGATGGGGCGCCGGAAATGGCGAGCCCGCCGCAACACTTGGCGGCCGCGCCCGTGCTGAAGGGAGAACCAGGAATCTCATTGAGGTTTCCGGTTTGCTGGTCAACCTGATAGGCATGAATGAGCCCGGGTGTCGCGAACTGGGCAACATAGATGAATGGGCCCATCGGGTCCGCGACGGCGCTCCCGTTCGCAAATTGAATTCCGCTTAGTGGGCCCAGAGCTTGGGTTAGCGCGCCGGTGGTTTGGTCTATGGAGTAAACAACGACACCAGGGTTCGATTCGGATTGGTAGACATAAAGAAACTGGCCGGAATTCTCGGCAACCATAGCCATTTGGATGTCGTTCGGGCTAAAAAGGAGTAAAGGCGAGCACGAATTGGCCGTGCCGTCCACGGGGGAGATCAGGCAGCTCTGCAGGAAAGTGGGGCCGCTTGCGAAAAAGAACCGGCCACGCGGATCGATGGCGTAAGAAGTGCCGTTATTGAGGAGAGTGTCCGCGGTGCCCAGCTTCACAAGCAAGCCAGTCGAAGGGTCGATAGAAAATACAAGCGCGCCGCCGTTCACGGCTCCATTGGGGCCCTGGCTTAGACCGACGTAAAGGTGTTGCCCTTTGGGATCGGTGAGCAACTGGATCGGGGCGGCCAGGACGTCTTGGCTCTCGATTGGAATAAGAACAGGACTGGACCCGGAAGTACTAATGCCCAAAGAAGCGATGGCACTGTCTCCCGGAAAACTGCCATTGAAGTAGCCAACGAAAACAAACTTTCCGGAAGATTCTGCGGCAATGGAGATGGGCTGAGAAGGAGCCGCGTTGGAACCGACTGGAGGAACCGCAAAAGGGGAGGTTGTAACTTCAGAGATAGCTCCCGACGCTGGATCGATTTGGAACATCGAGATGTTGTTGCTTGTCGGATTCAACACGAACAGGAATTTGCCCTGGCCATCAATGGCCACAAGCCCGCCTTCGAGGCGGTCGTTGAAAGGTGAGCCAGGGACCGCGGTGAGGGTTCCGGTCTGCCCATTTGTGCTGAATCCTGAAATGAGGGAAGAAGGGGTGGCCGGTGGCGAGCCGGGCAAGGAGAGATAAACATTCTGTTGAGTTGAACTCTGAGCCCAAGCCGACGAGACGGCCATCAGGAAGAAAGTCGCTTGGACAAGGAACCTGAAGGCTGGTGAGGCGCTAGGGATCGGTCTTCGGAAGATAGACAGTCGAGAAGGTTCTTTCTGCCGGGCCATGGTTCTTGCTTCGGACACGCGCACGTCAGCTCTTTCTGGAGTGAGAGAGAAGCAATTCCGCAGGGAAAAGTAAGTCGGGGTTGAATGAAAGTCAACCATAAAATTTATTATTCAGGTACGGTAGCCAGGAGTATTCCCAAAATGGGAATCTAGGACTTAGGACGGCTAGGAAGCGCAGAAGCCGAATTAGGCTGTCTGCTGTCTGCCCGCTCACTACTGCACGAGAAGTTGCGTTAGGGCGACTGGTATACTTCTGCGCTATGAAAAAAGAGACGGAGTTTCATGCGGAAGACGCGGAGTTTGCGAGCCGGGTGCGGGAGAGCTTTGAGCGCCAGGGATTGATGAAGCATCTGGGGGCTGAGCTGATGGAATTGTCGGCAGGGCACGCGACGATTCGGGTGCCGTTCCGCGCGGAGCTGACGCAGCAGCACAACTATTTTCATGCTGGAGTGTCGGGAGCGATTGCGGACAGCGCCTGCGGGTACGCGGCTTATACGCTGATGCCGGCGGACAGCTCAGTGCTAACGGTGGAGTACAAATTGAATTTGCTGGCGCCAGCAGATGGGGAGGAACTGACTGCGCGGGCACGGGTGGTGCGATCTGGAAGAACGTTGAAGGTTTGCGCAGCGGACGTTCATGCGAAGAAGAATGGCAAGGAAGTGCATTGCGCGACAATGCTGGCGACGATTATGTGCTTGCCAGGCAAGCCGGATCGCGCGGGATGAAGACCTAGCTAGGTCGGAGTCCAGTGAGGATGGTTGGTGAAGAGGCCGCTGACGAAGCCTACGTCGTAGCAGACGAAAATCCCAAAACACAAACTGAGAAGACCGGAGCCGAGAACGAGGCTGCGGTTGAGCCAGGCGAAGCGATGGCCGGCGAGAGAAAAAGGCAGCGCCAGGGTGGCGGTGATCAGCATCATGCCAGCAATGGTACCGACACCGAAAATCAGCAAATAGAGCAACGCCCACTTGGGATTGCGAATCGTGCTCAAGACCAGCAGCGCTACGGCAGCGGAGCCGGCCAAGCCGTGGACGATGCCGACAAGCAACGGGCGCAAGGAATGAAAGAGGCCGAGGCGCGCAAACGGCCCGCGGAGCCACGTTGGCGTGGCGAGGCTATCGGCGTGGTGCCCCTGCGGTGCTGAGTGAGAATGCCAATGAAAATGCAGGTGATGGTCATGCTCGTGGATGTGGGCGTGAGTTCCTGTCACGCGAGGGTGGCTGGGCGAGAATTTTTCGCTGAGCCATTTCATGGCGCCGGTGAGGTTGAGGACACCGAGAAGAATCAGCATCAGGCCTACAGAAAATTCCATCGTGAGGCCGGCGCGGGGCGGAATCACTACGCCAAAGAGGATGATGGCGCTGCCGACGATAGCAATGGTCAGCGTGTGGCCGCAGCCCCATAAAATGCCGATAAGACCGGCTTTGGGGATGGAGCGCTCGCGGCTGACAATCGTGGAAACGGCGATGACGTGGTCGGGATCGGTGGCGTGGCGCATCCCGAGAAGGAAGCCGATGGCGAGAATGGCGAGACCGCTGGTCAGAGATGAATGCATGGTCAATCAAACGAAGCTAAGATCCGAAGAAGCATAGCGCATGCGACGACGATGCGCACGCGTGGAAAGGTAAGGCAGGCGAAGAGTGAGGAAAAAAGATAACGCAGAGGCGCGGAGACGCGGAGTTAGCGCAGAGAGGTCGGGCAAGCTAACAATGGAGATACTGCGAGGAGCATCGCTATTCGCCGCGGAGGATGCGCGTGATTTCGGTGGCGGCGAAAGGGAGGCGGGCGCCCCGACGCGAAATGAGATAAACATGACGCGGAATGTTGAGCTGGCGAATTTTCAGTTCTTTCATCCAGCCGTGCTCGATTTCCCAGCGCACGCACATGCGCGGAACGATGGCCACACCCATGCCCATTTGCACGAAGCGCTTGATGCTTTCAATGGTCGGCATTTCGATGGGCATGTTGAGCGCGGCGCGGTGGCGCGCAAAGAGTTCGATGACGCGGCGGCGGAAAGGCGATTCAACACTGTGAGCGATGAAATTTTCTTTGGAGAGATCGGCGACGTCCACTTCACGTTTTTTCGCCAGGACATGTTTCGGGGGGACGACGAGGGTCAACTCGTCCTTGAGGATTTCTGCGGCCTGGAGCTGCGGATCACGCGGGACAAAGGAAATGGCTCCGAGATCCAGGCGATAGTTCAGGACTTCGTGGGGAATGTCGCGGGACAACATGCGGTGCACGCGGACCTGAACGCCGGGATGGAGTTCGCGGAACTGGGCGAGCGCGGGAAGAAGGGCGTGAATGGAGCTTTCGTTGACGCCGAGAGAGAGTTCGCCACGCTTGAGGCCTTCGAGTTCGCTGAGGCCCTTTTTTACTTCGTCGCGAAGATTGATGAGGCGCTCGGCATAGTCGCGAAGAAGCGTGCCCGCGTCGGTGAGGCGGACGGGGCGGGCTCCGCGGACAAAGAGCGGCTGGCCGAGGGAGTCTTCGAGCTTGCGTATTGCCAGGCTGACGGCGGGCTGCGTGCGATAAAGACGCTCCGCCGCGCGGGAGAAGCTGCCCTCTTTAGCAACAGTCAGAAAGACTTGTAGTTCACCGAGATCCACGCATCCCCCTAGCCCCACAAGGTTTGCCTAGTATAAGGCAGGATTATCAAAAGCAGAATAAAGATAAATTGGACTGTTAGGGAGGCGGCGTGCGTTACTAGAGGCTGGGAAGCTCTACAGGTTGGGAGACCCTCTATGGACACGGTACAGATCTTTGATACGACTCTCCGAGATGGCGAGCAATCACCGGGCTTTTCGATGAATACCAGCGAAAAGCTGCGAATGGCGCGGCAGCTTGCCGCGTTGAATGTGGACGTGATTGAGGCGGGATTCCCGATTTCGTCGCGGGGCGACCTGGAAGCCGTGCAAATGGTGGCGAAAGAGGTGCGCGACGTGCCCATTGCGGCGCTGGCGCGGGCCAGGAAAGAAGATGTAAGCGCGGCCTTGGAGGCTCTGGAGCCCGCTGCGGACCCGAGATTGCACGTGTTCCTGGCGACCTCGGATTTGCACCTTCAGGTGAAGCTGAAGATGACTCGCGAAAAGGCGTTAGAAGCCATAGACGCGATGATCCGGTACGGGCGGCAGAACGTGGGCGTAGTGGAATTCTCCGCGGAAGACGCCGGGCGGACGGACATCGATTTCCTGTGCAAGGTTTGCCGTGTGGCGGTGGACGCCGGCGCGACGGTTTTGAACCTGCCGGATACGGTGGGATACGCGGTCCCGGAAGAGTACGGCGCGATGTTCACGAAAGTGCGTGATTTTTTGGGCGATCCGGATGGAATCACGTTGAGCGCGCACTGCCATGATGACCTGGGGCTGGCGGTGGCGAATTCGCTGGCCGCAGTCCGCGCGGGTGTGCGGCAGATTGAGTGCACGATTAACGGCATCGGCGAGCGTGCGGGGAATGCGTCGCTCGAAGAAGTCGTGGTAGCACTTGCTGTGCGCAAAGAAATCTTTGGAGTGACGACCAACATTCGGCTGGACCAGCTCTTCCCTGCCAGCCGGATGCTTACGGAAATTACCGGCGCGCAAGTGGCGCCGAACAAGGCTGTGGTAGGCGCGAACGCGTTTGCGCATGAAGCCGGCATCCACCAGGATGGCATCATCAAGAACCCGCTGACCTACGAAATCATTTCGCCGCAGACAGTGGGAGTGCCGAATCGCTCGCTGGTCGTGGGCAAGCACTCGGGGCGCAATGCGTTGCGGATGACGCTGAAGGATTTGGGTTTTGAAGCGAATGACACCGAACTCGCGGAAGTCTACCGGCGCGTGACCGCGCTGGCAGACCAATCCAAGCAAGTGCGGGCGCGAGACATTTTAGGAATCGCTCACGAAGTGCTCCGCCGGCGCCCGGCGGCCATGGCAGCGGAATCGTCCTCCATTGCCTGATTCACTGGCTCGAGTAGAGTTTGCGAAACGGCAAGCCTGAATTCAGATAGAGTTTCCACAGGCTTGGCGCAACGCAAGATTTGTATCAGCACGGGGATGGTCATGAAGAAGAAAATTGTTTTGCTGCCAGGAGACGGCATCGGACCGGAAGTGACGCGGGCGGCGGCGGGCATCCTTCGGGAGACGGCTCACGAGTTCAATCACGAATTTGAGTTCGTGGAGCTGCTTTTGGGCGGGGCGGCGATTGACGCTAAGGGAACGCCTCTCCCCAACGAAACGCTGGACACTTGCCGGAAGGCAGACGCGGTTTTCTTGGGCGCGGTTGGCGGGCCGAAATGGGATGCGCTGCCGGTGGGAAAGCGCCCGGAGAGCGGGCTTCTTGGGTTGCGCAAGGGAATGGGGCTCTACGTCAATGTGCGGCCGGTGAAACTGATTGAGCCCCTGCGCGGACTTTCGCCGCTGAAAGCAGAGCGATTGGGAGACTTGGACCTGGAGATTGTTCGGGAGCTTTCCGGCGGGATGTACTTTGGCGAACGCGGGAACGTGGCGGAAAACGGGGTGGAGCGGGCCTGGGACACTGAGTCGTACTCGACGCCGGAGATCGAGCGGATTGCGACATTTGCATATACGCGAGCCGAGAGCCGCACGCGGCGGCTGTGCTCGGTGGACAAAGCGAACGTGCTGACAAGTTCACAGCTTTGGCGGCGGACGGTGACGGCAATGAGCGCGGTCTATCCCTCGGTGAAACTCGAACACATGTACGTGGACAATGCGGCGATGCAATTGACACTGAAACCGTCGCAGTTCGACGTGATGTTGTGCAGCAACATGTTTGGCGACATCCTCAGCGATGCGGCGGCGGCCCTGGTTGGCTCAATCGGATTGATACCCTCGGCGAGTTTTGGGGACGCGGCACCACTCTTTGAGCCGATTCACGGGTCCGCTCCTACCCTTGTGGGAACGGATAGCGCCAATCCGGTTGGCTCGATTCTGAGCGCGACGATGATGCTGCGCGACGCGTTTGGATTGAGCCTGGAGGCGGATTGGGTCGAGCAATCGCTGGCGCGAGTGTTGTCCGCGGGCTATCGCACACCTGACATTGCGGAGCCGAACTCGCGCAAGGTGGGCGGGTCGGTCTTCACAGAAATCCTGCGAGAAGAGATGCAGCGGACGTTTGAACACGCCGAACGATACGGCTGGGGCGTGTAGGGTCGTGACCTCCGCAGGGAGCGCAGATGTTAATCTCTGGCCGTCCCCGCAACACGCTAAAGAGTATTTGCAGCGCGCAGATTCCATCCCTCATCGGCACGAAGGCGAAGCCGCTTTGCTTGAATTCCTACCTGCCCGGCTCAGTCGGTTTTTGGACCTAGGCGCGGGAGGAGGACGCTTACTCAGCTTGGTAAAATCGGCACGACCTGCTTCCGAATGCGTGGCCTTGGATTTCTCGCCTACTATGCTTCAGGTGTTGCGCGATACCTTCGGCAAGGAGGCCGGGATCGCCGTTGTAGAGCACGACCTGAACAGGAGACTTCCTGCATTAGGCTCCTTCGATGCAGTGGTTTCGAGCTTTGCAATCCATCACGTCGCACACGAGCGGAAACGAACATTATATGGCGAGATCTTTGCGCTGCTGAATTCGGGCGGAATCTTCCTCAATCTGGAGCATGTGGCATCGCCTAATGAGTCTCTGCACGAGCAATTCCTCCATGCGATCGGCTATACGACTGAAACGGAAGACCCGTCGAACAAGCTGCTCGATTTTGAGATCCAACTGGCATGGCTTCGAGGAATCGGGTTTGTAGATGTGGACTGCCACTGGAAGTGGCGCGAACTGGCTTTGCTGGCCGGGGTCAAACCATCGTGATGAAGTGGCGGTGCTGGGCGTTCGTGGGCGTCGTCTTGCGGGAAGGCGTTGAGAATGCTACCTTTACATTTCCCAAGCGGCCTGCCGGCTAAGTGGGGAGTCAGGTTAGTTTGAAGCCGGAGAGGGCCGCGTTTCCGTCCTAGAACCGATTGATTGAAAAATGAGAAGCGTGCCACAGGATCACGTTTTCAAAGAGATTTGTGAGGGACGGATCGGTCCGCACCAGCACATGCAATAATGGCAAATCAAATTCCCAAACCGGAGCTTGGCGACAGGAAGCCCACGTTTTGGCGCGTGGAGGGGTCGCTGCTGGAGCTTGGCGCTTTGCGCCCCGTGGGCTTTTTCACATGGAATGCGAGAAGTTTTTCCGAGCGTTGGGCACGGCGCGCTGGGATGGCAGGGATGGCCCTCGCCCGGCCATTTGCCTATGCGGCAAGCCGCACTTTCGCTACGCGGTTCTTGCATTCGCTGCTGCGAGGAGTGAGCCGCGATCGGCTGGACTTGCTGGGAGAAGAGTATTTTCACTACGTCCTGAAGCCGCAATTGCGCGAGGAGGCAGTGGAGAAGGTTGTAAGCGCTATTCGGCAGGGAGAGCAGATCGTCCTGGTTGGGCAGCTTCTTGAGAATATCCTCCGGCCGCTCGCGCATCATCTCGGGGTGCGATCGTTTCTTGCGAACCGATTGGAGTACCGGGACGGCAGGGCCACTGGCCGGTTGCTCGATCCCGTCGTGCGGCCTCGCGGACCATTCGCATGGCTGGCAAGCAGTTCAGTAGACGGACGAGTTCCAAAAGAAAAACTCATAAGTCAGCTCGGCTGGTCGCAGAAGCCTGAACGTTTGGAAAGTGGCATTCAAGCAACACCTCGGCCTGCCTCCGCGATTACGAAGACCGTGGCGGTTTTCGGAGAAGCGCCGCGCGTCGAGAGGCTTTCCGCTCGAGAAACGCTGGCGGGGCGCCACATCCTGCTGATTGGCGTCACGGGATTCATCGGCAAAGTCTGGCTGATGGACCTTTTGGAAAAGATTCCGGACATTGGACGCATTACGCTGCTGATTCGCCGCAACCGGACGACTTCCGCGCAAAGGCGGTTCGAGAAAATTGTTGAGGAATCGCCGACGTTCGATCCGTTGCACGAGATTCACGGAAGAAAGCTCGGGGCATTTCTGAGCGAAAAAGTAGAAGTGGTCGAAGGTGACGTGAGCCTGCCAGGACTGGGGTTGGACGATGGGACGCAGGCGCGGCTGCAAAAGTCTCTGGATGTAGTGGTGAACAGCGCGGGACTGACAGACTTCAATCCGGACTTGCGCGACGCTCTTTCGTCGAACGTGGATTCGACACTTAACCTGCTGGACTTTCTGCGGAAATGCAAGCGCGCTGGCTTGATGCACCTTTCTACTTGCTTCGTGGTGGGCATGCGCGACGGGCGCGTCGGGGAGCAACTGGAGGACAATTACAATCCCGCGCGGGACTCTCATTTTGATGCAGAACACGAGGTTGCCTCGCTGCGAGAAAGGATTCGCCGAATCGAAACGCGCGCCGAGGGCCCCGAGTTGAACAAAGCGCTCCGCAGGCAGGCGTTGGGACGTGGCCGAGACGAAACTTCGGCGCCCGCCGCGGAACTCGATGGCGTGTTGCGCCGCAACCGCGCGCGCTGGGTGCGCAACCGGCTGACGCACGTTGGCATGCGACGCGCGCAGCACCTGGGCTGGCCCAATACCTACACGTTCACCAAGAGCCTGGGCGAATCGATTCTGGCGCGGCACGGCAAGGACCTGCCAATTGCGATCGTGCGCCCCTCGATCGTGGAGAGTTCGGAGCGTTCGCCGTTTAACGGCTGGAATGAAGGAATCAACACTTCCGGGCCCCTTTCATACCTGTTAGGAACAAATTTCCGGCAGCTTCCTTCGAACGAGCGGAAATGCCTGGACGTGATTCCCGTGGACATGGTGTGCCGCGGCATGACGCTGATTGCGGCGGCCCTTGTGGCGCGGCGGCACGCGCGCCTCTATCAGTTGGCGACTTCGGCGATCAATCCCGTGAACATGCGGCGCAGCATCGAGTTGACGGGACTGGCGCACCGCAAGTATTACCGCACTTCGCAAAGCGTGGAGAACTGGCTGAAAGTAAAATTCGAGACGATTCCTGTGTCGAAGCAACGCTACGAGCGGCTGTCGATTCCCATGCAAAAGGCGGTAGTGTCGGGAATCAACCGTGCAGCCACGACACTGCGCATGAAGAAGGCGCCCTTTGCCAAAGCGGAGCGCGACCTGATTCGCGCCGAAAAGCTCATCGAGCTGTACGAACCATTTATTCTCCACAATGAACATGTTTTCGAGTGCGAAAACGCAAGGCTGCTTTCGGCGGCGTTGTCGCCAGAAGAGCAAAGACTTTTTGATTTCACGCCGGAAGCGGTGGACTGGTGGGATTACTGGATCAACGTACACATTCCGGCGCTGCGCCGGTGGTGCTATCCGCTGATGGAAGGGCGCCCGCTGGAAGCGCGCGAGCCGCGTGAGCTTGACTGGAACGGAAACGGCGTGCCGGTGCAGCAGGAAGCACTTTCAAAAGCGGCGCCGTCCTCCGACTGATTATGGCAATCTTCGTCACCGGTTCGACCGGCTATTTGGGCAGCTATGTTGTGGCAGGACTTCTTTCCGGTTACCGCGACAGGTTGAATCTGCTGGTCCGCGCGAAAACGGAACAAGAAGCCCGCGAGCGCCTTTGGACTTCCCTACAACTGCATCTCGACTTTCCGGAATTCCGGGAATACCTCGACACACGCGTCTGCATTTTTGGCGGCGATCTGACCAGTGAACGTTTTGGCTTGTCCCCCGACGATTACCGTGCGCTACTCGAGACGACGGATTCGCTGATTCATTGCGCGGCTTCCTTGAACCGCAAATCGGAGAAGCAGTGCTTGAACGTGAATCTTCGCGGGACGCTGGAAGTGATTCAACTGGCGCGGCTTGCGCAGGACCATCACGGGCTGCGGCGGTATTCGCATGTTTCGACGGTCGCCGTCGCGGGAAAAAGGAAAAACGAAGTCGTGACGGAAGAAAAGGCTATTGATTGGGAGCGCTCCGACTACGATCCATACGCGCGCACGAAGAAATTTTGCGAACACATGGCGAATCGCTGGCTGCCAGATGTGCAAAGGACGATTTTTCGCCCGGCTATTGTGCTGGGCGACAGCACGCGACCTGAAACCTCGCAATTCGATATGGTGCAAGCTGTTCATTTTTTGGCGCGGATGCCTGTGCTTCCGCTGTGCCCTAGCGATAGAATCGATATCGTTTCGGCAAATTATGTGGGCAAAGCCGTGGTGACGATTCATCAAAAAGAAACGCCCGCTTATGGGATCTATCACCTGTCTTCGGGCACAGGATCGCAGACGTATTTGGAATTAACGGAAGCCATCGCGAAGGCGGGCGGAATGCGTCGGCCTTTGTTCTGGCCATGGCTCGGAGGAACTTTTTCGAGAACGGTGAATTGGGCGGCGAATCGCAAAGGCGCGGTGGGACATGCCGGTTCCCTGCTCAAAGTGTTTTGGCCGTACCTGGATTGGAATACGGTGTTTGATAATTCACGAGTGGTGGCGGAGCTAGGAGAAGCGCCTGCAAAATTCTCTACCTATGCCGCCGGCTTGCTGAAATTCAGCCGAGAAAACCATTTTCGTTATCCGGCAAAATCCTGGCCATCCAGCGCGAGCATGGAGAAGGTGGCAGTGGGGAAAGCGAGCGCATGACCGATTTTCTTCTGGTTGCGTGGGTCAGCGCTTTGATCGAGATGCGGCGCTTTGGCTGGATGTTGGGCCTGGGGAAACCCTGGACGGCTGGCGAAAAGCTGAAGCTCCTTTTTGCGGGGTACAACGGCACGCGCAACACCGGCAGCGACGTGCGCGTGCAGGAAATGCTGCGGCAGGTGCGTCACATTCTTGGAAAAGAGAATGTCGATTTCAGCGTAATGACGCAGGATTTTGGGCGCACCAAGGGGTATTTTGAAGGCACGCGGCAGGTGCATCTGCCGGATGTTTTCCCGCCGTTCCTGTTTCGCGAAGTTCGCCAGAATCATGGCGTGATTGCCTGCGAAGGCTCGATGTTCAAGAGCAAGTTCGCGAACGCGTTGACGACGATGATGATCGGTTCTCTCGGGCTGGCTTCCGCGGAAAACAAACTTTCGGTTGGCTATGGCGGCGAAGCGGGGCACATGGACGGGCTTGTGGAGTCCATGTGCGAACGCTACGTGAAAGACTCTCTGGTGATTACGCGCAACGTGGAATCGCAGCAGCTTTTGAGCGCCCTGGGAATTCCCACGGAACTCGGCACGGACACGGCCTGGACGTTTGAACCGCATCCTCCGGAATACGCGCGAAAGACGTTGCGCGAAGCGGGCTGGGACGAGAAGACGCCGATTCTGGTGTTGTGCCCGATTCACCCGTACGTTTGGCCCGTGAAGGCCTCTATCGCGAAGTTTGCGGCGCGCGCCACGACGGGAGCCTACAAAGACAGCCAGTACCGCTCGGTCTATTTCTTCCAATCTGGCGACGAGGTGGACCGGAAGTACGAGCAGTACATCTCCGCTTTCGCGAAGGCAACGCAAGCTTTCTTGCAGCGGCACCGCGTGTTCCCAATCCTCGTAGCGATGGACCTGCTCGGACTCGATGGAGTCGCGTGTCGCGACCTCGCCGCGAAACTTCCCGGCGCACCCGTTTTTATTGCTGACAATTACGACATGTTTCAGCTCGTTTCCATTTTGCGAGCATGCTCGTACATGGTTTCGTCGCGCTACCACGGAATTGTCACGTGCATGCCGAGCTTGGTGGCTTCGGCCGGCGTGACGATGGACGAGCGCATTCGCAACTTGATGCGAGAACGCGGCCACCAACATCTTTTGTTGACGGTCGACGATCCCGAACTTGAGCCGAAACTGTTGCAAATGATGGAAACGCTGGCGAAGGAAGCCGAAGGCGTGCGCGAGGGGATCGGGCAAACCGTGGTGCGCAACCTCAAAGCAATGGCGCGCATGGGGACGTTCCTGGAGGATGCGGTGCATCGCCAGTATCCGGAATTCCCGATTCGCAGCGGGGTTCTTTCCTGGGAGGATTATCTCCCTCCAATGAGCGCGAACTTGCATCAGCTCATGGAACGCTACGACTCGTCGCCGGTCACGATGGCCGCCACGCATTGATTTTTCATGCCAAATTTTCTTGAAAATATTTTTGCGCAACTGAGGCGAGCGGACGCCCGCGTCGTCTTGCGCGAAATTCGCGGCGAACAGTTTGTCAGCGTAACAGGAAGCGAATTGCTCGGGCAGGTTCAGCGAGTGCGCGCGTTCCTGCGCAATTCGGGCGTTCAGCCAGGAGATCGCTGCGCGCTGCTGTCGCCCAACTCTATTCGCTGGGTTGTGATTGATCTCGCACTAATGGCCGAAGGCGTGGTTGTCGTTCCGCTGTATTCGCGCCAGGCGCCAAGTGAACTTGCCGCGATGATGAAGGATTGCCAGCCGCGATTGCTGTTCGTGAGTGATGCAGAGCTCGGTGAAGCTGTAGCTCAGACTTGGCGAGAAGCGCCTCCGCGAGTTCTCTTGGATCAGGTGTTGAAAGAAAATGCGCCCAAGACTTCCCTCCCCGACGGGCCGATTTCGCGCGCGAATTCGGACGTCGTCACCATCATTTACACTTCGGGAACTTCAGGCGAACCCAAGGGCGTTTGCTTGAATGTTGGGAACGTCACCCACATGCTTTCTTGCACGACGGAACGGCTGGATCAGCTCATGGGCAAAGCCCACGATCCGGACCGCATTTTTCATTACCTGCCTTTTAACTTTGCGGCTTCGTGGATCGTTCTTCTTACCTATCTTTCGCGTGAAAGCGTCCTCACTCTCTCGACAGATCTCAATAAACTTGCCGATGAGATTCGCCTCACGGCTCCGCACTATTTCCTCAACGTGCCCACACTGCTCGAGCGCGTGCGCCGAGGAGTCGAGGACGCTTTGGCGAAGCGCCCTCTCATTATTCGAGCTCTTTTCGAAAGAGGGCGAAAGGCTTGGCGGCGCGAGAACGCTGGGCAAGGCAACGCCTTGGATACGTTTTGGCTCAGCTTGGCTCGCATTCTCATCTTTCAAAAAATCAGAGCGCGTTTTGGGCCGCATCTCCGAACCTTAATTTGCGGTTCTGCTCCGCTCTCGCCGGACACGCAGCAGTTTTTTCTCATGCTTGGCATACGCGTGCTGCAGGGATACGGACTCACGGAAACCACCGGCATTTGTACACTGGATGACCCGCGCGCTCCAGTCGAGCCCGGATGTATCGGGACGGCAATCTCCGGAATTGAAATGAAGGTCGGGGAGGACGAAGAGATTATCGTGCGCGGGCCGCATATCTTTTCCGGCTACTGGAACCGGCCGGAAGAAACTGCGCGGGCGATGCGGGACGGATGGTTTCATACAGGGGATCAGGGTGAAGTGAACGAGCGGGGCAATTGGCGCATCAGCGGCCGGATCAAAAACTTGATCATTCTGAACTCTGGCCACAACATTGCGCCGGAGCCGCTTGAGGAAAAAATTGCGCGAATCCTCCCTGCGGCCCAGCAAGTTGTGATCGTCGGAAACGGCCGCGGGTACCTTTGTGCGCTGGTCACTGGCGCCATTAACCAATCCGCGGTTCAGACTGCGCTGGACGTTGTGAATTCAGAACTGCCGCATTACCGCAAAGTTCGGAATTTCAGGGCCATTGGCTCGGCCTTCACAGTTGAAAACGGATTGTTAACCGCAAACGGCAAACTGCGGCGCGACGCTGTCAATACGCGTTTTGGCTCCGAAATCAATGCGATGTATGAAGAGAAGAAAGAGCCCGAAGCCGTCAGCAGGCAACACGCATGAAGAGTTTCAAGGGCAAGACGCTGCGTTGGGAGTGGCTGGAAGGGTGCATTGAGCTGGCGCTCGACCATGAACCAGCCAATGAAATCGGCACCACCATGCTTGAGGAGTTGGAAATATTTGTCAGCGCCTTTGGCGCGCTGGCGCCCGAGACCTCTTCGTGCATCATCAGGAGCGCCAGAAAATCGGTTTTTTCGGCGGGTGGAGACCTGCGCGAACTCTATCATCAGGCCATATCCGTTCCCGAAAAGGAGTGTATGCAAGGAATTCGCAGTTTCCTGCAGCGCATCCATGGGGTCATGAACGCGTTGGATGCCGCGCCTTTTGTCACGATTGCCGCGGTTCACGGCGCGTGCTTGGGCGGAGGGCTTGAGTTGGCTCTCGCCTGCGACATTATCATTGCTGACAAAATGGCGCGCTTTGCTTTTCCGGAACTGCGGCTCGGGTTCATTCCAGGCTTTGGAGGCATTCCTCGTTTGAAACGCGACCTGGGAAACGCCATTGTTCGCGACTTGCTGTTTACGGGACGCACGCTCAACGCTACTCGAGCGCACGCTGTCGGCTTGGTGGCGCAGCTTGCTGGAGAGGGCGAAGCGCTTCGCATCGCTCGTTCCACTGCCGCGCAAGTGGCCAAGTACGATTACGTGTCGCGTGCGGCGGCGAAAGAATTTATGAAGCCAATTCCACACGAGGAACTGCGGCAAGAGATTGACATTTTCTGCGAGCTCTTCACGCGGCCCGAGGTTATGACGGCGCTGAAACAATTTGTCGAAGACTCTGGCCCCATGCCGTATCTGCCCTAGAGTGAACATCGAATGAACGCTCCCGGCAAGGTTCTGAGCATTGATCACGTACAGCTTGTCATGCCAAAAGGCAGTGAGGACCGCGCACGCAGTTTCTATCGCGACGTGCTTGGCATGAAAGAGATCGCCAAGCCTGAGCCGCTAGCCAAAAGAGGAGGCTGCTGGTTCGCGTCGGCAGAAGTGCAAGTTCACTTGGGTGTTGAGGAAGATTTTCGTCCGGCGAAAAAAGCCCATCCGGCGCTGGTGGTTGAGGGATTGGACGAAATTGTTGCGAGGTGCGAAGCCGCCGGGCTTCCAACAATACCGGATGCAGAGATTGACAGACGCCGTCGAATCCACATCTTCGACCCTTTTGGAAATCGGCTGGAGCTCATCGAGGCAAAGAGCACCTGAGCCGTGGAGCCGGTTTTTCTTCTTTTAGGGACTAATGGTAGATTCAGGAGACATGCGCACGCTCGAACAAACCACGCAGGAAGTGATCGACCTGGCAGCGAAGCATTTTCAATTACCGGCAGGCTCACTCGCACCTGAAGATGACTTCTTTAAAAAGCTTGGCATTGACAGCCTGCAGACGCTGGAAATGCTCTCGAGGCTGGAAAATCACTTCGGCATCGAGCTGCCTGACTACGAGGTCCAGGGAGTGAGCGACTTCAAGACCCTGGCCGAGCGCATTCAGTCCCGCCTGTAATGTTGGACCTCTCCAAATATCAATCTATTGGAGCCGCGCTGAAGGATGCGCTGGACCGCTTCGCGGAGGAAGTGTGCCTGATCGAAGCGGACCGCGAGCGCGAGAAAGAGCGCCTCACGTATCACGATTTCCAGGAACGCGCACGTACGCTGGCGAAAGCTTTGCAGGATGCGGGCTTCTCGGCAGACGATCGAGCCAGCATTATCATGACGAATCAGTCGAAGTGGCTGATCTCCGCTTATGCGGTCTTTTTCGCGGGTGGAGTGCTGGTTCCGCTCGACTACAAGCTCACGCCGGATGAACAATGGCAGCTCCTCAAACATTCCGGCGCAACTGTGCTTATAACGGAATACCCGATTTGGCGTCAGCTCACTGTTTCGGCAGGTCGCGCCTCGGCAAACGCTCAAACCGTTCTCGTGACGGAAGCCCCTCCCAATGTAGAACTAGCTGGCGCGAAGCGCTGGGAGGAATTTCACAACACCGGGGAACCTGTCTTTGTCTCGCGTAAACGCAGCGACACTGCCTGCATTGTGTACTCCTCCGGGACTGGTGGGCGTCCCAAGGGCTGCATGATGACGCACGAGAATTACCTGGAGCAGTGCGTCGCGCTGACTTCGCTCTATCCGTTTTGGCCCGGCGTGCGCTATCTCAGCATTTTGCCTACAAACCACGCCATCGATTTCATGGTCGGATTCTTCGGCCCGTTTACCTGTGGCGCCGCGGTCGTGCATTTGCGCACGCTCCGGCCCGAGTATGTGCGGGAAGCTTTTTCCAAATACAAAATTACCTACGTGAGCCTGGTTCCCCTGGTCCTGAAGAATTTGCAAAAAGGCCTGCAGACGCGCTTCGACGCTTTGCCGCCCGGCAAACGCAAAGTGTTCGACACGCTCGTCGCCATCAACAAAATGTTGACGAAGAGCCGGCCGCGCCTAGGCATCAGCCGCCTGCTGCTCAAACAAGTCCACGAAGCATTCGGAGGTGAACTGCGCGCCATCATTGTGGGCGGCGCTTTCACCGAGCCTCAGACATTGCAGTTTTTCTACGATCTGGGAATCCCTGTGGCGAATGGATACGGTCTAACCGAAGCAGGCACCGCCATCACCGTGAATGATCTAAAACCGTTTCGCGCCGATACTGTCGGCAAACCCCTGCCAGGGATGGACGTTCATATCCTAAACCCAGCCACTGATGGCGTCGGAGAGGTTGTCGTTCGCAGTAAAACGGTCATGGCCGGCTATCTCAACGACCCTGAGCTCACCGCCGAGACGATTGTCGACGGCTGGCTGATGACAGGCGACCTGGGAAAATTCGACGGGCGCGGCCATTTGCAGTTAAGCGGGCGCAAAAAAAACATGATTGTCACAGAAGAAGGGAAAAATATTTATCCTGAAGACATCGAAAGCGTCTTCGAGGACCTTCCTGTAAAAGAATTTTGCGTTTTTGCCGCCAACTACATTTGGCCCAAACGCTCGATGACCGGAGAGCGGCTCGTGCTCGCCCTTCATCTGGACCAGGGGCAACCTTATAGTGACGAACTACGCCGCGAAATCAACGCGCGCAACCAACGCCTGCTAAACTATAAGCGGATTCACGGGGTCGTTCTCCTCGAGGAGGACTTTCCGCGGACGGCTTCTCTCAAAATTAAGAGGAACGTTTTGGCGGAGCGCCTTGCGAAGTTGGACAGCGCCACTGCGATTCTGCCCTTGTGAATTTTCTTTGCTAAGAATCCGAAACGGGTGTACTCCCTGAATGGAAAGATTTCTTGCCATAGTGAATCCAGCCGCCGGAGGCGGCCGCTCCGCGAGACTTGCCGGACCCGCTCTCGCCCGTCTTCGTCAGGACAAATTGCAGATAGACAGCGTTGCTTCCACGGGCCCGGGCCACGCCATCGAGTTGGCGCGAGAGGCTTACGGTCAAGGGTATCGCCAGTTTCTTGCGGTCGGAGGGGACGGCACGGCGCATGAAATACTCAATGGCATTTTTGCCGGCCGCAGATCCGTGGAACGCGTCGCATTGGGATTTCTGCCATTGGGAACGGGCAACTCTTTTTTGAAGGACTTCACAAAAAACGGCGCCGCAGCCTCCACGGAGGCCATTCTGCAGAATCGCAAACGCGCGATCGATCTTATTCGTTTGAATCACGCAACCGGAGAAATCTATTCCTTCAACCTTTTAAGCGTCGGCTTCACAGCAGATGTCGCGGCTCTCACGAATCGCGCTTTTAAGCCCTTTGGCCCTCTCGGTTACTTGCTCGGTGTCTTCGTTCGAGTAGTGCAATTAAACCGCCGCTCCTTCGCCCTGCGCTGCGACGAAGACCAGGAATGGGATGAGCGACGCGCACTCTTTCTCACGTTCAACAACAGCAAATACACCGGCGGTACCATGCTCATTGCCCCCCAAGCAAATCCCGCAGACGGCTTGATCGAGTTCGTTCGCTGGGGCCCCATCGGCCGACTCGGCTTGCTGCGTAATCTGCCGCGGCTTTATGACGGCTCACACATCAAACATCCTCTGGCCTCCCGGCGCGCCGTGCGTCACGTGGAGTTCAACGTTTCCACCCCGCTGGACATCATGATTGACGGTGAAGTCGCCACGCTGGAGTGCCGCTCCCTCGATGTCATTCCCGCCGCCGTAGACGTGTTTCTATGAAAAAAGCGTGGTTCGCTCTGCGTAGCGCATTCCTCTGGATCATCAGCGGCTTGCACTTTTTCCTGGTTGTGCCGGTGCTTGTGTTTCTAAGTATCTTTCTCGACCCCCGCAAACACGACAGGCTTCAGCGCGGTCTATGCCGCCGCATTGCTTTTCTCTCGGGGGCAAGTGTCGAAGCTAGCCACGCGCCCGGTTTCGATCCTCAGCGCACGTGCTTCTTTTTCTCTAATCATGTCAACTTGTTTGACCCGTTCATCCTGTACTGCGCCATTCCCCAGTTTGTGCGCGGATGGGAACTGGAGTCGCACTTCAAGATCCCCGCCTACGGCTCGCTGATGAAACGTTTCGGAAATGTGCCGGTTCCCGATGTGCGCCGCCCTTCGGATTTGAAGCGCATGTGGCGCATGACCCAGGAAGCCATTGATTCGGGGACCAGCCTAGTCATTTTTCCCGAAGCCAAGCGCACGCGTGACGGTCACGTGAATGAATTTCAGGATGGCGGATTCCGCGTTGCCCAACAACTCGGCGTGCCCATCGTCCCGGTCAGCTTGGTCGGCTCGTTCAACCATTTCCGCACGGGACATTGGATGCTCTCGCCGGGAAAGGTTACCGTCTACTTGCACGACACCATCGAAACAAGGGGCCTCACCAAGGAACATGTGGCCGCATTACGTGACCGCGTGCGCGAAGTCATTTCTGCGCCGGTAGAAGAAGCGTTGAAAGGGCGGGATGCATCGAGCCCGACTCAAGCCGACGTCAAGCGGGCGTCAGCGTCATAAGCATCCGAGCGTCAAAGAGAGAGCCGAATTCCCGGCAGCACGCGCCCGGCTTTGGTTTCCTGCCAGGTGAAAACAATGCGGTGAATCACCGTGATGGTCGAAACAACGGCGATCACCCAAAGCACAGGCCCCATGCGATTGAAGAGTCCGCCAATAATAAGAAGCACCAGCCGCTCCGGCCGCTCCATGAATCCGACTTTACATAGCGGAATCAGCGACTCGGCGCGCGCCCGCGCGTAACTCACCATCACCGAACCAGCCGTCGCCACTGCCGCCAGCACGACGTACGGCGTGCGGCCGCTCACGGAGTAATACACCAGCAAGCCCATGTACAAAGCCATGTCCGCGTAACGGTCCAGCGTCGAATCATAAAACGCGCCGAACGCCGTGACGCGGTTCTGCTTCCGCGCCACTTGCCCGTCCAGCATATCCAGGAAACCCGCGCAAAAAATAATGATGGCGCCGGTACGAAATCCGCCCACAGCAAAAAATGCCGCGGCGCCAAAGTTCACCACCAGGCCCAAAAACGTAAGAATGTTGGGGTTGATTCCCGTTGCGGCGATGACGCTGACAATCTTGTCAAGCAGCCACTTGCTGCCGCTACCTATTGCACCCGTAAAAGTAGCCATACGCGGTTAGTAGTGTCTCAAAAGAGACTTCATTTTGCGAAATTGACGATACGGAAAATCTTGCGCATCGTACACCAGCAGCATATCTCACAGCAATTCTGCGCCGCAGGAATGATATAGTGCTTGCCGCACGGATCCGATGTTCGAACCCATAAGGTACAAGACAACCGACGAAGTGGACTTTGTCGTCATTGGCAGCGGCGCCGCAGGAGGCGTCCTGGCCAAAGAGCTTTCAACGAACGGCTTTCGCGTCGTGGTGCTGGAACAAGGGCCTTACCTAACCGAGGCGGACTTCACTCACAACGAAGTGGAGGTCGTGAAGCGAAACCAGCTCACCAATCATCCGAAGCTTCAACCCACTACATTTCGCAAGACTCCGCAGGACAAAGCCAAGCGCCATCCTGCGCTCGTTTACGGACGGATGGTCGGCGGCTCCAGCGTTCACTTCACCGCGAATTATTGGCGCTTCCACGAAATTGACTTCATCGAGCGGAGCAAAGTCGGCGCAGTTCCTGGTGCATCTCTCGCCGATTGGCCCATCAATTACGCGGACCTTGAGCCCTATTACACGAAGGCCGAGTGGGAGCTTGGTGTTTCAGGCCTAGCAGGCGCCAGCCCGTTCGATCCGCCACGGTCAAAACCTTATCCAATGCCCCCTCTTCCGGTGAAATCCGGCGGAGTGATCTTCGAGCGCGCCGCGCGCAAGCTTGGCTGGCATCCATTCCCCGCGCCAATGGCTATCCTTTCCCAGCCTCGTCCCGGCCGCAGCGCCTGCGTTCAATGCGGCTTCTGTGAGAGCTTTGGCTGCGAAGTTGGCGCCAAGTCCAGCACACTAGCAACAGTGATTCGCACGGCCGAAAAAACGGGCCGCTGCGAAATCCGCCCCAATTGCTACGTTCACCGCATTGAAACCAACGTAAATGGCAGAGTCACCGGCGCGACCTACTTCGACAAAAACCGCGTAACACATCTCCAGAAGGCCAAAGTCGTCGTCGTCTGCGCCAACGGTGCCGAGACTCCGCGGCTGCTGCTTCTTTCAACGGGCAAGCAATTCCCTGATGGTCTCGCCAATTCCAGCGGCCTCGTCGGTAAATACCTGATGATGAACTCCGGCCCGTCCGCCATGGCCGTCTTCGAACATCCTCTGAATGACTACAAGGGTGTAGCCGTCAGCCGCATCCTCCACGACTTCTACGAACTCGACCCGCAGAAGGTCGGCTTCTGTGGCGGTGGCGGCCTCGACGCGCGCTTCGACATGACACCTATCAGTTTCGCTACCGTGGGCTACGACATGGGCGGCTTGCCACCGCAAACTCCGAAATGGGGAAAAGAATTTAAGGCCACTCTGGCGCACAATTACACCCGCACTGTGGAAATTGTCTCTCATGGCACTTCCCTGCCCGTCGAGGCTAATAGTTTTTCGCTTGATCCGGATCTCAAAGATGCCTGGGGCTTGCCAGCTTTGCGAATGACGTATAAGGACCATCCCGATGATTTGAAACTCGGCGCTTTTCTTCGCGCCCGCATCCTGGAACTGCTCGACGCTACCGACGCCGTGCAAAAGTGGGCTTCCCAAGTCGAAGAGCAGGACTTTGCCTACCATCTTTTGGGAACCTGCCGCATGGGCACTGATTCGAAATCCTCGGTCATCAATGCAGACCATCGCAGCCACGATGTGAAGAACCTTTTCCTCTGCGACGGCAGCAGCCTGGTCACTTCCGGCCGTGGACAGCCAACGCTCACGATCAGCGCCCTCGCCTATCGAGCCGCTGACCGCATCACGGCGTTGGCGCGACGAGGTGAAATTTAGATGCAATCAATTTGGCTGGTGAATTTAATTCGAATGGCTTGACGCCTTGAGCCATGCAGCTTACAGTCTGAAAAGTCACTCTAAGGACTCGAAGAAATGAACCAATCACTCAGCCGTCGTGGTTTTCTATCGCGCGGAGTCACCGGACTCTCTGCCGCTTGGGCCTCGGCGCATTGGCCAGCATTGCTTGCCGCCGCCACGCACGCCCACCAGTCTGCGAAATCCGCAGCTCCTCCCAAATTTGATTTCTTCACCTCTGATGAAGCCAAAGAGATTGACGCCATCACGTCCCGCATTATCCCAACCGATGACACTCCGGGAGCGCATGAAGCTGGCGTCGTTTACTTCATTGATCGCGGCCTTACCACTTTCAGCGTCGACGACCAAAAGACTTATCGTGAGGGTCTTCCGGCGTTGCAGTCCAGAGTAGCCGAAATGTTCCAGGGCAAATCCAAATTCTCAGAGCTGACGCCCGAGCAGCAGGACGAAGTTCTGCATTCGTTTGACGAACAAAGCGCGCAGGGACGGCAGCGCCGCTTCCGTACAAGCTCCGGTGCTCAGAACTTCTTCGAAACTCTGCGCCAGCACACCATTGCCGGCTTCCTGATTGATCCGGACTACGGCGGTAACCGCGACGCCGCCGGCTGGAAAGTCATTGGCCGCGAGCGCGAACACATGTTTCAACCTCCCTTCGGCCATTACGACAAGGACTATCCTGGCTGGGAAGTGGCAGCGAAGGCCGCCGCAAACGAAGCGGAGAAGAAATGACCCCAACCAAGCTCCCAAACCAGGCTAAAGACCAGCCCAAATACAAGACTTCCGACGAAGTCGACTTCGTCATTATCGGCTCCGGCGCGGCCGGCGGCATCCTGGCCAAAGAGCTCTCGACAAATGGTTTCCGCGTCGTCGTCCTGGAGCAGGGTCCATATCTGACCGAGGCCGATTTCACTCACAACGAAATCGAAATCCTAGCTCAAGACAAGCTCACGAACCATCCCAAGTTGCAGCCGACATCGGTTCGCAAGACGCCAGACGAAAAAGCCAAGCCTCAGCGCGCTCTCGTCTATGGCCGCTGCGTCGGCGGCACCAGCGTACACTTCACCGCCAATCTCTGGCGTTTCCACGAAATTGACTTCATCGAGCGCAGCAAGGTTGGAGCAATTCCCGGTTCGACTCTCGTGGACTGGCCGATCACCTACGCGGACATGGAACCCTATTACACGAAGGTGGAGTGGGACATGGGCGTTTCCGGTCTTGCGGGCACAAGTCCGTTTGATCCGCCTCGCTCGAAGCCTTATCCCATGCCGCCGCTTCCCGTGAAATCGTCGGGAGTTATTTTTGAGCGCGCCGCACGGAAACTCGGCTGGCATCCCTTCCCTGCCCCCATGGCGATACTTTCCCAGCCGCGTCCCGGCCGCAGCGCCTGCGTGCAATGCGGTTATTGTCTTGGGTTTGGTTGCGAAGTGGGCGCGAAGTCCAGCTCACTCGCGGCGTGCATTCGCGTAGCCGAGCGCACTGGCAAGTGCGAGATTCGCCCCAACTCTTATGCTCACAAAATCGAATTAGACGCCAATGGCCGTGCTGTCGGAGCCGTCTACTTCGATGAAAAGCGCAACACGCACTTGCAAAAGGCCAAAGCCGTAGTCGTCTGCGCAAACGGCGCAGAAACTCCGCGCCTGCTTCTCCTTTCCGCAAACAAGCAATTCCCGAATGGTCTTGCAAACTCCAGCGGCGTGGTCGGCAAGAATCTGATGTTCAACGTTTACGGCAGCGTTGTAGGTGTTTATGACCAGCCGCTCAACGATTACAAAGGCTATTGCGTCAGCCGTGTCCTTCACGATTTCTATGAGCTTGATCACGAAAAGGTAGGCTTTTACGGTGGTGGCGGTCTCGACGCTCGCTATACTTTTACTCCCATCTCGTTTGCCTTCGGCGGAATCCCCCCCGAGACGCCCCGCTGGGGCAAGGATTTCAAGGCTGCGCTCGCCCACAACTTTCCACGCACCATGGAGGTTGCCGCCCACGGCACTTCCCTGCCTGTCGAGAACAACTCTTTCTCACTCGATCCCGAGCTGAAGGATGCCTGGGGATTGGCCGCGCTTCGCCTGACTTACAAGGACCATCCGGACGACTTGAAACTTGCCAACTGGCTTTTTGCGCGGGCGCACGAGGTCCACGAAGCTGCAGGAGCGGTCAAAAAGTGGGGTTACCCGGCGCAGGAGCAGCAGTTCGGCGTGCATCTGCTCGGCACTTGCCGCATGGGCAAGGATGCGAAAACATCCGTAATCAACGCCGACCATCGTACGCATGACGTCAAAAACCTTTTCCTGTGCGACGGCAGCAGTCTCGTAACTTCCGGCCGCGGCCAGCCCACCATGACCATCATGGCGCTCGCTTTCCGCGCTGCCGACCGCATCATTGGCCTCGCGAAACGCGGCGAAATCAGCGCGTGAAGCGCGCACGAGCTTGCGCTCATACTTTTAGTTTTGCTGCAACCGCTTCGCGACCAATTTCGTCACATAACCTGCGAGGGTCAAATCATGAATCAATTTCGTTGGAGACGCTGGCTCTGTGTTTGCGGAACTTTCTTGCTCACCGTGCTGGCAATCGCGCTAGCGCGTGCGCAGTCCAGTCCGCCCAAATCCGCATCGGGAGCGAGCGCGTCGCCAAAACTGGCGGAAGAAGAATTCAAGAATATTCAGGCTTTGAAGGGCATTCCCGCCGACCAGGTGATCCCTTCGATGCAATTCATCGCCGCGTCGCTCGGCGTTGAATGCGAATACTGCCACGTAAAAGAGAAAGACAAAGACGACAAAAAGCAGAAAGTCACCGCGCGCAAGATGATTAACATGATGATGGCCATCAATAAGGAAAACTTCGAAGGCCATCGCGAAGTCACCTGCTACTCCTGCCATCGTGGTTCACCCGACCCTGTAGCTACGCCCATCATCTCTGCAGACGAACCTAAGCGCCAAACGGCAGAGGGCAAACCGGGCGAGACAAAACCCGTTTTCCCGCCGGCCGATCAACTTCTCGACAAATACCTCAGCGCCATTGGTGGCGCCGAAGCCCTGCAAAAAGTCACCAGCCGCGTACAGAAGGGGACGCTCACCGCTTTTGGCGGCCAGCATTTCCCCGTTGACGTTTACTCCAAAGCTCCCGATAAACGTCTCTCGGTCATGCACCTCCCTAACGGCGATAGCGTCACGGCCTTCGACGGCAAGCAAGGGTGGCTTAGCGTCCCCGGGCGCGTGCACATGATGTCCGTTGTTGAAAATGCAGCGGCGAGCATGGACGCCGACTTGTATTTTCCGGCGCACGTGAAGGCGCTTTACAAAGCATTCCGCGTCGACGCCGGAGAAAAAATCGACGGCCACGAAACGTACTTCGTCATGGGCCGCAATCCGGGGCAGCCTCCGATTAATCTCTATTTCGACAAAGACTCCGGCCTCCTGCTGCGCCTAATCCGCTACGCCGACACGCCGCTAGGCCGCAATCCCACACAGATTGATTACGCGGATTATCGCGATGCAAATGGGGTGAAAGTTCCGTTCCGCTGGACGCTTTCCCGGCCCGGAAACCAGTTCACTATTCAGGTGGAGCAACTCCAGCAGAATGTTCCTGTGGACGACGCCAGATTTACGGCGCCGCCTCCGCCGCCAGAGGGGCAAAAACCCGCAGCGCCTTAATCTGCGCGACGGAAATTTCTTTTCTGTTAGTTTTATGAGCTGCGCACTTGTTTTGGTGCCCGCTACAGATTATTCGCTCTTGTCTCTAGAATCGAAACGCCAGCCCAGCCAGAAAGTTCCCGCGATGCTGGTATTGCGACACTCTCTGCGTAAAACAGTTGCCAAATTGATCGCAGAACGGCTGTAAGCTGGAATTCGCATAAGTCGGCATGTAACGGGCGTCTCCCCTGAAAGAAATGTGCCGGGTGAATGCATATTTCACGCCGCCGCCGATGCCGTAGGAAAAATCCAGCCGCGATGGGTTTCCGTTGCTATTGAATTCGTGCGTGAAGCCCAGGCTTCCCGCGAAGTACGGCCGCCACTTGTGCTCATCGCCAAGGAACATATACATTACGCCGAATTGATACTGGTCCACGTCCGAGTCGTACGCCTTCGTGAAGGGCGCGCCGGGAGTCGACTGGACGCTATAGGAAGTCATGTTGCGGTCCCAAAGAAACTCAAACGCCGCGTTCGTGGTCACCGAATAGCCGATGAATGTTCCAAAACTTGCAGCCCCATTGATCCGCAGGTCGTTTACTGGTGTGGTGGTGGATGTGGGACTGAGCGGATAGGACCCTGGCGTTTCGTATCCGACGAACGGCGTCACTTCCCATTTCTCACGCCCGTAATATTGCGCACTGGCCGGCGCGCTCGCCGCCAAGCAGATGGTCCCCGCAAGTAATGAAATCATTCCCAGCCTCATCACGATCCTCCTGTTCTTGTTCGTGAATCCAGATAGAGCATGGCAATTCGCTTGTCGTTCTGTAGCGTAGGATGCGCTCGGTCCTCTTCCCGTTTCCCAATACTCCTGGAACATTCAGGATCGAAAGTGTGCATCGCAACAAGATTTAACCCAACTCGAAGGAATTCGTCGCGCGGAACTTGTCGCTGACGTTCGAGGAAGCGTAGGACTAGGAAGTAGGCTCTGACCGGGGATGAGAAACCGTTAGCCATTGCCCAAGGGCAGGGTCTCACTGAACCAAGCCAAGCGACTCGCGGGTCTCTCTACTAAAAACTTAGGACTGATAACGGAAAACTTGAAAAATGGTGGGCCTGGGTGGACTTGAACCACCGACCTCGCCCTTATCAGGGGCGCGCTCTAGCCACCTGAGCTACAGGCCCGGGTCGAATGAACTTTTGTAATCTTAACACGCCGGGCGCGTTTTCTTCTAACTCCGCTCTTTCGAACTTTACATCGTCCTACTGCACGAACCCCACGTTGGGTGTCGGCCCGCCTCCCTCGGGAAACTCCTTGATCGGACCGAACTGGGATTCATATCGGTCAAGATTTTCCTTGAGCGCCCGCCAAATGCGCTTGGCGTGTCCCGGGCTCACGATCGAACTGCTCAGCAGCTTCCCCTGCGTCCCATTAGGGAAAACATAAATGAAATTCAGCGTGAACTCTTCCAGATTGTGGTGAATCATCACCAGGTTGCTGTACTGCCCCTGCAACTCTTTTTCGTCCGCCTTGATTTGCACTTGTCCTTGCGCTGGCTGCTGTTGTTCCATCAGATTTCGCTCCCGGAATGCTTCCTCGAAGTTACCACAAGCCCCTCGACCGTGCTTGGCCCCACGCCTCCCTGCTCTCATCTGCCCCTGTGATCAAAAAACCAGCAAAGTCCTATTGACACGCGGCCATATTAAGTGTAGTTTATGAATGTTATTTAGCATAGTTAACCTCGGCTATGGACCCCGTTATCGCGCCACAACTCGAGTCCGACCCGCCTTCCACAACGGAATCCCGCACGCGCCTCCTCCCCACAACGGCCGACCTCCGCGCGCGCATGTCTCATCCGTCATTGCCCGAAGCCCATCGCAGCATCCCCATCTCTTCAGGCGCATCCTGGCTCCGCAAAATTCTCGCCTTTGCCGGCCCCGGTTATCTCGTCGCCGTCGGCTACATGGATCCTGGCAACTGGGCCACCGACCTGGGCGGCGGCTCGAAATTTGGCTACACGCTTCTCAGCGTCATTCTGATCAGCAATTTGATGGCGATGTTCCTGCAGGCTCTCTCGGCAAAGCTTGGCATCGCCACCGGCCGCGATCTCGCTCAAGCCTGCCGCGAACACTATTCGCGCCGCACCTCTCTTTTTCTCTGGGTGGTATGCGAAATTGCCATCGCCGCTTGCGACCTTGCCGAAGTTCTTGGCTCCGCCGTCGCCCTAAAGCTGCTCTTCGGCTTGCCGCTACTCGCCGGCGTCCTCATCACCGCGCTTGACGTTCTCCTCGTTCTCGCCCTTCAAGGCCGCGGCTTCCGCCTCGTGGAAGCTTTCGTAGTCACGCTCATGGCCACCATCGCCATCTGCTTCAGTTACGAAATCTTTTTCGCACATCCCGTCTGGCGCGAAGCCGTCATCGGCTTCCTCCCGCGCGCGGAAATCCTGCGCAACCGCGAAATGCTTTACATCGCCATCGGCATTCTTGGCGCCACGGTCATGCCGCACAACCTTTATCTCCATTCCAGCATTGTGCAGACGCGCGCGTTTGGCGACTCTTCTCGCGACCGCCGCGAAGCCGTCCGCTACGCGATTTTTGACTCCACAGTTGCGCTCGGCTTCGCTCTTTTCATCAACGCTGCGATTCTCGTTCTCGGCGCGGCCGCATTCCACACCCGCGGCTTGCATGACGTAGCCGAAATCACCGACGCCTACAAACTCCTCAGCCCCGTCCTGGGAGCCAGCCTCGCCAGCACGCTTTTCGCGTTTGCCCTGCTCGCCTCCGGCCAAAACTCCACGCTCACCGGCACGCTCGCGGGGCAAATCGTCATGGAAGGCTTCCTGAATCTTCGCTTGAAGCCCTGGCTCCGCCGCCTGATCACCCGCTCCATTGCGATTATTCCCGCGGCTCTGGTGATCGGCTTGGCCGGCGAGAACAAAGTCACTTCCCTGCTCATCCTCAGCCAGGTCATCCTGAGTTTTCAGTTGCCCTTCGCGGTGATTCCTCTCATCCAATTCACGAGTGATCGTTCAAAAATGGGCGAGTTCGCCAACTCCCGCACCGTCACCATCCTCGCCTGGATCGTCGCCACCGCCATCCTCTTCTTCAACGCCGAACTCCTCTGGCTCATCTTCCGCGGCGCCTGATTCCTCCGTCTCTTAGCCACCGATTTTTTCAGCCTTCTGCTTTTTTTTCTAATGTGCGAGAATTTTTTCTATTCCCATGTCCAACCCGCCGCGTTCTCTCTGGCTCCGCAAGCTTCTCTTCGCAACGCTCCTATTTCTTATTTGCGTCCTGGTCATTCACTGGATTACTGAGGAAAACAAACCGTGGATCGTTCCTCCGGCGTACAAAAACCTGAAGAATCCTCTGGCTCCCTCCGATTCCAACTTGAATGCCGCGCGGAAAATTTACGGGGACGAGTGCGCGCAATGTCACGGCGACAGCGGCAAAGGCGACGGCCCGCAAGCAAGATCGCACTATCCGCTTCCTGCTGATCTGACCGACCCGAAGCTTCTAGCAAAAGCGCCAGACGGTGAGATTTTTTATCAGATTACGGTGGGCCGCCGGCCCATGCCTTCGTTCAAGAACCGGTTAACGCAAGACGGGCGCTGGCAGCTCGTCCTCCTCGTCCGTTCCTTCTCGCAGCCGGCATTGTCGAGCGATAAATCCTCGGCTTCGACAAAACCTGCGGATAAAAAGTAATCACGCTTTTGCGCCAGGGTGCGCCGAGGAATGACCGCCGCTTGTGGGCTTCTTTGTCACGAGTCACCAGTCCCTACTTCGGCCACAACCACCCAAACGTCCCCCCGGTCAGCAAGGCAAAAATGAGCCCATCAATGAAATGCTTGATGGTGTTGCTCCACGGCTGCCCCTTCCAGATGGAATCGTTTAATTGGCCCACTCCATAGGCCATAAACGAAACCGTCCCCGCGACACGAAAGACCCTCAGGTACTCCGTCCCCGCGTTCACGGTGCGCCCAGTCAGATAAGCCGTGAAAACGCCGATCACCAAACAATACACAAACCATTTCAACAGATACGTCCCCATATTCGGCGGACCGCTCTGAAAAATCGTCATCGTTCCCACGGGTCCCGCTTTGTATTTTTCGATCATCTCCGGCGATTTCATGTCCTTGTGCGTGCAAAACGGAAACACGTAGAGCCCCCGGCTCAAGTTCATCGGCCGCAGCGCCGCCAGCACTTTGTCTTCGTCGGGCAATTTCTTGTAATCGCTGCGGTGATACGGCAGCACCATGTGCAGAATCGAGCTGGCCACAAACACAATCACCGCTGACAGCAGTATCGGCAACCAAAGCGTATGAATCGGAACTATACCAATACCAATCGTAGCAACCATGTGCGCCCTCCTGGCTTTGCTTTCTTAGGAATGTGGGCTGCCCAATGAACCGCAGGCTCGCCCGGGATTTGCCCGCGAGCCTATCGTTACATCCTGCCAAGGTCAAGCACATGCACGAACAACCGCTTCCCTCCGAACATCCCTCACAGGATTTACCTGGATGTCCCATTTTTCATAGGGCACCGCGCCTTTATTCTGTTTCTGTAAGGGCACGATATATCGCGCCCCTTCGCCCTATGGCGGGTCGTTTCGCAGAGACGGGCTTCAGCGGTCTAGTCAAGCAGCCAATTAGATTAAATTCCATCGTCGATTGCTAGTGCATCCAAAATCTGTTTGCCAATCTTCCAAGCAGAGTCCCAGTTAGCCTTTTCCACAGCTCTTTCGAATAGACGGCTCTTGCAACTCCTTCCACCCTCAGGACTTCCCGTCTTCATGTAACAAATCTGCCCATCATTCGAATCACTACATAGTTATTGTTGACAGGTTGTTTACTACCTGCTACTCTCTTCTCGTGATCGCTGGAGCGCCTGTCCTGTCTGTCGCCGCCGAGTTCCTACCGCCGGCTCTCTCGGCCCGCTTCCCGCGCAGTTCACACGCCTAAGTTCCTTCTTCAACTTAGGACTTAAAACTTACAACTTATAACTCTTAGGAGCCCTCATGAAAATGCCGCCCAAAGATCCTTCAAAGAAGAGCGCATCCAGTAAAGCCTCTGATCCCAGTCGCTGTGCTTTTGAAACTTCCGACGGTCGCCGTTGCCGCCTCCCTCGCTCCGCAACGCACGCATCCCTCTGCGTCTTCCATTCCCGCGAGGAGCAGCAACTAGTGGAATCGCGAAAAATCGGCAACGAAATCGCCGCAACCCTCACGGGTGATTTCCTGACCGCCACCGACATCAACTATGTCCTCGGCAAAGTCTTCACCGCGGCGGCACAGAACCGCATCCCGGTGCGCACCGCCCACACACTCGCTTACCTCGGCCAGATCCTGCTCACGACGCTTCCCACCGTACAAAAGGAGTTCCGTTTCAGCTACAAATTCGATCAGTGGAACAACATGTTGGACAACGCGGTCCGCCTTTCGCCTCCTCCGCCGGAACCAACTTCCCCTGCCGGCGAATCGCAGTCTCAGCAGCAAAACCACGCCGCAATTGCCAAGACGGGCGCGCCGCCCGTCCTCTCAGGTTCGCAAGACCTCTCGGTCATCAACGAAACCGCAGTTCCGCCGCCTTCCAATACCGCATCCTGACCGTTCAGATGAATCTCAACGCCCAAACCTCTATAAACCTGTCTTCCCGAGCGGAGCAGGCCGACTCTTTCTTCCGATGTTCGCTCCTGCGCTGTCTCTGCGTCCCAGGATGGTCTTGCGGGACGAACGCGTCGGCCTGCGCAGCGCGCCGTTTGCGTCCCGGATGTTGTTTCGGGATCGAGGGATCTCTCTTCGCTTTCCGCAAGCAAGCTAAGTCCTTTAAAATGCGCAGTTCCGCGATTCCGCCGCTAACTCCTTTAGAATGCGCACTTACGAAAACGCGCTCCCGCAAGTCCTTTAGAATGCGCACTTACAAAAAAAGGTGGGGGGGGGAGCGGCGCTGCGGTTAGAATGACCCGCTACTCTGATGTCGCCTTCGACTTCAACCTCGCCTTCGACTTCGCCTCCGAAGAGAGTTCGCGCGAAAATCCCGCGGGCGATGTTGCCCGTCTTGATCCTTCTGGCGCTCTCGGCGTTCATCAATTTCGTGGATCGCGGCAATCTGTCTGCCGCCGCGCCCCTGCTGAAAACGGAACTCGGCTTGTCCGACCCGCAGCTGGGAATCCTGCTCGCCGCCTTTTTCTGGAGTTACGCTTTCTTCCAGATCGGTTCCGGCTGGCTTGTCGACCGCATCGACGTCAAATGGATGCTCGCCGCCGGATTCTTCGTCTGGTCCGTGGCCACCGCCGCCACCGGCCTCGTCGGCAGCTTCGCGCTCCTGCTGGGCGCCCGCCTCATCCTTGGAGTCGGCGAATCAGTGGTGTATCCGTCCTATTCCAAAATTCTCGCCCGCTATTTCTCAGAAGATCAGCGCGGCTTTGCCAATTCCATCATCATCCTCGGTTTTTATGCGGGCCCGGCTTTCGGCTTATTCTTTGGCGGCATTTTGATGGGCCGCTATGGCTGGCGCTCTTTTTTCTTCGTCCTCGGCCTTCTCAGCCTGATCTGGCTCTTGCCGTGGCTGCGATGGATGCCGCGCGACCGCAGCGAACATCCAGCCGCCCCGGGAACGCCAATCGCCGATTGGCGTCTCTCTTCGCACAACGCGGCTGCTACGGCAGACACAATATCCCGCGAAAAAACGCCAGGCATCCTGGAAATCCTGAAGCTGCGCTCTGCTTGGGGCTCTTGCGCGGCTCTCGCTTGCCTGGACTATTTGTCCTATTTCTTCCTCACCTGGATGCCGACGTACCTGGTTCGCGGCCGGAATTTTTCCATGGACCAAATGGCGGGCGTGATGGGAGCGGCCTACGTGGTCTGCGCGCTCGTCGCGGCCACCTGCGGCTGGCTTTCCGACCGCTGGATTGTTGCGGGAGCAACGCCAACACTAGTCCGCAAGGGATTCACAAGCATGGGCATGGCGGGCGCCGCGATCTTCGTCGTGCCTTGTGTTTTGGCAGGCCCCAAAGTGATGACGGTGATGGTGATATTGGTCGCGGCGTCGCTTGGCATGAGTTCCTCCAACGTTTGGGCGATCACACAAACGCTGGCGGGTCCGCGCGCTGCAGGCCGTTGGACGGGAATCGAAAACTTCGTGGGAAATCTGGGTGGAGCAATGGCGCCGGCTTTGACGGGCTTCGTCCTGGGACGCACCGGCCACTACTTCTGGGCCTTTGCGATCACCGCCGTCGTGTCTTTGCTCAGCGCCTTGTCCTGGGCGTTTTGGATTGGTCCCGTTGAGCCGGTAGTATGGGCACCGCATGTTCCGGTTAAGGCTGCTTCGAGGTAGGAGGCGTCTTCATGAAAGTCGCAACCAGAAGTCACCGCGCAAGGTGGCGCATTAGCGCGTTCTGCTTTCTGGCGCTCTCCTTCTTCGCGGTTTCCGTTTCCGCGCAGTCTTCCGGTGCGGAGCTGCTTCTTTACAATGCGCATGTCGTCACCATGAATCAGAAGCAGCCTTCGGCGCAGGCCATCGCCATTCGAGGCGAACGCATCGTGTGGGTTGGAAATTCCGAGGAAGGGAAAAAGCAATATCCCTCCGCGCGCGCGGCGGACCTGCACGGAGCTACGGTTCTTCCCGGACTCATCGACGCCCACGGGCACTTGATCAATCTCGGAGAAAGCCTCACTCGCCTGAATCTCAAAGACGTTCCCACCGAAAAGGAAGTCGTCGAACGCGTGAAGCAACGAGCAGCCTCTGCGGCGCCCGGCGAATGGATTGTCGGCTGGGGCTGGGACGAAGGGAAATGGGCGTCCAACTACCCGACAAATCAGGCGTTGAGCGCGGCCACGCCGAATAATCCCGTCTTCCTCATCGGCCTGCACACATTTGCCGGCTGGGCCAACCGGCGCGCGCTCGAACTCGCCGGCGTCAACAAAGACACGAAAGACCCGGAGAACGGAAAAATCGTTCGCGACGAAAAAACCGGCGAGCCGACCGGCATCCTGCTGAATCACGCTCAGGAGCTGGTCTCCAAACACATTCCGCCGATGACTCTAGCGCAGGCCAAGCGCGCCATGCAGCTTGCGGCTCGCGAATGCGTCCGCAACGGGCTGACTTCCGTCCACGAAGCCAAGGTTACGCCACTGATGGTGCAAGCGCTTCACGAACTGGTGCGCGAAGGCCGCATGCCGCTGCGCGTTTACGCCATGCTGGATGGCGCGGACAAGAATCTCGTTGACGAATGGCTCAAGCGCGGCCCGGAGATCGATCCGCACCACCGTCTGACCATTCGCGCGTTCAAGCTTTTTGCCGATGGTGCGCTTGGCTCGCGCGGTGCGGCAATGCTCGAACCATATACCGACGCTCCTCAGACGAAGGGTCTGATGACCACCCCCGAAGCCGACGTGTACAGCCTGACGCGCCGCGCTCTGCAGGCAGGCTTTCAGGTTTGCACGCACGCCATCGGCGGCGCGGCGAATCGCGGCGTCTTAAACGCGTACGAACAAGCCGAGAAGGAAGTGCCCTCAGCCCATGATCCTCGGCTACGCATCGAGCATGCTCAAGTGCTCGCGCCCGAAGACGTTCCACGTTTCGCGAAGCTTGGCGTGATTGCTTCCATGCAGCCGGTGCACGCTACTTCCGATATGCCGTGGGCGGAAAAGCGTGTTGGGCCCGAGCGCATCAAAGGCGCTTACGCGTGGCGCTCGGTGAAAGATTCCGGCGCGCATTTGCCGCTGAGTTCCGATTTTCCCGGCGAAACGCTGAATCCGTTTTACGGAATCTACGCGGCCATCACGCGGCAAGACCCGCAAGGCAATCCGCCGGGCGGATGGCATCCCGAACAAAGACTTACACTCGACGAAGCGCTTCACGGTTACACCGTCGAAGCCGCTTATTCGGAATTTGAAGAAAAAGACAAAGGCTCGATCGAAAACGGCAAACTCGCCGACCTGACAGTGATCGCGCAGGACATCACGAAAACCCCGCCGCCGGAGATTCTAACGATCCATGTCCTGAAGACCTTCGTCGGCGGCAAGGTGATCTACGATGCCACGACAGACCATTAGGATTCGGCGCTGGTGAAAAAAACGTCATTTGGAGCGTAGCGGTTTGCTGGCCCGGACTAGCGAGATTCGGTAAGATGGTCAGGACAATTCGCAAGACTCGGGAGGAAGGATCATGAGCATTTCCGTAGGACAAGCGGCGCCGGACTTCACGCTGCTGAACCAGGACAAGAAAGAAGTGAAGTTGTCGGACTTCACAGGGAAGAAAAACGTCGTGCTGGTGTGGTATCCGCTGGACTGGAGCCCCACCTGCACCAACGAGCACGTCTGCTTCGTGAACGACATGAAAAAGTTTGAGACGCTGGATGCGGAAGTGCTTGGCGTGAGCGTGGACAGCGTGTGGTCGCACAAGGCGTTCGCCGACAAAATGGGCATCAAGTATTCGCTGCTGGCGGATTTTCACCCGCGCGGCGCGATGAGCGAAAAATACGGCGTCTACCTCGCCGACAAAGGCATCACTGGCCGCGCCATCGCCATCGTCAATAAAGCCGGCAAAGTGGCGTGGTTCAAGAATTACGACATCCCGGTGGTTCCTGATCTCGCGGAAGTGGCCGGGGCGCTGTCGCAGGTCAAGACCGCGACGGCTTAGACAAGGGGCGGCTCGAAGTTCGTGACGCTTGTCGCAAAGGCTCATGGTTTACGCGGCCACAATCCGCGCGAGCTGCTGAAATTTTGTTCGCGGACGGCCGGCTGCGAGCTTGTCGAGGAGAATTTCATGAGCGCTGAAGCTGCGCGACGCGCTCCCATCATGTCGTTGAGCGAACTGGTTCGCCACTATCGTTCCCAGGCCGGTGAATTCGGCCGGCCCGTCGCGCTCTCCGCGTTCCCGCTCGACCACGCCGAAATCGAGCGGCTTTTTTCGTCCTACGATGAGGACTACCACATCAGCCGCTTCTTCCATTTTTCCGAAGCCGGCGGCCGGAAATTTTTCATCAATGGAATCGCCGCGACCCATGTTTCTCTTGATGCCGAGATCGAGTCCATCCTTTGAAGACTTCAGAGTCGTGGGAATCTCGGCGTGATGGCGCACAGCTTTAACTCGCAGGTTGCAGGTTTGCGGATTCTAAGTCGTGGATTCTACGGATAGCGCTGGCGGATTTTCACCGTGCGATCCAATTCATCGGAGACTTCCAGAATCTTGAGCCGCAGGTCGTTGTCAAGGGTGGAAGTCTTTAGAAACTCGTGGACTTGCGCCTGCGCCGCAGCGGATTGCTGGCCGCCAATGAAGGCATTCAGCCATCCCAAGGCGAAGAAGATCTTGCGCTCGCGCTTAATCTGCGGAAGCGCTTCGAGTGCTGGCTTCAAGTACGGCAGCGTCAGTTCGGACTGGTTCCAGTAGTTGAAGGGCCCGAGACTCTGCTCGATCCAGTCTTCCGGTCGCGACGAGTCGTGAATGTATTCATCGAAGTAGCGCTGCTTCGAGGCGCTATCCGGGCGGGCCGCCTGCGCCATGTAGGCGTATTTCTGGCCGTCGCCGCTCCTGTCGCGGTTCTGTTCCGCGGCGAGGAGCGCCTCCGAGTCTGTGTCGTGCAAAGCAATCAGAGCGGTGACGATGCTCCAGCGATCCAAAGGACGAAGTTCGACGCCGGGAACGGCGAGCTTCCCGCTGAGTAGCTCTTTCAGTTGGGCGTGGCCCTCAGGACTTTCCGCGATGCCGCGGAGCGCGCGAAACCAGATGATCCGCAAATCCTGACTTGGAGAATGGAGCATCTGATTCGAGGCGAGCGCTTCGGCCTTGGGAAAAAGTTCCGCGCGCGCGCTCGGGTTCACGTAACGATGAAGAGCCACGGCGACGTGGCCAACAAGATTCTGCGCCAACGATTCGTCAGTCTCGGCGGGAAGGAGGCGAAGAGCGAGTTCCACGAAGTCGCGAGGCGCGAGTTCTGCTTCGCGGACGGAATCCCAGAGCGAACCCCAAAGCAGAGTTCGCTCGAAAACGTCGTGGACTTCGCCCAGCCTTTCGATGACGGCTTTGCGGCTGCGTTCATCGAGGAGAAAACGGCCGTAAGCAAAATCCTGATCATTGAGGAAGACATATTGCGGACACGGTTTCCCGACGGCTTCGCGAAGGTCTGACTTTTCGGTGTTGAGTTCGGCGCGAGGATGAAGTGCCGCGCCATCGTTGTAATGAAGGCCGATTTGCGTGGCGATGGGCCAAACGCCGCCTTCTCCGAGAACGTCGTGCTGCGTCAACGAAAAGCGGTCAATGCGATTTTGCGCGTCGCAGGACCACACAACGTCCACCTGCGGCATGCCGCGGCGACGAATCCACGATGCTGCCCAATCTTGCAGCGATCTGCCGGAGACGTGCTCGAACGCGTGAACGAGATCGCTCCACTCGGCATTGCCGTAAGAGTGTTCCTTAAGATAAAAGCGGAGGCCATCGCGGAAGTGTTCTTCTCCCAGGACAAACGCAAGCTGTTTGATCACACCGGGAGCTTTGGAATAGACAATCGCTCCGTAGGCGGATTTCGCATCCTTGAGGTTGGCGATGTCCTGGTAGATTGGCGTTGTGCCCTTTGTGGAATCAATTCCATAGGCGGCGGGCTTGATGGATTGATAGAAGCGCTTCCAGATATTTTCATCGGGCTTGAGGGAAGCCAGCGCCTGATAAGCCATGTATTGCGCGAAACCTTCCTTGAGCCAGAGATCGTCGAACCAGCGCATGGTGGTGAAGTCGCCGAACCATTGGTGAGTCAGTTCGTGAAGAAGGAGGATGTCGCGACCGAGATGGTCGCTGTGAGTGGGAGCAATGCGAAAAAGAACGGATTCCTCGCGCAAGAAAGTGGACCCCGCGTGCTCCATTCCGCCGTAGGCAAAGCCGGGAATCAGCACCATGTCGTACTTAGGAAACGGAAACGGTTGCGCAAAGAATTGGGAAAGATAATCGATACCCTGGGCGGTGACTTCCTGAACTTCGGGCGCTTCTTGTTCTGCTTTCTGGAATTTCGACTGACGGACGTACACGCCGGGCAATCGGGGAGTTTCATGGACTTTGCGAAAAGGGCCGGCGGCGAAGGCAAAAAGATAAGTGCTGATGGGACGTGTCTCGGAGAAGACGGTTGTGCGCAGGCCAGGGGCGCCTTGCGATTGGGACTCGATGGCGGTGTTGGAAATGACGGTCCAGTTTCTTGGAGCGATGAGTTGCAGATGGAAGCGGCCTTTTAAGTCGGGCTGGTCAAAGCAGGGAAAGGCCATTTCCGCATCCATGGGTACGAACAGCGTGTAAAGATATTCGGTGTTGTCGTCTTTGTCCTCGAAACGAGTAATGGCCTTTCCGGCGGGAGCGACGGGCGCCGTGAAATCCATAGTGACAACATTCTCACCGGCATGAATCGCGTTTGCAGGCAACTCGATGTGGCCGTTATCCATTTTTGCGGGAACAGAGACGCCATTGACAGTGAGGTTCGAGGCGGTTCCCTCGCGGAAGTCTAGCAAAACGGGGCTGGAAACACTGGCGCGGAAGCGAAGTTCCTCGTGGCCGGAGGCGGAAGGCGCGTGAGGAGTAAGAGTGAAACGAAGTTGATATCGAACGTCGGAAATCTGAGCTGCTCGCTGGCGAGCCAAGTCGCGCGGGATGCCATCTGGAGGCGTGGCCGCGTTCAAATTGGAGAGGGTCAAAAACCCAAAAACGCCAGCAAGAAGCATGCGCATAGAGCTAGGAATTTACACGAGGGGCAGGCGCGTGGGAAGGCTGGAGTGCCGTGCCGTGCGGAGAGAGTATGGTAGGCTTGCGGATTTGTGAGACGTGTTTGAGGAATGGATTTCTCACTTGTGGAGCTTTCGGTTCATTCAGGGGAGCTTATGAAAAACTTTGTTTTTGTTTTTTGTCTTGTTGTGGTGCCGTCCTCCCTGGCAACACAAACGCCCAAGAACCCGGAGGCGGCGCGATGGGAGCGCGAGGCGCGGGACGTCACGATTACTCGGGACGACTGGGGCATCGCGCACGTTTACGGAAAGACGGACGCGGATGCCGTGTTCGGGATGATTTATGCCCAGGCTGAAGACGACTTCAATCGCGTGGAAACGAACTACATCAACGCGATGGGGCGGCTGGCGGAAGCGGAGGGCGAGTCGAAGATTTATCAGGATCTGCGCATGAGACTCTTCATTGACCCCGTGGAAATGCAAAAAGACTACGCGAAGAGTCCAGAATGGCTGAAGAGGCTGATGAACGCGTGGGCGGACGGGCTGAACTTCTACCTTGTAAAGCATCCGGACCTGAAGCCGAGAGTGATTCTGCGATTCCAGCCATGGATGGCGCTGACGTTCAGCGAGGGGAGCATTGGCGGCGACATCGAGCGCGTGAACCTCGCGCAACTTGAGGCGTTCTACAGTAAGGTCCCCGTGAGCCAGAACACGCCGGCGTTTGACGACGATATCGAGGAGCCTGGCGGGTCGAATGGCATGGCCATCGCGCCTTCAAACACGGTTGACCATCACGCGCTGCTGCTGATTAATCCGCACACGTCATTTTTCTTTCGCAGTGAATTGCAAATGGCGAGCGAGGAAGGGTTGGATGCTTACGGAGCGGTGACCTGGGGGCAGTTTTTCGTCTACCAGGGATTCAATCCGCACGCAGGATGGATGCACACTTCGAGCGGAGTGAGCCAGCTTAGCTTTTATCTCGAGACGGTGGAGAAAAAGGGCGATCGCTACTACTACAAATACGGCAAGGAAGAGCTTCCAGTAGCCGCAAGCGAAATCACTGTGCCGTACAAGACGGACCACGGTATGGCAGAAAAGAAGTTTACGGTCTACCGCACGCAGCATGGCCCGGTGATCGGCGAGTCTGATGGCAAATGGCTGACCATCCGACTGATGAACGAGCCGCTCAAAGCGCTGACCCAGTCCTACACGCGCACAAAGGCGAAGGATTACAAATCGTTTCGGCAGACGATGGAGCTGCACACCAACTCATCGAACAACACGATTTTCGCCGATGGTGATGGCGACATCGCCTATTTCCACGGCAATTTCATTCCGCGACGCGATCCGAGTTTTGATTGGACGAAGCCTGTGGACGGGAGTAATCCCGCGACGGACTGGCACGGGCTTCTTTCGGTGGATGAGACGCCGCGCCTGCTGAATCCCAAAGCCGGCTGGCTGTACAACTCAAACAATTGGCCGTGGTCCGCGGCGGGGCCAGACAGCCCCAAGAAGGAAGACTTTCCCCCGTACGCCGAAACCGGCGGAGAGACGGCGCGGGGGCTGCACGCTATTCGAGTTTTGCAGGACAAGAAGGATTTTACGGTGGACTCGCTGATTACGGCGGCATACGACAGTTATCTGACGTGGTTTGAGAAGCCGGTTCCGTGTCTGGTCAAGGCATGGGACGATGCGACCGCAGACAATCCGCTGAAGACAAAACTGGCAGAGCCGATGGAAGCTTTACGCAAATGGGATTTGCGTTGGGGTGTGAACTCGGTGCCAACTTCGCTGGCGGTGTTTTGGGGCGAGGTTCTGCAGCATCGGTTCGGCCCGGATGCACGACATGCGGGCATTTACCTTAGCGACTACGTATGCTCCAAAGTTCCGCCGGAGGCCCTTCTGCAGTCGTTCGCCGAAGCCTCGGACAAATTGACTGCGGACTTCGGCGCGTGGAAAACACCTTGGGGTGACATTAATCGCTTCCAACGTTTGACGGGAGACATAGTTCAACCGTTCAGCGACGCGGGACCCAGCATCCCAGTGGGATTTACCTCATCGTTCTGGGGTTCGCTGGCGTCGTTTGGAGCGCACGCCTATCCTGGGACGAAGAAGTGGTATGGAACAAGTGGGAACAGTTTCGTGGCGGTGGTCGAGTTTGGCCTGAAGATTCACGCCAGGGCGGTAACGGCTGGAGGGGAGAGCGGCCAACCGGCATCGCCACACTTCAACGATGAAGCAGTGCGGTACAGCACCGGAGATTTGCGCGAAGTCTATTTCTACCGCGAGCAACTGAAGGGGCACACGCAGCGGGAGTACCATCCTGGAAATTAAAGTTCTTAGTGGTTAGTGGTTAGTTCCGAGAAAAGAAACGGATTTGTGGAGCCCGGCACAAGACCATTTTCGAGTGGACTTACGTTGAGCTTGCAAGAATGGGAGTTGCTCAGGCGGTGACGAGGCGTTCAAGGCGTTTTGCGAGTTTGCCATGCTCTTCGCGGATTTCGCGCGGCAGTCGCGCGCCGAACTTCACTAAAAACTGCTTCGAATCTTCCAACTCATTTTCCCAATCGGCGGGATTGACGCGGAGTAGTTCGTTTAGCGCATCGTCGGAAATTTTCAGGCCGTCGAGCGTCAGGCCGCCCTTGGCGGGAACATAGCCAATCGGCGTTTCCTGCGCGGCGCCGCCGCCTTCGACGCGTTCGAGAATCCACTTCAGCACTCGCACGTTTTCGCCATAGCCGGGCCACAGAAATTTTACGTCCGCGCCTTTGCGGAACCAGTTGACGTGGAAAATCTTCGGTGGCTTTGGGATTTTCTTGCCCATTTGCAGCCAATGGCCAAAGTAGTCGGCCATGTTGTATCCGCAGAAAGGCAGCATGGCCATGGGATCGCGGCGCGTGATTCCAACGTCGCCTGTTGCCGCAGCGGTGGTTTCTGAAGCCATCGTGGAGCCGACAAACACGCCATGCTGCCAATCGAAAGATTCGTAGACGAGCGGCGCAACGCGGGCGCGGCGTCCGCCGAAGATAAAGGCGGAAATGGGGACGCCTTCGGGCGCTTCCCATTGTGGTGAAATGCTTGGGGATTGTTTGGCCGGGACGGTGTATCGAGCATTTGGATGCGCCGCAGGACCTTTGGAGGAATCCCACGGCTCGCCTTTCCAATTGGCGAGGCTTGCGGGAGGCTCACTGCCGATGCCTTCCCACCAAGGCTCGCGATTGGCGGTCATGGCGACGTTGGTGAACAAAGTGTTTTTGCGCAGCGCGCCCATTACGTTGGGATTGGTGAGCATGCCAGTGCCGGGCGCCACGCCGAAGAATCCTGCTTCCGGATTAATGGCGTGCAAATGGCCGTCATCGGCGATTCGCATCCAGGCGATGTCGTCGCCTACAGTCCAGACCCGGTAGCCCTGGCTTTCGAGAGCGGAGACCATCATGGCAAGATTGGTTTTGCCGCAGGCGCTTGGAAAGGCCGCACCCATGTAGGTGACCTTTCCGCCGGGTGATTCGAGGCCGAGGATGAGCATGTGCTCGGCCATCCAGCCTTGCTCGCGCGCCATCACGCTGGCGATGCGCAACGCAAAACACTTTTTTCCAAGCAGCGCGTTTCCGCCGTAGCCGGAGCCGATGCTCCAAATCAGCTTTTCTTCGGGGAAATGCACGATGTAGCGGCGCATGGGGTCGAGATCACCCAGTGAATGCAAGCCGGGAACAAATTCATTGGAAGGGCCGAGACGATCCAGAGCGACTTGGCCCATGCGGGACATGATGCGCATACTCGCGACGACATAGGGACTGTCGGTCACTTCCACGCCGACTTTGCTGATGGGCGAATTCACCGGCCCCATGATGTAAGGCACGACGTACATGGTGCGGCCGCGCATGGCGCCGTCGAAGAGCGCGCCGATTTTGTGCTTCGCGGCGCCGGGATCCATCCAATTGTTGGTTGGGCCGGCATCGTCTTTGTCAGTTGAACAGATGAAAGTCAGATGCTCGGTGCGGGCGACGTCGTTTACAGAGCTGCGGTGCAGATGGCAGTTGGGATAAGTCTTTTCATTGAGCTGGAAAGTGTCTCCGGCGCGAAGCAGCAGGTCGATCATCCGCCGGTATTCTGCTTCGGAGCCGTCGCAATACACGATGCGGTCCGGCTTGGCAAGCTTTGCTGCTTCTTCAACCCAGCTTTCCAGTGGAGTTGCCAATTGCTCTCCCTACTTGCGCCGAATGGCCGCCGACTTTTCAGTCCGCGGCTCATGAGTGCCTTGCGACACCCTTACTGCTCGAAGTAAAGTCCCTCGCAACGCGAGGCGGAGCGAATGGAGCCTGCCTTGCCAACAGGCCTTTCAAAGGCGGGAACTCACGGCACGAGTCGGCAAGGCGCGATGTTTTCTACCCGAGGACAGTCTATGTTAGGGGTTGGGTTTGTTGCAACTTGGCGATGGCTGGAGCTTGTGCTCCAGTTCTTAGTTTTTAGTGCTTGGTTCTTGGTTCGTGGGCACAATCTGGAACATCCGTAAGTGCGACTGCCATGCGTCCGCTTTTCGGTTCTTAATCTTGAGCGTTTGGGCAGACGCGCTGCGAAATTCGCAAGCTCGATTGCAATTGCAAACTTGAGGGCCTTTTCAATGGCCGCTTCGGATCTTGGCGCAGGAAGAATGCACAGAGAGCACGAATTTGAACAGCTGCGCGTGGTGCTGGTGAACACGCGGAACCCGCTGAACATCGGCGCAGCGGCGCGCGCGATGAGCAACTTTGGATTTTTGCATTTGCGCGTGGTGAATCCGTTCGAATTGGCTTTTCGTGAAGCGCGCTCAGCCGTGGGAGCTGCGCCTCTGCTTGAGCAGGCGGAAGAATTCAAGTCCCTGGAGGAAGCGGTAGCTGATTGTTCACTGGTGGTCGGCACGACCGCGCTGAGCCGACGCGACCCTCAACATAGAGTGCGCGATTTGCGGCAAGGAACGCGGCTAATTCGAAAACGGCTTAGTTCGAGCCGCGTGGCACTGCTCTTCGGATCGGAGAAACGCGGGCTTTCGAATGAGGACCTCAGTCACTGCCACTGGCTGCTGCGAATCCCTACTCGCGAAGAGCATCGCTCGATGAACCTTGGGCAGGCCGTCGCGGTTTGCATATATGAACTTGCGGGCGATCCGAAGGCTTCGTTCGCGTCGGAGAAACTGGCTCCGGCGGCGGCGGGCGAGCTTGAGCGCCTCACTTCCCTCCTGTTGGAGGCGCTGCAGGCAAGCGGCTACGTGAAAAATACTGAAGGCCTGGCGAAATCGCACTCGGCAGCGCCGGTCGAAGAGAAGACTCGGCGGCTCATTAGGAGAATGAACCTTTCCGACGCTGACGCGGAACTGCTGCTGGGTATGGTTCGGCAAATTCTGTGGAAGATTAAAACCTAAAGTTGAGGATGCCAAGGGCCTTGACCAATGAAAAAGCGGAGTAGGTCGCCGGCACTCCAAAACGGGGCGGCTGGTCTTAGGAACAGTTGCAGGACTTGTTTGTAGGACCCTCGTTGGGCGCGCTCCCGTTCACCATTTCCACAACTTTTTTCAGAGTTTCCAAGCATCGCGACGCCGACAATGTTATTCTGAGTGTTGTTCATTCGCTGAGGGGCCTCGGGTTACCAGCGCCTTCAATTTTGCAATTTTGTAGATCATCGGAGAATACATGGAAATCAGCTTGACGCAGCAAGCGCCACAGGCGCATCCGTGGGACCGTCCATTCTGGAAGCCGGTTCACGGGAAGGAAGGCGTTTTCACCTACCTGATCCTCATTCACGTTCTGTCCGTCGTCGGGCTGATCCTCTTTCCCATCCCAAGCCTTACAGTTTTGGGAATGACGGTACTGTTTACGGCGTTTGGCGGCCTGGGCACAACGGTCTGTTATCACCGCATGCTGGCGCACAAAACCCTCAAGACTCATCCGGCCGTAGAGCAGTTCTTGATTTTCTGGGCAGTCTTCAACGGCTCCGGGCACCCGGCGAGCTGGGTGGCTTATCATCGCTTGCACCACGCTGTCACGGACCTGCCCGAAGATATTTCGAGCCCGAAACAGGGTGGCTTCTGGTGGGCGCACCTGCGCTGGCTGTATCAAACGGAGCCCGCCGACAAAAAACGCTGGGCGCCTGAAATGACGGGCGGGATTTACAAAATCTGGGGCTGGGCGGAAACGCCGGTCATAATTCTTTCCCTTTTTATTGGACCGATTCTGGGATTTGGCTGGATGGGCTTTTTCTGGATGGGGGCGATGCGGCTGGCCTATTGCCTCCATTTACAGTGCCTAGTGAATAGCCTGACGCACCTCGGCGAGCAAAAAGAGGGTGGGGATTCCAGCATCAACGTCTGGTGGCTTGGTCCCTTCCAATTGACGGCGTGGGGCGAAAATTGGCACAAGAATCATCACACGCATGCCGGCTCGGCGCGCCTCGGGCTCCGCTGGTATCAGACGGACATTGGCTGGTATTTCATCTGCCTGCTCGAAGCCGTGGGCCTGGCGCATTCCGTCAAGCGGCCTCGCGTTTCCTAAAAACCATCCGGGTGAAAATCTTGGGACCTCGTCGGCAATTTTGGGCCGTTCTTGCTTTGGCGTTTCTATTTGCGGGCAAACTTTCCGCTCAGACCGCTCCTCAAGAAAATTGTAAAAGTGACGATTCCGCGAAAATCGTTCGAATCGATGACCGAAACGAGAGAGTTTTTGTCATAGCGCGAATTGAGCAGATTAATACAACTGCCAAAGCGCGAAAGCTACTGCTCCCTCTCCAGGCATCCTTGAAACAGTGCCGTTCGGGCTGGGGAAAGGAGTGGGCCGTAAGTTTTTTCTCGGACGCAAAATATGCCGGATACAAGTCTGATGACAATATGGCGGCGCTCGTCGCCAGTGGAAGCTGGGCCAGAGCCTATTTGGGCGAGTATGAACGGCAAACGCAAAGGCTGATCCTGAATCCGGCGGAGCGCGACAGAATCAAGTTTCTAAGGGTTCCTCTGCCTTAATTCAAGGCCCTCGGCGGCTTTTATGTATGCACAGAAATTGAATGTGAATGTGATTATTCAGGGCGAGACTAAACCTTGTCCGCTTGAATGGCTGGATCAATTCTGCATG
>DATEGP010000005.1:0-70361 GCA_035280045.1 Candidatus Acidiferrum sp.
CTGACCAGCAAAACGCGGTACCAAATCCATCGGCCTGCGCCATTGCTTGATCAACAATCCACGACGCTAGAAATGTTCGAGACGGGCATCAAGGTCGTCGACCTAATTCAGCCGTTCTTGAAAGGCGGAAAGATTGGCCTGTTTGGGGGCGCGGGAGTCGGCAAAACGGTTCTCATTCAGGAATTGATTCACAACGTTGCCATGCAGCACGGCGGTGTCTCCGTCTTCTCTGGAGTGGGCGAGCGTACCCGCGAAGGAAACGACCTGTGGCTCGAATTCCAGGAGTCCGGCGTGGTCGTGCCGGGCAATTCCGAGAAGTCACGCGCTGCGCTGATTTACGGCCAGATGACCGAACCTCCCGGAGCGCGTCTGCGCGTCGGCTTGACCGGCCTGACCGTCGCGGAATACTTCCGCGACCAGGAACATCTCGACGTGCTGCTGTTCATTGATAATATCTTCCGTTTCGTCCAGGCCGGCTCGGAGGTCTCCGCGCTGCTCGGCCGCATGCCTTCGGCCGTCGGCTATCAGCCCAATCTCAACACGGAAATCGGCGAATTGCAGGAGCGCATCACTTCGACAAAGACCGGTTCCATCACTTCCGTCCAGGCGATTTACGTGCCCGCCGACGACTACACAGACCCGGCTCCGGCGGCGACGTTTACGCACCTGGACGCTTCCACGAACCTGAGCCGCCAAATCGTCGAGCGCGGAATTTATCCCGCGGTCGACCCGCTGGCCAGCTTCTCGCGCATTCTCGATCCCCGCATCGTGGGCCAGGAGCATTACACCGTGGCACGCGCGGTGAAATCGATTCTGCAGCGCTACAAGGACCTGCAAGACATCATCGCCATTCTGGGTATCGAAGAACTTTCCGACGAAGACAAGCGCACCGTGGCGCGCGCGCGCAAGATCGAAAAGTTCCTGTCGCAGCCCATGTTCGTGGCCGCGCAATTCACAGGCCTCGAAGGCAAGTACGTCAAGATCGAAGACACCGTGCGCAGCTTCAAGGAAATCGTCGAAGGCAAGTACGATGACATTCCGGAGCAGGCCTTCTACATGGTGGGCACGATCGAAGAAGCCCTGCAAAAAGCGGAAAAGATGAAGGCTGGCGTTTAGGAAAAAATGCTCCCCGAAGCCATGGAACTGGTCATTGTGACGCCCACGCGGCAATTGGTGCGCGCACGCACCAACGAAGTCACGCTGCCGGGCGCGAATGGCTACCTGGGAATCCTTCCAGGGCACGCTCCTTTGATGACCGAGTTAGGCATCGGTGAATTGATGTATCACGGCGCGGCGCAGGGAGCGCCGCTGGCCATCGTTCGCGGCTTCGCGGAAGTTCTGCCGGACCGCGTGACCGTCCTCGCCGAAACCGCCGAACATGCCGCCGAAATCGATCTCGAGCGGGCAGAAGCCGCGAAGGCCCGCGCAGAAAAACGGCTCGCTGCCGGAGCCCCCGACATCGATTGGGACCGCGCCAGCGTCGCGCTTCAGCGCGCCCTTATTCGCATTCAGGTTGCGCGCAAATATCGCGGCGTCCCTACCAATTCCAACTAATGTTTGGGATTCGAGGTGCTTCCGGTCAATTTGATGACGCGGAACCTGGCCAATTCATCTAATCTAATAATGGATAAAACGTATGGAGCCCATCACGATTTACACCACGGCTTGGTGCCCAGATTGCCGCTACACGAAGGCTTTCCTGCGGGAAAGAGGCCTGCCCTATCGTGAAGTAAACATTGAGGAAGATGCGACCGCCGAAGAAATCGTTCTCAAGGCAAACAATGGCCTACGCAGAGTCCCGACCCTGGAAGTAGACGGCCGCTATTTTGCCTGCAGCCCATTTGATCCCGAAGAGCTTGCTGAGGAACTCAACATCCCGCTCAATCCATAACTCGAAGAAAAACGCGAACTAATGCACCGGTATCCCGCGAGCCCACACATCAGTCACGCGCAAAGACTGATCGAGCAGCAAAACGTCCGCGTCCGCGCCAACCCTCAGGGATCCCTTCTTAAATTCAATTCCCAGCAACGACGCAGGATTCAGCGTCAACATGCGAACCGCATCCGCTAGGGGAACACCCAGGTTCACTATGTTTCGAAGCGCGCGGTCAAGCGTCAGAGTGCTGCCCGCAAGAATTCCCGCCGCGTTCCGGCAAACCCCATTGGTTACCGTCACCTCGAAGCCGCCCAGCATATACTTCCCATCCGGCATTCCCGTGGCGGAGAGCCCGTCGCTCACGAGGGTAACCCGCTCATACCCCTTGGCCTTCAGGAGCAGCTTCATCGCGCCTTCCTCGACGTGAACTCCATCTGCGATCAGCTCCGCATTAATCTCCGGTGAAGTCAGCACCGCCCCGATCACGCCCGGATCGCGGTGCGTGAACGGCCGCATGGCGTTATAGGTGTGCGTGGCGCTGCGCGCACCGTGAGCAATGGCGAAACGCGTTTGTTCGTAATTCGCGTCGGTGTGGCCCACGGAAACGACCAAGCCCGCCTTGCGCGCCGCTTCGATGCACGGAGCCGCGCCTAGCACTTCGGGAGCAATGGTAATCAGTCGCGCCTTTCCTTCCGCAGCCTGAAGAAAACGGTCGAGCAAGTCCTGCGACGGTGGCTGAATCCATTCCACTGGATGCACGCCGCGCCGCTCTTTGCTGATGAACGGCCCCTCGAAGTGAATTCCCAAAACCTCGGCGCGAGCTTCCTTCGCTGCATGCTGCTGTGTGATATAGAGCGAAATTCCCGTCGTCGCTCGGATGGTGGCGTCCGGCGCTGCCGTAACCGTGGTGGCCAGCAGCGACGTGGTGCCAAACTGAGCCACCTTCCTGGTCACAACGCTCAGCGCATCGCCATCACCTTCCATGACGTCGCGGCCGCCCGCGCCGTGAATGTGAATATCAATGAAACCGGGAATCGCCGTTTTCTCGGTCGCGTTGAGCTCCGTCGCGCCCGCGGGCAGACTCAAGCCGCTGCGCCGCGCAATCGCCTCGATGACGTCGTCGCGTATCAATATCCCGGCGTCGCTGATTTCCGACGTGGGAGTAAAAGCCCGCCCGGCATGGATCAGAGTGGTCGGCATGGCCGTGCAACATCGTAACGGAAATACGGGGCGGGACAAAACAAAACGGGCAGACTTGACATCTCAGTCTGCCCGCCTGTTCCGAATAGAATGTTCTTGCTTATTTGCCGGCCATGTCGATGCTGGTCAGCTTCAGCGTGTCGCCATCCACGGTGCCCTTGACGGTCACGTGATGGCCGGCATGCGCCGCTACCTTGTCCTGCGCATCGACCACGTACACTTTCTTGTCGGCATCGTTCACGAACACGTACTTCGCGCCATGTTCCTTGACGCACTTGGTCGTGCACTCGGCCGTGCCGGCCTTGTCGTTCGCGCCTTTCGCCCCGCACTGGCTATCGGAAATCCAGCCCGTCAAAGAGCTGTCCGCTGCCATTGCCAGCGTCCCCGCGAACAGAGTTGCCGCAATTGCCGTTGAGAGTCTTAGTTTCATTGTTTCCCCCCTCCAGAACTCCATTTGTGTGGTTGAGTTGCCGGGCCGTCTTTTTAGCTTCGCATAGGCACGGCTCCGGTGTCCAGCCACTTCCTAAACCATTCTAGGCCCTATCTTTATTCCCGCGTGAGTCCAAAAAGATCCTCCAAGAGAAAAGGGAGGACTCGTATCAAGTCCTCCCTTGATTGGCCCCCGTTATCCTGAGGAGCTGGCAGCTTGAGCGAACTTCCCGCTTATTGGCCGGAAGTCGCGGCGCTTGCCGAGGCCGTTGTCGCGCCTTTGGGCATGCTCACGTAGCCGGTAGCGCTCGATTTGGTGACTTTGTTGACCACGAGTTCCAGGGCCGAGCGGCTGCCCCCTGTGTAGAAGAAGATGGGCTCGTTGACCGAGCGGTTCTTCTTCTCAAAATTGTTGTCGTCCGCCAGAACGTTCATCGTGTACTGGTTTTTCCTCGGGTTTGTGTCTTTGAGCACCAGTTGGATGTTGCCCACTTTCGTGGCTCCGCTCTTGCGTTGCACGGTGAATTCAAAATAGTCGCGCTGGCCAGTGCGGCGCAGTTGATCGATTTCGTCGTGATTGCGGGCAATCAACGTGCCCATTTCGCTGCGGGCCATCTGGATGCTGTTCTTCGTCGCGTCGAGGTCGCCCTTCACTCCCGTGACATCGCCGCTCAGCTTGGTCAGGTCATCAGAGCTCGCCTTAGTGGCAAGTTCCGCCTTCATCGAGTTAGCGAGGCTGTCTACCTTTTGGTCTACCACATGCGTAGCGTTCTTATCCTGCTTGTGGGCTGTGATCAGCTCTCCCTGCGTGACGTTCTGTTTGTCTGCAATGACCTTCAGGTCGCTCCGAAGTTGCTGATTGATTTCGTCCTCTTTGGCCAGGCGCTGGCTCAGCGCTTCACTGGCCTGTTTTGAGGCCACCGTCGCCTGCTCCAGGCTCTTCGCCTGGTTGAGGGCGCTCCAGCCAATTCCTAATCCGATAATGGAAAGGCCACCCAGAATCCCCAGCGCCAATCCGACCCAACGAGGCGTTCCCGAAGTAGTCGTATGGGAAAACTCCTGAAATTCGCTCATAAACGTTCGTGTCTCCTTTAAGAAGGCGACTTTGCCTTGTAATAGAGAGAACAAGCACCCATGACACCAAAAAGACTGCATGTTACTAGTACTAGCTAACCTTTGCTAAATCAATGGGATGGCCGTGCCCTAGGGCGGTTCTAGCTATATCCTAGACGTACTAGTACGTATAAACTTTACGCAAATGGGTAGAAGCCACCAAAGGTATGTCGGATGCTTGTCTTTGTGAGACGGCCCGTAGCTTTTTTGGCACAAAGCCTAGACGTCAGGGCGCTCACTAAGAACTTAGGATTGAGGGGCTTACGCGGCGAGAGGATTAGGCCGCGTGGACGTTGGCAGTTGCTTCCGTGCGCTCGGGGTCAAAATAGCAGTCGAGCGTATTTACAGCTGCCTCAAGAACAAGGCGGCAGTCGGAGCACCCTTCGAGGTGGCGTCTGATCTCGGTCTCGACGACCGAAGACAACCGCCCCTCTAAGTACCAGCAAATTAAATGGATTGTATCTCGGCAACTCATTACCTGGCTCCCAGCATTCCCCAAAAGCGACAGCTAGGCGAAAGTTAGCAGTGCACTTGCAACGCCAAAAGCCTCGAATGAAACAGCGAACGTTAACCTGCTGAAAATAAAAGGCTTGCTATGCTTTTGCGATTGTAGAATGCATCAGTTGTTGGGGTTCGGCCTTGAAAAGATTACACCCCAAATGGACAAAATGAGCACCGATTCGACGGCCGCGAGCTTTTCGCTCCATGCCTCACCTTTGAGGAATGATGGTCATACTGCGAAGCTTTGCAATTCGGTCCGGGAGCGCGGGATGGGTGCTAAGCAGGGTGGCCAGTGAGCTGCCGCCAAAGAGCGGCTTCACGATGCAGAGGGACGAAGTGGAAGGCGTAATAGATGTGGTCGGGATGCGCTTGTTGTAAGCGCCCAGCTTTTCGAGAGCGCTGATCAAGCCGTAGGGACTGCCTACCATCCTCGCTCCCGTTTGGTCTGCCGAATACTCCCGCTGCCGCGAGAGGCCCAACTGCAACAGCATGGCAGCAATGGGCGCTAAGATGAGCATCAGAATCGCGGAGATTCCCCCGCCGTCGCGGTCGTCGCGGTCCCCGCCGTATCCCCCAAAAATCATCGCCCAGCGGCCCATGGTAGCGAGATGGAAAATCGCGCCGGCTATGGTTGCGGCGATCGAGCTGATCAGGATGTCATAATTTCGAACGTGAGATAGCTCGTGCGCGATGACTCCTTCGAGTTCATCGTCATTCATCAACTCGAGCAAGCCCTGAGTAACCGCCACCGACGCATGGCGCGGGTTTCTGCCAGTTGCAAACGCATTAGGCGCAGCCTCAGGAACGACATAGAGTTTCGGGACGGGCAGGTTCGATTTCGCGGCTAGGCGTTCCATCACGGCATAGAGGCGCGGCAACTGTTCGCGGGTTACTGGTTTAGCGCCGCTCGACATCAACGCAATTTTGTCTGAGAAGAAATAAGCAAAGGCGTTCATGACCACTGCGAGCCCGAGGGCAAAGGTCATGCCGTTGCGGCCGCCGAAATACTGCCCGATCAGCATCAACAAGAGCGTAAGAGCTACCAGCAAGAACGTTGTGCGAAAGACCCTCATAATTTCCTTCTATTCTACGCGTGCGCTATTCGCGCGCGAAAGTGTGGCCGTCAACCTTCTGAGAGAGAATTGAACCTCTCCTGCCACACTACTCCCTCTAGATTAGATACGCGCCGCCGCGGCGGGTTGTTTCGCCGGTTTGCGCTCGAAGCGCATAGCATCCTTCTGCCCGTCGCGATCCACAACGACATAGTCGCCAGGAAGAACGGCGCCTTCAAGAATCTGCAGCGCTAACGGATCCTGAATCAATCGCTGGATCGTCCGGCGAAGGGGCCGCGCCCCGTAAGCCGGATCGTAGCCTTCGCGCAGTAGCAATTCTTGCGCCGTCGGCTTCAGCTCCAGAGTAATCTGCCGTTCGGCGAGCAGCTTCTCCACGTTCTTCATGAGCAGCCCAACGATTTTGCTCAACTGCTCCTTGCCAAGCGGATTGAAGATCACAATCTCGTCAATACGGTTGATAAACTCCGGTCGGAACGCCGCGCGCAGCGCCTCCATGGTCTCTTTTCGCGCACGCTCCGGATCCTTGCCCGCTAATTCCGAAATGGCACTGGAACCAACGTTGCTTGTCATCACCAAAACCGTGTTCCGAAAATCCACGGTGCGCCCTTTTCCATCGGTAAGGCGGCCGTCCTCGAGAATCTGCAACAAGACGTTGAACACGTCGGGATGCGCTTTTTCGATTTCGTCAAAAAGGATAACGGAGTACAAATGACGCCGCACCTGTTCGGTGAGCTGCCCGCCTTCTTCGTAGCCAACGTAACCTGGAGGCGCGCCGATGAGCCGCGAAACGCTGTGCTTCTCCATATACTCGCTCATATCGATGCGAATCATCAGCTTTTCATCATCGAAGAGAAACTCCGCCAGAGCGCGAGCCAGTTCCGTCTTTCCTACGCCGGTAGGCCCAAGAAAAATGAACGAGCCAATGGGACGCTTGGCGTCGGAGAGTCCTGCGCGGCTGCGGCGCACGGCATTGGCCACGCGCGCGAGGGCGTCATCCTGGCCGACAACGCGCTGCCGCAAACGCTCTTCCATGTGCACGAGCTTTTGTGCTTCGCCCTCGAGCAAACGGCCGGCGGGAATGCCCGTCCACTTGCTGACGAGCTTCGCGATGTCTTCCTCGTCGACCTCCTCCTTCAACATGGGCGCATCTTTTTGCACGGAAGCAAAGCGCTGTTGTGCTTGCTGCAATTCTCGTTCTGCAGCGGCTATCTTCCCGTAGCGGATTTCCGCGACTTTGGCCAGTTCGCCCGCGCGCTCGTAGCGCTCTGCCTCCGCTTTGAGCTGCTCGATTTGCTCTTTCAGTTTGCGAATTTTGCCAATGGCTTCCTTCTCGTTTTGCCAGCGCGCCTTTTTCGCGCTGGATTCTTCCTTCAGCTTGGCAAGCTCTTTCTCAATCTGCCCGCGCCGCTCTTTGGAATGCGCGTCCGATTCTTTGAGCAGCGCCTGGCGCTCGATTTCGAGCTGCAGGATGCGGCGCTCGATTTCGTCAATCTCCACGGGCAAAGAATCAATTTGCATGCGCAGGCTGGCGGCGGATTCGTCGATTAGGTCGATGGCCTTGTCAGGCAGGAAACGGTCGGAAATGTAGCGGTTTGACAGCGTCGCAGCAGCGATGATCGCCGAATCCTTGATGCGTACACCGTGATGCACTTCATAGCGTTCTTTCAGGCCGCGAAGAATCGCGATCGTGTCTTCCACGGTGGGTTCTGAGACGAGCACGGGTTGAAAGCGGCGTTCGAGCGCCGGATCCTTTTCGATGTGCTTCTTGTATTCATTAAGCGTGGTGGCGCCGATCGCGCGCAATTCGCCGCGGGCCAGCGCTGGTTTGAGCATGTTGGAAGCATCCATCGCGCCTTCCGCCGCGCCCGCGCCAACCAGCGTATGCAGCTCGTCGATGAAAAGAATGATCTGCCCTTCGGCCTCGGTGATTTCCTTGAGAACAGCTTTGAGACGGTCTTCAAACTCGCCGCGGAATTTCGCCCCGGCAACCAGGGCGGCAAGGTCCAGAGCCACGATGCGTTTTGTCTTGAGCACGTCCGGCACATCGCCGGAAATAATGCGTTGCGCGAGGCCTTCGACGATGGCCGTCTTGCCAACACCGGGCTCCCCGATCAGCACCGGATTGTTTTTTGTGCGGCGCGCAAGAATTTGCATCACGCGGCGAATCTCTTCATCGCGGCCAATAACGGGATCGAGTTTCTGCCTGCGCGCCTGCTCGGTCAGGTCGCGCGCATATTTCTCCAGGGACGCGTAGGTGGCCTCCGGATTCTGAGAGGTGACGCGCTGCGTTCCGCGCACTCCAGCCAGTGCCTGCAAAATCGCTTCGTGCGAAGCTCCCTGCCGCTTCAGCATTTGGCCAGCAGGATCGCGGTCGCGCTTAGCAATCGCGAGAAACAGGTGTTCTGTGGAAACAAATTCATCCTTGAAACTATCCGCCTCTTTGAAGGCCTGCTCGAGAACATCATTGAGCGGGCGGCCCATGTGCTGTTGGGCAAAGCCCTGCACCTTGGGCAGGCGCGCGATCTCGCGCTCAACCTCTTGCGTGAGCGCCTCGGTGTGAATACCAAGGCGAGCGAGCAGGGGAGCCACAACTCCGTCAGTCTGTGCCACCAGCGCCGCGAGCAGGTGAATCGGCTCAATCTGCTGATTCTCGTGCTGGGCAGCCACTTCCTGAGCGCCTTGGACGGCCTCCTGCGCTTTCACGGTCATTTTTTCAAATCGCAACATGGAACCCTCGATCGAACTAACTTCTGTTGTGTTTCGCCCGCAAAAAAGGGCTGGCCGACTGCCAGCCCCTATTCTTGCAGCCTGCCTACTTCCCTTACAGCCTTTTCGCTGTGCCGCCCCTTACAGCCCAGCGGCAGCCGCGGCCATGGCCGGAGCGTTCACGTTGACTTTGATCTGCTTCGGCTTTGCTTCCTCGCGCTTGGGGATACTCAGCGTCAGCACACCGTTTTGATACTCGGCCTTGATGGCATCCGGATTCACGGTATTCGCAAGCGTGAAGCTGCGAGCAAAGGAACCATACGAGCGCTCCACGCGCAGGTAGTTCTCTTCGTTCAGCTTCTTCTCGAACTTGCGCTCCCCGCGGATCGTGAGGAGATTGTTCTCCACGCGGATGTCGAGATTCTTGGGATCGACATCGGGGAGATCCGCCTTCACGACGAGTTCGTGTTCGTTCTCGTAGATGTCAACGGCTGGCGCCCACCGACTGAGGTTGGACTGCTCGCCGGTTCGTTCAAAGGTCTCGTTGAACAGGCGATTGATCTGGTCCTGCAGAGTGGTGACGCCGCGAAGAGGTTCCCATCGGGCTATCGTTCGCATAGTTGTAAGCACCTCCAAAAGTGATTGCATTAGTATAATAAAATATGAGCATATAGTTGTCAAGTGCTAGTTCTTAAAGGCGACGCTTTGCAATAAGTCTTTATAAATGAATCGATTGCGTTGTTCGTGAAAGGCATGCTTTGCAATACAAAGCAACGTCGGGCGGGAGCCTCGCGGGGCGCGGCGGTGGCAATCAACCGGGGACCAATGGTACGCGCTGCGGGGGCTTCATAAGCCTAAGGCCGGGTTTTTGCTAGACTATCGCTGCTCATGCGCCTGGACGAGTTGGATTACCACCTGCCACCCGAGCAGATTGCGCAACGGCCCTTGGACCGCCGTGATGCCTCGCGCCTCCTGCTCTTAAACCGCTCGTCGGGAGAATTCAAAGATCACCAATTCGCGGAACTCCCGGAGCTTCTTGCGGGCAATGAGCTGCTCGTTTTGAACAACGCGCAGGTCATTCCGGCGCGGCTCTTTGGGCGCCGTGCTGGCGTGCGCTCGCAGAAACCTTCACGGTCAACTCGGGCCGAGCACTTAACCGGAAAGGTCGAGGTCCTACTAACGCGCCGCATCGACGATGACACGTGGGAAGCGCTGGTCCGGCCGGGGCGAAAGATGCACATAGGCGAGCGTGTTCTTTTCGGCGAAGGCGAGCTGGAGGCCGAAATAACTGCGCGAGGAGAATTCGGCCTACGCACGCTGCGGTTCATCTCTCATGATCGAAGGACTATGAACGAACATCTGGAGCGGCTTGGGCACGTGCCGCTGCCGCCGTACATCGAACGCGCGGACGACACGGCCGATCGCGAACGCTATCAAACGGTGTTTGCGAAAAAGCCGGGAGCGATTGCGGTTCCCACAGCTGGCCTTCATTTTTCCGAGGAAATACTGGAACGCATTCGCGCACACGGAGCGGAAATCTGCGAGTTAACGCTGAAAGTCGGCCTTGGCACGTTTCAGCCAGTTCATGGAGAAACGCTGGAGGGCCATATCATGCATCCCGAATCTTATGAAATTCCTGCTGACACGGCAGAACGGATCAATGCTGCCCACGTTGCGGGACGCCCTGTTCTTGCGATTGGCACAACGGTGGTACGAGCCTTGGAAGACTCCGCATTCCGCGCGGCGGAGGCAGGATCTTCAAACGTTGTGACCCCTGGAAAGGCCGAAGCAAAACTGTTTATCACGCCAGGGTTTCGTTTTCGCGCGGCGACCTGCTTGTTGACCAACTTTCACTTGCCGCGGTCCACGTTGCTGGCGCTGGTTTGTGCCTTTGCCGGACGCGAAAGGGTTCTTGCCGCTTATCGGCACGCTGCTAAAGCCGGTTATCGGTTCTACAGTTACGGAGATTGCATGCTGGTTCGCTGAGGAAGAAAGCGAGGAATAGTACGACTTTTCTCTGAACTAGCGGGCGAGTGAGGAGGCTGCGGCGGGCTGCAGCCTCCGTCTCGTTGCGAGGAAGAATTTATGTAGGTTCCTTATTCACTGAAGACAAACACGCGAGATTGGCCGGAAAAACGAACCTCCTTGACCTGGCCATTTTCGCTGATGAGGACTGAATCGTAACTGGATTTGGCGCTGCGGTCTTCCCAGCGGCCTTCGGATTCGGCAACGACTCTGCCGCCCTTCTGCACGGTGGCTTTGTTGCCGTCGATCATCAGGCGGTACTCGCCGGCTTGCAGTTCAGCCTTGCCGAGCTTGGCCGTCTGCGCGAGGTTGATATTCTTGGAAAAAGGCTTGGCGAAAACGGGCACTGCCAGCGCCATGGCGGCGAGCAGAGCCACGCAGCGGAAAAAGGAGCTGTTTCTCATGCGTGTCAAATTCCTTTCGGACAGAATCGAGTCAGCCGATAGCAAGCTGCCGCGGCAAGAATGAGTTGACACGCAAGAGGAGGGCGAGTAGGCTCCCCGGTGAAGACACCTCTTCTTCCTGGACTAAACGGCCGGAAAAACTGCGTGTCATGACCCCGCGGCTGCCACCGCGGGGTTTCTTCTGAATCTCGCCTTGAGCAGCCCGATATGGAGCCGCGCCTGTATAGACGGAATGGCTGTCGGGAATGTTTCGCGAGGCCTTCATAAAATTTTGCAAATATGCAGAGAATTGCGACTAAGAACTTGCTTTTCCCTCAAAAAAGAATGTTTTCGCGCTTTCGAGAAAATAAACTTTGCCTAAACATTTACGAAAAATAGCGGTGAACGCATACAAGAGCGCAAGAAAACGTGCCGTTTTTTTTCACGAAAGCAGGATAGCTTCGTGCATTAGCTAGCTTGTTCATCTATACTCTAGGTCATTTTTTTCAAGGACCCCAATGCGGATTCTGATTCTTAGCGATTTGCATTCGAATGGCGCTGCGCTCGATGCGGTTCTCGATTCAGCCAAGGAACACTGGGACGCATCCGTTTGCCTGGGCGATGTGGTTGGCTACGGCCCCGACCCGAATTACGTGACGGCAAAATTGCGCGAATTGGGCACAAAGACGATTCGAGGCAATCATGACAAAGCCGTTACAGGCTTGATGGCCACCGAGGATTTCAATCCAGTGGCGAAAGCGGCAGTGGACTGGACGCGAACGGAACTCAAACCAGAACACATGGCGTGGCTCTCCGCTTTGCCGAAGGGCCCGCTCGAAACGGACGGAGTCGTGCTCGTTCACGGCGCCCTTCAAGACGAAGATGAATATGTATTTACGCCGGAACAGGCACTCGATGGACTGCTCGATTCGAATGCGTTGGTCACGTTTTTTGGGCACACGCATCATCAAGGGGGCTTTTCGTATCGGGATTCGCAGCTTGACGTGCTGCAGATACGGCCGCGCCCGGCGGAATCCTATGCCGCGTTGCGCGTCGAACCGGCGCGGCGGTATTTGTTGAATCCCGGCTCGATTGGGCAGCCGCGCGATGGGGACGCGCGCGCGGCTTTTGCTATCGCCGATCTGGAGCACAACGTGGTGCAATTCTGGCGCGTGCCCTACGACATCCAGGCGGTACAAAAGCGGATGCGGTCCGTTCACCTTCCCGAGCCGTTGGTCCATCGCTTGGTGGTTGGCAGATAGTTGCCAATTCCGGTACAAAGCCCCTCCTCTGGATATGTTATAGGTACGTAATTTAGTTATAATAGACGCGTGAGCCTCGGCGCGGAACTCGAAGCGAGTCTGAAAGAATTCCTGGCCTCCGGCCTCGTGGACTTGCGCGAGGATGGCGGTCGCACTTTATCCGCCAGCGGACTGTCCTGGGAAGTCCGCGGAGGCGGCGAAAAGCCGCTTCTGCATCTTTGGGCGGAACGATTCAACGTGACTCGGCGAGTGCTGGCCATTACGGATCACTCCGAGCAGCGGTTGGTCCTGGCGGTAGAGCGGTTCGGGCGCGCGAAGCCCGACCGTCTGGAATTTGTGCGTCGGGAATTCGAGCGTGGCGCCCGCCAATTGTCGCGCGAGGAATTTTGCGAGCAGCTCCGCACTCTTCTCGCCGAGCAGTTTCCAGACGATACCGTCGAGTCGCTTACGATCTCCGCCGACTTGGAACATTCTTTGTCAGGGAACTATGCGCGCGGGCTTCTTCGCCGCGGTTCTTCGCGATACGCGTTGCTGGCGGTACCGAGCGGAGAGTCTGCTGACACCACGGACAACTGCCTGACATTCGCGCTGCTTTGGTTGAACCGCACGCGACACTCGTCTGCAGGTGGAACGATAGCTGGGCTTCGCGTCATTCTTCCAAAAAACACCGCGGGGACAGTGGCACATCGTTTCAGCGCGCTTGATCCGCGCCTGCCCGTGGATTTGTACGAGCATGAGCCGACGCTCAACGTGCTTGAAAAAATTGATCCCAGGAGCGCGGGGAATGTGGATACGTGGCTGGTGCCTGCTCGCGAGTCGGAGTCCCTCTTGCAGCGGGCCCGGCAGGCGCTGGACTCCATCATTGCCGCGGAGCCTAACTGCATCAGCATGCATCCAGTGGTACAGACGCGCGAAGTGTGGCTGCGGTTCAGGGGATTGCCGTTCGCTCGATGGGACGACGGGCGAGTTTATTTTGGAATTGGCGAATGCCGCCGGGAACTGACAACTGGTTCGCAGAAAGACTTGAAGCAACTTCTTGGAGACCTGTCGCGATACCGGCACTCGCTGGCGACGGATACACGGCACGCTCTTTATCGGGCGCAACCAGAGCGTTGGCTGGAGAGCCTTGTGCGGGAAGACGTCGCCCGAGTAGATGCTATGCTCGATGCGCGACTTGCGTATTCGCAGGTGTTCGCAAGCGCTGGAGGCGAGCATGGAATCCTCGATTTGCTGGCGGTTACCCGCTCCGGCCGCCTGGCGATCATTGAATTGAAAGCCAGCGAACACATCCACCTGCCGCTGCAAGCAGCGGATTACTGGTTGCGCGTAAGGAAGCACCTGGAACGCGGAGAGATCTCCCGTTACGGCTATTTCCCGGGCGTCGAACTGCAGCAGGTTCCTCCGCTTGTATACCTTGTGGCGCCGGCGCTGCGCTTCCACCCTTCGACGGATGAAGTCTTGAAATTTTTGTCACCGGAACTGGAAGTTGTACGCGTGGGATTGGTGGAGAGTTGGAGAGGCGGCCTGCGCGTGGTCATGCGGCAATAACATTGTTGCTTCAGAGTTCTTCTAGAATCCAACCGGCCAAGAAGCCGGGCGGGAGAAGTTTCTCTCCGTGTCGAGCTGTGTCGCAGTACAATCTTTCCCCCGGCCGAGAGGACATGCGTTGCAGAACAGTTCATTTACGATTTCCATTAGGAAGAAAGGTGCGGTCTCCATCCTTGATGTTGCCGGGCGGCTCACGTCGTTTGAAGTCAGCGCTCTACGCGACGCAGTCTCGCGGCTCTTGAAGGAAGGGCGGAAGAACATCGTATTGAACCTGGGAGCTCTGAATTATCTGGACAGCTCGGGAATCGGGGAATTGGCCCGAAGCTATGTTTCGGTGGTGAAAAAGGGCGGCGAGATGAAAGTGGTGGGTTTGTCGGCGAAGGTAGAAGAAGTCCTGAAGATTACGCAGCTATTCAGGGTTTTTCCTGAATTCCCGAGCGAAGAAGAGGCAATAGATAGTTTCCCCGGATCCCGAGCATAGAAGAAAAACCTGAATGGCAGAGAATTGCACGTAAAAGGAGAGAAGCGGTTAGGGGCAAGCCCTAACCGCTTCCCGGGGTGTGTCCTCGAAGTGGTTTTGTAATGTTAGATGTGCGGGAGCGAAAAAGGTTTCCTCGGGGCCGAAAAAAAATTTGGCCAAATCGATTTAGTAGGCCCAAACCTTAATAAAACAAGTATTTACGCCAACGATCGTCGCGATGGCCGATCAGGCGCATCAGTTGGCGGGAAGTATGCAAAGTAAAGGGGCGTGGCTTGCGAGCCAGCTTCAGCCCGGCCTCTTCGGGAGTCCGGTCCCCCTTCGTGTTATTGCAGCGATAGCAGCAGGCGACCAGATTTTCCCAGGAAGAACGGCCCCCACGAGAACGGGGCATTACATGGTCCAGAGTAAGTTCGGAACTGGGAAATACTCGCCCGCAAAACTGACACGTATTCCGATCTCGCAGCAAAATGTTTTTGCGTGAAAGCGCGCGGCTTTGCTGAGGTATATGCCTGTAGGCCAGCAGGCGGATCACCGAAGGAACCTGGTGAGCGTGGGCGGCGGAATGGACCTCCGCGCTGTGCAATTCCTCGGCCTGCGCTACACCCTTCAACATCAACACCATCGCGCGGCGTACGGCAGTTACGTTTATAGGCTCGTAAGTGGCATTCAGCACCAGCACAGGTTCCTGCATCAAAGATGCCCGGCGTGAAATCGAGTTGTGGATTCTACTGCCAGCGGGAGCTTCGGAAGCGGGCGCAGCGGCGCGAGCCGCATCAGGGGTATGAGCCCCCCGGGAATCGGCCACCATGTGCCGGTTTGATCCCATAGAGCTTCCTGGAACTATTCTACCATTCCACGGAGCTTGGCAGTAAATTTCTTATTGCGCGTGCCACCGTAAGCCCAACTACTGTTTTGGCGCCCGCCTCACGTAAGGCTCGCGCGCAAGCGTCCAGGGTCGCTCCAGTCGTCAAGACATCATCTACCAGCAGGACGCGAAGATTGTCAACCTGGCTGCCCGGACGCGTAGCAAAAGCGCCGTGTACTGACTCCCAGCGTTCTTCCAGAGTCAGAATGCGTTTGTCCGGCCGTGCTTTCGTGCGCACAAGGAGAAGAGCTTTGTGAGGGAGCCCCAAGCGTTTGGCAAGAGGCTTGGAAATTAGGGTCGCCTGATTGTATCCGCGCTCCCGCTGGCGCTGCCGGTGTAGCGGCACGGGCACGATGACATCGGCTGCGAGTCTGTCTCGCTCGCTCTCCATTACTTCAGCTAGCCTCTCGGCAAACCAGACACCGAGAGGCTCGATTTGTTCGAACTTCAGCAAGAGAATTGCCCGGACGAGCTGCCCCTGATAAACCGCGAAGCTGCGGGCACAATGAAATCCATACGTTTTGTCCTGGCAGGCGGGGCAGAGGCGCGGCTGCCCTTCCTTCAGTTGCAATCCGGAAAGAAGACAACCACAGATTTCGCAAATAGTTGAGGGAATCCGTTTAAAAGAACCGAGGCACTTCAGGCAGATCGGCACACGGCGGGAATCGGTGAGCAACTCGCCGCAAATGCGGCAATCGGCGGGGAAAATCACACTGACAAGGGCGTCAGTCGCCGCCCTGATCCAGGAAGGCAAAACTGAACGAGGGCCGATCTTTCTATTCGGCGGGTTTTGAGGGAACGAAGCGGTGTTGGATGTTCCTGCTTCCGCCATAGCACAGGAATGTACACTTTTCCCTGTGCTAATCAAAGATTTAAATTATCGCACAATAAACAAGAGCGCCTTAGCGGGTGTTTACAACAAGCCTTGTTCCATCTTCTCCTGGCACGCGATGCAGTGCTTGGCCCAGGGCACGGCTTCGAGCCGTTTCTGCTGCATCTCTTCCTGGCAGTTAGCGCAAACTCCATATTCGTCTTCCTGGATGCGCTTGAGAGCGTTATCAATCAAATTCAGGAGCGACCGGTCGGTATTGGTCATGCCGAAGAGAAACTCCTTGGTATAGGAGTTGGCCGCTTTATCCGCCAGGTCCACGGTGGGATCTTCGTCCGCCGTTCTTCCTTCTTCTTGAGTACGCGCGATGGTTTTGGTGAGCTCTTCGCGCCGCGCCAGCAGTTTTTTCTTATAGTAATCGAGTCGTTTCTTGTCCATGTAAGTCCCGCCCCTCTGCATGCTTTTTGGGGCCATCTAAAAACTCCGTATTTTAGGATGCCTTTGAAATGAAGTCAAGAAACGGGCATCATGCGGTATCGGCCCGTCCCCGAAACGCGTATTGGATGCGCGAACCTGCTGGCGGGATGCGCGAAGTCCGAGAAGCAAGTGACGAGCATGCAGGGCGTATTAAGATTGAGGTTTATGGCTGCTCCCAGTTTGTCTTCGGTACGCGCCCTGATCTTCGATTTGGACGGCACGCTGATTGATTCGAAGCAAGATTTGATTCGCTCCGTCAACGCGATGCTGGTGGAAACGGGGCGCGAGCCGCTGCACGAAGACACTGTTTCCAGCTACATCGGACACGGGGCGCCGCGGCTGGTGGCGCGAGCCTTGGGAAATGGAGCTACGGAAGAAGAGTGCGCGCGAGCGCTGAAGTTTTTTCTGGCGCATTACGATGAGCATAAGCTGGATACCACATGCGCGTATCCGGGCATTGCGGAGGCGCTGGAGGAACTCCGCGAGTTTCCCATGGCGGTGCTGACCAACAAGCCGGTGCGCGTGAGCCGGAAGATCCTGGAGGGATTAGGGCTGGCGAACTATTTTCGCTCTGTGTATGGCGGGAACAGTTTTGAAACGAAGAAGCCGGACCCGCTGGGCGCCAGGAAAATTCTTGAGGAGCTCAGCGTAGCTCCCGCCGAGGCGCTTATCGTCGGAGATTCCGAAGTAGATGTGCAGACAGCGCGAAACGCGGGAACGTCAGCGGCCGCCGTGAACTACGGATTTGGGACCCACGACCGAGCGGCGTATCCCGCAGATATTTATCTGGACCGGCTCACGGATCTGGTGAAGGTGCTTCGCGCTGCGAAGCATGAGGCGTATGGCTAATTCTTAGCGGCGGCCGTGTCCGCCGAAGCTGTTACGTCGAGGACAAACACGGTTTGATCGTCCGTTAGAACCAGCAGCCGTTTGCCATCTTCGGAGAAGGTGTAGGCGGAAAGATGGTTGCCAAATGAAAGATCGCTGGCCTGCTTTAAAGTGCGTAAATCATAGACGACGAGATGTCCTCCGCCATTTGTGAGGCAAAGCCACTGGCCTTTGGGGGAGATCTGGGCGTTATAACCGAACCATCTCGCCTTTCGTTCTCCGGAAGAGATGGAATAGAGAAGGACGCGGTTCAGGTTGTCGGTAACCACAAGCCAGTCTCCGGCGGCCTCTCGATGTTCCGGACGGAAGGAGAATTTACCTGTGCGCACCACCGCACCGCCCGTGGCCGCGCCGTTATGGGCGTCCAGGACTTCAACAAAGTAGTCAGCATCGCCTGGGTTCTCCTTGCTCCAAAGAGCCTGGAGTTTCGAGTCACGTCCGAGTTCATCGCGCAAGCCGTCAGCCTTGGCGCTCCAGAAAAAAATAAGCTTTCCACTCGAAGCGGACCCAGAAACCCACGGCGCTTGTTTGGGAAAAGCGCGCGACCAAAGAGGCTTCAGATAAGCAATATCCATGGCTTCCAATTCCAAGTTATGCCGCAGGTAGCGATTCTTGTCGTTATGCTTGGTGCGCAGAACCATGTCACCGAAAAAGGCGAGGTCGTCGTCCTTGTCGACGTCACGCGACTTGGCTTGTTTGGTAACAGGGCTCAGAACCACCATCTCGCGGCTAGATTTCTCGAATTCGGGAAAATCGAGGTAGAAGAGCGAGTTGGGAGCAGCGTAGACACTCTGAAAACTGCGAAGGAAAAACGGTCGCTCTCCGGTATCGAGTCCCCACACTCCGGCACGCGTGCGGCCGGACATGGCCAGCCACTTCAAATCTGATGATGCGGTGAACGAACGTAAATTGCCCAGCTTCCCAACAGGAAGCTGGAGCACGTTTGTAACCTTCGAATCCTCGATCTTGTACAAACCGATTTCGCCGTTCAAACGCTCGCTTGCTGACACATTGCCCCATACATCCGTCGCCGACATGCGATTGGTGTACGCGAATTTCTTCTGCTCCAGATCGAAAGCGCCGACCGGAACGTCCTTGAGAGGCCGCGCCAGAATGTATCTGGGATTTGTTGCAGCGACCAACGTGCTGCCGCCTAGCGGAACACGGTCGAGTACTTTGCCCGACGGGAACTCAACCACTGGAGACTTGTCAGGCTTGAAGGAATCGACGCCCACGATACGGTTGGGCCCGATAAAGGTGAATGCATATTCCATAGCCGTGTGGATAGACCCAGGAACGTTGATCTTCTTTTCTGTCGTTAAATCGATGACCACTTCCTCTTTAGTGCGCGAAGAAGCAGCGAAATAGTGGGCGTCCGGCGAAAAGCGGAGAGTGGCAACGTCGTGATGGGTGATGAGAAAGAGGAACTTGTAAAAGCCAGCGAAACCACTGAAGCCGGGATCAAGGTCAAAGAATTTTTCTTTCTTGAAGACGGCTTCTCCCGAAGCGACATTGTAGAGGGCCAGGTCCAAGTCTTCTCCCAAGCAGGCAAGGTACTTGGCGTCCGGTGAAAGAGCGGTTTGCCGGCACGCGTGCAAGGCAGGAACGTCGGTGACGCTGGTTTGCTCCTGTCGATCGATGTCCCAGGTTTCCACGCGGAGACCGGAGCTGAAGAACACGATCTGGCGCGAATCAGGAGAAAATTGCGCGGGTTCAGCGTCCACTGCGTCAATTCGGAATACAAACTTCAGCGGATCACGAGTGACAACATAAATGCCGCCTTCGTCCTGCGCCAGAAGGTACTTTCCATCAGAACTAAAGTGAAAATTCTCGATGTCGCCGCGCAGGGGTTCAGCCAGCTTTTTTCGCGAGAGCACGCCGGAGAGATGCTCTGCGTGACCGATGCCCTGGTAATGAAGCACGGCCGCTTGCCACTCGCGGAACTCGTCGGGGTTGGGGCGCGCATTTTGTTCGATGCAACTGGTCGGCAGATTTGCCACGTCCTTCAAAGCTTCTCGCAATCTCTTGGAATTGGCAGTCGTAGCTCCGAAAAGGTCGGTGAACCAATTACCGGTCTTGCCTTTCGTCTCCATCAGACGATCCATGAAATCCGGAAAGCTCTGTGGCGAATAGCCGGCGCGAGCGACTGCCTGCACGCCGAGCTGGTCCGCAACCTTCTGGTTTCTTTCTTCCTCGCCGGAGGGCGAAGCGTGCATCTTCTTCAAGCGCACACTCTCTACAAACTGGTTGTACAGTCCGAAGAGGTCTTCATCCGTGGACAAGCTCTTGAGTCCGAGGACGTCCCGGAATGCGCGTGACATGTCTAGTGCTTGCTGCCGTGCGGCCAAGTGGCCTAGTTCATGCCCGAGCACACCCGCCAATTCGTCCTCATTGCGCAGGTAAGCAACCATTTTGCGTGAAAGATAGACCCGTCCGCCGGGCATGCTGAAAGCTTGGATTTCGGGTTGATCGTACAAAAGGAACTCATAATGCAAGCCCGTATCCGGAAGATGCCGGCTCACCCGCGCTCCGACCAACTTGAGATAGCCGGTGACTTGGTCTTCACTGAGAACGCGGAACCGGCTCTCCATCTGCTGGCGCACGATTTCGCCAAGCTCCTGTTCCTGTTGAGGAGAAAAAAGGAGTTTGGAAGGGTCAATTGGAGGAGCTTGGAGAGAGGGACAGTTAGTTTGACCGCACAGCGTTAACGGAAGAACAAAGAAACTGACAATCCAGAGAGAGAAGCGCACGACGTGGACCCCGGTTGAGATTACGGTGAGATTAGCACTCGTTTAAGACACCCGCAATCATTTAAGAAAACTCCTGACTGTGGAGCACGCTCTCTAAGACTTGGCTTGCTAATAGGCGCGGCAGTTGGCAGACTCAGCGCGTGGTCATAGGTCTGTTCCCAGAATTAGATGCACCCGGAGGGGTACAGCGCGCGGGGCGCCATCTTGCGGCGGTGCTGACCGAGTTTGCTTCCAGCCGCGGATTGGATTGCCGGCTGCTCAGCCTGAACGACTCGCCAGAATTGCACCGGGCTACCCTCGGCGGGCGGGAGTTTGTTTTCACCGGCTGTCAGAGGGCCAAAGCGCGCCTCGCGGTGACGGCGCTGCGGGCTGCGAAACGGGACGCGAGAATAGTGCTGGCGGGACATCCGAATCTTGCGCCTATCGTGCAGGCGATGCGCGTGGTTGCCCCGAAGATGAAGACTATCGTCTGCACGCACGGCGTCGAAGTATGGGAACCGTTGGGACGCTTGCGGCGGGCCGCGCTCCGGCGGGCGAATCTCGTGCTGGCGCCGAGCCGCGATACAGCGGAGCAAGTAGCCACGCAGCAGGAGGTCGCGCGCGAGCGAATTCGCGTGTTGCCCTGGGCGCTTGATCCGCAATTCGAAGCGCTGCTCGGGAATTCGGCATCGAAACCACCGAGAGAATTTCCGAAGGGGCGGGTCATCTTAACAACCGGGCGCTGGGCGGCGGCTGAACGCTATAAGGGCATGGACACGTTGATTACGGCACTGCCACGGCTTTTGACGACGTGGCCGGAGCTGCAGTTGGTCCTCGCGGGATCAGGAGATGACCGGGCGTGGCTCGAAGACTTTGCTGAGAAAAACGGCGTGGAGCGGCACGTGCATTTTCTCAGCGGGCTGAACAACGAGGAATTGGCGGCGTGCTACAAGGCTTGCGAAGTTTTTGCTTTGCCAAGCCGAGGGGAAGGATTTGGGCTGGTGTACTTGGAGGCGATGGCGTGCGGCAAGCCCGTGATTGGAGGCACGCACGGAGGAGCGCCTGAACTGATTCAAGATGGTGTCACCGGATATCTGGTGCCACACGGGGATCCCATCCAACTGGCGACGGCGCTCCAAACGCTGCTTGCGGACCCGCAACACGCCAGGGAAATGGGCGCACGAGGCCGCCAAACCGTGGACCACGAATACCGCTTTCAGAATTTTGTGAAAGCGCTGAAAAAGATCCTCCGCGATCAATGCGAATCCTGAACGTCACGGAAACCTATGCACCGTTTCTGGAATTTGGAGGGCCGCCCGTAAAAGTGCGGGCGCTTGCCGAAGGCCTGGCGCAAAAGGGGCATCAGGTAACCGTGCTTACGCCGGACTGGGGATTGAAGGAACGCGCGATGGAGACGAAAGAGGAAGACACCGAGGAACAATCGGCGTTCGGCTGGCGGCGCAAAGAGAATAATATCGAAGCGATTTATCTTCCGAACTGGCTGCATTACCGGCAAGTTAGCTGGAATCCCGCCGTGAACCGCTATTGCAAGGAGCACCTGGAGGATTTCGATGTCGCTCATATTTTTGGTTTATACGATCTGCTAGGTCCTGCTGTCGCGGCGGCTTGCCGGAAGCGCGCGATTCCTTACGTGGTCGAGCCAATTGGCATGTTCGTTCCGATTGTGCGAAACGTTTGGCTGAAGCGCATTTATCACCGCTTATGCGGCAAAAGGATGCTCGAAGGAGCGAGGGCCGTTGTGGCTACCTCGGAGCAAGAGATCGAAGAACTGGCGTCCGGAGGAATCCCGCGAGAGAAGATCGTCATGCGGCGAAACGGCGTGGAAGCGCCGCCATCTTTGCCGGAGCGTGGAACGTTTCGGAGCACGCTCAAAATTCCAGAAGACGCGAAACTTGTGCTCTTTCTCGGACGTCTATCTGTAAAAAAGAGCCCAGAGTTGCTGCTGCGGGCTTTTGCCGAAGTGAGAAAGCAATTGGAAGGAATTAATTTGGTTTTTGTTGGCCCCGACGAAAGTGGAATGAAGGCGCAACTACGCCAAATGGCAGAGCAGCTGCGTGTGAGCCAGCACGTCCAATTTGCGGGGCCGCTGTTTGGTCAGGATAAGTGGGCGGCATATCGCGACGCCGATGTTTTTGTTCTTCCATCACAAAACGAAAATTTTGGAAACACTGCCGCGGAAGCGGTTGCGGCTGGCACGCCGGTCATCGTGACCGAAAAGTGCGGAATAGCCCCTCTGCTTGCAAATCAAGCCGGGCTTGTGGTGAAACACGACGCGAGCGAACTGGCGGAGGCCCTGTGTCAGGTGTTGACTGATGCTCAACTTCGTGGACATCTTCAGTCCGGATGCGCTAAAGTCACGTTGGACCTGGGATGGCGAGGTCCTATCCGCGAAATGGAATCCTTATACGAGGAGTGTCTCTCTCGCAAGCGACATCAGGAGAAAACCAGCAACTAGAATAGGATAGGTTCCCTGTGCCCAAATCAACACATCCCGTCTTTCGCGCGATATGGTGGAGTTGCAACCTCCTCTTGGCTCTGGCGCTTATCGCTGTGGGGTACGCAGGGTATCGGGAATTTGCAATCCGCTGGTATCTCGACGGATTCTCTGACGCCATCGTGCCTGGCATCCTGCCGGCAGAGCCAAAGGTTCAAGCCCTCTTGGATTGGATGCGTGTTGAACCATCGCGTTCTTTAGGCAATCCGGACGGGCTCTCAACTCGCGATCCGCACGTCACGCTCAACTACCAGAAACTATTGCAGGTGTGCGGCACGGCGACGAACGCGTTCTTGAATCTCGCGCGAGAAGACGAATTGCGTGTGCGCCGGTTGCTTCTTTTGTCTCCCGATGGCAATGCCAAACACGTTGTCGCCGAAGTTCTGATCGATGGGCGTTGGATTGTTGTCGATCCGACTTACCGTGTGATTATGCGTGATAAAAGCGGGCGGATGCTGACCCGCGCTGATTTGCAAAAACCGGATTTGTACATGCAAGCGATCAGTTCGATTCCGAACTATCCTTCCGAGTACACCTACGATCATGTGGCGCACGTGCGAATGGCGCGGCTGCCAATCGCAGGCCGGTTTTTGGGAAAGCTATTCAACGCAATTTATCCGGGGTGGCAAGAAGCGGTGGACTGGAGCCTGCTCCTGGAACGTGAATCGTTTTTTTATTTAGTGTTGGCCTCAACGGTTTTTCTCTTCCTTCTGGCTTTTCGCCAAGTCCTCGGGTGGTACGCCGACAGTATGTTGCGCATTCGCCGCTTCCACTTTCGGGAAAACCTGATGCGCGCGAGCGTGGCCTTCTTCTCGACGCCGGAGATCAAAGAATAGCGTGTGCGGAATCTGCGGAGTTGCCTTCACTTCGCGCAGTGCTGAGGCAGAATCGCGAGTGAAGGTCATGTCTGCGGCGATGCGCCACCGCGGCCCGGACGAAGAGGGATTCCTCTTTGGCGAATCGCGCGCCCCAGGCCTCGCTCTAGGCATGCGCCGGCTGAGCATCATCGACCTGGCCGGTGGCCACCAACCCATCTGGAACGAGACTAAGGACGTCGCGGTCGTTTTCAACGGCGAACTGTACGGCTACCGCGACTTGCGCGAGCGGCTGATCCTCTGCGGGCACCGCTTTGCGACGCAATCCGATACGGAGATTCTCGTCCACGCCTGGGAAGAATGGGGCGAAGACGCACTCAACGAGCTGCGTGGAATGTTTGCGTTCGCGCTGCTGGACCTGCGCGAACGTTACGCCACAGCTCCCATCCTTTTTCTTGCGCGCGATCCGCTGGGAATCAAGCCGCTCTATTACGCGCAAACGCCGGAAGGGTTTGCGTTTGCTTCGGAAGTACGAGCTCTGCTGGCGGCCGGCACGGGGCCGAAAAGCTTGTCGCGGGATGCGCTGACCGCCTACCTCTTATTCGGTAGCGTGAGCGAACCGGTGACTCTCGTCGATGGAGTGTTTAGCCTGCCTCCGGGCCACCGCATGCTGCTGCACGTTCCGGAACGTAGGCGAGTGCCCCGCGCCCGGCAATGGTGGGATTCTGCGCTTTCTCCAGCGGCTAGAGACACGCGAAGGCCGCGCGACCTCGTGTCTGCGGCGAAGAAATTGCGCCCCATCCTCGAAGATGCCGTGAAGACGCATTTGATCGCGGATGTACCCGTGGGGTTGTTTCTTTCCAGCGGGTTGGACTCCGGCACTATCGCCGTTCTGGCCGCAAAAGCACAGGCGGGAATTCAGAGCTTCACACTCACGTTTCCCGGCACGGCATTTGATGAGGCGGCCGCTGCGCGCGTGATTGCCGAGCATTGCCGCACCAAGCACACAGAAGTGCCGTTGGACGGCGGAGCGGTGGTGGAGCGGCTTGACGAAGTTATCGCGGCGCTCGACCAGCCCACGATGGATGCCGTGAACACGTATTTTGTTTCGTGGGCCGCGAGGAAAGTCGGGCTGAAAGTCGCGCTCTCTGGTTTGGGAGGCGATGAGCTTTTTGCCGGATACCGCACATTTGTGGACACTCCACGATTTGCGAGATTGATTCGCACAGCATGGTTTGTCCCGGCCGTCGCGAGGAAATTGACAAAGCCGTTTGTGGCTGCGCTCGCCGGAAGTGGCGGCTCACCGGATGCAGGACGCAAAGCTGTTGCCGCCTGGGTTTCTCCCGATGCTCTTCCGCATCCGTATTTTTTTACTCGCACGCTTTTCCCGCCAGGAAAGCTGGAACAAATTATCGAGCCGCAATTCCGGCCCAGCACCATCGGGCCGGACGGCATAACGCTCGAGCCGACGTGGCTCGGCTGGCTGCAGAGGGCCGCTGACGAAGCGCGCAAGCTGGGACCCGTCGCCGGTATTTCCTGGCTGGAGATGCGCAGTTACATGGCGAGCACCCTGCTGCGAGATACGGATTCGGTGAGCATGGCGCAGTCGCTCGAAGTACGCGTGCCGCTGCTGGACACGCCGCTGATGGAATTTGTGAATGCCCTGCCGGATGCAGCGCGCCGGCGGCCGGGGGCACAGAAGGCGCTGCTGGTGGAAGCAATTGGCGATTTGTTGCCAGAAGAAATTCTCGGACAGAAGAAGCGTACTTTTACGCTTCCGTGGGAAGCGTGGCTGCGCGGGCCGCTGAAAAATAAACTTGAAACAAGTTTTGCAAATCCGGCTGCTTCACTCGCGCCCGTGTTGCGGCCCGGGGGCGTCGAAAACGTTTGGAACGATTTCCTCGCTGGAAAGACTACGTGGTCTCGCCCATGGTCCCTATATGTGCTGAATGAATGGTGTCGCGGCCACCTTGCCGCATGAAGCTGCCTGCTGAGGTAAACTGACTCATCACAGATGAACATCCTGGGGATCAATGCGTACCACGGAAACGCTTCCGCGGCGATTGTATGCGATGGCCGCCTAATTGCCGCTGTCGAAGAGGAGAGGTTCAACCGCGTCAAATATGCCGCCGGATTCCCATCGCAGGCCATCCACTATTGCCTGAAAGCGGCGGGTCTCACGTTGAACGAAATTGATCACGTGGGCGTGCCGCGAAATCCCTACGCACGGCTGGCAACAAAGATTTTCTATGCGCTGCGCATGCCTTCCTTTGCGCGCGAACGCGCCAAAGTTCTGGTGAAATTCCAGGGCATTCCTGAAGCGCTGGCGCAGGCGTTCGACGCCGATCCCAAGAAAATCCGCGCGAAGTTTCATCGCATCGAGCATCACCAGGCGCACCTGGCCAGCAGCTTTTATTGTTCACCATTCGATCGTGCCGCGCTGCTCTCCGCCGACGGCCTCGGCGACTTTGCGAGCACGATGTGGGGAACAGCCAGCGGCAGTCGCATGAAATTTGAAGGGGCCATTACGTTTCCGCATTCTTTGGGCCTTTTTTACAGCGCAGTCACTCAATATCTAGGTTTTCTGAAATTCGGCGACGAATACAAGGTCATGGGGCTGGCGGCCTACGGACAGCCCGAACAACTGGAATCATTTCGCGACATCGTGCGTTTCAAGACTGGTTCTAGCCGCAACGGGTTCCGGCTGGGACTGGATTACTTTTCTCACCATCGCACGGGGCCGGAAATGTCGTGGGCTGAGACGGACAAAACGCCCACCCTCGGCAAATTGTTTTCCGAAGGGATGGAAATGCGCCTCGGTCCCGCACGCTCTGCGGACCAAGCGTTGGAGCAGCGCCATCGCAATCTGGCGGCCTCGCTGCAAGTGCGGCTGGAGGAAGTCTATCTCGGCATGTTGAAAAAACTTGCAGACCGGACAGGATTAAAAGCCGTCTGCTTGGCCGGAGGGGTGGCGTTCAACTGCGTAGCCAACGGAAAACTTTTTGATGCGACGCCATTCGATCAGGTTTACGTTCATCCGGCCGCGGGAGACGGCGGGCTCTCCGTCGGCGCCGCGTTCTTCGTGTGGCATCAAATTCTTGGCAAGCCTCGGTCGTTTGTGATGGATCATGCCTACTGGGGCCCGGAGTATTCGCGGGAAGAAATTCAACGTGCTGTCGAGTCAAGCGGTCTGGCGCAAAAAGATTGCGCGATTGCTGAACTTGAAGAAGAAGAGTTGATGCGTCGCGCGGCAGCGGTCATCGCCGACGGCAAGATCCTTGGCTGGTTTCAGGGACGAGCGGAATGGGGTCCACGAGCGCTGGGCAACCGAAGTATCGTAGCCGATCCGCGCCGGCCCGAAATGAAAACAATTCTCAACCAGCGCATCAAGCACCGTGAAATCTTCCGGCCGTTCGCTCCTTCGATTCTCGCCGAAGCCACTTCAGAGTACTTCGAGAAATCCCATCCTTCGCCATTCATGACGTTGGCTTATGCCGTTCGCCCGGACAAGCGCGACAAAATCCCCGCGCCCACGCACGTAGACGGCACGGGGCGCCTGCAAACGGTTACGCGAGAGGCGAATCCTCGATACCACGCCCTCATTTCCGCGTTTCGCGATCTCACGGGCGTACCCGTGATCCTGAACACCTCCTTCAATGACAACGAACCTATCGTCTGTCGGCCAGAAGAGGCTATTGTCTGCTTCCAACGCACGCAAATGGACGCACTGGTTCTGGGCGACGTGCTAATCACACGTCAGTGAATCAAAAATTCTCTTAATTCTTGCGCCGGTCCGTGTGTTTCCCGCAGCCGGATGCGATTACAATACGAGCGCGCCGCCTTGTGCTCGTTCAGGCGCGAGGAGCTGAAATGAGACGCCGCCGTTTTCTGCAAAATCTTGCCGCTGGCGCAGCGGGCATATCCTATCTGCCGTCGGCTTTGCCCGCTGGTGCAGCTCCGCTTGAAGAAAGCGCGAATAGTGCCCCACTTGCCGAACACTCTGGCTCTTTAGCGGACGTCGAAGGGCACACCCTCCTCTGCGAGTTCCAACTCTCAGGCAAAAACTGGAAAGTCTACGAGGATTTGCGAACGCGGGATGGCGCCATCGCTTTTCTTTCGGATCAGGGCACCAAGCGTGTCCTGCCAAAATCTGCCGAAGCCGTCTTCGCGCAAGCGGATTCGCCGTATCTCGGTCTGAATCTGGACGAAATCGGTTTGTCGGGAGCAGACCTTCTGGCCGATCGCCTCTTGCAAAGCGGAGATGATCCGGACCCCGCGGCGGTGAAGTCCGCAGCACCGCCACAAGGGTCCAATGTCAAAGAACGTGAGAGTTTTCGCCTGCCCTGGAACACGTTTGTGGGAACCAAAGAGTGTTTTGACACAATGCCGGTATTCGCGACAGGAAGAACGCGCACGTATCACCCGGAACAATATTTCTCCGAAATTAACCAGGAAATCTCAGAAAAACGATTTGAGGGTCTCATCGGCGGTTGGATGCCGGCGGTTCGGAAAGTCCTGCCGCTCTCGGATTCTGCCTACCTGGAAATCGTTGTCTTCGGCGACGTGGAAGCCAAAGACAAATTCATCGTGCAAACCTGGCATCGCACTTCCCACATTGAAAACGGAAAGATGACCAAGGTCGTTTACGGATACAGCTACCCGGCGTTTCCGCCGCGGCGCAGAAATCCCGCTCCCGAAGCGTTTTATCGGGCGCTACTCGTTTTTGCGGAATACTGGGAGCGGCAATTGCGCGACGCGTCGCCCGTCTCCCTTCCCGACGATACGTATGTGAACATGTCCCGGCACGCCATCGCACGCGAACTGATGGTGCGTCCCGGCGGCGTCTATCCAAAATATGGAGCCGTCGACCGCGATTACTACGGTTCGGAGTACGATGGCTTTCAGGACATTTTCACCAGCGCCGTCTACACCAATCTGGAATGGGGCCGGTTCCACGCTGCACAGCAGATCATTGACAACTATTTCAGTGATTTCGTGGATGAAAAAGGGATGATCAACATGCGCGGCCCCGAAACCGCGCAATTCGGCCTGACGCTCTCCCTACTCGCGCGCTATTACAGCTACACGCGCGATACGGCGCTTCTCCAAAAACATCGGACGAAAATCGAAGCGACAGCCGCTTTGCTCGAAGACCTGCATGACGAAAGCTTGCGCTTAACGAAAGACGATCCAGGCTACGGCCTGATTCACGGTTGGAGCGAATCTGATTCCTGTCTTTCCTCCAAGCCCATGACCTGGTGGCTGCCTTACTTTGCGAACAACGCCTTTGCCTCGCGTGGCCTGAAAGACATCGCGCGGGTCTGGCCTGCGATAAGCGGTGCAAAAGCAGCCACTTCGGAACACGTGGCAAAAGAATGGCTGAGCCGCAGCAAAACTCTCGAAGACGCTGTCGTTGCTTCTATGCGAAAAGACATTCGCCACGACATGACCCCGCCCTATATCGGGCCTTTTCCCGGCACGACAATGACTTTCCGCGATTCCCTCGCCAAAGAGCGTCCCAGCCCGCAACAGTGGCCGCATCGTCCCTACGCCGAACTGCTTCAAGCCGACGTTCTCCCTACAGACTTGGCCAACCTGGTGATCGATTGCATGCGCGCCTACGGCGCCACAACCCTCGGCGTGGTCGCCAACGTCAGCCGGGCCCGTCCGGGCGACCGGGCAATCCTGGGTTTTATTTCCTATGGTTACGCGCAGATGTTGTTGCGGCTCGACCGCGTCGAAGAGTTTCTGTTGTTCCTCTACTCGCATCATTATCACGATCACACTCGCGGAAGCTGGACCGCCGGGGAAGTGTCAGGCATCAACGGAGGCACCGCGCTCTTCTGCATACCCGCGCAGCAGACCATTCCCTTGCTGGTTCGTTGGATGCTGGTTCTTGAAGATTCCGATAAGGATGTTCTTTATCTTGGCAAGGGCGTCCCGCGCTCCTGGCTCGTTTCCGGGAAAACGATTCGCATTGAGAATGCGCCAACGCGCTGGGGGCGCGTCACTTTCGAACTCCGCGCGGATGCGTCCACACGAAACATCGCTGGTAGAATCCTTCTTGCCGCAGCCGGAAAACCGGCGCAAATCCAGCTCAAACTGCGCCTGCCGCTGCAATCTTCTTTGACGCGAGTCACCATCAATGGACAAGAAGCCAAGATTGCGGGAAAACGAAACGATACCGTTCTGATTTCCACCGCTCAGCGGAAAGAGTTCGACATTCGGGCGCAATATCATGCGTGAGGCTTATTGGGTTGGCTCGATCTCCTTGCCGGTCGTTTTAATGAACTAACTCGACCCAGGTAGTTCCCGCTCCAAGGGGAACGACGTAAGCGCCGCGCTCTTCCTTCCAGGATTTTGCGAGGTTGTAGGTTGGCGTCCCCTGAGCTTTGGCCGGCTGCTCAATCCGAAGCCGGGCCGCGTGCAGATATTGCGTCGCCGGAGAAAGGCCCACGCGAATCGCTCCCGTCTTCTCGTTTAATTCCAGAGCTTCGAACTGTCCCGCATCCAGCGTAAGCCACAAACCCGCTGACGCCTGATACACTCGCATTCGAAAAGAATCGAGCGGTGTTACCTTCACGGTTTGACCCTCCTCGTGAATGTTGCCCCCAAACGCGACCCAACCAAATTCGGGGTGATGCACGACGTAAGTCGCCGTGTTCCAAGCATGCCCAAAAAGATTTGGGCCGTCATCGCCAGTAATCCCGTCTGGCCGCAGCAGATCCGGAAAGGCATGAAAGGCAGCCGCAAGGAAACCTTCTTGATCGATGTCCGTCAGCGTGCCCATCGTGCCGCCGTAGCCAACGCGCAAAAGATAAAAGTCATCGGGATGCTCGCGATATTCAGCGAGCAGTGGAATGGCATTCAAGCTCGAGCCGTAATGGTGCAACTGGCGTTCGAGCTGGCGAAGCTTGCCAGCAAAAATAAAATCCCAGTAGCGCCGCGCGCTGCCGTTGTATCCCCAATGCGGAATCGCGGGATCGTAGCCAAGAATGGCGTTGAGCGTCACGTCCGCTTTCTCCTGAAAGCCAAAATGTTTCATCCACGCGTAGACTTCTTCCTGCCCGGTCGAGTCCCACGGCATTTCGCTGCCAAACGGATAGGCTTCCTCTTTCCAGCGATTAGCCCGCACACGCATCTTCGCTTCCAGGTCATCCGCTTGCGCCGTCCAACCCTCGCGCCGCAAGTCCTCCAGAACCTGCAGAAAAATGTCTCCTTCCATCTGCCCGAAAACGGCATAACCCGGAGCGAGTTTCACCATCGCCACCGAAGTTTCGTACGCGTTGGTCAGATACCAGTCCCACGGATGATTCGTTACCAGGCCGTCGTAATTGCGCGCCAACCGGTACAACACCCAATCCGCGGCCACCACGTGAGGGTAATCGTAAGAGCGGTCCACGCGCTCGGAGTCCGCTTTGTTCCAACTCGTCCACGACTTCCAGTCGAAGTCCTTGCGGTAGTAGTCCGGCGCCATTTGATCCGGCTGATAGTAGAAAAGGCTTTTGCGCACGCCGAACTTGTTCGGGCCATCCTTATACTGCAAGCCGCCCCACAGGACGCCATCCACAAACTGCTGAAATTTGTCCAGTTCGTCTTTGTTCGGCTCGCCCAACTGCTTCATGATTGCCGAGACCCACGCGCCTCCGCCGCCCTCGTCGCCAAGCCCGGCAATCCACGCGCGGCTGTCCTGCGTGACGATCTTGTTTTCCTCGCGGTCGTAGGTCATGGAGGAAGGACTTCGGTGAAACGGATCCTGCGGATCCACAAACCATGCCTTGGTCGTAAGAAAGTGGCCCAGGTCAGCGAGGGCTTGAGATTCGGGCTTGATCACAAAGTATTGAATGGTCTGGACCAAACCGTCTTTGTAAGTGACCGTCAGCCTTGCGCGCCCCCATGCTTTTCCGTGTATGGAGTATTTTTTCCAGCCAGTGGCTGCGCCCGCCTCTTCTTTGATGGTCATCGCACCAGCGGGTTCCACCGCTGTGGACTTGACCGGCTCGGGATAGTTCAAGAAAAGCTCGCCGTCGGTGTCCATCGGCAGAATGTAGCCCGGAATGCCCACTGCGACAGGGCGATGATTCTCGGCAAGAGTTTTCTCGATGTGGCGAATCGAATCTGCCAGCACGAATGCCACGCCATACGTTTTCGATTCTCCGGGAGCGAGAGTGGCCTGCGTTGGCGGATTCCAGGGATTCGCTTTCCTCCATTCGTTTTCCGCAAAGGCGGCGCTATGCGCCATCCAATCGTAGAAACCTTCAAAAGTGATGCCACGCGGCGTGAGGTCGCGGAAAATGGTGGCGCCGGTCGAGCGCCGCGCGCCAAGAATGGGGTTGTAAGCTTCGAAGGGAGTTTTTCCGTCGGGCAGAACCAGCAACGCCGGTCCATGTCCGCTTAAGCGTGTCACTTGCAGATAACCCGCATCCTCCCCGATGTACGGATCGTAAAAAGAGCAAATCGCGTGGGCCTGCTCGAGAGAGCGGTCGTTCAGGACGTTGTTGAAGATCATGGGGATGCCCAAGGCTCCAACCTGCACGCTTTCAGCGGTTTTGTTTTTCAGCGTGAATCGCAGGGCAAGCTTCCCATCTTCAAGCGCCCACGTCCTTGTAATTTGCAACGGAATGTCTGCCGGCAATGTGGGTGCCAGGTCCGCGGCTGCCAGAGTCGGCGATGCCGGAGGCAGGACCGCCACGGGTTTGCGAGCAAGCGCCGTCGAGTAACTCTTCCAGTCGCCCGAAGTGCCGGTGCGCAAGCGCAGGTCAATGTCGCCGAGGTGATAGTAGCCGTCCCTGGACCGCGCAACGAATAGATCGCCCGGAGTGAAATCGAAATCTCCCGCACCCTTGGGTTTTAGAGCGGCGACGGTCTGCGAAGAACGGACAAGGCGCAGAGAAAATGCCGGCGTGTCGAGATCCAAATAACCTTGCTCCAGCATGGGCCCCGGCGTCGGAGCCTCTTTCTGCTGCTGCCGCGCCAGCACCGTCCAAAGGGTTACTGAACCAAACAAAAGAACGGCCACAACTACTGCCAGGAACCTCGATCGCGCCGTGCTCATGATATAGCTCATTTTACTGCCCTGAATTGTCTCCACTTGCCGGTAGAGTGCCCCTGATGCTAAATCCTGCAAGCGCTATCATTTCCACGCATGACGCATATTGTCTAAGCTTTTACTACAAATGCGTCCTTATTTCGTTTGCATGATACACACGCCATGCTGCATTGCAAGCGCTTGCTCTCCCCATTCCATTGCCATCCCGGCGCGTTCCATCATCGTGGCATGCCTGACTACGCCGGCGATCAAGCCCTCACAAAAACCACGTCCGACACGCGCGCTGGATTTGACAGTGCCCTAGGGACGCGACCCGGTACACCCCCCGGCAACAATGCAAAAGCATGAGAGAAAGGGAGTTACGGGAGGAGCAACCTGCAAGTTGTTGAAACAAAAGGAAGTGGTTATGGGTGAATTGCGGGTCATCGCGGCGTTCCAGAATGGGAAGAGAAGAGGTACACCCCGGCAGTTTTGTGAAGAGTGTGAAAACACAGGGGTTAGAGGATACGGAACTTGGAAGAGTATACGGAACTTTGTAGGAGCGCCGAGGGGGGGAATCAGCGATAGAGGCGAGAGTGCGAAGCGGCGGGGGCGCATGGGGTTGAGCGGGGCAGTTGCAGACGGACAGTGCCCGAATCAAAAACTCATTATACTACATCCTAACTATTTGTCAAGAAATAAATAAGTCGTTTGGATGCTGGAGGTTAGAACGGAAGAAATTTTCCATTGGATCGGCTGTTTTTCGGGAATTTGTAAGCCGTTTCGATTGTGTCTGATAGCAAGCCCTGAGAAAAGTCAAAATCCCACGCGCAAAGACGGCGCATTCGGTACACCGCCTTCTTATGCCCACCACTCCCTAACCTGTCTCGAATCCCTTAACCTAGGTGGTAGAGAAAAATAGAAAGATGGACGCCATACAATGTCTTCAGGCCGACTCAGGGCGATAGCCGCACGTCTAACACTGTTAGAAAACTCTGCCTGTAGCTCCCGATCTTCTGACACTCCGAAAAAACCAAGTCTGAATCCTTGCATGGCTCTAACGTACCTGGCTGGCTTGTCTGGAAAAATTACGCACAATAGCCTCCCGACAACGCTTTCGGAGACGGTGACGTCCCGACCGTAGGGTCGTCTAAGGAAAATCAGCGCATCGAATAGATAAGCGAAGTCCTCAAAGTGCTCCCCCTCGGCCAGGGAGCGTCTAATCTCACCTGCAGTAGGCTCCGACGGCATTGCTTTCAGCCTCCTTTGATTCGTTGATAGATTGGAGCGCCCCTTTTGAGTCTAAACAGAAAGCGATTACGCCATCTTTTGTGCGGTATAGGAGCTCCGAGGCCGTCTTCGAGGTGGGAGTTCCCCAGCCAGTTTCAATTAGTTGTCCGCTTGTTCCCAAGACGGGCAGATCATGCGCAACAACAAACCGTGTTAGAGGCGACGTCAAGTGCTCCATGCGCTCCTGTGTCGTCGCGGGGACAGCCTTTATAAGCACGCTTCCGAACGCGAGCAGACCCAAGGCAAACCATGTCGCATTAATGCAACTTGGGATGAACGTGAAATCTCTAAGGTTGAACTTCTCCACGGCTTGTAAACCAATCATGGAGTAAATCGTTCCAAAGAGGCATGCCGCGCTTGTAAATAAGCTTCCGACCAGCAGCCATGCTGGCCAAGCGAAGTGCTTCTCCGGTAGCAACGTAGCCCCAAGCGGTATCAGGATTGCGAGCGCAGCGAGCATGCCGGAGAGCACAGCTAGAGAATTCGCAGTCAGTCTTTCTTCCGTTGCCTTCTTGTTGAGGTAAACGGAGATTCCGAAATATGCAGCGCAGACAACAGGTGGCGCGGCGACAAAGAGGAGATTGGAAGTAGTCATCTCAATCCGCTCCTTTTATCGGCAGGGGGTTCGCGTCTTGAATGAGCTTTAGATAGATGAACCCACACCTTGACTGTACTTATTAGATGATTAACGCTGATGTTGTCAAGATTCTATAAGAGATGTGTGCTCGTTGCGGGGTAGAGGGAAAGCCGCGGAGAAAAGAAAGATGCCGCGCTGAAGGCCGCGGCGCTACATGAAAACCTGAAGAAAAAGCAGATCCCTAACCGCCGTTCGCGCCAGGTTTTTGCGCCCGCTTAGCGCGGGCGAGCGCGCGACCGGGTTCGGGATGACACCTAGCCGGCTGGGAGCCGGCGGTACAAAATGGGCACGATTTTTCGTGCCCTGCGATGCGGGTTTGCTCGGCCTCGCCAAGAACGGCGGTGAAAAGGTGCGTTGACGATTGTTTGGGGCGGCACGTATAATGGGAGTTTCCGTTTGGCGCTAGAAAGCGCTTGGAGTGCGCCCAGGGGAGTTCGGAGACTCTTTGGAGTTGGAAGCAGAGTCAAGAGAGTTTCGGCGGGGCGAGCACTCCTAAGGTCCGTTGATTTTGTTGAGGTTATGCGTCGTGCACAGCCAAGAGTGGCTGTGCTACAGGGACTTGGAGGAGCAATGTACGCCGTGATACAGACCGGGGGGAAGCAGTATCGTGTCGCGCCCGGCGACACCATCCGCATCGAGCGGGTGGAAGGCAAAGTGGGCGAGAAGGTCAATTTTGGGAACGTCCTGGCGGTCCACGGGGACAAAAAAGTGTTTGCCGGGGCGGAGGCGGAGAAGGCGACCGTGACCGGGAAGATCGTGGAGCAGGGGCGCGGGAAGAAATTGAGCGTGCTGAAGTTCAAAAGAGGCGGTCAGTACAAGATTCAGCGCGGGCACCGGCAGAATTACACCGCGGTGGAAGTGAGCGATATCAAGATTTGAGGAGTTCGCCGTTCGCAGTTCGCCGTTCACCGTTAAAACGGGGCGCTGAACTCCGATGAGAGAGTTTGACCGGTATTCGTTGCGGATCGTGAAAGCAGATTCCTCGTCGGTCGCAGGAGCGACCTCCACGGAATGACAAGTTGGGTTTAGTTTTTCAAGAGATTGTTGAGAGAAGGGGATTAGGTCATGGCACATAAGAAAGGCGGCGGCTCGTCAACGAACGGCCGCGACTCCCACGGACAACGGCTGGGCGTGAAACGCTTCGGCGGGCAACTGGTGAATGCGGGCACGATTCTGGTGCGGCAGCGCGGAACGAAACATCAGCCGGGCGAAAACGTAGCGCGCGGCAGCGATGACACGCTGTACGCGCTGGTCACGGGCATTGTGAGGTTTCAGGACCGTGGACGGCAGGGACGCTTCATCAGTATTCAGCCGGCGGAGCAAGCCAAGTCCGCGGCGAATTAATTCCCTCATTCGTTCGCAAATTGCGAGTGGACCTCTTTGGCACCGACAAGTCTCTTTAGGCGAGCCGCTCTTTTGCTCTTTGCCGGCAGCGCGGTCTTAAGCCCTGTTGTTTCTGCGGATACCTTCGACGTGCCCCTCAAAAAGAAGGTCGTGGATCTCGGGCCATCTCCCTACGTAAGGCGATCTCGAATCCAGTTGTCATGCTATTTCTACCGGACCTTTGTGATCATGCAACATGACGAGGGACAAAAAGGAGCAGAGTGGCTGGCGATTGTGCCGATCCAAAATGGAGTAGCTCCCAAGTGTATACAGCCGCATGACCAGGGAGAAAGGATCATCGAAGCCAACGAATGGGGCGGGTATTTCAAAGGAGTCAAGGAGAATTTGGTGTTCTTCGACGCCGCGGACGGGAACGATGGAGGAATTCCCTTTGCCGTCTACGATTCAAGCACAGGGAAGAAGCTTTTTGAGGATTCGGCATACCAAACAAAAATAAGGGGCGAGGAAATGAGGGGCAAGAAAGTTGTGGATGCGCCTTTTGACGAGCTGCGAGTCAATAAGACCTCAAACGGTCGCCTCTCCCTGAAGTATCTTCGCGTGGTTGAGGCAGATTGCGACTTGTATAATGAAAAAGCCGGTTGCTGGAAAAAGGTAAGAAACAAACTTGGGCTGAGGAATACTCAAGCACCGGTTTGTAGCGACTACGAGGGCAAGCCGGCCCCCTGGGAATCGGCGATCGTTTATCGCGTTGAGGTTTTCCTGTTTCCGCTGCCCTCCACCAAGGCCTTAGCTGGTCCGGTCAACTGTTGGCCAGTCGACTAGACGGAATGTCCCTTTGGCGTGCATAGGCTATCGGCTGGAGACACAGCTTAGTGGGCCGGCGGGGAAGAATTTCTTGTAGGCGCTGCGGCCATGGGCGGGAATGATGGCGAGCCCCGGCACCATTTGGTGGAGTTGGTTGAGTTTGCTTACGATCTGATTGGCCAAGACGGGGTCGTTGTCGCTGTCGCGTAGGAGCAGCGTCTTGGCGGCGCGACGCTGGAAACCGATTTCGTCGTCCACGCTGTCGCCAACGTAAAACAAACGCTTCGCGGCTGAGAGATTCACGAAGATGCCGACGCTTCCCGGCGTGTGGCCTCGCAGAGGGACCACCACGACGGAGCCATCGTGGTAGAGGTCGGCGCTCTCGTCGAACGTTTCGTACGGTTTTGCATCGAACTGCAGTGTGGGTGCGCTGGGACTGGGCAGCGCTTTGGTGTAGGCGGCGAGGACGTAGCCTTTAGCTTGCGCGGAGGAATCGTTGGCGAAAAGGATTTCTTCGCGCGTCATCAGGACGGTGAGGCGCGGGAGATCCATCAGGCCGCCGGCGTGGTCGAGATGGACGTGCGAAAGAATGGCCCAGCGCAGCTTGAGGGGATCTTCGCCGGCGCGGCGAAGCACTTCGGGAAGCGGAAATTCGGGATTCAACTGGCCCGCGAGCGAGCGGAGTTTTAGACGGAGCCAGAACGGGAAAGTGCTGACGTCCTGCGCGAAACGGTTTGAATTGCCCGTGTCAATGAGAAGGTCGCCGGCAGGATGACGAACGAGGATGCTGCCGGCGGTCATGCCGATGGAAAAATGGCTGAAAGTTTTTCCGGTCTCGATCCAGCAGGCGGAGAGGCCGGGAAGATTGGAAATTGCGGGAGTGACGCGCGCATGGGGAGGAGCGGGCGGAAGCAGCGTGCGATGGAGATAGAGGACGTAGAAGCCGGCGGCTCCGATGAGGACGAGGACGAGGAGCAGCCAGAGAATGCGTTTGAGGACGCGAAGCAGGTGGTGACTCCGTTCGTGAAAGCGCGTTTCGCGAGTTGGCTTATGTTATCGTTTTTGAGAATGGCGGCATAGTAGAGCGCGCTAAAGAAGATGCGAAGGTCTTAGCCAATATGCGGGCCAAAACTCAAAGGACGAAAAGGAAACCGAAAGACGCAGCACAGAAGTGCACAGAGACCGGAGCACGGAGTTCACAGAGAAGAAGACCTAAAGAACGCGAGACAGGAGAGTTGTTCAGTGTTTGTTGACGAGGCGAAAATTTATGTGAAGGCGGGGAACGGCGGGAACGGCTGCGTGGCGTTTCGGCGGGAGAAATACGTTCCGCGCGGGGGGCCGTCGGGCGGCGACGGAGGGAACGGCGGGAGCGTGTATCTGGAAGCGAACCCGAACGACAATACACTGCTGCGCTATCGCTACAACCGCGAGTTCAAGGCCGACCGAGGGCGGCATGGCGAAGGCTCGAACTGCACGGGGCACTCGGGCGAGGACATGATTTTGCAAGTGCCGGTGGGGACGCTGGCGTTGGACGATCAAAGCGGAGAGACGATTGCGGATCTGGCATCGCCGGGACAGCGGGTGCTTGTGGTGCATGGCGGGCGCGGCGGGCGCGGGAATCAACATTTCGCGAAGCCGTGGCATCAGGCGCCGCGCGAACATGAAGACGGCTTTGCGGGCGAAGAGCGGCATCTGCGGCTTGAACTGAAATTGCTGGCCGATGTCGGACTGGTGGGATTTCCCAACGCCGGAAAGTCCACTTTGATTTCCGTGATTTCCGCGGCGCGGCCGAAGATTGCGAATTATCCTTTTACGACGCTCGAGCCGAATCTCGGCGTGGTGAACGCGGATGGCGGCACTGGAAAAGAAGGGCGCGAGATTGGACGCACCTTTGTGGTGGCAGACTTGCCGGGCTTGATTGAAGGCGCGCATCAGGGCGCGGGGCTCGGAATTCGCTTCTTGCGCCACGTTGAGCGCACACGCCTCCTGGTGCATCTGATTGATACGAGCGACGCGAACTCGGATGATCCGGTACATGCGTTTGAAGTGATCAACGGCGAGCTCGCGGCTTTCAGCGAAACGCTGACACAGAAGCCGATGATTGTGGTGGCTACGAAGCTCGATGCGACGACCGATCGCACGCGCTTGGAAACGTTGCGCGATTATTGCAAAAAGCAGGGTCTGGAGTTTCATTCCATTTCTGCGGCGGCCGGCGAAGGCGTAAGAGAATTGGTTCGCTCCATCGCGGACGCGCTGGACAAGATTCCGCGGGCGAGCCTTGAGCATATTTCGGGCGACGAGAGCGAGCCCGCTGCGGTTGAAGTTAACCCTTCCACGCAACACGCTGCCGAAGACCGCAATTCATGAGAAAATCGGGAATAGAGACTGCTTGGGAGGCGCATTGACGACAGCGCAGGCGCACCGCACCGCCGCGAAACTTCATCCTCGCCGCATCGCGTTGTTTGGCGGTTCCTTTGACCCCATTCATAGCGGACATCTCAGCGTGGCGCGCGCCGCCGACCGGCGGTTCAATTTTGACGAAATCCATTTCATTCCTGCGAGCCGACCTCCGCATAAGCTGAAACAACACCTAGCGCCGTTTCCGCACCGCTTTGCCATGGTGGCGCTGGCTTGCACCGAGCATCCGCACTTTGTGCCTTCGCTCGCCGAAGCAGGCGAGGACTTCAGCGGAACGCAGCTTCATTATTCCGTCGACACGGTGCGCTATTTTCGGCACACCTATCATGGCGACGGAGACCGCCTCTATTTCATCATTGGGGCTGATGCGTTTCTCGACATTCCGATGTGGAAGGAATACGAAACGCTGCTGGGGCTCTGCGATTTCATTATCGCGAACCGGCCTGGAATTCGCGCGGAGGCGCTGCGGCTGGTGATTCCGCCGGAACTAACGGCGCGCCCTGGAAGCAAGAAGGAAACGGAAGAGCATCCGTCACAAGTGGTGGCGCATCTCCTCTCCACGACCGTGTATCTGCTGGAAAATGTTTCGACCGACGTTTCGGCGACGGACATCCGGCGGCGGGCGCAAAGGGGGCAATCCATTCACGGGCTTGTTTCCGCGCGCGTCGAGGAATACATTTTGAAACAGGGCCTATACCGTTGACCTTGACCTTCGAAACCCTGCCGCAAGGCGTGCGCGCGGCCATTCAGGCGGCGCAAGAAAAGAAAGCCGCGGGCATCGTGGTGCTGGATCTGAGCGGCGCGAGCGCGTTCACCGACTACTTTGTGATTTGCACGGGGTTCAGCACACCGCAAGTGCAGGCGATTTGCACGGAGATCGAAGAGCAACTCCACAAACAAATGGACCGGTCGGTGCGGCACCGCGAGGGTTATCGCTCTGCAGATTGGGCGCTGCTGGATTTCGGCGGCTTTATTGTGCACGTCTTCAGCGAGGAGGCGCGGCGGTATTACGACTTGGAACGATTGTGGCGCGCTTCGCCGAAGCTGGAAATTCCCGATGCGGCGGAAGGGTTCGTGGCAGAAGAGGATGCTGGTAGAGGGCCAACACTTCCGCGCGATGATTATTCTGATGAACGCCTGTCCGGTCGAGGGCAGGACCGACATTCTGGGACATGACCACCGAGCGATTGCCGTGGATTGCGGAAGACCCGGCGTCGCTGCGCCTGCTGGAACTCGCCAAAAAAGTGGCGGCTGCGCCTACCACACTTTTGATCACAGGAGAGAGCGGTACCGGCAAGGACCATCTTGCGCGACTGGTTCATGAGCTGGGGCCGCGGCGCGATGCGCCTTACCTGAAAATTGATTGCGCGAGCCTGCCGCCGCAGTTGGTGGAAAGCGAACTTTTTGGGCATGAGCGCGGGGCGTTCACCGGAGCGGTGGAGCGCAAGCTGGGCCGCTTCGAATTGGGCGGGAATGGAACGATTGTTTTGGACGAAGTGGCGGCGCTTTCGCCGGGCGCGCAGAGCAAGCTGCTGCGCGTGCTGCAGGAGCGGGCGTTTGAACGGCTGGGCGGAACAGAGACGCTGAAGATTGAAGCGCGCATTGTTGCGCTGACGAACGTGGACCTCCCTTCGGCGGTGAAAGCAGGCGCTTTTCGCGAGGACTTGTATTTCCGGTTGAACGTGCTCACGCTGACAGTTCCGCCGTTGCGCGAGCGGCGCGCTGATATTTTGTTGCTTGCTGACCATTTGTTGGCGGGGCTTCGTACTGCTCACGGACGTCCCCACGTACACTTGAGCGAGTCGTCGCGCCGCATGCTGGCGGCTTATTCGTGGCCCGGAAATGTGCGCGAATTGAAGAATGCTTTGGAACGCGCGGTGGTCTTTTCCGGCGTTGGCAGGGACGCGGCGGGCGAGGAACAAGATATTTTGGAGCCGGAGAATTTCCCGGAGACGGTTCGCGCGGCGGCTCCGGGCGCGGCCAGCCCGGTGGCGGGGCTGCGTTCGCTGGAAGACGTGGAACGCGAGGTCATCGCCGCGACGCTGGAAGCTACGCATTACCAGATCAGCCGCTCAGCGGAAATCCTAGGCATCAGCCGCAAGACACTTTTGGAGAAGCGGAAGAAGTATGGCCTAAAATGAAGGCGAACCTCGGAATTGCGAAGAGTCGAAAAGGCAAAAAGTTAAAGAGTTGAAGCCAGATTGCCGGTGTTTCTTCTTGGACTTTGAACTTTTCTCATGCGCTTACAGCTTCTCATGATCGGGAAGACGCGACGGCCGGAGATGTGCGCGATTCTTGAGGACTACGTGAATCGCATTCGGCGGACCTGTCCGATTGAAATTCTGGAGGTTCGCGATGCGGAGGCGGCGCTTAAGAAACTGGACGCTGACCGCGCGGCAACGCCTATCCTGCTTGATGCCGGCGGCAGGACGATTGATTCAAATGCCCTGGCGCGTTGGCTTGGCGATTTGCGAGACCGCGGCACACGCCAGGTGATTTTCATTTGCGGAAATGCAGGCGGCTTTCCTGAATCGCTGCGCGAGCGCGTTACGCAAAAGCTTTCGCTCAGCGCCATGACGCTTTCACACGAATTGGCGCGCGTGGTGCTGGCCGAGCAACTCTATCGCGCTTTCGCGATTCTCTCTGGCAGCCCCTACCCGAAATAGCCCGCGTGGTGTACAACCTTAGCTGCCATGCCCATGCGCATAATTCCGGACGAAAACCAGCCCTCCGTGGCGATCGAGATTCCGCTGGAAAGACCGCTGCCGGATTACGACCTGGAGGAACTCGAACATCCGACACCGCGTGATGTGGATGGAATTCTAGTGACGCAGGGCTTTCGCGACCTGGTCGACGATGCACGCGGCATCTTGACGGAGTTGATTGCCGCTCCTCCCAATGAACACCACAAGAGCGAGACGGTTCTTGAAATTGATCTGGAGGCACGGCCGCATCCTCTGGAGATTACGCAACTGACTGGCGCGATTTGCCCGACCGATGATGAAGCCTACCGCCCGGGCTTGTGGATTGTTTTGCTCGACCCCGTTGCGCGGCCACGGTTTTCGCTCCCGGATCCAATGTTGCGGCGGATCTCTGCGATTGCGGCAGAACTGGTTAAACGCCTGCAACTTGCTTGACCTTTCGCGTGTGGCTGCGCACACTTTCCGCGAATCACTTAGGGAAAACCATGCCGGAAGAAAAGGGATTGCTGATTGTTTATACCGGGCCGGGCAAGGGGAAGACGACTTGCGCGCTGGGGACGGGTTTTCGCGCGGTGGGTCAGGGCTTGCGGGTGATGATGGTGCAGTTCATCAAAGGCTCCTGGCATTACGGCGAACTGGATGCGGCCAAAATACTGGGCGATGACAAGTTCGAGATTCGCCCGATGGGCCGCGGTTTCGTGAAGATTGGCGGCGCAGAGACCGACCCCGAAGACATCAAGCTGGCTCACGAGTGCTGGCACGCGGGGCGCGAAGCGATTTACAGCGGCAAGTACGACCTGGTGATTCTCGACGAGATCAATTACACCATCAGCTACAAGATGCTGGACGCGGATGAGGTTGTGGAAGCGCTGAAAAACCGGCCGGAGCGCGTTCATGTGATTTGTACAGGCCGGAATGCGCATCCGAAGCTGGTGGAACTGGCGGACCTGGTCACTGAGATGCGCGAGGTGAAACACCCATACACCAAGGGTATACTGGCTCAGCGAGGAATTGACTATTAGAGGTAGAAAGTAGAAGGCAGAAAGCAGAAGGTAGAAATTCAGAAGTTCGGCCGTTCAATTTAGGACCGACAACGTTCACCCGTTAGCTGTCTTTATGGCCTGGTTCAAACGCGAGAAAAAATCGATCGAGCAGACCACGCCGCCCGAAGAGCGGCGGGTGCGCACGGAAGGCTTGTGGGTCAAGTGCGAGTCGTGCCGCACCATTGTATTTCGTAAAGACCTGGAAGCGAACCTTTACGTCTGCCCCAAGTGCCAGTTTCATTTCAAGATGGGCGCGCGGCCGCGGCTGGAGATGCTGCTGGACGGGCGCTGGACCGAGCACGACGTCGGGATGACCTCGACGGATCCGCTGAAGTTCGTGGATACCAAGCCCTACTCGCAGCGCCTGAAGGAGGCGCGCAAGAAACTGGGAATGAACGACGCGATCATCACTGCCGAGGGCCAGTTGAATGGGCGGCCGGTGGTGATGTGCGCGATGGAATTTGGGTTCATCGGCGGGTCGATGGGCGCGGTCGTGGGCGAAAAGGTGACGCGGGGGATTGAGCTATCCATCGAAACGCGGCAGCCGTTTATTGCGGTTTCGTGCTCTGGCGGCGCGCGCATGATGGAAGGCACAGTGAGCCTGATGCAGCTCGCGAAAGTTTCTGCGGCGCTCGCGCGCCTCGATGACGAAAAGCTGCCATACATTTCGGTCTTGACCGATCCGACCACTGGCGGCGTCACCGCGAGCTTCGCGATGCTGGGCGACCTTAACCTTGCGGAACCCGGCGCGCTTATCGGCTTCGCCGGGCCGCGCGTCATCGAACAGACCATTCGCCAAAAACTGCCCGAAGGCTTCCAGCGCTCGGAATTCCTTCTTGAGCATGGCTTTCTCGATGCCGTCGTCCACCGCAAAGAGCTGAAAGCTTACCTGGCCAACGCCCTCGAACTGCTCATGAACTGAGATGAATTACGACGCGGCGGTTCGGTATCTTTTGACCTTAGGCAGAGAGCTGGCGGCCCCCACACAGGCTGCGGCAGCCAAGTTTGATCTGGAAAATATCAGCGTTCTCGCAGAGCGGCTTGGCCGTCCGGACCGCGCCTACCCGAGCGCGCACATTGCAGGAACGAATGGAAAAGGCTCGACGGCTGCGTTCCTTGAATCCATCCTGCGGCATGCGGGTTTTCGCACAGGCCTCTACACCTCGCCGCACCTTGAAAGAATCAACGAGCGCCTGCGCGTTAATGGCGAAGAAATCAGCGATGAATCCTTCGCGGCCATTTTCACGCGATTACAAACGTTGATTGAGGAGCTTCTAGCGGCACGAAAGCTGCGCGCGCATCCCACCTATTTCGAGTGCGTGACCGCCATGGCATTTGAATACTTTGCGCGGGAAAGCGTGGAATTTGGCGTTTTTGAAGTCGGCCTTGGTGGGCGGCTCGACGCCACGAACATCCTTTCTCCCGCCGTCACCGTCATTACGCGCATTGACTTCGACCATGAAAACTTTCTCGGCCACTCCTTGAAAGGAATCGCCAGCGAAAAAGCAGGAATCCTTAAGCCGAATGTGCCAGTGGTCCTTGCCGAGCAACCACCCGAAGCGCGCGAAGTCATTCTGGCGCGAGCCAATCAATTGCACTGCCCGGTCATCCAAACCGCGAAAACGTTTCAAATAGCTCAGGAGACTTCGGAGGAGGGCTTCTTCCGCGCACGCGTCGCGGAAGTTGTCTCTGGAGAATCTTTCGAGATCGCCCCTAGCCTTCCCGGCCGGTTCCAGTTGCAGAATGCTTTGAACGCTCTGGCTACGGCACGACATCTGACAAGCCGCGGCTTCCGCATCTCTGCCAGCGACATCACGGACGGCATTTCCAAGACGGCTTGGCCAGGTCGCCTGGAAAAACTCCAGTCCAACCCCGACGTTTATCTGGATGGCGCACACAATCCCGGCGCCGCGCGTGAACTCTCACAATTCCTCGAGCAGAATTTCGCGGGACGCAGAATCTGGATGATCTACGGAGCGCTTCGCGACAAGGCGGTCGACGAGGTGGCAGGCCTACTCTTTCCGCATACCGCTGAAGTCATCTTTACGGAGCCGCGTACTTCCCGTGCCATCTCTGCGTCCCGACTCGCGGAAATTGCTTCGCACCACGCATCCGGCTTCTCAGTGATTCCCTCTGCCGAGCAAGCGCTTGATCAGGCGTTGGCGGAAGCGGCTCCTGGCGATGCGATTTTCGTTACTGGCTCGCTCTATCTGGTTGGGCAGCTTCGCCACTACTGGAAGCAGCGGGAGCAGGTCGCGGCGCGCTGAAAAAAGCCGTAAAATATCGGTTTCCATGAATAACCAACTCGACCGCAAGGACGCCAATCCTCTCGTCGGCATCATTATGGGTTCCACATCGGACTGGGAAACCATGGAGCACGCATCGAACATCCTGACGAGCCTTGGCGTTCCGCATGAGACGCGTGTCGTCTCGGCTCACCGCACGCCGGACCTGCTTTTTGAATACGCGTCGTCCGCCGAACAGCGTGGGCTGGAAGTCATCATTGCGGGAGCGGGCGGGGCCGCGCATTTGCCCGGCATGACCGCGTCAAAGACCGTGCTCCCGGTGCTCGGTGTCCCCGTCGAGTCGAAGGTTCTCAAGGGCCTGGATTCCCTGCTCTCCATCGCGCAGATGCCAGGAGGAATTCCTGTAGGCACGCTAGCCATCGGGCGGGCCGGAGCGGTTAACGCAGCGCTGCTTGCAGCGGCGATTCTCGCCAACAAGCACGCCTCCATCCGCGAAGCCCTGCGAAGGTTCCGGGCTGAGCAGACGGACCGGGTTATGGCGCAGCCAGATCCTTCCGTTTCCGCCGTGGCGATACCGTTCAAAGACGCCCAGAAAGGGAAACGCCGGTGACCATCGGCATCCTCGGCGGCGGACAGCTCGGGTACATGCTCGCGCTGGCGGGTTATCCGCTCGGGCTGCATTTCCGGTTTCTCGATCCTTCCCCGGAAGCGCCGGTCGGCCGGATTGCCCAGCGTGTCACGGCGGACTATACCGATCACGCCGCACTCGAAAAATTCTCCAATGGCCTGGAACTTGTAACCTACGAATTTGAAAACGTGCCTGTGGATGCAGCGAGATTTCTCGCCGAGCGAGTTCCAGTGTATCCGCCTCCCGCTGCTCTCGAAGCCGCGCAGGATCGCCTTGCCGAAAAGACGCTTTTTCGCAATCTTGGCATCAGCACGACTGATTTTTTGGCCATTGCCAAGCCTCAGAAGTTTGAGGTTGCGGTTGAGCAGCTTGGCCTTCCCGCCGTGCTTAAGACTTGCCGCATGGGTTACGACGGCAAAGGCCAATGGATGCTTCGGACGGCCGAAGACGTTTCCAAAGCCAAGGCCGAACTTCCCGAGGTTGACCTTATCCTTGAGCGCTTCGTGGCCTTCCGGCGGGAACTTTCCATCCTCGCGGTGCGTTCGCGCAATGGAGAAACCGCTTTTTATCCACTTGTTGAGAACCATCATCGCGGCGGGATTCTGCGGTTGTCTCTTGCGCCGGCCCCGGGGATCGAGCCGCCGGTGCAGCGCGCGGCAGAAGACATTGCGCGCCGAGTGCTCGAATCGCTGAAGTACGTCGGTGTGCTGGCGATAGAATTTTTCGAACACGAAGGCCGCCTGCTGGCCAACGAGATGGCACCCCGCGTCCACAATTCCGGCCACTGGACGATCGAAGGAGCCGTCACCAGCCAATTTGAAAACCACCTTCGCGCGGTCCTCGGGCTGCCGCTTGGCTCGACCGGTGCGGCGGGTCACTGCGCGATGCTCAATCTGATTGGTGACCTTCCTGAACCTTCGGAAGTCCTAGCCGTGCCTGACGCGCACCTGCACTTGTACGGAAAAGCTGCGCGGCCTGGCCGCAAGCTTGGTCATGTCACCCTCCGCGCCGCCTCTCCCGAACGGCTAGCGCTGCGGCTCTCCGAACTCCCCGCTTTTTTCCACCGCCCGGAGTTCTGCCTCGACTCGGCCCTCGTGCAGTCCGCCTCTCAGCGTGTTTGACCTTATCTAAACTTTTTGGGTAACGGTTAGCCCATTGAAGGGAGCCTTGAGGCCTTCTTTTCGCTTTGCCGTGAACTCTCGCGTGGCCGTCCCGCGGGGGTGTTGCATGGAAAGGAAGATTGGGGCAAGCTACGCGCGTTGTGAGGAGGGTGTGATGAGAAATTGGAGTTCTCGTGCGGCAATTCTCACTTTGTGCGCAGGGATATCGGCGTTGGCCGCGAAAGATTCTGTGCTGGCGCAAAGCGCTCCACAAGCGTCGGGGGCGATGACCGTCATTCGCGCGGGAACGCTCATCGACGGGACGAGCGAAACTCCGCGGAAGAATCAGCTGATTTTCGTGCACGGCCAAAAGATTATTCGAGTAACCGGGGCCGGGGAAGCCATTCCCGCGGGCGCGAACGTGATTGACCTGTCGAATGCGACGGTGTTGCCGGGGCTCATCGATTCGCATACGCATATTTTTTTGTGGGGCGAGGATCCGGCGAAAGGCGGCTACGACGAGAACATCCTGAAGGCTGGGATCGCTTTGCGGGCAGCGCGAGCTACGTTTGCGGCGCGCCGGGCCCTTGAGCAGGGCTTTACCACGTTGCGCGACTTGGAAACCGAAGGCGCGGGCTATGGGGACGTCGAGATTAAGCAGGCGATTGAAGAGGGAACGATTCCAGGGCCGCGGCTCTTTTGTGCGACGCGAGCCATCTCCACTACTGGCGGGTACAACCTGGAAGGCTACGCGCCGGAGTTGGACATGCCCAAAGGGGCTCAGCTTGTGGACGGCCCGGTGGAAGCGCGCAAAGCGGCGCGGCAACAATTGGAGCAAGGCGCCGATTGGATCAAGGTGTACATGACGCATCGTTCGTGGGTGGACAAAGAAGGAAGGCTCGTCTCGCAGCCGACCCTGACCGTGGAAGAATTGAAGGCCGTCGTGGACGAAACGCATGGCTGGACAAAGAAAGTGGCGTGCCACGCGTACAACGGAATCGGATTGCAGCGCGCGCTGGACGGCGGATGCGATTCGATCGAGCACGGGCTGGAAATGACCGACGCGCAAATCGAGCAGATGAAGCGGCAAGGCACGTGGTATTGCCCGACGCTTTCGCCGTACTACGGGGATTGGGCTCCGGCGGATACTCCTGGGGGAAAACGCGATCGTGCGCGCGCCGCTGTGCATGAAGATACCTTCAAAAGGGCGCTGAAAGCGCGCTTGAAGATTGTGTTCGGAACAGACATAGGTGGAATGCCTTGGACGGAGCCGATTGCACAGGAGTTCCAGCGAATGGTCGAAATGGGCATGCCACCAATGGATGCAATTCAGTCCGCGACTTCGCGGCCGGCGGAAATGCTGGACATGAAAGGCGAAATCGGCGTGCTTGCTACCGGAGCCTACGCGGAAGTGGTCGCGGTTTCCGGCGATCCGCTGAAGTCCATCGGTGAACTGGAGCACGTGAAATTTGTGATGCACAATGGATCGGTTTTCAAGAATGAGCTGACGAAGTAGAGCTCCGAAGGAGAAAGCGATGAGCGAACAAAACCTGAAGAATCATGGACGGTTCGTACCCCTATATCACTTCTTTGCGTTGCCCGTATTGATTGGGAACTTTGGCACGCGAGTGTACTTCTGGATCAAAGCGGGATTTGGGCTGTCTCACTTCTTCCCCATATTGCTGGCTGCGGCGTTATTTTTTGGTGTGCTTTATGCCCGCCTGTTTGCGCTGGCGGTGCAGGATCGCTTGATCCGGTTGGAAGAACGGTTGCGTTATGAACGCGTGCTGCCAGAAGAATTGCGCTGGCGGGCTGATGAGCTAACGGTGAACCAGTTTGTTTCCTTGCGTTTTGCGAGCGACGATGAACTGCCTGGCTTGATGAAGAAAGTGCTGGATGAAAAAATGACGAGCCGCAAAGCCATCAAACAGTTGATCAAGAGCTGGCGTCCTGATTATCTTCGCGCGTGAGAACTCTTAGACTTGCGATACGCTATTTCTAACTAACGAGAAACGGCAGCGACGGCTGCGCCTTCGATCTCAGCGATCTCGTCGGGCATGAGCTTTAGCTCCCCGGCGCGCATAATGCCCTCGACTTGCTTGGCGTTGCGCGCGCCCACGATTGCGCCGGTAATCGCCGGATGGTGTAACACCCAGGCGATAGCCACTTCTCCTGGCCCCCGGCCGTGACGGTTTCCAACCTGGCGAAGCCTTTCCACAAGCTCAAGGTTTTTCGATAGCCGCGGTTCACGGAACTCCGGATTGCGGCTGCGAAAGTCGTCAGGAGGAAGCGCGGCTGCGCGCTCGCGGGTCATGGCCCCGGTCAGCAGACCGGAAGTCATGGGCGCGTAGGAGATCACTCCGATGCCCTGGCTCTGACAATGCGGGAGAATCTCGTTTTCAATCTTGCGGCGAAGCAGGGAATACGGCGGCTGAAGTGAAGTGACCGGGGCGATTTTTTCGGCGCGCTGGATTTGAGCAGCATTGAAATTGGAAACACCGATCCAGAGGACGTTGCCTTCCTTTTTGAGCGCCGCAAGGGTTTGCCAGGCCTCTTCGAGACCGGGACCATTGTCCTCCGGCGGCCAGTGGATCTGGTAAAGATCGATGGTCTTCACCTGCAGCCGGCGCAGGCTGTCTTCACATTCGTGGCGGATCGAGGCGGCGCTGTGTTCCTTTGTGATTTTGCCTTGCTCATCCCAGCGCATAGAGCACTTGGTGAAAACATAGGGCTGGGGGCCGCGCCATTCTTTGAGCGCCCGGGCCACGACATTTTCCGAATGGCCGAGGCCGTAAACCGCAGCGGTATCGATCCAGTTGACCCCCATTTCCAGGGCTTTATGGATTGCCGCGATGGAATCCCTGTCGTCCTGCGGACCCCAGGCGAACTCCCAGCCGGAACCCCCAATGGCCCAGGCGCCAAATCCAACTCTGGTTATTTTCAAATCGGAGTTTCCAAGCTTTCGTGTTTCCATTGTCAATCCTCACACTAACATGCATGCAACCGGCGTTCTAGCGCCGATGATTCCTTCTCTTTGTCTCTCATAAATTTGGATGAACAAAAAGGAAAAAATTAAGAAAGGCAAAACGCGCAGAAAATCTAGCTCGCAGTGATTGCAGCATCCAGAGAAACGGTCTCCCCGTCGGGATTAGTGATCGTGACTCTCTGCGGACCTGCGGTGAGCGCGGGAACCGTCAGGGAAAGCGTGTTGACATCTTTGAAGGTAACCGTTGCCGCTTTTCCGTTGATGGCGATGCTAACGCCGTTGACGAAACCGCACCCGCGAATCGTTACGGTTGCGCCTCCAGCGGCAGAAACTGAGGAGGGCTGAATCGTGCCAATGCCAAGCGGGACGGCAGCGAGCTGAACGATGGTGAGCGCGGCGTTTTGCGGCGTGCCGTCTGAAGAAGTGATCGCGAAAAGGCGCTGGCCGTTTTCATCGGTTGCGAGGAACTCTCCGTGAAGGCCGTCCACATCGGTCATGAACTGCTGTGGGAGAAAAATCCGCACGCGAAGCGCTCCGGAGTGAGCGTCGAGAATATCGACCCCGCCTTTCACTCCCGCACTTCCAGGAGTGCCCGTCAGAAAAGGTTGATAGAGCAACGCGCCGGAAGGATGCAGAACCATTCCCGGCACGGCAACGCGGCCGGGGATTTGTGATAGTTCGGAAAAGACCGGAACTGATGAAATAGTGAAATCAGGCGAGTGGACTTCCGTCGCTCCATTGGCCGCCAGGGCAAAGGCAGAGCCATCGGCAGAAGTTGTCAAATCAACGGCCGAAGAATTCACAGCGGACGTGACGAAATGACCAGGAGAACTGGCATTCCACGAAGCCAGCGGGCCACCAGGAGCCGCGGCAATGGCAAGAAAAACTTGATCCCCAGCCACACTGGACTGAAGGAGCGGTGCACCCGTGAGGCTGGTGACCTCAGGCTGCGGAGCAGGTTGAATTGTCGGGGGAGACGCGGTGAGGTTCATTTGAGCCAGACAAGCGGAACAGGCTCCCGACGAGCCGCCCTCGCCGCTGAGCCCGACAAAGACTGTTTGTAAACTGGTGGCTGAGACGCGTGTCGGGCCAGAATTGGTAAAGCCCGAAACGCCGCCAACAAAAACCGCAGCCCCCGTGCTCTTCACAGGATCGAGAAGATAAACATTCTGTGCTCCGAAATCAGCAACGATCAGTTGCGACCCGTCGGGGATTAAAGCCAGACCACGAAAATCAGCAAAGATAGACGGCCCACCAGGAGGTTCAATGGGAGAGAGGAACTGATTCTGCTGTAAATCGAAAACATCGACTTGGTTCACGTTTGACAAATAGACTCGCTGCCGCGACTGGTCATAGGTCAGGAATTTAAACGACGCGGCTTTCGGATAGGAATGCATGCTCTGCACATATTGAAAAGCCTTGGGGGAAGTTGTAGAGCCCACTGGCGCGGCAATAGAAATGTCTGTTTTGCCCGGTGAGCCAGAAGGCGTCTGCAGCGTAATGCGTTCGATAGGAAAAGGGTAAGTGGAATCGAGAGCAAGGGATGGAACGATCGCGGCAACATTCTCGACCTTTTGCACCGTGGCGGCGGCTCCGCCGATTTTCACATTGATCTTTGTTGGATCGCTGCCGAAGCCGTATCCGTAAATCTCTACAGAGTCGCCGCCGGAACTTGCCCCTCCGTTGGGGAGAACCTGCAAGATTTGCGGACCGTAACTAAAGGCATCCGGAGCGAGGGCGACCCACGAGTCTTGAAAGTAGGCAGTCAGATTGACCGCGCCGTTGACGACGCTGGAAGGCGAAGCGACCTGGATTTGCGAGGAACTGCTTACCGTCGGGTCTGCTGCTGATTGTGATCCGAATTTGACTTGCACGGGACCGGCGAAATTTTGGCCGCTGAGAGTTGTTGAAGTGCCACCTGCGATTGGCCCTTCGGAAGGGAACAAGCTCGGAGCCACGGCGACGGTTGGCGCAACTAACGAAAGCGTTCCCGGCGCTGACGCATCGATGAAGCTGAGTCCGCGATTGGAAAGGCCAAAGAGGAGCTGTGTTTCGTCCACATCTTCAATCACCGAAGCAACTCCTTGGATCGGAATGTCCGGCACCCTGCCGATGAGTTGCCCCGACTGGCCATCAAGCACGGTGATGAACGACAAGCCGCTTGAGGCTTCTGCGACGTACAGCTCTTTCCCGTCGCGTGAGAAGGTTGCACCGCTGACATTTGCGGCTGAGTAAGCGGAGACCTGCTGGAGCAGTGCATTCAGCAAGATTACTTGCGTGCTGCTGCCTGCCACAAAAACAGCTGCGAATCGGCTTCCATCATTGTTCGCAGCCACCCATGTTGATTCGCCTGTCCCCATCGAGACCGGCCCGACGACCACGTTGCCTTGAGAGTCAAAAAGAGCCAGCTCACCGCTTGAGTCGTTGGCGGCAGCAAGAATTTTCGAGTGATCGCCAGAACGCGCTAGGGCGCCGACTCCGTTCTGAAAGATGGCGGGTGCAGCGCTCGTCAAGTCGCTCAGCGAGTTTGAGGTTGAGTCCCAAAGAGCGAGCAAGGCCTCCGCGGCAATAGGCTGACGAAGCCGAACCATGGCCTTGCCGTTTGAAAGAGGCAAGACCTCCACGGGTCGGTCAAAAATCACCTTGGGAATGGGGCTGATTCCTGCCAGAGCGTACCGATTCTTGACGGTTAAGGAAACCGGATCGACCGCAACAATTTCATTTCGTGCAGTGCCAATCCAAACGGTGGCCCCGTCGGCGGAGAGATCGGCGCTCGTTGCGCCCGAAAGAGAAATCTGTGCGATTCGCGTTTGTCCGGAGGTGGAAAACACTTCAACGCGGTTCGTGGCGCGGTTGGCAACAAAGACCTGTTTGTTGGCGGGGTCGTAAGCGATGTGACGATGCTGAGGTTCCCCGAAGGGAGTATCTGCCGACGCGACGGAGTCCGTCCGCACGTAGCTAGTGCGCGGAAGCATTGAAACCACGCCCGTTTGCACCGTCAGGCCCAACGTCTGCGAATGAGACAGGGTTCCGCTGCTTCCCTGCGTGGAAACTGTGAAATTTCCCGTGATAGCGTTCGATGAAGCTCCAAAAACAACCGAAGCGTTTGCGCCAGCTGCCACTTCAAACGGACTTGCAGGATTCGAAGTCACACCCGACGGCAGCCCGCTCAGTGTGACTTGCACGTTGCCGCTGAATCCGTTGCTGGGATTGATCGCGACACTTACCGCCGAACTGGTGCCACCTTGAGAAACGGAGACGGAATTCACGGAAAGGCTCAGCGAGAAATCAGGCGGCGGAGGCGGCGGTTGGATGACGGAAGAGCCTCCTCCGCACCCCGCACACGCAAAGGCAAGCACCAGCATTTCCGGAACTAGGACGCGGCCGCGTAGTCGTCCCACGACACGACTCCAGGAATCTTTTGCAAGAAACGCCGAAACTTGAGACGACACGCATCCCAGCGTTCCCTGCGCCAAGACAAAGAGGAAGCCAGTTAGACGATAGCTACGACGTCGGAACGTGTCAAGCTGATAAACACAGTGTTAGGGGAGATTAACGGTGGGAAAACGAGAGAGCGCCCCGTGTTACGGGACGCTCTCTGGAAGGGATTGAATGTGAGAAAAACTAAATCGTCTTAGTGGCCGCCGCAGTCGCGGGAGCCGAAGAGCTCCTTGCAAACGCCTGGCTGCTGCTGGATTCCTTTTCCGCGCTCTTGTCGATCTCGATCGAGCCCTTGAAGTAGGCGCCGTCTTCGATCATGATGCGCGCGGTGGTCAGGTCTCCATTGACCGAACCATCTTTCTTGATTTCAATTCTGTCCTTGGCGCGAAGGTTGCCCTTCACCGTGCCATACACCACCACCTCGCGGGCGATGATATCGGCCGTGACTTTCGCCGTGGCTCCGACGGTGAGTTTCCGCTCATCCAGTTGGACCAGTCCTTCGACTGAGCCATCGATCAGCAGATCTTCGTTGCCGGAGATTTCCCCTTTCACATGCAGACTTGCCCCGAGCCGCGCTGTGCCGCGGTCCGCGGTGCCGCCTAATGGACGCATTGCATCTGTACTCATTGCAGGTTTTTCCTCCCAAGCCGCCGGAGCTGGTCGCGACGGCTGATTCGAAATTGGATTTCTTTGTTCCGGTTGGCCGGGTTGCGGCGCATCCGGTTTCTTATTACCCCACATCCGATCCTCCCTAAGGGACAGCACACCCCACGTAGATTTTCGCCCGGGGGTAATGCAAACTCTATTCCTCGCAGGGGCCCTCAGCAAACAAACTCTGGATGCATTGTTCCTGATAGTTACTAGACTTTCGGGCAGGGGCTGAGATTCTGCAAGATATCCCTTTGAAAGTAAAGATGAGCTTTATTCTATTTCGATTAATGGGCAGGCTTGTCCGGAACCGGCTGGGTGGCGAGAAAATCCTCAACAAACCGTTGTGAATACGAATCCAGAAGCTGATCAATCCGCTCATGGCGCGCCGATTTAAGAATGAATCCCGCGTGATGAAACTTGCTTATGCGATAGACGATTTCCTCATCGTTATAAGACGAAGTGTCTGGATGCTCCTGCCGCGACAAGGAGAGAATCACTCCGGCATAATACCCTCTCATTTCAGGAAGTTCGTAGGGCTCCCTTCCTGCTCCGACTTCGAGCCGAGCCCACTCGCGCCATAGATTGATGCCTGTGGCCGCCTCGATGACGTCCGCAATGTAAGCGCCGCCAACTCGCGCGGCAATCTCGAGAAAATAAAACTTCCCATCGGCATGAGCCTTCAGGAACTCGGCGTGAGTCACGCCGCGCATTAAACCGAGGCTCTCGATGAGGTTGCGATTGATTTCGTGCAACGCGCGCGACTCTTCCCCATCGCGGGGGAGCGTTCGCGTCGTGAAAACACCGCCTTGATGCGACGTTTCGAGCGGCGGCACGCCGTACCCGTGCGCTTCGGCAAAAACCACTTCGCTTTCCGATACCACGCTATCCACGTGATAGACGGAGCCGGGCACAAACTGCTCCAGCAAATAAAACGACTGCTGATCCCCCAACTGGTCGAGCCAGGGCCAAAGCTCCTCCAGCTTGTGAATCTTCTTCATTCCGATGCCAGACGCCTGTGAACGAGGCTTGAGCAGCCACGGGCCGGGCACGCGCGACATGAATTCGCGCAGGCTGTCGTAGTTCAGGACGTGCACAAATTCCGGCGCCAAGATTCCTGTTTCTTTCGCGCGAGCGCGCATCGCCAGCTTGTCGCGAAAATACCGCACCGTCGTCAAACCCATGCCGGGAATTCGCAGGTGTTCGCGAAGTGCGGACACGTTCTCCATGTCAAATTCGTCGAGCGCCACGATGCGATCAATCGGCTGCGACCTGGCCGTGTAGCTCACCGCGTAGATCAGGCCTTGGAGAGGAAGTTCTTCCGGCATGGAGAACACTTCGTCGATGCATTCGAAAGGCCAGTCGCCGTGGCGCAGCTTTTCAACCGTCAGTAGCAGCACGCGGCAACCCATGCCCTTGCAAGTACGGATAAACTCCTGTCCTTTCTCGTAGGAACTGATGCAGAGAATGGTAAGAGGCCGGCCGTCTGGCATGCGCTACCTCGGCGCGAGAGCAATCGGAGCGCGGATTATACAGCGCCCGGCGCGGCTGGATATAAAAATTGCAAGAAAGGCCGGACGCGCTGCGCCCAGGCCGCTTCATTGTGCTCGCCACCCTCGACCCTCTCGTAATGCAAATCGTGCTCGGGCCGCCAGCCTTTTTTCAGAAGCACGTCGCGGAACCGCTCAACGTCCTGGACAATACGCGGTCCTTCGCGTGTGCCAATGTCCAGCCAAATGCGCGGACGCGGCTCGACGTGCATGGAGTTCACAAAGCGATGGATCACCAACTGATTCCACCACACCGAGGGCGAGAGCGCGGCAATCTTTCCAAAGGTCGTGCAATGCTTGAGTCCTAGATAGAGCGAGACCAGTCCTCCGAGCGACGAGCCGCCGATGCCGGTGTGCTGTGGTTCGGTAAGCGTCCGATACTCGTGTTCCACAAACGGCTTCACTTCCTCAATAAGAAACTTTGCGTAACGATCCGCGCGCCCACCGCCAAGTTTTGGTACATGCGTTGGCGTGTATTCGCGAACACGCGCTTTCGTGTTGTACATGCCGACGATGATGAGCGGCTCGATGGTGCGAGCGTTAACGCACTCATCCGCCGTTTGCCCCACGTGCCAGTCTTGTCCCGGAATGAATGACGTTGCGCCGTCAAAAAGATTCTGTCCATCGTGAAGATAAAGAACGGGAAAGCGCCGCGCTGCCTGGTCGGGATAGCCGGGGGGCGTGTAAACGATGAGGTCGCGCTGATTACGCAGGAAGCGCGACCGAAACTGTTCGTGCTTTCGAAGCTGTCCAGAACTCACTGTGCGATCGTCACCAGGAGGTCCTTAGCTTCCACCTGCTGGCCGGGCGATACGAGCAGTTTAGCAATACGGCCGGAAACAGGAGCATAGATATTGGACTGCATTTTCATGGCTTCGAGCGTGAGCAGTTTCGCGCCGCGCTCCACCGCATGATTGGCTTGCACGGCCACGCTGCTGATGACGCCGGCCGTCGGCGCGGCCACCTGGCCGGGATCGGCAGGATCCGCTTTGGGATGCGTACGCTCCGTGACTCGTAGCGATTTGTCACGAACGGTGATTTCGCGCGGCTGGCCGTTGAGTTCGAAGAAAAGCGTGCGCGTACCATCAGGATGCGGCTCGCTGAACGTCAGGAACTTAATGATGAGCGTTTTCCCGGACTCGATGTCTACCGTAATTTCTTCTCCCGATTTCAGCCCGTAGAAAAATGCGGGCGTAGGCAGCACGCTGACGTCAGAGTATGTCTGGCGAAACCGGTCGAACTTCGCAAACACCTCCGGGTAAAGCAAATAACTCAGCAAGTCATCGCGCCGGACGGAGTGCCCGAGCCTTTCCTCTAACTGCTTTTGTTCTTCCTCAAACCTTGCTGGCGGCAAGCTCGCGCTCGGACGCCCCTTAAGCGGTGATCGGCCATTTAGAACGATCTTCTGAAGCTTCCTCGGCCAGCCGCCGGGAGGAACTCCCAAAGCTCCGGAAAACATCTCCACCACCGAATTTGGAAACGGCATATCGTGTTTTCCATTGAGAGCCAGAACATCCTTCGGTTGCATCTCTTTGGCCATCAAGAATAGCGTCATGTCGCCAACAACTTTGCTCGAGGGCGTTACCTTCACGATGTCGCCAAAGAGCTGATTCACCTCGGCATACATTTTTTCCACTTCGCACCAGCGATGGCCCAGCCCCAAAACCGTGGCTTGCTCGCGCAGGTTCGTGTACTGGCCGCCCGGAATCTCGTGCTGATACAGCCGCGCGGAGCCTGCCTTCGGTCCGGAGTCGAATGGCAAATAATAGGTGCGAACCGTCTCCCAGTAGTCGGAGCACTCGTTGAGCGCTTCAATGTCGAGTTGCGTGTCGCGAGGCGTGTGGCGCAGCGCTTCGACGATCGAGTTGAGATTCGGCTGGCTCGTGCCACCGCTGACCGCCGCAACCGCTGCGTCTGCAACATCTACTCCGGCGTCGGCGGCCTTCAGTACCGAACCCGAGTTAATGCCACTGGTGTCATGCGTGTGAAAGTGAATCGGAATGCCGACCTCTTGCCGCAGCGTCTTCACCAATTCGAATGCGGCATACGGTTTGCAAAGGCCGGCCATATCCTTGATGGCCAGAAAATGCGTTCCCAGTTTCTCGAGCTGCTTCGCCAAAGCAAGGTAATATTTGAGCGAATACTTGGGCCGGCCCTTGTCGAGAGTGTCGCCCGTGTAGCAAATCGCCGCCTCGCATACTGCGCCGGTCTCCAGGGCCGCGTCGATGGCCACGCGCATGTTATCAATGGAATTGAGCGAATCGAAAATGCGGAAGATGTCGATCCCCTGCGCGTGCGCTTCGCGGACGAATTCGACAATCACATTGTCCGGATACGATGTGTAACCAACCGCATTCGCCCCGCGCAGCAGCATTTGGAAGCAGATGTTAGGGATGCGCGCGCGGAGCACGCGTAACCGATGCCACGGGTCTTCATGCAGAAAGCGCATCGCCGTGTCAAAAGTCGCGCCTCCCCACATTTCAAGGCTGAACATATTAGACAATCTTTGCGCCACGGGCTCAGCGGTCGCGAGCAAATCATGCGTGCGGACCCTCGTGGCCATCAATGACTGGTGCGCGTCGCGAAAAGTCGTATCGGTAATGAGCAAACGCTTCTCTTTTCTCGCCCAATCCGCAAATTTCTTTGCCCCCAGTTTTTTCAACAATTGCCGCGTTCCAGACGGTGGCGCTATTCCGGACGAGGTGAGAACGGCTGCGACGTTCAACGCCTTTGGTATTTGCTTCCCCCTCACTTCCGCGTTGCCATTCAGGATCACATCGCCAAGGTAGGAAAGCAGTTTGGTAGCTCGGTCGCCACGAGTTGGCAGGCGAAAAAGCTCGGGTGAATCGTCCAAAAACGAAGTCATAACTTCGCCCGCCTGAAACTTGGCGTGTTTTACGACGTTTTCCACGAACGGAATGTTGGTTTTCACGCCGCGAATGCGAAATTCGCGCAGCGCCCGATCCATCCGCTGGCAGGCTTCCGGAAGATTCGCGCCCCACGCGGTTACTTTAACCAGCAGAGAGTCGTAATAAGGCGTCAGCGCCGCGCCTGCGTATGCCGTTCCGCCATCCAGTCGAATCCCAAATCCCGCCGGCGACCGGTAAGTCGAAAGCTTCCCGTAATCCGGTGCGAAATTTTTGGCGGGATCCTCCGTGGTTACGCGGCACTGCAGCGCCGACCCATTCAAGGGAATACCTTCCTGCTTCGGCAGGGCGAGCGGCGGTTCATGGAGCTTGTGTCCTTGCGCGACAAGAATCTGGGAGCGCACCAGGTCAATGCCCGTCACCATTTCCGTGACCGTATGCTCCACCTGAATGCGCGGATTCACTTCGATGAAATACCATTTCTTCGAATCCACGTCGTAAAGAAACTCCACTGTGCCCGCGTTGCGGTATTTCGCTTTGCGCGCGAGCTGTACGGCCGCATCGCAAAGTTCAGAGCGAACGCCTCGGTCAAGATTGGCCGCCGGCGCGACCTCCACGACCTTCTGATGCCGCCGCTGTATCGAACAATCGCGCTCGTAAAGGTGCAGCAAATTGCCGTGATGATCGCCAAGGATCTGTACTTCGAGGTGCCGGGCGCGGCGCAAGTATTTCTCAAGGAACACCGACGCATCGCCAAAGGCCGACCTCGCCTCGCCCTGAGCTTCTTCGAGCAGCGCATCGAGCTGCCCCGCGTCACGCACCACGCGCATCCCGCGGCCCCCGCCCCCCATCGCCGCCTTGACCATAACCGGGTAACCGATTTCCTTCGCAATCTTTTGCGCCTCTGCCCCGGACACCACCGGCTCTTCCGTTCCCGGCAACACGGGCACTCCCGCAGAAGAAGCAAGCCTTCGCGCCGCTGTCTTGTCCCCCAGCAATTCCAAAAGACCCGGCGGCGGCCCGATGAAGGCGATACCAGCTTTCTCGCAAGCGCGCGCGAGCGCGGGATTCTCCGAAAGAAACCCGTAGCCCGGATGAATTGCGTCCACCTCCTTTTCTTTGGCCAACGCGATAATGCCGGCAATGTCCAGATAGGCCTCTACCGGACCTTTCCCCGCGCCGACCTGATAAGCCTCATCCGCCTTGAAGCGATGCAGCGCCAGACGGTCTTCCTGCGAGTAGATGGCCACCGTGCGCAGGCCAAGCTCATTCGCCGCGCGAAAGATGCGAATAGCGATTTCGCTTCGGTTCGCCGCCAGGAGCTTCTGGATTGGCTTCGTGTTCTGCATGTCAGGCGCACAGCCTCTAATGAAATTCTATATTGTCCCGCAGTAACCCGTTGAGGTTGGAACTGTTTTTTCGATGTACCGAATGCAAAGTCTTTCTAGGTCGGTAGCTAGGTCGTTAAGCTTACTTTATTGGGGAAAGGAAGGTTATGGATGCTCAGCCGTTCCGGAATTAGCGGTGAGCGGGGCAACCGGCGCCGCCTGTAACTGCTGGAGTTCACCCTGCACTTTAGCCCACGCCTTGGCCTTGTGTTTCGTTGTATACGGCGCATCCGGGTCCGCATAGAAGTGGATAAGCTCGGCCTTCGCCTCCGCGCTGAGATTCGCAAACTTTGCCTCCGCCAGCTTGTCCAGCAGCGTGGCATGCGCTTCATCGTTCAGGCGGTATTTCCCCGGCCCCGTGTTTTCCCCCACGTCAAAATTGTCATTCTCCAGGTGCAAAGTGCCATCTTCGGTCTCGGCCAGCAGTTTGCGATAACGGCTAAGCGTGGCATTAAAGCTGGCCTCGAACATATGTTCGGTCGCCGGTGTGGGCGTGCGGAACTGCAGAACTTTCAGCGGGCCAAACTTTGGTATCAACTTGTAGAGAAACGCCAGAAAGATTTCGCCAGGGCTGGGCTTCTTATAATTCTTCCCCCACTCGCGCTCGTAATTCGACCGCGACAGGTTGTAGAGGAATCTTTTCTTCGTCGCGTCGGGAATGTCGTCTTTAATCTCATCCTTCTTCAAGTGCCAGGCGATCCGCGTAGCTTTGGGAATCAGTTTGCTCACGTCGCGGCGGTAGGAATTCAAAGCTTTGTCTTCGTCCGCAAGTACCGCCTTCAGTTCCAGCCCGTAGGTCTCGCGAAAGGCCCGGTCCAGGACGCGGCGCGCCACTTCAAACCCGATGAAATCATGATAGCCGTCCGGCGCGTAACGCTCTTTCGCGATCTCGAGCACATCAAAACCGAATTCCGTCTTTACGTGGGCGAGCTTGCCGTCCTCATAAGTCACGCTGTCACCATATTTCTTGCCCAGCCCCGGATACAGCACGGCCACGGCCCGGTTCGTGCCGATGCGGTGCCCCTCGTTGTCCGCCGCGTAGTGTGCCAGCGCCCCCAGCGCAAACCCATACTCCGTCAAATTCTGGGCGTCGCGCAGCAGCGCCTGCACGAAGTCTCCGCTGCGCACGTAATGTGTCAGGTCGCTGAAAAACGGGCTGCCGTAGGGGTAGTAGCCCATGTCCTGAATAATGGCGCCGCCGTACGCATAGGCTTGCGCCCGGCTCAAGTCCTCCTCCGTAGCTTGTGGATACTTCTTGAGGAGTAAAGGCTTGATGTGTCCGTCCCAAGCTGCGTCAATGATGGCTTCATGCGAGAGCACAGCATAAGCGCAGGCAGGCGCTGGCCACGCGAGAGCAACCGCTACGAGACAAACTAGCGCGGAACACCTACGGTTTGAGCAAAGGCTGCGCATAGTGGATAGGAACGCCAAAATTGGAGCCTCCAAAGCCTCTGACCACCGCAAATGTTACGCCGATGACGCGCCCATCTTTGTTGATAAGCGGCCCGCCCGAACTACCGGAAGTGGTTTGTGCATCGTAAACGATTTTATCGGTCGAGACATCGCCGATATGGCCCTGCGTCACCAAGGGACGAATAAGCTTGCGCCGGACCAGTTCTTCCACCACTTTGTCTGGATCCCCCTGCGAAGTCTTGGCGATCTCCTTAACCGTCTGTTCCCCAGCGCGCGCAAGCATGGCATTGATGCCCGTCGCATAGCCGAGAGAGATAAGCGCTTCGCCGCTGACGGCTGCCTCTTTGCGCGCGTCCGTTCTTAGCGCTGGCCGTTTAAGACCGCTAAAATCGCCTTTCAGCACGGCCAGGTCTGCTTCTTCCGAAATCTGAGCAATACTTACGTTGACTCCGGCCGTTGCGTCCGGAAAGTACGCAATCATTTCTCCGATCCCCGGGTCCAGTCCTTGGCTGAGAACACTGCTCAGCTCGTCGTTTTTCCACCAGGGTTGCGCGACATGATGGTTCGTAAGAATGGTTCCATCGCCCACAACAAAACCAGTGCCGAAAAAATCCGCGCGCACCTCGGGAGCGCGGCCCTCCAGCGTGTAGGCGGGATTTCCGTCGCTGTCCTTGAGCGGTTCTCCGCTGGCGGTAATTCCCTCGTACCGCAGGGGCCGGCGCGAGGAATGGTCGAGGAACACAACCGAAACATGAATCAGGCAAACGCTGGGCGCATAGGAGCGAATCACCTGTTCAGCAGTTTGCGATTCCGCCTCAATACGCTGCAGGCGGCTGGTGGTCACCTGAAGTTCCTTGCGCAACTCAGACACGTCGCTCGCTTCCGCCCCCGAGATCTTTTGCCGTAACTCGGCCGACTGCTGTTGAAGCTGCTGTTTTTGTTGAAGAACATCCGATTGCTGAAGATCGGCGTTTGCCTTGCGGGCGTCCGCGACTAATTGCTCTTGCCGGTGCGCGCTCCGTTCGAGTTGTGCGATCACCGCATACGCGCGGCGTGTCTCTTTGTCCGCCCGGCGCGAGAAAACCAGGAACGTTCCAGCGATAAGAACTGCGATCCCGAAAAGGACGCCCACGCCAATCTTTAGCGCGCGCTCCAGAGAAAATGCGTCGCGCGTCATCTTCTCGGTGACGGCTAGCGCCTGGAAAGCGGTTTGCGCTACCTCGCGGCCTTCGTCGGCGATGCGGGTTTTCTCCCGCAATTCGTCGAGGGCGCGTTTCTGACGCAACTGAACACGAACTCGCGCCAGCAATTCCACGGCCTCCCACGGTAAGGAAAGAACCTCATCGGCTCCCAGTTCCAAACCTCGCGCTCGCGCCGATGCGGCTCCTTGCGTCAGCAAAATCACGCGCGTGCCGGCGGTCACGCTATTTCCTTTCACCTCGGAAAGCGCGTCGCAGCACTGGATGTCACTCAAATCCGCGGACAACAAGAACAGATCAATGCCCACATCGCGAACGAACCGGAATCCCTCGGCCTGCGATTGTGAAACCGCCACTTGGTATCCCGCCGAACGCAACAACTCTTCCAGTTGTCGCAGGGAGGCGGAGTCGGGATTAACAATCAGGACGCTTTCGCTTTTCGAGGACAAGGCCAGAACCTCAATTCTTTCTTGTTCTTGTTTGGAGCCAGTTGGCTTCGCTTTCGCGGCCAGTCAGCGGAATCCTGACCCACCCATCTGATGCCTGCGAGAGCATTCTGGCACAATGATTTTTGAGGGGAAACTGGCTCATTCGCCTGGAGACGCGGTGAGTAGAGGAAATGGCCGATCGCAAAGGAATTACGCGTTCGTTTTCTTGCAGGAGAGCTCTAATAAGTACCGCAGCTAATACTTACGAAGCACTCCGATCACCCGGCCCTGAATCTTCAAGTCGTTCGCGGCCACAATGATGGGAGCCATTTCCGAATTCGCCGGCTGCAACCGCACTTTCCCGGGAGTATCGCGATAAAATCTTTTCAGCGTCGCCTCTTCGCCGCTCACCAGCGCAACGACGATGTCTCCCGCATTGGCCACTTGCGTCTGTTCGCAAACGACGAAGTCGCCATCCATGATGTGATCCTCGATCATGGAATTGCCTTTCACCTGCAAAACATAAGAATTGCCGCCACGCGCAAAATCGCCCAGCGAAAGGGTTTCTCGCTCTTCTATCGCTTCCAAGGGCCGGCCTGCCGCAATGCGGCCCACCAGCGGAAGCTCCTGGACCTTCCGTTCAATCACCTGCTCCTTCACTGGCTTCGGCAGTTGCACAATTTCAATCGAGCGGCTCTGGTTGTATCCGCGCCGGATGAATCCTTTCTTCTCCAGCGTAGTGATGTGCTTATGCACAGTGGCCAGGGAAGTGAGTTTCATGCCCTTGCCGATTTCCTCGAAGCTCGGCGCGTAGCCGTGCTTCGTTTCGAATGCCACGAGATAATCCAAAACTTCCTTTTGCCGTTTGGTCAAGGGCATGGGCGCGCCTCCACTCTTAAAGTCTTTTCCACAGGCACTTTAGGCGAAAAGAAAGCGAACGTCAAGTACTTTTATGAGTCACTACCCTTTTCGTACGCTTGCATTGCGTCTGACTCGCGCTTCCCATTGAAGAGATACAGAATTGTTTATGGACACTCGCCCCGTCCCCCCAGCTTCTGTGACGGTTGCTTCCATTCTCAGCATCCTGGGTAGCGGCGGAATGCTGATCGTCGGCGCATTGTTCGCCGTCGGCGCGAGAGCAGCGCAATCCGCCAACGACGCAACCATGACGCCTCACGCCAGGATGATTTTGCGCGTCACCGCTGATTCGCTCATGATCATCGGCGTTCTGGGAATCTTGAACGGTGTCTCGCTCCTCGCCCTGCAAAATTGGGCCCGCAAAACAATGGTGATCGTTTCCGGCTTCGCCGTCATCTTGTCCACTTATTGCCTTTACATCAGCTTAGCCCTTCTGGGGATGCCTCCCGAAGCGGACATGAAGCCCCACGCGTCGCACGTGCTCTGGGGCTCATTCTTTGGTATCTCGATCCTGATTTTTGGAGTGAGCCTCTGGTTCGTAACCGCGTTCACTCGCCCTGCAACACTCGCCAGCTTCGTGCGGCCCCTGCCACCGGGCGATCTCGCGAAACGTTCAGCTCCATCATGTCCACTTCCGCTTGCTCTTCTCGCCGGGTTCTTCATTGTCGGCGCAGTTGTGTCGCTCCTGCTGCTTCGCGCATCCGATCACATGCCGGACATGCTCTTTGGCCACGCGCTCTATGGGACGCAGCGCGTGCAGTATGTTGTTATAACGGAAGTCTTCAGTCTCGTGGCCGCTATCGGATTGCTTCGAGTCAGGACTTGGGGGATTCATCTGGCCATGGGCCTACAGCTTTTCAGCGTTGCGAATCACGCGGCGACAGCCTTGAACCCCAAGTCTTTGCCGTCTTTGCGCGCCGCCCTTGCAGCAATGGCGGCGCAAGGCGCAAAACCGCCGCTTCATGACCCTGCCGCCGGATTTCATTACCTGGAGGGACTCGGATTGAGCTTTGCACTTGCGCTTCTTCTGGTCCTTCTGCTGTCACGCTCAAAATTTCTTGAAGCGGCTTCCGCGCCTCAGCCCCTCCCGTGACTGCTCCCGGCCGGATACAACCCACCTGTGAAAAAAGTCAGGACGTCACCTGATTGCGTCACTCCCAAAGACCCATCCTGTACTCTTCAGACAAAAGAAGCTTCGGCGAAGCGGTAGACTGCCTCCGCACCTATCCCCGTGTGGTATCCTTTATCGGTCGGCTCTTGGCGGTTTGCCTGCGAAACCATCCTTTTCCGCGCCGCCTCATCCTGAATTTCGAGCCACGACTCCCAGGGGGAGTTTAACGAAAGTGGAGGCTTAGGCCAGGAAATGTCTACGCTCGCGGAAGTTCCACCAACAACCAAATCAAAGCGCGAAGTCATCGAGAGGGCGGTTATTCGCTTCGCCGGTGACTCCGGCGACGGCATGCAGATTACCGGCAGTCAGTTCACCAATACTGTCGCACTGTACGGAAACGACATCGCCACGTTCCCCGACTACCCCGCCGAAATCCGCGCCCCTGCCGGAACCATCCCTGGCGTCAGCGGCTTCCAACTGCATTTCTCTTCCAATGAGGTCTTTACCCCAGGCGACGCCATTGACGCCCTTATCGCCATGAACCCCGCCGCCTTAAAGGTGAACATCGGCGACCTCAAAGCCAATGGCATCCTCATCGTCAACAGCGACAGCTTCAAAGAATCCGACCTACGCAAGGCGCAAGTTGCCGTCAGCCCCCTCGAGGACCATTCGCTCGATAAGTACCGTGTTTTCGCTGTCGAGCTCCAAAAGCTGACCCGCGCCGCCCTCCAGCACCTTGGAATTGACGCTAAGGCCATGGATCGCTGCAAGAACTTCTTCGCTCTCGGCATGTGTTATTGGCTTTATAACCGCTCGACCGAACCTACAAATCGTTGGATTGAGCAGAAATTCGGCAAAAAGCCCCTTTTGATGGAAGCCAACAGGCTGGCTTTGAAGGCCGGGTATTCCTATTGCGAAGCCACGGAAGCGTTCCAAATCAGTTACGAGATTCCGCCGGCGCAATTAACGCCGGGGGTGTACCGAAACGTCAGCGGGAACCAAGCTCTGGCGATGGGCTTCGTTGCCGCCGCCCAAAAAGCGGGGCTGAGCCTCTTTCTGGGCAGTTATCCTATTACCCCAGCATCCGACATTCTTCACGAATTGTCGCAATACAAGAATTTCGGCGTGATCACTTTCCAGGCGGAAGACGAAATCGCCGCCGTCACTTCCTCCATCGGAGCCTCCTACGCCGGCTGCCTCGCCATCACTACCACCTCCGGCCCCGGCATGGCCCTGAAAACGGAAGCAATGGGCCTTGCAGTCATGACTGAAATCCCGCTCGTCATTTGCGACATTCAGCGCGGCGGTCCCTCGACCGGCCTGCCGACAAAGACTGAGCAGGCGGACCTGCTCCAGGCGCTTTTTGGCCGCAACTCGGAGGCGCCCATTCCCGTGCTCGCCGCCTCAACGCCCGGCGACTGCTTCTGGGTTGCTCTCGAAGCCTCACGCATCGCGCTGAAGTACATGATTCCCGTAATTATTCTTTCCGACGGCTACCTTGCCAACGGCGCCGAACCCTGGCGCATTCCCAAAGCGGAAGACATTCCGCCCTTCCCCGTCAAATTCGCGACCGACCCTGCCGGCTTCATGCCATATAAGCGCAACCCGGAAACGCTGGCCCGTCCCTGGGCGCTCCCCGGCACTCCCGGACTCGAGCACCGCATTGGCGGCCTCGAAAAGCAGGACGGCACGGGCAACGTGAACTACGAGCCGCTCAACCACGAAAACATGGTTCGTGTTCGCGCCGCAAAAGTCGCCGCCATTGTCCAGGACGTTCCCAATGTGCTGCCCGAAGGCGACCCCTCTGGTGACCTTCTTGTAGTCTCCTGGGGCTCGACCGCCGGCTCCATCACCGCGGCCGTCAAATCAGCGCGCGCCCGTGGATGCAAGATTGGCCATCTCCACCTCCGCTACCTGAATCCGCTGCCGGGAAACGTTGGCGAAATCCTGAAGCGCTACAAGAAAGTCCTCGTGCCGGAACTCAACATGGGCCAGCTCCTCTGGGTTCTACGCGCAAAATTTCTTGTGGATGCTGTCGGCCTGAACAAAATTCAAGGCCGTCCGTTCAAGCAAGCTGAACTCGAGCAAAAGTTTGATGAAATGCTGGGAATACAGGGGAACCATCGATGAGCACCGCTACTCTTCCGCCACCGCTGACAAAAAAGGATTTTCAAACCGACCAGGAAGTGCGCTGGTGCCCTGGCTGCGGCGACTACGCCATTCTCTCGGCCGTGCAGTCCATTTTCCCGGAACTCGGCATTCGCAGGGAAAATTTCGTCGTAGTCTCGGGCATCGGCTGCTCCAGCCGCTTCCCGTACTACATGAACACGTATGGATTCCACACGATCCACGGACGCGCGCCGGCCATCGCCACGGGCATCAAAATTGCCAATCCCGAACTGGAAGTTTGGATTGCCACGGGCGACGGCGATGCGCTGGCCATCGGCGGCAACCACACAATTCACTTGTTGCGTAGAAACGTCGGCGTCAAAGTTCTCCTTTTCAACAATCGAATCTACGGCTTGACCAAAGGGCAGTACTCGCCCACTTCCGAGTTTCATAAAATCACCAAGTCCACTCCTTACGGCACCGCAGACCGTCCGTTTAATCCGGTGGCTCTGGCTACGGGTTCCGAAGCCACGTTTGTGGCGCGCTCGGTGGACGTTTTCCAGTCGCACCTGAAAGACACCTTGAAGCACGCAGCCGCGCACCGTGGCACCGCCTTTATTGAAATTCTGCAGAACTGCAACATTTTCAATGACGGCGCCTGGTTCTCACTCACAGAAAAAGACGCCCGCAGCGAACACGTCCTTCAACTTGAACACGGCAAGCCGCTGATTTACGGCAAGAACCGCGACAAGGGCATTCGCCGCAAGTCTGATGGCGACATTGAAGTCGTCCAACTTGGCAACGGCATCGCCGAAAGCGATCTCATCATTCACGACGCGCATCATCCTCGCCCGTCCTATGCCTTCTTGCTCTCGCACATGGAGCATCGCGAGGGTTTCCCGACGCCCATCGGAGTCTTCCGCGCTTGGGACGATTTGCCTCGCTATGAAGACGTGATGAAAGACCAGATTCAGGATGTCATCGCCAAAAAAGGTTCCGGCGACCTGAACAAACTCCTCCGCGCCGGCGACGTCTGGGAAGTGAAATAACTGCAAGAATCTCAATCAAGGGACACATTCCCGCGGGCGCAACTGGCAAACGGCTGGGCGATTTTCCTCGGCTATCCCGCCTTCTCAACCAAATGCCGCAGCGACGCGCCGGAAGCCTGCATGAATCTGCGGCTTGCTCCACAGAATGATCCCGGCAAGCGCAATCACCGTCCAGGGAACCAACCCGCAGCGCTGCACCCAGGGTTCGGTGCGCCCATAAATCTGCACCATCGTGTATGTCAGCAAGAAAGTCTCAGCGGTGAAGACAGCCACCGTACAAGTCAGCAGGTCCGTGAACCAAAATATAGCAGCCAAATTAACATCTGCACTACAACCCAAAGGAAATAGGGCACCGTCGGCAAGAGCTCCGGTGGACAGGCATGCCTTCCTGCCGCTCCCAGCGCTGCACGGTGCGCTTGTCTCGGTTGAAATATGCCGCAATTTCCTTCCAGGAATCGAGGCGATCTCCGGACGAAGGCGCGGGAGGCGAAGCAGGTGCGCGTGAGAAAGACCCGGTCATGGGAGCGAAATCCACCTGTACTGGACTGGCCCGATACTATAAGGAACCCGTAAGTCTTTCAATTTCAATCTCTCCCACCCCTAGACCCGCGACATTGCGCGACACGAACCATATTTTCCCCAATGGCGTTCCATGTCGCTTGAGCGCGTTTCCCGCCGCGTGTAGCCTGCGCTCACCGGCGAATCGCCGGAATTCCTTAGGAGCGAAACGTCATGAAAAAGTTTGCACTCGTGGTTCTTGTCGGTCTTTCTTCGGCCCTGGCAGCGCACGCGCAGGAAGCTCCTCGCGGCGATTTCTCTCTCGGCTATTCCTACCTGCGCGAAGGTTTTTCAAGCGGAGCCAATACCCACGGCGGCAGTGTTTCCGGCGCTGCTTATTTCAATGATTGGCTTGGCGTTGCCGGAGATTTTGGCATCTATCACCTTTCGCAATCCGGCGTCACTGCGAATACCTTCACGTTCCTTGGAGGCCCGCGCCTGTCCGCGAATCGTGGCAAGAGCGTCTCGCCGTTTGTCCAGGCTTTAGTGGGAGCGGATCGCCTCAACGTTCCCGGCTTCGGCAGCACACACGGGTTTTCCTGGAGCACCGGTGGCGGAGTGGACTTAGCTGTCTCGCGTCACATTGCCATCCGCCCGCAATTTGATTACATCGGCTTGCGTTTCTCCAACGGTACCACCCATGCCGCCCGCGCCTCGATCAGCGTCGTATTCCGCTTCGGCGGCCGGTAAGAACCTGGAGGCCGCCATGACTCACGAGCGTTTTCACGCCACTTTCGTGGGAGTTGTCGCCACGCTCGTGGACTCCATTGTCGTTGCTGAGCTCGCCGGGTATTGGCTGCACCGGCTGCTGCACAGTGACAGGTTCCCAGCTTTCAGCCGGGGCCATTTGATCCATCACTTTCTGATCTATGGCCCCCGGCAACCCATGCGCGCAGCGGAGTATCAAGACGCAACCGATAACCGCTTTTCCGTCGGCAACATCGGTTTGGAATGGCTGGTCCCTTCGGCCGTCATTCTTCTGCTTTGCTGGGGAGCGATGCTCCTCCTCGGCGTTCCGCGTGCTTATCAGGTCCTTTCGCTGTGCACCTTGCTGGCCTGGCCCTTGCTCATGTTCAGTTACCTGCACGACCGTATGCACCTCAAGAACTTCTGGATGACTCGCGTGCCTCTTCTGAAGACCTGGTTCTTAAAAGCCCGCAGGCTCCACGACATTCATCATCGCAGTATGAATCGCGCTGGTTTCATGGACACGAATTTCGGCATTGGTTTTTACTTCTTCGACCGCTTCTTCCGCACGCTTTCCCGGCGTCACCGGCCGTTTAGCTGGGCCGGCTACCGCGCCGCCATCGAGCGGTATGGATTGGACGAGACGGATTTGATGTCACTCCGCCGCTGCAGCGAGGCTTTGTTTTCCAAATCAGAAAAACTGAGTAATCCGCCTCAAGAGCCATATCCTCTTCGCCGCGTGCGGCGCTGATCGTCTCCGTCAGCCTTAGCCGCAACGGATCAGGCTCGCTATCTTCCGCATAGCCAATCCATTTTGGCTCTGTTATCGTGCCTTCCTATTTCCCGTAATGTATGAAACGGCTCGCGATTCGTTGCATCAAATCAGGACCAGCAGTGGAGGGTTCAGGTCGTGAATGAAGTCGCAAACTTAGGGGCTTTTGCTCTGGTCGGGGACGCCGACCCGGTGCGGCCTGCGCCTGAGGCCATGTCCTCTGAGCTCACCGGTACCCTGGGCCTCCTCTATGAAGTCAGCCGCGAGTTGAGCTCCATTCTC
>DATEGP010000006.1:0-35379 GCA_035280045.1 Candidatus Acidiferrum sp.
TGTTTTTGAGTGATTTGCATATTCTCTCCAGCGGCAGAATGGTTGCAAGTCAGATTATGTTCGGCAAACCGTCCACTTGGCGGATTTTCAGGGAGTCCTTGCCCAACCCTGTTTCTTTGCCGTTCATTGGGTAAAAAGCACCCGTATACTAGCCAACTTTGCTCACCTTCGGGTTGACTTACCCAATCGGGGTCCTGCCTCGTCGAGGGGCGTAGAACTAAAAAAACTCATTAGCTTCGGTCCGTCACGAGGCTGCATTCTCAGGGGGTGCACGTGAAGGTGATCCGCAGAAGTGCCCATGCGCATCAATTGTTAGCTGCTCGTCCCGTATCCCAGCGCAATACGTTCTTCTTTTACGAAAAGAATTCTGGAGTAGCCCATTTTCATGTGCAGGCTGGCCCCGACGGCCGCCTTCCTGTAGATCAAGCAGCCGGGCTGCTCGCTATGCATTGCCTCGTTCGGGGACAGAGTCCCAATGACTACGCCGTTTTGGTTCAGGCTGAAAACGAAGTCTTGGAAAACCTGATTGAGAAAGCCGACGAATTGCTCGAAGCGGGTAAGTCTGTTCACGGACAAGTGCGGCTCACACGCCGCGAAGAAGAAGTTCTTGCGGGCGTTTCGGACAGCCTGTCGAACAAGGAAATTGCCTCCAATCTTAACCTCTCGGAACGGACTGTAAAGTTCCACGTTTCTTCGCTGCTGGCAAAATTCCAGGTGCGTGGCCGCATGGAGCTCGTTCGCGAAGCCGCGCGTCACACGATGGGTGCAGTTTCACAGCCGCTGCCGGTTGCCTCTCACGAACCCCGCTCTTTTGCGCCTGCTATAAAGAATTACCCGGCGCCAAGACGGGCCGTCAGCGTCGTTCCCTTGGCAAAACGCCAGTTCATGGCTTAACACAAACGAATTTTCCCTTTCGGAGTCAAAGAAAAAAGCCCTCGGTCGAACCGAGGGCTTTCTTTTTGGTTTGAGATTTCCGGAATGTTCGTTATTTCTTTGCGGCTGCGAAGAGCTCGGCGGCGCGATTCCAATCCACTACGTTCCACCACGCCTTAATGTAATCGCCACGCACATTCTGATACTTCAAGTAGTACGCATGCTCCCAAACGTCCAGTCCCAGAACCGCTTTTGCGCCCAGCAGGTAAGGCGTGTCTTGATTTGGAGTCGAATCAATCGCCAGCTTCCCATCCTTCACGATGAGCCACGCCCAACCGGAGCCAAATCGCCCCAGCCCCGCAGCCGCGAACTTTTCCTGGAAACCGGCAAACGACCCAAAGGACGAGTTGATCGCCGCCGCGAGGTCTCCCTTGGGCTCGCCTCCCCCGCCTTTTTTCATCAACGTCCAAAAAAGGCTGTGGTTCCAGTGCCCGCCGCCATTGTTGCGGACGGCCATGCGGATATTCTCGGGGACAGAATCGAGTCCTTTCAGCAGGTCGTCAATGGACTTTGCCTGCAGCGCGGATTGGCCATCCAGCGCCTTGTTCAAATTAGTGACGTAGGCGCCGTGATGTTTGTCGTGATGGATTTCCATCGTTTTGGCGTCAATGTAAGGTTCGAGTGCGTCGAAGGGATAAGAGAGCGGGGGCACGCTAAATGCCACAGGTTTTTCCTCCAGTGTGAGATTTGAATCCGAAGTGGTCACGCAGCCGGCGCGCAGAAGATCCGGTGCAGCTTTTCCTGCCCCGAGCAATCCTGCGCCGACGATACTCGTATTGAACAAGAATTTGCGGCGATTCATGCAACCTCGGTAGCGCGGAGGGCTAGCTGGCCAGCGGGTGGGATTATACTCCCGGCGCGGCCAGGATGGTAATGCAGCCTCCACTGTGATGGGAAACAGGCGCTCCTCGCGTACCGTTCGCGATTCCTCGAACAATCGATAGTTCCACTGCGCAGTTATTGGATGCGCGAGAGCGCCCATTGGGCAGATTCGGCAACGATGGGATCGCTGCAGGCCACCAGCTTCTTAAGGCCCTCGCAAATGCGAGCGTGGCTCGGGCTACCGGGCGCGAGGGTGGAGTTTCCCGCCGCGATGCAGGCGTTGCGCAGCAAGCCGCGCCATTTTGTGCGTTTCGCCGGGCTGCCTCGAAACCGTTGGCGAAAGTCCTCCTCGGTTAGCGATAAGAGTAAATCCAACCGAGGGTGAAACAACGAGCCGGTCTCAGCGTCCGCACGCTCGCCGGTCTCGCTTGCTTGTCCCGCCCGCCACTTTCTTGGCTGAAACTGCCCAAGCTTGGAAACGGGGGCGCGGCGGTTCCATGGACAAACATCCTGGCAAATGTCGCAGCCAAAAACATGACTGCCCATGGGCTCTCGCAATTCCTCAGGTATGCTGCCGCGCAATTCAATGGTCAAATAAGAAATGCACTTTCGCGCATCCATGACGTACGGCTGGACAAAAGCTTGGGTTGGACAAGCATCCAAACAACGCGTGCAGCTCCCGCACAAATCCGCCGGCGGCGATTCTGCCGTCCCGAGAGTGGGCTCCAGGTCCAGCGTGGTGAGAATGACGCCCAGAAAAAAGTAAGAGCCGATCGTTTGATTCAGGAGCAGCGTGTTCTTGCCCAGCCAGCCCAACCCCGCGTACTTCGCCGCCACACGCTCTTGTATAGGACCCGTATCCGCATAGGCTCGCGCCTCAAATGGCTCAGCAAATTGTTCCCGCAGGCGAGCAATCAAGGCCTCAAGGCGCTCCAGAAGGAGATCGTGATAGTCGCCTCCCCATCCGTAGCGAGAGACCCAGCCTCTCGGTTCATCCAGTTGGCCTGAAGGTTTTGCGTCGATGGAACGAGGATGCCCGGTGTTGTAATTCAGCAGGCAAACGATAACGCTGCGGATTCCGGGCATAGCCGCCCGTGCATCTCCGCGGCGAGGATCGTGGAGATATTTCATTTCGCCAGCGTAGCCCCGTGCGAGCCATTCGGGTGTATTCGCCAGTTCGGGAAATGCTTCTGCGCGCACCACGCCGCACAGATCGAAACCTGCCGAGTTCGCCTGCTCCACAATCCAGCTTGTATTGGCCGTTTGCTTCATCCACAAGATTGTGCCGCAGCAGAGCTTCTGAAGCGAGCCTCACCCGCGATCATCACGGCTGGCGAAAGCGGCGATTTATCCAGGATTAGAGTAGGAAAGGGAGTCTTCAATTTCAACGAAAACTTCCAAGCGCGGAGTTTTCGTCGGAATAGACGTCAAATACCGTGTAGAGTTTTGTGATTTGCAAAAGGTCGCGCACTTTTTTTGTCAGTTGGAGCAGTTTCAAATCGCCGCCCTGGTTTTTCACGGCGGTGAAGCCGCTGACCAGTTCGCCAATCCCCGAGCTGTCAATGTAATCCACGTCCGCAAGGTTCAGCAGGATATTCCTCCGCTCGTCGGCAAGGAGTCCGCGAATCGTCTTGCGCAACAGTGCGCTTCCGTCGCCCAGCGTGATGCGACCGCTCAAATCCACAACTGTAACTGGCCCGGCATCGCGATGCGTCGCTTGTAGTGACATCTTCTTTCCTCACTGAGATTCCATGCTGCCGGCCTCTGCTAGCTAGCTGTTAGTTCCCACCCTGGCCGTTCTCGGAATTGCCACCGGGTCCGGGCAGTTTCTTGGACATCACAATTTCCGCGCCGCCGTTCCGCCCCTTCACCACATCGAATTCATCCATGAACGCGCGCATCAAGAAAATTCCCCGCCCCGAGGTGCTCAACAGATTTTCTTCCGCCAGCGGATCCGGCACGTCCGCCAGCGCAAACCCGGTTCCCTCGTCCAGGACGCGAATAATCATCTTTTCGGCGGTAATGTCTAATGCAAGATGAATTTTCTTCTCAGGGCGCTCCTGGTTGCCGTAGTGAAACGCGTTGATCACGCCTTCGCGCACGCTCATTCCAATGCGGTAGCAGTCATCTTCGCCGAAGCCCGCCGCTTCCGCGACGCGCAGACACATCTCCTCGGCTAGATTGACGCTTTCCACCTGCGTCTCCAGCGTGATTTCGAGATGTTTGTCGCCCGAGTCCATTTTTCGCGATGTGGCTTCCCTGGAAAAGCCACAAGGGAACGCAATTATGGGTAACACAGGGGACGAAAGTCCGTCAATGGAGCAGGTAACGGTATCGCACTGAGTATTAGGCCCAGTACGAGCGGTCCAGAGTCCTGTACTGAATCGCCTCGCTGAGGTGGCGCGGCTCGATGTTTTCGACGCAATCGAGGTCCGCGATGGTGCGGGCTACTTTCAGGATGCGGTCATGGGCTCGGGCCGAGAGTCCCAGCCGTGTAATAGCGTTTTCCAGCAGCTTTTCGCCTTCAGGTGAAATCGCGCAATGCTTGCGAATCATCTTCGGCACCATCTGCGCATTCGCGTAAGTCTTTTTCTCACCGCGGAACCGCTCCGTCTGCCGTCCACGCGCGCTAATCACGCGTTTCCGCACGGCCGCCGAATCTTCCGCCGACGAAGGCGCGCGCAGTTCTTTGTATTTCACCGCGGGCACTTCGATGTGAATGTCAATGCGGTCCAGCAGCGGCCCCGAGATCTTCGATACATAACGTTGGATCATCGGCGGCGTGCAATGGCACTCGCGCGTCGGATCGCCAAAATATCCGCACGGACAAGGATTCATAGCCGCCGCCAGCATGAAGCGCGAAGGAAATGTCACCGATATGGCTGCCCGCGAAATCGTGACCGCGCCGTCTTCGAGTGGCTGCCGCATCACTTCCAGCACATTCCGCTGAAACTCCGGCAATTCATCCAGGAAGAGCACGCCATTGTGTCCCAGGGAGACTTCGCCCGGCCGCGGCACAGCGCCCCCGCCAATCAGGCCCGCGTCGCTGATGGTGTGGTGCGGCGAGCGGAACGGTCGCGTGCCCACCAATCCTCGGCTATCTTCTAGAACGCCGGCCACGCTGTGAATCCGCGTCGTCTCGATGGCCTCTTCCAGCGACATCGGCGGAAGGATCGTCGGGATGCGCTTGGCAAGCATTGTTTTGCCCGCGCCCGGCGGGCCGATAAACAAAATGTTGTGCCCGCCCGCGCAGGCTACTTCCAGAGCTCGCTTCGCGGCTTGCTGCCCGTGAACGTCGCGCAAGTCCACCGAATACTCCGCAGCCTCTGAAAGCATCATCGCCGCATCCACTTTCACTGGCGCAAACGACTCCGGCGAATTGACCAGGTCCACCGCCTGCGGCAGCGATTTCAGCGCGAACACGTTGACGCCTTCTACCACCGCCGCCTCCTTTGCGTTGGCTTCCGGAACTGCCACGGACTGCAGCCCAATCTCACGCGCCGCCAAGGCCGCGGACAATGCTCCGCGCACCGGCCGTACCGTCCCATCAAGCGATAGCTCCCCGAGGAACATGCAGCGATCCAGTTGCTTTCCGAAAAACTGCCCCTGGCATCCCACGAGTCCCAGCGCCATGGGCAAATCGAATCCTGAGCCTTCTTTGCGCACATCCGCCGGCGCTAAATTAATCGTTACGCCTTGTCCGTAGGGAAACTCATAGCCGCAATTTCGCAGCGCGCTCTTAATGCGCTCTCGGCTCTCTTTCACGGCGTTGTCCGGAAGGCCGACGACGTTGAAGTCCTGCATGCGCGCGGAACCCACATCCACCTCCACTTCCACTAGGTAAGCGTCGATTCCGTACACCGCCGCGCTCTGCGTTTTGAACAACATGGCGAGTGAAACTCCTGGCAGCCTGCCACAGCAGGCAGGCCCAGCAAGGATAGAACAAAATCAGCACGATACCAACCCCTAACCCCGTCAATGTCCCTTCCCCCCAGGCACCCGTCTTCGCTAGGGCTGCCTTCTGAGTCGCAGTCGCCCGCCGCTGGGTCAGGTAAACGCTCTATCGACGCCCGCGTTCCCGTCTGATATATCTGCCGTGATTCCGAGCCCGTGGAGAAACATCCTTGAGTCTGCGTAGGCGCTTAATCTGGGTCTTGTTCTTGCTTGCTCCGGCATTTCTCTTGCAGCTGCGTGCCACGCCAAAGCCAGAAAAAGAGCAGCACCGGCTCTACGTCGCAGTTCCCGGAATTCGTAACGATCTGCAATACGGCGGAGTCGGTATCTTGGTCTACGACGCTGACGCGGGCTACAAATTTATCAAGCGCATTCCAACTTGGAATTACGCGCCGGGTGAGCCCGCCGAAAATGTAAAAGGCATCGCCGCAAGCGCAAAAACAGGGAAGCTCTACGTCAGCACTATCCAACGCGTAGCTTGTTTTGATCTGGTCACCGAAAAGAAAGTCTGGGAAAAAACCTATGAAGGCGGCGCCGACCGCCTGGCCATTTCGCCCGACGGGAAGCTCCTCTACATTCCTTCTCTCGAAGGCCCTCACTGGAACGTCGTAAATGCTGAGACCGGAGAGGTCATCACGAAGATCAAGCTCGACTCCGGCGCGCATAACACGATTTACGGCCCTGACGGCTCGCGCGTCTACCTGGCGGGCCTGCGCTCTCCCTTACTTTCCGTCGCCGATACGAAAACTCACACCGTTGTGAAGCAGATCGGCCCGTTCGGCAATGTCATTCGCCCGTTCACTATCAACGGCAGCCAGACACTTTGCTTCGTCAATGTCAACGAATTGCTCGGCTTTGAAGTGGGGGACTGCAAAACCGGAAAAATGTTGTATCGCGTCGAAGTCACGGGCTATCAGAAAGGCCTCACCAAGCGGCATGGCTGCCCGAGCCATGGCATCGCGCTTACGCCCGACGAGAAAGAACTGTGGCTCGCCGACAGCGCCAACAGCAGCATTCACGTCTTCGATGCCACGGTGATGCCGCCAAGACAAGAGATGAGCATTAAGCTGCGAGACCAACCCGGCTGGATCACCTTCAGCATCGACGGCACACGCGCTTATCCCTCCACCGGCGACGTCATCGACACCAGCACCAAACGCATTGTGGCCACTCTAGAAGATGAAACCGGAAAGCACGTACAAAGCGAAAAACTATTGGAAATTGACTTCACCGACGGCCGACCCGTTCGCGCCGGAGATCAATTTGGCATCGGCCAAAAACAATGAGCCTTCCTCAATGGCTCTGTTCCTCGCTGGCCACGGCGACGCCATACTCCGCCAAGATGTCTTTGAGCGTCACAATTCCTCTCAGTTGGTGTACATTGGCCCGACTAACGACAGGCAGCACATCCAAATGGTTCGCGCCCATGCGCTCCAACGCCATGTGCAGCGGGTGATCTACGTGAACGTGGAGAAAATTGTCAGGATTCACAAATTCCAGCAGCCGTTTGCGTGCTGCACCTTCGCTGGATGCTTGCCGCAGTCGTTCCAGGCTCGCAACCCCGATCACGCCGCGACCGTCGGAGACCGGCCACGCCAGGAAGTCGCTCCGTTCCACCCTGTCCAGCGCTTCCTGAACCGTCCACTCGGCGTTCAAAACCTCCGTAGCCTCCCGCATGGCGTCGTTCACGACGCGCTGTGTTTCCTGCTTCCGCGCCTCCGCCGATGGGAGGTGGATCCCATCCTGATGCGCTAGCTCTTCATAGATCGGGTCGTGTTGCAGCTTCGCTGAAATGAAAAAGCTCACCAAGTTGGAAATCATCAGCGGGACGATCACCGCATAATCGCGCGTAATTTCGAAAATCATCACCACCGAGGTCATCGGCGCGCGCACGATTCCCGCGAAAGCAGCGCCCATCCCGACCAGCGCGTACGCGCCCGGAGTTCCTACAGTATTCGGAAAAAAGTGATTCGCAAGGTTTCCTACGACGCCGCCAAGCATCGCGCCAAGGAATAAACTTGGCCCAAAAATTCCGCCAGCATTTCCCGATGCATAGCACGTCGCCACCGCTACCAGCTTCAAGACCAGCAGCAGCGCCATCAGCTTCAGCGCCATCCCGCCGTTCAACGCCTCCCCAACGTGCTTGTAGCCTACGCCCAGCAGTTGCGGCACAAACCACCCCATGATTCCGACCGTAACGCCACCTGCTGCGGGTTGGAACCAAAGGGTCTTTCTCGGAAATTTCAGGAATCGCGCGCGCATTCCCAGCAGCAATTTTGTAAACGCCACGGAAACCAATCCGCCTGCCACGCCCAGCACGGCGTAAATTCCGAATTCCGCCGGATTCACCAATTGGTATTGAGGAACGCGAAAAAGGGGGTTATTTCCGAGCAGCCCACGCAACACAGCCCACGACGTAGCTGAAGCCAGCACGACCGAGCCGAGCATTGGGGCGTGCAGGTCGCCTACAACTTCTTCCAAAGAAAACAACACTGCTGCGATCGGCGTATTGAACGCGGCTGCGATTGCGGCCGTTGCACCCACGGGCAGCAGGGCTTTCACTTTTTCAGGACGAAGCCCGAGCCATCGGCCCAGCACCGAAGCGATTCCCGCGCCGACCTGCACCGCGGGCCCCTCGCGTCCCAGCGGGATACCGCTCGCCAGCGTCGCCGAAGTACAAAAGAATTTTCCGATCACCGTCCCGAGCGTGATGTTCCCTTCGCGCGCGTACAAAGCCGCTTTCGTTTGCGGCACGCCGCTGCCGCGCGCATCGGGAAAATACCGGTACAGCAGGTAGCCCATTCCCAGCGATCCAGCAATGGGCACGAACAGTCGGCGCAATCCCATGCCGCCCGGCGGATATAGCTTTGTGCCAAACCGCTCCGTGACGACGATGAAAGCCACTACCGCAAGCCCAACCAGCGCGCCGATAACCAGGGTCAATGCTAGAAATACTTGGTCCTCGCGATGGCGCAGGATGCCCCGCCACTGTTCTGAGGAAGCCTTCCACCAGCCTTTTGCGGCTTCAGTGTGTTCAGTAGTCACAAGTCTCGCTTCCTGCCGTATCTTGTAGGTTTAAGGAATGTTGCAAAGAACAGAAAGCTCTACGGAGCAATCCGCGTCTCGTTCTCCAGCGTCGCGGGCGGCCCCGGCTTTTCGTCGCGCTCCTCCGCCTCGGACCCGGGAAGGAAAGACAACAGATTCAACACCTGCTCTCGGCGGCGTTCTTCCTCCAAATGGCGAACGCGCGCTTTCAGCAGATCCTCTAGCGCGAGGAGTCCCATGAATTTCCGCGTGTCTCGCTCGACCACCGGCATGCGCGTAATCCCTTTTTCCGCCATCACGTAGACCACCGCGCGAAGAGTTTCATTCGGAGATGTCTCAATGAACTCTTTCCGCACGAATTCGCCGACCGGCTGCTGCCACACGCCTTCCCCTTTTTCTTTCACACGCTTGTGAATATCGCCTCGCGTTAGCACTCCCACCAGTTGGCCTTCGCCGTTCACTACCGGCAGCAGCCGCTGGCTTTGCGTGTTTTGCGATGCCAAAGCCTGCTGGAACTCCCGCATGAGCTTCTCCGCGGGCAGCACAACCACTTCTGGACGCATCACTTCACGCACGAACAAGATCTCCAGCGGGTCCACAGCGTATTCGCGGCTCAAGTGATAGCCGCGGCGCGCGACCTTTTCAGTCAGAATCGAACGCTTCAGGGTCAAGACCGTGAACGCGTGAGCGATAACGCTTGCGACCAGCAAGGGAAGGAAAACGTTGGCGTCGTGCGTGAGTTCGAATGCAAAAACGATGCTCGTAAACGGGGAGCGCATCGTGCCTCCAAGAATTGCGCCCATGCTGATCAGCGGCCAAAAACCCACGCCCTCGTTGGGCAAAAACATCGCCTCAATTCCGCCGAGCGCTCCGCCCATCATCAATAGGGGAGCCAGCACTCCGCCCGAAGTCCCGGAACCGAGTGACACCGCCCAGATGAACCATTTCACGAGCAGCACGCCCAAAATGACTTTCGTGGTTACGCTCCCCTGTAGCAGTGCACCGATGGTGTCGTACCCCACGCCGAGTGCCTGTGGAAAAATCATGCCACCCAAACCGATCGCGAGCCCCCCAATCATCGGCCACCACATCCAGTGGATGGGCAATTTTTGAAATGCATCCTCGGCTGCATACACGGATACGGTCAGCAGCGCCGAAAGGATTCCGGCGAGCAGGCCGACCAACGCGCAGCCCAGCAAGCTTACTGGGCCAATGTGCAGAGGATGCTGCGGCACAGGGAACAGCGGACCGAACCCCAAAATGTAGCGCCGCACCACGGCGGCTACGGCGCTTGCCAATGCCACGGGAACCAAGCTGCGCGGCTTCCATTCAAACAACAAGAGTTCGACCGCCAGAAGGACCGCAGCGACCGGCGAAGCAAATGTTGCGGACATTCCTCCAGCGGCTCCAGCCACCAGCAAGGTTTTGCGTTCGGCACTCGTCAGATGAAAGAGCTGCGCGATCATCGATCCAAACGCTCCGCCGGTCATGATAATCGGACCTTCCGCGCCGAACGGTCCGCCCGAACCGATGGAAATGGCAGAAGAGAGCGGCTTGAGAAACGCGACCTTCGGTTCCACGCGGCTGCCGTTGATCAAAATCGCTTCGATGGCTTCCGGAATGCCATGGCCGCGAATCCGTTCGGATCCGTAGCGCGCCATGATTCCGATAATGAATGCGCCGCCGACAGGCACTAGGACGCTGTACCAACCCAGATGATTTCCGGCGGGCGAGACGAGCGAAGAGCCCCAGTGGCCGTAATAAAGCAAATTCGTGAACAGCCCGATCAAGCGCAAGAGCGCTAGTGCGACAAACGCGCACATCACGCCGATCAACACCGCCAGCGCGGAGATTGGCAGCACGCGAAGCGTGGTCGAAAAATCGCCCAACTCCTCATGCCGGCTATTTGTACTCTTGCTTTCCTGATGGTGAGAAGAAATCCCTGGTTGAACGTTGTCCTGTTGAACCTTATCCACGCCTTTTTTCCAATCCTTTCCGGGGCCGAACGATGGAAATCTTTCTGCCATGAAGCCTATGACTATTCTTTAAGAGGGCCGCGATGGCGTTGGCCAGCGCGGCGCCGGATGCGCGCAATTCACCGACGCGATGCTGCGCGACCTCCTCGAGCAATTTTTCGCCGCGCGGCATCAGCGATACCAATACGCTCCGCCGATCTTCGCGGCTGCGGCTGCGCCGCACGTAGCCATGCGCTTCCATGCGGTCGATGAGTTCCACAACGCTATGGTGCTTCAGCACAACCCGCTCCGCAAGATTGCTGACCGTGGCTTCCTGGCCGTTGGGAATTCCGCGAATCATCAGCAGAAGCAGATACTGCTGAGGTTCAAGTCCCGTTTCGCTGGCCACGGTGTCGCCTTCACGCAGAAACTTGCGTATGCGGTAACGCAGCTCCGCGAGGGCCTGGTACTCGGCAGTGGACAGCTCTTTGCGCATGACTCTAGTATATCGTAGTACGATATAAATATTAGTTAAAACTCTGGCGAGAGTTCCATGAAGGAATTGTTCCTTGGAACGCAGTTTTTGGCCGGCTGCTTATAGCGCTTTGCGGAATGATTTTTGCGTTTTGAAGTGCTCGTACTCGTTCCGTTCGTAGAACTTGTGGGCCCGCTCACGGATCACATTCGAACGGACGGACATGCTTTTGCAGCCGTGTTTGCGCGCCCAATCCTCGGCGGCAGCCAGCAGACGCGCCCCAGCGCCAAGGCTGCGGTGGCTCTCCGAAACGACCAGGCCGTTGACTTCCGCTCGCAATTCGCTCTCGAGCAGCGGTTGCCTGCTCACGTGGAGCCATCCGATGACGCCGTCGGTCTTGGTTTCCGCGACAAGAACGGCGTGTTGTGTTGCAGGCTGGATTCCGCGAAGCCTCTGGCGAATCTCTGCCGGTGTGGCTGGATAGCCAAGCTGCGTCGAGAGATCCGCGAGACGCCCGGCGTCTCCGGCTTTGGCGAGCCGAATTTTCAGATCCTGCTTCTTCCCGTCAGGCTTCATTGCTACACACTCGCCTTTCGTCGCAACCTCGCTTGCACCGCGGGCCCCTTTAATTCACGAAGCGCGTCAGCCGCAATCCACCGAGCGGACCGCGAGTCTTGCTTCCTGATTCTCTCGGCGGCGCGGATCGCCTCGCGGTTTAGTCTAAGATTCCTCTTGCCGATATTCCGCAATGCCCAGTTGACGGCCTTTCGCACAAAATTTCGGTCATCGTTAGCCTCCCGTTCGATCACGCCTAAGAAGCGCACAAATCGAGCATCCGGCGCCTTCTTGTCCTTATAGCTCAGATAAGCCATCAAAGAAAATGCTGCACGCTTTGCAAATTCCTCGCGCCGCCGGCTCCACGGCGCAACCTTGCTCCATGCGAGCTTCGCAGGCGCGTACAGGTAACAGCAAGCTGCGTCGACCACGTCCCAGGAGTCGAAATCCCGCGCCCAGCGCTCCATCTCCTTCGCTGTGACTTTTTCCGGCTCGCCAAGCAGTGTCGCCAGTACGCGCGCTTCATGGATTCCGGTCGCCCACAATTCCAACCCGAGCGCGTGATTTCTCCCAATTCGCTTCGCCAAGGCATGTAAAACGGGCGCCGAGATACCGTGCGCGTTGGGAACCCGTACGCCGAAATACTCCATCTTTGCGCGCACGCGAGGATCCGCAAGCGATTTTAATTCTCCCAAGACAGCCGCTTTCGTCCACTGCGGCCTGCCACGTTCGACAAGAGCGCCCCTCTTAGAACGTGTTGTCCGAATCGAGGAGGATTGTGACCGGGCCCTCATTAACCAGCTCCACGGACATCATGGTTTGAAAAATTCCCGTCGCGACAGTAACGCCCAATTTGCGCAGCGCCTCGCAGAACTCCTCATAAAGTACCTTTGCGAGGTCAGGAGGCGCCGCAGTGATGAAGCTGGGCCGTCGTTGGCCGCGCGCATCACCATATAACGTAAATTGCGAAACCGCCAAAACACTGCCTTTCACCTCGAGCAGCGAGCGGTTCATCTTCCCTTGGTCGTCTTCGAAGATGCGCAGGTTCGCGCATCGTTCTGCCATTCGCGTCACGACCGCCGAGGTATCGTTGCGGCCAACCCCTAGCAATATCATCAAGCCCGCGCCAATTTCGCCGGTGACACGACCCTCCACGGTCACTCTCGCGCGGCTCACCCTTTGTAGAACGGCGCGCATGCGAAAGCTTCAGTGACCTTTCGCCCTGATGGATTTGTGCCTGCGCCCATCGCCAATCTTTCGAACGCGCCGCCTTGCCCGCCCGGTGACGGCGTCAGCAGCTAAGCGCCCTAGCGGAAGCGCGGCGAATCCGCGCAGTGCAGGCTGACACTTCGGGCAAAAATAACTGCTCCGTCCCGCAACGATTCCTCGTCGAATAGTGGCCTTGCACCGGTGACAGTCCTTCCCCTCCCGCCCGTAAGCCCGGTGACGCCGCTGATATTCTCCCGGCTCGCCTTCAGCATCGAGAAAATCTGAAATAGAAGAGCCGCGCATCACGATGGCTTTCTTCAGGATCTCCTGCAACGCGCGCCACAACGTTTCAGCTTGCCTTTGGCTCAACTTCGCTCCGATCTGCGCAGGGTGAATCTTCGCTCGCCACAAGCTTTCGTCCGCATAAATATTGCCCACGCCACGAAGCACGCCCTGGTCCAGAAGCAGCGCTTTGATGCGCGCGCGCCGCTCTCGAATCCTTTTCACAAACTCCGCTTTGCTTATCTCCAGCGGATCGGCGCCAAATCGCGTCAATTCCTGCTCAAGCGGCACTTCTGTCAAATAGGCGATGCGGCCAAAGCGTCGCGCATCGGTGTAGCGCAATTCGCGGCCGTCATCCAGCAGCATGCAAACGTGCGTATGTTTTTCGGGCGGCTTTTCCGCGGGGCTCGGCGCCATCTGCCCGGTCATTCCCAGGTGCACCAGCAGCGAGGCTTGCTTTGCGGCATCCTCGCCTGCGTTTCCGTTCGCTATGCCTCCCGCCGACAGGCGCAACAACATGAATTTCCCGTAGCGCTCGACGGCCTCAATCCGGCGACCGGGCAAGTGCTGCTCCAGCGCAACAGGATCATCAATGAAGTCTGTCTTTCCCAGCGTGACCGACAGGATGCGCCGCCCAAGGACCGCCCGACGCAATCCGCGCGCTACAGTTTCGACTTCAGGAAGTTCCGGCATAAAGGAAGCGCTTTCAAAATAGCACACCACGAAGCGTATTGCCTTTAGCGCCAACGGCATCCGCGGCGCCTACAGAAGCGAATGCTTGGCCTTCGCGCGATTCATGTTACAGTTTCTCGCTCGGAGGTGACTCGTGCGTGTGTCCCGCAGAAGCCTGACTTACATTCTCCTTTCAGCCGCGACTGCTGCTTTGCTAATGGCTGTTCCTGCCGAAGCCAAGAAAACGGAGACCGGTTTTCTCGACCGCACCGTCAACGTCGCGGGCACCGAGTACAAGTATCAGGTCTTCGTTCCGGAGAATTGGACGAAAAAACAGAAGTGGCCTGTCATTTTGTTTTTGCACGGCGCGGGTGAACGCGGCGAAGACGGCTTGATTCAAACCGAAGTGGGCATTGGCACAGCCATTCGCCGCTACCGCGACCGCTTCCCCGCTGTCGTCGTGATGCCGCAGTGCCGCAAGAACGTATGGTGGGCGGAGTCCAACATGGCGGACGTCGCCATGGCGACGCTAGCCACAGCGCAAAAAGAGTTTCACGGCGATCCGACTCGAACCTATCTCACAGGACTCTCCATGGGCGGCTACGGAACCTGGTTTCTCGCCGGAAAGTATCCCGGAAAATTTGCCGCCATTGTTCCGATTTGCGGAGGCATCCTCGTGCCCGACATGGCCCGCCAGCAATCGGCGGACGACAGCGCTCCCTACACCGAAGCCGCGAAGAAAATCGGCAGCAAGACTCCGGTGTGGATTTTTCACGGAGGCGACGACCCTGTTGTTCCTGTCACCGAGTCACGCCGCATGAACGACGCGATGAAGGCTCTCGGCGGCGAAGTCCACTACACCGAATATCCCGGCGTGGGCCATAATGCCTGGGAGAAAGCCTACGCCGAACCGGATCTTCTCACCTGGATGCTCTCGAAAACCACAGGCACGAATTCAGGCAAGTAGGATTGCGTCCTGCAAAAGAGGAACACTAATTCATGTGGAGTACGGCAGCCCCGATGCCGCTTTTCTTCGGCACCCAAAACTTCAGCATTCGGCCAATGTCTTAATGGACTGCCGTCAGTCTCCGGTCAAGGGCCGCTAGTCACGAGTCACTAACCACCAGTCACTTCTTGTGATAGTTCGGATACGGCGGATGATCCGGAATCGTGACAGGGCTCTTCTTCAGAGCCTCCATTGTGACTTCCACAGCCCTTTCCAACTGACGGTCGTGTCCCGCAGCAACGGAAGCAGGATCATTTTCCACTTCAATATCCGGCGGGATGCCTTTGTTTTCCACTTCCCAATCGCCGTGCAGCCCATAAATCGCCACGCGCGGCGCTGTGACGAAGCCTCCGTCCAACAGCGGCGGATAGCCATAGATGCCCACCAGCCCGCCCCACGTCTTCATTCCGACGAGAGGACCGATTTTATCCTGGCGGAACATCCACGGCAGCGCATCGCCACCCGACCCGGACATTTCGTTGATGATCATCGTCTTTGGCCCATAGATTTGCGCCAAAGGAGAACAGAACTTTTCGCCTTCGCGCGAAATCGCGCAGTTGCGCAGCGGCCGCTTCAGCATGTCAATGATGTAATCGGCCACCTCACCGCCATGGTTGTAGCGCTCGTCAATCACTGCGCCCTGCTTGCCCACCTGCGCAAAATAGAAGCGGTTGAAATTGAGCCAGCCGCCCACTGCCGTATCGGGAACGTGCACGTAGGCCAGTTTTCCACCGCTAAGTTCGTCTACCTTGCGGCGGTTGTCTTCTTCCCACGCGCGATTGCGAAGCGCGAAATCGCTCGGTAGCGGCACAACCGTCACGTCGCGCGAGTCCTTGCCATCTGCATTCGGGCCAACCTTGATCTTGATTTGCTTGCCTGCCGTATTCTCGAAGAAGCTGTAGACTTCTGCGGGCGGACGCACGTCGCGCCCTTCCACTTCCAGCAGGTAATCGCCGGTCTTCACGTCCACGCCCGGCTGCGTCAGCGGCGCGCGCAGTTCGGGGTTCCAGTTTTCGCCGTTGTAAATACGAGCAAGACGGTAGCGTCCGTTTTCAATTTTGTAATCCGCGCCGAGCAGCCCACCGCTTACCTGGTTGGGCCGAGGAATGTCTCCGCCGCCTATGAACATATGGCCCACTGTAATTTCGCCGAGCATCTCATCAAACAGATAGTTAAGATCGGCGCGCCCCCCCAGCCCCTTCAGATAAACGGAGTACTTCTTCTCAGCGGCCGGAATGTTGAGCCCGTGATGGTTCGGGTCGTAGAGAAAGTCGCGCTCAATGCGCCAAACTTCGTGATACATCTGGGGCCACTCGGCACGGGGATCCACGTACGTTTCTATCCCATCGAGCTTCAGCGCGCCGTCGCCAGGCTTTGGAGCGGCAGCGGTCGCGGCGATGAACCACCCCGGCCCTTGCCGGTACAAGACCTTTTCACCATTCGCCGACACGCCGAATCCACTAATGCCGCCGACGAACGGTTCGGTCTTCCGAGTCGCAAAGTCAAACTTGGAAACCGTCACAGGAGTGGGCCCTTCAAACCGCGGTACGTCCACGATTTCAGAGAGGAACAGCGTTCCCGCCTTGCCGGTGTCCAGACCCTCGTAGCGCGCGGCCTTGATCGGCAGCGAGACAATGCGCTGGCCGATGCCGTCCAGGTCAATCACCACCTTGACGCCCTCGTCCTTCTTTTTGTCGCCTTCCTTCCCCTTTTCCCCTTCCTTACCCTTGTCCGCTTCTTTGCCTTTGTCTCCGGCGTCTTTCTTCTCGTCGGCCACTTTTTCTTCGTCGCTCTGCGGCTCAACGGGCGAAGGATCGCCCTTCTTCAAGACCGCCGCATAAATATGCCGCAAGACCGGATGCTGAAAGCTCGACAAATCCAGCCAGCCCGACGACAGCCCCACATCCGTACTGACGGCAAAGATCAAGGACTTTCCACCCTTGTCGAAAACCGGGAACCGTGCGTCGCTGACGCCGTCTGTGATTTGCGATTCTTTGCCCGTCTCCAGTGAATACACAAACACGGTGCGAAGATGATTCTCCAGGAACTTCGAGTACGTCAGCCACTTGCTGTCCGGCGACCACGTCTCATTCATGTTCGAGGTGGGATCCTCGTAGCGGTCCGTGGTGACTTTCACCGGAGCGCCCTTCTCCATGTCCACGTACCACAGATTCAGGCGCTTGTCCGTGTACGCAATTTTCTTGCTGTCCGGAGACCATAGAGGCCCGTAGAAAAATGACGGCGGGTTTCCCAGGTTGACTTTCTTCACCGAGCCGGAACCGGATTGATCCACGACGTGCAGCTCATACTCGCCCGATTCGTCGGAAAAGAACGCAATCGATTTGCCGTCAGGCGACCATGCGGGATCGCGTTCAGCCACCGCTGGCGTGTGCGTCAAATTGCGGACGTCGCCCTTTTCCGCCGGGACGGTGAAGACCTCACCGCGCGCTTCAAATGCTGCGCGCATGCCCGAAGGAGAAATCGCCGCGTTTTGAATTCTCTCCGCAACTTTCTCGTAATGCGGCCGCGTCGAAGGCAGGTCACCGGCGATGCGAATGTCTACCTTCGTGGACTTCCCGCTCGATGGATTGAACAGGTAAATCCCGCCGAATTGCTCATAAACCAAAGCGTCAGGCCCCGCGGAAAGCGACTTGAAATCAAGCCCTTGGTTCGCGATGACCTGCTTCACCGCTTTCGTCTTCGTGTCGTAGGCGAACAGCGTCACCGGGCCATTGCGATCCGAAAGAAAATAGACGGTATCGCCGAACCAAACGGGACTTTTATCATTTGAATTCTCGCGCGGCACTCTTTCCAGCGCCAGATCACTTATCCGCACGATGTAAATCGGCGTCGTCTGTCCGCCGCGATAGCGCTTCCAGGACGTTTGCCAAATCTCATTTGGCACGTACGCGATGCGCGTTCCATCCGGCGAAAACCAAGCGGCCTCTCCGCGCCACATCGGCAACACTTCTGCCGGGCCGCCTTCTAAGGGAACCGTATATAGCCGGTCAAAGTCCGCATACGAATCCCGGTTCGAATGAAAGAGCACTTTCTTCCCGTCCGGCGTCCATGCCGTGGCGATGTCCACGCCCGGATGCCACGTAAGCCGCTTGGGCTCGCCGCCGTCCGCGGGCATCACGAATACATCCACGTTTCCGTCGTACATTGCGGTGAAAGCGATCCACTTCCCATCCGGAGAAAACACCGGAGCGCCTTCATGGCCGCCCGTAGTGATTTGCCGCGCGTCACCGCCCTCGCGTGGAACGCTCCACAGGTACCCGCCGTAGGTAAAGACCACCTGCGTCTTGCTGAGCGTTGGTGAGTGCGCCAGCAGCGGCGTTTCCTCCGCCGCCTGAACTGCTCCGCCGCAAGTCAAAGCTAGCAAAGCGAAAGTCAGAACTGCCACTCGAACACGCATGTCTTCCTCCAGCAAAATCGTAAAAATCCCCGGATTGGCCCTTGCAGGGGCGCACTCTATCAGAGAAACAAATGTTTCAAAACATCGAAAATCGGAATCCCCCGGCTGGATCCACCACACCCGTCATTCTAAAGAGACGTAAAGCCTTCAAAAATGTTGCAGAAAACTCTGTCGCCCTCACGGCAGCAAGGCGAAGACCCGCACCGGCCCACCGGAACCGCCCTCCAGCTTGATCGGCGCCACCACCAGAAACGATCCCGTTTCCGGCAAACCGCTCAGGTCCGCCAAGTTTTCCAGATGATAAAGCCCCGAGCCCAGCGCCAGCCGATGCACCGCAAAATCCTCCGAAGCGCCGTAATCCACGCTCATCGTATCGCATCCCAAGCCACTGACTTTTCGCTCGATGAGCAGCCTCGCCGCCTCGACAGAAAACCCCGGAAAATGCATCCTTCCTCGCGCGTCCTGATTCCGGTACCTCTGCGCATCCGGCCACCGCGAAGCCCAGCCCGTCCTTAAAAGCACAGTTGCTCCCGCCGGAATTCGCCCGTACCTGCTTTCCCACTCATCCACGCGCGCCGAGGGAACCCGATAATCCGAATCTTTTGCGCTCTCAGCCCGTACATCCAGCACCACCGCCGGCCCAAAGAACCGCTTCACCGGAATTTGATCGACTGTCGCCTTCCCGGGCGGAAAGTGCGCCGGAGCATCGAGATGCGTCCCGTAATGCTCCAGCATCCAGAAGCTCCGCGTGAAGTATCCGTTCTTCTCGATTGAAGCGTTGACTTTCGCTTCAAACCACTTCTCGTCTCCCGGCCACGGCACCAGTTTGTCGTTGATTCCGTAACTTAGATCTATCACGCGCGTCTTGCCGGAAAGGATTTCGCTAAGCATCTGCTCAGGGCAGCGGAATTCCTGGCGTCGGCACGATCCCAGCCATCCGCAGAAGTTCCTGGTATTCCGCGCCGGTGATCGCTGAAATCACCACTCTTACATTCTTGAGCAGCTTCATTTTCCTCACCGCGGGATTAGCCCGCATCTCCGCCAGCGTCACCTGGCGCGGCAGCTTCTCGAACGCCCGCAAATCCGCCACCAGATTTTTGCCCTTATGGTCGTGCGGATCGGGATAAGGATCGCGCGTCACTTCCGCAATCGAGTAAAGCGAGCGCTCCGGCGCCGAGTGATAACACAGCACGCGGTCGCCTTTGCGCACTTGCTTCAGCGCGCGGATAGCATCCGGCTTCGCGCCCGCCCCGTGCCACATCTCTTTCCCTTTTACGAAAAGCGTGTCCCAGTGATAGTGGTGAGGGTCCGCGCTGAAGATCCAGTAGTGTCGTTCAACAATTATTATCGCCATTGAGGCCTTGGAGTCCGCAGAACTATACACGGTGGCACTCAAAAAGCGAAACAAAATGTGAGATTTTCACAGGAAAAGAGTGCAGAAAAGAGTTACTTCCGAAGGACGTAAGCCTATGTGTTTTATACCAGGCGAAATCAACCTATCCTTATTCTTTTCAATGAGATGCAAGTCTTATCTGGCATCTAATCAAGATGGAAGGCCAGAAACGGATTCCTGCCGAACGACGAATTCTACGGTACCAAACTTTGACTATCTCTATTGGTTTCAAGAGATAAATGTTTTTCCGAATTTCGAATTTCGATTTTCCCTTTTCGACGTCCTACCCGGCATCCACAAAAATATCTTCGCCACGAACCTCGATCTTGTAGCAATCCACCCCCACCGCCGGGTTCTGCTTGACCTTCCCCGTCGTGACGTCGTATTGCCAGCCGTGCCACGGGCAGGTCACCACCGTTCCTTCCAATGTCCCTTGCCCCAGCGGTCCGCCGCGATGCAGGCAAGTGTTGTTAATGGCGTAGTATTTGCCCCCAACGTTCGCCAAGGCCACCGCCTTGCCCTCCACCTGAAATTCCCGGATCGTCCCCGGCGTAATCTCGTTCGTCTTCGCCGTCCTCACCAACGCCATTGTCTCCGCCTCTCCTCTTCCCTCGGGTCTTTCTGCTTTCTGCTTTCTACTTTGGTTCCATCGTCTGCGCCACCATCACGCCCTTCTTAAAGTCTTCCACCATCTCCGGCTTCAACCGAATTTCAGTGGGCCGCTTCGCCAGCGTCATCTGGTCAATCTTGTCCTGCAGCTTCATCAATCCGTAGAAAAGCCCTTCCGGCCTCGGTGGGCACCCCACGATATACACATCCACCGGAACGATGCGGTCCACGCCCTGCAAGACCGAATACGTATTAAACGGCCCGCCCACGCTCGAGCACGCCCCCATTGAAATGCACCACTTCGGGTCCGGCATTTGCGCCCACACCCGCTGAATCACCGGCGACATCTTCAGCGTCACCGTTCCCGAAACGATCATCAAGTCCGCCTGCCGCGGCGACGGCCGAAACACTTCCGCGCCAAACCGCGCCATGTCAAACCGCGAAGTCGTCGACGCAATCATCTCAATCGCGCAACACGCCAACCCAAACGTCAACGGCCACAGCGCGCTTTTCCGCGCCCAGTTGAACACGTAGTCCACCGACGTAATCATGAAGTTCTTTTCGAACCGCTGGTCCAGAACACCCATGTCTCACGACTCCGCGACGACCTCTGTAGTGGCGGGTCCTCTTTAGGCTGAGGCTTCTCGACGAAGCTAGACCCGTCCGTAGCGACTGGTCTTTGGACCCGTTCTTCGCCGCTTCTCGGGGAGTATATATGCACCGGGAACGCTCGTCAAAATACATCCTCGGGAAATCGGATCGGCCAAATCATGCCGGTCTGGTAAACCTACTCGTATCTCAGCGCCACCATCGGATCAACGCGCGCCGCCTTCCGCGCTGGAATCCAGCATGCGACTGCCGCCGTCAGCGTCAGCAACAGCGTCGTCACCGCCAAGGTCAGCGGATCGTATGCCGACACGCCAGTAAGCTGGGTCCCGATCAATCTCCCAAGCGCAAGACTCAGCGCTATTCCGATTGCCATTCCCACCGCAACGAGTCGCAGGCCCAACCTGACTACCATTCCGAGAACGTCCCTGCTCTCTGCCCCCAGCGCCATGCGGATTCCAATCTCGTGCGTCCTCCGTGCCATCGAGTAAGCGAGCACGCCGTAAACACCTACCGTCACCAGAATCAAACCGATGCCCGCGAAAATGGTCATCAACAGAAAGCCGAATTTCGGCCCGGCATATAGCGTCTCGCTGATCTGACGCTCTAACGTCCCCGAGTTACCTAGAGGCACTCCCGAATCCGTGGCCCAGACCGCCCGCTGCACTGCATTCATCATCGTCCCCGGGTCCTGCGACGTGCGCACCAGCAGAACTTGCGCTCCCGCCCCTGCGATGGTGTGCGGTATCCATATCTCCGGCTCGACTGGGGCATTCAGCCCCCGGTTGGAAACGTCTGCCACCACGCCGGTGATCTCAAACCAGGCATCGCGCAAGGGCTCCGCAGAGGTCTCGAGTCTCGTGAGCCGCACCCTCTGGCCGATTGGATCTTCGTTGGGCAAATACTTGCGCGAGAAGGCCTCGTTCACGACCGCTACTTTGCGTGCATCGTTGACTTCCGCGTCGGTAAAAACCCGCCCCTCTCTCAGCTCGACTCGCAGCACTCGGAAATATCCTTCACTGACCGATTGGAACAGGGTCTGCCATTCTTCCCCGTGCGTTTTCCCTGCGATCTCCATTCTGCTTTCGTCGCCGCCACGGGAAGGAACCGCTGTCGACACCGTCGCATCTGCAACCCCAGGCAATGCTTTCAATCTCGCAAGCAGCAGCCGGCAAAATTCCGTTGTTTGTTCCGCCGTCTTGTAGCGACCCTCCGGTAGGAGCAGCACGGTTTGGAACACGTGGTCCGCCCGCAGTCCCAAACGCACCTCGCGCAGGGCCACAAAACTCCGCATCAACAGGCCAGCGCCTATCAGCAGCGTCAAAGATAGCGCGACTTCCATCACCACGACTGCGTCACGCAACCACTTTCCCCGGAATCCGCCGCTCACCCCCTTGCCGCTGTCTCGTACCGGCTCGTTCAGGTCGCGCCGAAACGATTGCAGCGCCGGTACTAATCCGAAAATAAGCGCCGTCAGTACTGCCACGCATAACGTAAACGCCAGCACCGGCGCGTTCAGCTCGATCACCGACTCCGAAGGAATCGTATCCTGTGGCATCGCCCCAACCAGCGCCTTTAGCCCGCCCCAGGCCAGAAACACCCCCAGCATCGCCCCGCCCATCGCAAGTACCAGGCTTTCAACCATCAGTAGCCGGACGATTCTCGCCCGTCCAGCACCCAGCGCTGTGCGCAATGCAAACTCCTTCTCGCGCGCCGTCGCCCTCGCCAGCATCAAGTTCGCCACGTTGGCGCATGCAATCATCAGCAGCAATCCCACTGCCGCCAGTACCGTGTACAACGTCGCCTCCATGCGGCCCACTACTGTGTCTCCCAGTTTTTTTACTTGCACCGTAAAGTGTGGCGGGTAGTCCTGCGGATAAACCCTCGCCAGGTGATTGGCAATCACGGTCAGGTCCGCTTCGGCCTGCTGCATCGATACGCCCGGCTTCAGGTGGCCCAGTGTGAACCAATACCGTTCCTCTCCGGTCGCTCCCGCCATCGCTCCGCGTACCGGCTTCTCCGGAAGGAACACGTCCGCGCCGTACCATCCAAAGCGCGGCGGCATGATGCCGATCAGCGTCCGAGGAGTCCCGCTCAATACAAAAATTTTGTTCAGAATCGACGAGTCGCCGTTGAACCGCTCCATCCAGGTCTTGTAGCGCATCACGAAAACCGGCGGAGCACCCGGTTCATAGTCACTTGGCTGCATCACACGCCCGTAGAGTGCTGGCATCCCGAAAAATTCGAACGTGCCCGGTGTCACCCGCGCTGCGTCGAATTGTTCCGTGCCTTCTCCATGCTTATACAAAACTAAGTCTTCGGATGCGGCGGTCATCCCGTCAAAAACATGGTTGCCTTCCGCGAATTCCAGAAATTCCGTCGTCGTATAACCCTGTCGACCGCCCTCCTGGCCTTGCTGCGTGTTGTGGACACGCGGAAACACCATGCGTCTCGCATCCTTGTAAGGAAACGGCGAGAGCACCACATTTTCCACGACGCTGAAAATCGCCGTAGCCGCGCCGATTCCCAGTCCCAGCGTCGCGACCGACACCACCGCGAATCCCCGGCTCTTCCAAAGTGTGCGCAGGGCGTACCGCAGATCCTGCCATAGCCCCTCAATCCAAGGAAGCGTCAGCATTTTTCTGCGGTCCTCCTCCAGCAACGTCACGTTGCCGAACTGGCGTCGCGCTGCCGCAGCGGCCTCTTCGCTGGACATGCCCTGCCCCACGAATCTTTCCTTTAGCGACTGCAAATGCTCTTGGATTTCGTCCTCGAATTCCGCGTCGCGCCGGCGTCCGCGCAGAAAACCGCGCAACTTTGCTGCGAACGCGCGTAACTTGAACTGTCGCCGTAACCTCATGGCTATTTCTCCATTTCCAGGCGCAGCACTCGGCCAATCACACCGGAAATCCGTTCCCAGTTCTCGGTTTCTATCTCAAGCTGCTTCTGCCCGCGCTTGGTGATGGAATAAAACTTCGCCTTGCGGTTGTTCTCCGACGCACCCCACTCCGCCGCAATCCATCCCTGCTGCTGCAATCGCAGGAGTGAGGTGTACACCGTCCCCTCGTTGAGCTGGAGAACGTCTCGGCTCACCTGCTCGATGCGCCGTGCAATTCCGAATCCGTGCAGCGGCCCTAGCGCGTGCAGCGTCTTCAAAATCATCAGGTCCAGCGTCCCCTGCAGCACTTCCGATTTCTTCGCGTCCATGGTTCCTTCCGGATCTTCTTTGCGCCGGTGCGTTCTCACTGGCTGGCGATCCTTCCTTTGGATTGTGCAAAGGAAGATATCATCTCTCCTTTGGGCTGTCCATAGGAAGTGGTCAAACACCACTCTCGTTTAGTCCGATCAACCGAGTTTCCGGTCTCGGCTTAGCTGCCCGGTTGTTTGACTGGACTTGCCTTGCGTTTGGCGGCCGGGTCCTTGAGCTTGCGCGCCAGGGATTTCCAATAAGTTGCCGGCCGCAATCGCTGAAGGACGTCAATCTGATAAGCGTCCATTCCAATCAGGATGCGCGGCTCGCGGCGCTCCACGCCACGCAGAATAACCTCGGCCGCTTTTTCCGGAGGCGTGCGCGCCAGTTTTTGAAACCTCGCGATGCCTTCTTCGCGGCTAGCGGCCGGCGTTGCCGCGCCCAATCGCGCGCGCGCCGCGATCGGCGTGCGAATTCCGCCGGGGTGCACGCAGCTCACGCAAACGTTGGTCGGCGCCAGTTCGTGGCGAAGCGCCTCGGTGAATCCGCGCACCGCAAACTTGCTGGCCGAGTATGCCGCCTGCCCCGCCGGTGCGATAAGGCCAAAAACACTCGATAAATTCACAATGTGCGCCCGCGGCTCGCGTTTCAGCATCGGCAGAAAATATCTCACTCCGTAAACCGTACCCCAGAAATTGATGTTCATCAGCCAGCGGAGATCGTCGAGCGAAATCTCCTCGAAATTTCCGTGAAGCGCCACTCCCGCATTGTTGATGAGCAGCGTGGCGCGCCCGTGCCTCGCGCTCACGTCGGCGGCAAAAGACTCCACGCTTTCTTCTTTGGCGACGTCCACGACATGCGTGGTCACAAGCGCGCTGCTCTTCGCAAGGGACTCCGCGGTTTGTTGCAATCCCGCTTCGTCAATGTCCGCAAGCGCCAGCGCCGAACCCGCAGCAACCAACCGCTGCGCGAGCGCTCGGCCGATGCCCGACCCCGCCCCGGTCAAGACCGCCACCCTGCTGTTTAGAAAAGACATGATAGGACTTCCTAATGCCAGGGTTCATATCACGCCGAAAGAAAATTTGCCAGCGCTCGCCCTCATGAAGAAACGTGAAGGCTGCCTCCCAGCACCGGAGGTGCGACACACGTTAGCCCAGCCCGTTAGGGCTGGGAATGAAAGCGCCACAAATCCCGAGTGCCGTAGGCGCGGCACATCTATCTTTCTATCCTTCTCCGTGTTCTCTGTGCTCTTGGTCTCTATGATCTCTGTGTCAGGTTCTGCCGGTTTTGCCTTTTCGACTCTTCGACTTCCCTCTTTCGTGCTTTCTTACGTCCTTCACCAATTTGCAGCGCCTAAGGCGGCCGATTGAAATCAAATGGAACGGCGAAGAAATTTCATTCTTTCTTGCCATGAACGAGCAGCGCGCCCTCCGCCTTGAAGGCGCGGAGTTGCGCCGCGTCGCGGAACCAGCGCCCGGTGTAAACCTCCGGCGACGGCGAAGGATCGGCAATGCGGTGGTGCAGAACGCTCCCAAAGCCGGCGGCCCGAAAAAAATCGCTCCATTCTTCCGCCGAAAGCAAATGCGTCTTCACCGCGAGCAATTCCCCCCACTGGTGGCAATGCGGATTATCGCGATAGTAGTTGATGAGAATCCACGCCGCCCCGTCGGGCTTCAACACGCGAAAAATTTCGCGAATGCCCGCCCCAGGGTCCGGCCAGTAATACGATGATTCGATCGAAATCGCGTGCGAGAAAAAATTCGGCTCCCAGGGAATTTCCTGCACCTCGCCGGTAACGAACATCAAATTCTCAAAGTCCACGCTGGCGCGCCGCGCGTGGCGAATCATTTCGTCGGAAACATCCATTCCCACAACGCGGCCCTGCGGCACAAGTTTTGCCAGCCGCCGCGAAAGCCAGCCCGCGCCGCATCCAACGTCGAGAACGTTGTCCGCCGCGCCAAACCGCATTCTCTCCAGAACCGGCAGCGTGATCGGCAGGTGGTCCTGCTCCATGCCTTCGCCGCGCCCCGCTTCCGCCCAGCGGTTGAATTCCTCGCGCAGTGAATCGTTTTGTGTGGCCTCAGGCATTTGTGACAAGCGTTTGCTCTTTCATTTGAGGTTCAAGGACGTAATAACAGGCACTCGCCTATCCTGGCGTCTCCATACCCACCGCCGCAAAAAAACAAAGCCTCCTAGGATCCAACATGCTCCACCCGCGATAACACAAAGAGACTTCAAGATCAGGATGAGGTCGCCCCACTCAGGCGAAGTCGTTGGCGCAGCAATTGTCAAAACCAACAGGCTTCCGGCGAGAAGCAATTTGCGCCCCAAGCGAGGATCGTCCGGAAAGTTCTCGGCTAGCGACCCTAGACCTTTCAGCGCAAGCTCCAGCAGTTTGAGGATTAGGTGATCGATCATGACTCTTCCTGCGCTTCATGGCACAGCCCGCAAGGATTGCGGCGACGCAATCTAGCGCGAATCACACCGCATGACCGCACGCCGTGCAGAAATGTGCGCCGGAAGGCGACAGCGTGCCGCACTGAGAGCAGAACCGCCCGGAACTTGTAGGAACGTACCGCACTTCATGGCGCACTTCATGAGAAGTCCCGTTAGAAGCAAGCGCCCAGATCAGTGCGACCCACCAGCCAACGATCGTCCATCCCAAAAAGAAGTTCACAAGAAAAATGCCGGTAGTATCAGGCCCTTGGCGAAAAACCACAGCGATGACCGTGGGCAGAAAATAAAGAAGCGCCATTAGAACCAGAAACTCCATGTTTTCACCTCCTCAGCCCCACCTCGGTCTGAGGCACACGAGCCAGATCTTTTCTCTTATTAGCGTACGCATCAGAAAGCTGGATTGTTCCAATTCGCAGCATACGCAAGTTGCGCGAAATCAGTTTCTGTTCCACAGGATCCACCATAAATCCGAGCGCCTCCAAAGCGGTCGCCCCGAGTACGGACTCCTCCCCGGGTTCCCCAAAGGCAACCGGGATACCCAGGGACTTGCCGTCGATGGTGAAAAGAGCAGCCCCAGCATCTCGCTGAAGAAGCCGACCATCGGCCAATTGAAATTCGAGCTTCGCGGTGGGCTTTATGCCAAGTTTTTCGAGCACTTGACGTGGCACCCAAGAAAGCGTAGCGCCGGTATCGACGAGCAAAGAAACCTCTTCCGTCCGGCTAGGTGCCGCCTGATTGGCCAATTTCACTTTGATCTCAAACATTCCCACGTTCTTGCCTCTCATAATAACTGCTACAGACGTTCGCGTTGTCCTCTGATTCCCGTTAAACGGATAAGGCGGTGTCTGAGCCTTGCGTCCCAAATCGCGAATCCGGCGTCTCGTTCAAACGCTGGCCTACCTTGTTGGAGTTGACTCCGTTGCGCGCACTCTCTTGGAAAATTCTGTTTCAAAAATTCAAAGGTGTCTCCGTAGGTGAATTTGCGTCCCCTGGGTAGTTGTCGAATCCAATCAAGAGTGGCGTCCCGCAGCTCAATCCTTTTGAGCGTGGTTTTTACGCGCCCGCGCCTTGGACCTTCACCAGTAATTCCGCGAATTTCTGTTTGCGTTCAGCCTGATCCTGGCCGGATTCCGCTTCCGCCATTTGCGTGATGTTCATCGAGCAGAATTTCGGCCCGCACATGGAGCAGAACTTAGCCTCTTTGTAGAAATCGTCGGGCAAATTTTCGTCGTGCATGGCTCGCGCAGTTTGCGGATCCAGCGACAACTCGAACTGCTTGTTCCAATCGAACAAGAACCGCGCATAGCTCAATGCGTCGTCCCGATCGCGCGCGCCAGGACGATGCCGCGCCACGTCCGCCGCATGCGCCGCAATCTTGTAAGCAATGACGCCTTGCTTCACGTCATCAGGGTTCGGCAAGCCCAGGTGCTCCTTCGGCGTGACGTAGCAAAGCATCGAAGCGCCGTGCCAGCCAATCATCGCCGCTCCTATCGCGCTGGTGATGTGGTCGTACCCCGGCGCAATGTCAATCACCAGCGGCCCCAGCGTATAGAACGGCGCTTCGTGGCACCATTCCATTTCCTTGTCCACCTGCTCCTTGATTTTGTCCATGGGAATGTGCCCCGGGCCTTCAATCATCACTTGAACGTCGTGCTCCCAGGCCTTCTTCGTCAATTCGCCCAGGACTTTCAGCTCGGCGAATTGCGCTTCATCGCTCGCGTCCGCGATGCAGCCCGGGCGCAAGCCATCCCCCAGCGAAAAGCTAACGTCATGCTTTTTGAAAACCTTGCAAATCGCGTCGAAATTTTCGTACAGAAAATTCTGCTTCTTGTGATGCTCCATCCAGTGCGCCATCAACGAGCCACCGCGGCTCACGATGCCGGTGATGCGCTTCCGCACAAACGGCACATGCTCGCGCATCACGCCCGCGTGAATGGTCATGTAATCCACGCCCTGCTCAGCCTGCTCTTCAATAACCTCGAGCATCAGCTCGAAGCTCAAGTCTTCCGGACGCCGCACACGCGAAATCGCTTCGTACACGGGAACGGTGCCAATAGGAACCGGCGACGCATCAATAATGGCTTTGCGAATTTCCGGAATGTTGCCCCCGGTCGAAAGATCCATCACCGTGTCCGCGCCGTAGTGCACTGCGTGGTGGAGCTTCTTCAATTCTTCATCAATGTTCGAGCTGGTGGCCGAATTGCCGATGTTTGCATTGATCTTGCACTTGCTGGCGATGCCAATGGCCATCGGCTCGAGCCCACGGTGATTCACGTTGGCCGGAATAATCATCCGCCCCCGCGCCACTTCGCTCTGAACCAGCTCGGGCTCGAGTTTTTCGCGTTTGGCGACGTAATGCATCTCCTCGGTGATGACGCCATGGCGCGCAAAATGCATCTGCGACATGTTGCGTCCTCCGGATGCCTGCGCCCCATTGCCGCCACCGTTCGAGCCGGTCGCTTCCCCGTTGCCGGGGGTTTCACCCGGGATCGCCGATCGCTGATCGGCGTTAGCTCCTCTGCCCTGCTCGCTACTCAATCTCTTTTCAATCCAGCTATCCCTCAGTGCCATAAGGCCTCTCAGACCGGCAGTGGGTCAGTTTGAATTTTATGAATCGTGACACAAGGGGTCAAAATTCAAACTCACCCACTACCCTTTGACCGTGAGACGTGACTTCGTGCTGCTGAGGTTCCGCGCCTCACGCAAACTGAAATTATGGCACTGCGCCTGAGACGCGGCAACTGACGCAGGAGAAGCAAGTGATGTTGAGGAAGCGTGCAAGTAAAAGAAAGCCGCCGCCTCGCAGAAAAGCAGGGTAGTAACCCTCGTTCTGCACGCCCCATTCTGGTACCTACTCTTGCGGTAACCGTCCTTATCAGGGGTTGTCGTGATTGCGAGTCCAGTGAGAACCGTCGCAGCCGGTGAATGAGTCCGAGAGAAGGTGAGAAGGACCGTCGGTAGAGAGTCCATCGAAGACGCGAACATCGTCGACGACGAATTGCCCTTCTTCGGAGATCACTCGCGTTGCAACTCGCCAGGCGTGCCCTCCGTAAAAAGCTCTGCGGCCATGTCCAAAGTCGATGTAGTCATATTCTAGGTCCACATACACCAGAAATGACCCATCGCTCTGCTTCTCTTTACGTTCCACGAGCGCATCGATAGGCAAGGCGTGTTTGCCTTCGCCGGTGAAGAGACCGGACGTCAACCAGCTAGGTTTTGGACTTCGGTCGACCGCTGGACCCTGACGCGTGTAGTCATCTTTGCAGGCTTGTGCTGTTTGAATCTGCTCGGTCAATCGCTTGCTCAGGAAAGGCCGGAGAGTCGCCATCTCCGCGCCCGCCGGGATACCAATTGGGTGGTGGGCCACTACCTCGTGGTACATCTTCTCCACGCCACCGGTGACGACTGGCTGGTCGAGAAGGGCGGGAAGGTCCGAGAGCCGCTCGGAGCCGCCCGTCAAGACAAAGACTCCCTCGAAAACGCTGATGTTCCCATAGACTTGCGGTCGACCAACGATTCCGTCGCGGTTCGTTCCAACCTGAACCAGAAAAATTCCCCACTGACCGTTACGACCAAAGCGAATCTCCGCGCAAAGGGGATAATCTTTGCTAGGGTCGGGCTTGAGGTCACAGGTGTCCGCCACTTCCCAAAACGCGATATGGGCGCGCGGCGGCCCGGATTGGAGCCAGTCTTCGAGCCGCTGAGAGAGCAAGGAAGCATCGAGCGTCTGTACATCAATGGACTTCGCGTAGTCGATGACCTGCTTATCCCTGAACGGCAGTCGTGCAGGGGATTGCGAAGGTGAAGCGGCCAGGAGCGACAGCGTCGCCACCAAATAGGCTCTCATGTCACCACACCTTAACAGACGAGGCCACCTGTGTCTTAGACACCATGACCGGACAGCCGGTTCCTGGCGGTGGAACATCGACCAATCCCGCGGCAGGCCCGAGGGTGCCGCACCCTGCGGTTTTCAGGGTGCGGATTTTCTCCGGTCCCCCTGCACACTCTATCCCTGTGTTTTCTTCATCTTACGCAAAATCTGTTCGAATGACGCCCCGTGGGCAAATTATCCTAGTACTAAGAAAGGACTTGACAAAATAGCTACGATGTGCTTATCATAGGTCGTGAACTCTCGACTCCATCTCCGCCGATCCGCGCCGCGCCGCGCTCCTACCCTCCGTTCCTTTAACTTTCAAACTTTCCAACCTTCTAAATTGCAAACTTCCTTGCATTTTCCACCCCTTTGTTTTCAATCACTTCCACGATGCTCCGCCCGCAACCCTTTTCTTTTCAAGCTTTGGCATTGTTGCCCGGGGATGGCCATACCCCCTGCAGCAACAGCACTCCACAAATTGGCCGCCAATCTCAAGTCTCGAGGAAATCATGACTACCGACACCCACACCACCGAAGCACCAGCAGCACCGCCGGCATCCGTTAACACCACGGAAACCGTCATCAAAACGGAAGTTATCGAATCCGCCGCACCCGCACCATCCGTCCCAGCGCCTATCTCTACCGAAGAGCCGCCGCTCTCTTCCAAACGCCCGGAGGCCCTTACACGCTGCCACTACCGCTACTCCAACGGCCGCCGCTGCACTCTTCCCGGCCTCGCCGCCAAATCCGGCTTCTGCCTTCGCCACTACAATCGTCAGGTCGCCGCCGGCCTCCCCCTCGTTCCCGTCCCCGACGACTTCGCCGACCTTTCCTCAGACCTCCTCGGCGGCGAACTCAAATTCTCCTCCGCCGAAGATCTTCGTGAATCCCTCACTCGTCTCCTCATTCTGATGACCCAAGGCCGCGTCTCCCCCCGTCGCGCCTGCGGTCTCGCCTACATCACCAACCAGCTCCTGCACTCCCACGTCGTGGCGGAAAAAGAAGCCGACGAACCTCAGCCCTTCGTCTTCGACCTCCCGCGCCCCAAACGCGACTGACAAGGATCGGCTATGACGACTTACAACCCACCGAACACAAGTTTGCGCAAGATACGGCGCGTAACCGTTGAAAACTTTGCACTTGACAGAAGGCGAAACAAAAGCGAATATGCCTGCGCTGCTTCCCCGGCAGCCCAAGGAGCTTCGATGGCCGCTACAACGTCACTCGCCAGCCAGGACAAAACCACCGGTTACCCACAAGAAGAAAATGACGAACGCATTCTTCAAGCGCTACAGCGCTATTGGGGGTACGAGACGTTTCGGCCGGGTCAAGTGGAAATTGTCCGCAGCATCGCTTCGGGGCGCGACGCGTGCGTGGTAATGCCCACGGGTGGCGGCAAATCGCTGTGCTACCAATTGCCGGCGGTGCTCGATGAAAAGCGAACGGCGGTGGTCGTGTCTCCCCTGATTGCGCTGATGCAAGACCAGGTGGCGCAACTGGAACAGATGGGGATCCCCGCAGGATTCCTCAACAGTTCGCTCTCCAGCGAAGAGCGGAGCCGGATTCTGCAGCGAGCGTGCCAGGGGGCGTACCGGCTGCTTTATGTTTCGCCCGAACGCATCGCCCTCAACGGGACGTCGGAATGGTTGAAGCGTGTTCCGGTTTCCTTTTTTGCCATTGATGAAGCGCACTGCATTTCTGAATGGGGGCACGATTTCCGCCCGGAGTACCGGCAGCTAAATCGGCTGCGGGAACTTTTCCCGTGCCAACCAATCGCGGCATTCACCGCAAGCGCGACGCGGCGTGTGCGGCAAGACATTGTCGAGCAACTGCGGCTGCGCGATCCGTTCAAGCATGTTGCCAGTTTCCACCGGCCGAATCTGCGGTACATGGTGCGCCAATGCGACGGAAGCACGCAGATACAGATGCTTATCGAGACGGTGCGGCGGATCCAGGACGGGAACGTTATTGTGTATGCGCCAACCATCGCGCGCGTGGGAGAGACGGTCGACCTTCTTGAAGAGAACGGCGTTCGCGCCATCGGGTATCACGGGCAAATGGATGCGCAAGCGCGGCGCGAGAATCAGGAAAAATGGATGGCCGATGAGGTCCGCGTGATGGTCGGCACAATTGCCTTTGGGTTGGGCATTCACAAGTCTGCAGTGCGAGCCGTGATCCATCTCGCGTTGCCCAAAAGCGTCGAGCAGTATTACCAGGAAGCGGGACGGGCAGGCCGCGATGGAAAGCCCGCGCATTGTTTTTTGTTCTGGCAGAAAAAGGACGGCGGGCTGCACGCCTACTTCATCCGGCAGATCGCGGACGCAGCAGAGAAAGAACGAGCCTGGCAGCGCTATCACGAAATTGAGAACTTTGTGAATTCGAGGGAATGCCGCCAGCGTTATTTCTGCCAGCACTTCGGCGAATCGCCGAAGTGGGAGAAATGCGATCAGTGTGACGCTTGCGCGGGCGTTCCTGTTTGGATCGAAGCGGCGACACGAAATCTCAAAGGAGAGAAATCTGCATCACGCGGAATCCCCGCGAAGCGGCAATCGACAACAGTCTCTCAAAAAACAGTTGGCGCCAGTGAGCCCAACCTGGAATTGAAAGAGTACATGCGCGAATGGCGAAGGAATGTTTCCAGGCAAAAAGGGATCGCCGCCTTCGTCGTCATGCATGACTCGACGCTGGAGCACCTCTGCGGCGCAATGCCGTCCAGCCTCTCCGAGCTGCGCCGTGTTCCCGGCTTCGGGGAGAAAAAGACAGAAATGTACGGAGACGAAATCCTTGCGGCGCTCGAGCGCTTTCGCAACGGTGAACGAGCTACACCGGGTTCGGCTAGCAGCGGTCCGAGTCCGGCGAAGGAAACAATTCGGCTTCTTGAGGAAGGACGCACGTTCGAAGAAATTGCGCAGATCCGTAATCGCAAATTGAGCTCTGTCATCTCTCTTGTTGCGGAACTGATCGAACGTGGCGAAATCGAGTTCCAGGCAAAGTGGCTTGCGCAGAAAGTATTCGACCAGATTGCCGGCGCGTGCCAACGCTGCGGAATGGAGCGGCTCAAACCAATCAAAGAAGCGCTCCCGGAGGAAATCACATACGAGCAGATTCGCCTGGTTTCGGCGCAACTGCGCCGAATCGCTCCGGCCTTGTGCGGATGAGCGATTCAGGTGAATACCTGATTGTTTGAAAAAGGGGTCGCGTTAGAGTGGTGGCGCTGGCCACCTGAACGGCGACTGAAGCCTTCTCGTCCCGCCGTCCTGGAAGAGCAGACCCCGGCTCCGGCTCGAACGCGCGTGACCTGCCAACCTGAAGCACGATCCAGGCAAGAACGTAAAAGCTAAACCGGGAGGATCGACCTATGTCCTACGATCCAGGAATACTGTTCGAGCAAATCTCGGCAAGTTTGAAAGAAAGTCCTCAGGAAACGCTGGAAGAACTGTCGCAGAGCTTGCGCGTGAGCAAGCGAACCATCAAGAAGATCGTGCGGCTGGCGACCGGAGGGAATTTCAGGCAATACCGGGAAGGAGTCCTGATGGATCGGGTAAGGGGCTTTTTCGCGGTTCAGCCGGAAGTGGCGATCAAGGTTCTTTCGATCGACTTGGGCTTCAAATCGCCAAGCTCGTTTGCGCGAGCGGTGCGGCGCGCTTCTGGCTCGTGCCCCGGGGAGCTGCGGACGGTGGTAGCCGTGGAACTGCCAAGAGCGGAAAAGCACGCGACATTCTACTGAGCTCCTTAGAATTTACCTGGAGCGGGGCGGCGCCAAAAGGAGCGCAGCAATGGCGCGCCCCTACAAGAAAGCGCGCGCAAGTGAATCGAAGCGGCCCGGCCTCGGAAAGCAGCCGCCGCAAAACGATCCATCATTCAAACAAGTCTGGGTGCGCGCGGGAAACGCGCTGCCAGAGCGGCTGGAACTGGAACCACCCCGCGAGATGCGTACCGACCAGCGCGTAAGTATTCTTCGCGGTTTCATGAGGAATTCTCTGCGGCTGGCCCGCAGCTTCGGCGAGAAGTTGCGCCTGACAGGAGCGGTCCATGGTGATGAACCACCAGGCAGCTTCGTCAACGGTGTGGCCAACGGTGAGCAGGCCGTGATTCCGCAGGATGGCCGCTTTTTTGGCGCCAAGAGCGCGAGCGATGCGGTCACCTTCGGAAGTTTCCTCCACGATGCCGGTGTAATCGTCGAAGACCGCGTGATCTTCATAAAACGCGCAAGCGTCCTGCGTCAGCGGATCCAAGCGGCGGCCAAGAGAAGACCAGGACTTGCCGTAGAGAGAATGCGCATGCGCGGCGGCGACAACATCGGGGCGCGCAGCGTGAATGCGGGAGTGAATCGCAAACGCGGCGAGATTGACTTCCGCGTGGCCTTCGACAACTTTGCCGGAGTGATCCACCAGAATTAGATCGGAAACGCGGATTCGGCCAAAGTGCAGACCGAAGGGATTCACCCAGAAACAATCGAGTCGCTCGGGATCACGCGCGGTGATGTGGCCGGCGACGCCTTCGTCGAAACCATATTCGGCAAAGAGGCGGAACGCGGCCGCGAGGCGTTCTTTGCGATGGCGGCGCTCTTCGGCGGGCGAAGTGAAAACGGGCGGGCGAGGAACGCGATCCATGAAAGCGCTTTGAGATTCAGGCGCGGGTGACGGTTGCGGCATGGGGACCTCCTGGGAACCGGGGAAGAACACTATAGCGTGAGGGAAGCCGGCAGTCGACAGCTAACAAGCGGCGGCAATTGGAGAGCTGTTGAAAAGGTGAAAGTTGAAGGTTAAAAGGTTCAGGCCGGAACTCGTTGAGGTTGAGATGCTTCGCTACGCTCAGCATGACAGGATTTTCTATTTTGTTGTTCCCACAGAAACGGTCACGCTTTCTTACCCGGAACAAAAAAAGGCCCGCGTGAACGCGAAGCGCTTGGGAAGAACTGGCA
>DATEGP010000007.1:0-147704 GCA_035280045.1 Candidatus Acidiferrum sp.
CGGAGAGTTTCGCTCCTCGGCTCGAGTAGCCTACTGCCAATCCCTGCAAAGCGAAGGCTTTGCCATTGGCGTGGAGTTCCTCAACCCGAAAGGGCGATGGGTTGTTCAATCCCCCAAATAGCTTGACGCAAAGCGGCGAGCAGGATAGGAGGGCAACGCTGGAACGAAGAGAGAAGTCAGTTTACTAGCGCAAAAGTTTTAAGGTTGAAGCGCTTGGCGGCCCACAGGGGCTGACAGGCGCTTCAGGCTTTTTATCGCGACTTCCGGTTTCATTTGCCGCGCTGTTTTTTTAGAACGTCTTCGTAAACCTCGATGGTGCCGTCGACCATGCGTTCCGACGAAAACCGCTGCTGGATTTCGCGCCGGCCTGCCGCGCTGAGTTTCTTACGAAGATCTGCGTCAGTCACCAGGCGCAACATTGCAGTCGCGAATTCACTTCCGTTTGGTTCAACTACCAATGCCGTTCCTTCTCGGTCCACGACTTCGGCTAATGCCCCACAGCTTGTCGAGACGGATGGCAAACCTGCTGCCATTGCCGCTTGCAGCGCAGTTCCGAGGCCTTCGAATTCAGAAGGAAAAACAAAAGCGTCAAGCGCATCGTAGATTTTGGCAACATCATTCACGAATCCTGGAAAAAGCACGGAGTCTGATTGTCCCAGCCGCTTTGCGAGTCCCTCCAACTCGCTGCGACATTGGCCATCGCCAGCAAGCAAGAGACGCGCCTCGGGATGGGTTTCTCTGATCGTGGCGAGCGCTTCAATCAAATGCCGCTGGCCCTTTTCCGGAACAAACACGCTGACGCAGCCGAACAAAAACTCATCCTCCTTCATGCCCCACTGCCTTCGCGCGAGGTTTCTTTGCTCCGTTGAGCGCAGCGGCGGGATCTCGACGCCTTCATTTACGATGGAGATTCGTTCGGTGGCGATTCCGCTGTCAATCAGGCTTTGGGCGACGTTCTTGCTGTTGGCGACGAATCGTTCGACTGCCGCGTAGCGCTTACGCGTAGCCCAGCCGCGTCTCAACGGAAAACCAATCCGCCGCGACAAGAGAAGCGGCACTTTCTTGTAGGCGCCAGCCAGCCACGCCGCGGTCAACGCATGAGGTTCGTTCAGGTGCACGACGTCGAAGTTCTGGCGCGCCAGCAATCCGCGTATCATCGCTGCCGAACGGGCTCGCAAGCCAAACCGGCCTACTTCGTGAACGGTGATTCCAGCTTCGCGGCTGCGAACTGCTAGCGGCGAATCGCACGCTGCCACGAGTTCCACCTGCAGCTCGCGCTCGCGCAGACCAAGCAACGTTAGCAGCGCCTGGCTCTGGCCGCCGCGCCATTCGCGCTCGAGGTCCACGTAGAGCACTCTCATGACGTTTGTACATCGTCGCCGCGTCGCCCCGCGTCAACGAGTTTTCCCAATTTCTTGAATTTTAGCCACACGCCGCGTGCCGCCATCCGCGAAATCAGCCAGCCGCAATAGCCGTCTAGAAAGCCCCCGCGCAGTACAAATGTGCTGAAGCAAGTCCACGGCGCGGCCAGCCACATCGCCGCACGCCAGCTTCGCTTTCCGGCCTCGTACATTTGCCGGGCTGCCAGTGTCGCGTAGCGTTCGACTTTGTCCTCATGCTCCGCGAACGAATTCATCGTGTAGTGAAGCAAATCCCCGCGCAGCCGTCCCGGCCGGCCCTCAAGCTGTAGCGACTCGTGCACGATCCCTTGAAATTTTGCGGCATTGCGATCATAAAGCCGGCGCCGGCGATCCGGATACCACCCGCAGTGTTTGATCCACGCACCTAAATACCGGGCGCGGCGGGCCATTTCGTAGACTGCGAATTCCGGTTCCCTTTGCTTCCAGTCAAGAAGAGATTGGCAAAGATCAGCACTCAGTTCTTCGTCGGCGTCTAACGATAGGATCCACCTGTTAGTTGCTGCTGCCGCGGCAAAGTTTTTTTGATCCGCAAAATTCGTCCATTCACGAACAACAACCTTCGCGCCTTGGGCTCGCGCAATCTCTTGCGTGCGGTCTTCACTTCCGCAGTCGACTACGACGATCTCGTCGGCAATCCCTTCGATGGAGCGCAAAGCGCGCGGTAAGTTGCGCTCCTCGTTCAAGGTAATCAAACAAGCGGAGAGACGATTCATCTCTAGTCCATAACTTTGATTCGGCGGTAGTATCGCACAATCAGTTTGCCTGACGGGTTGTCGGGGAGCGGACCATCGGCGGTAGAGCGCTGCGCTATTTTTCCTGGAAGCTGACGCGAATCAAGCTGTTACCGATACGAAATTCGGCGCCATTGATGAGCATGGCGGCGCGAACGCGCTCCTCTTCAAAAAAAGTGCCGTTGGTGGAGTCCATGTCTTTCAAATTGATGTACGTGTCCCTCACTTCCAGCAAGCAATGATGCCGGGAGATCTCCGGGTCACTCAGCGCGACGTCCGCCCCTTTACGGCCTATCACCACGCGCGGCTTTGTGAGCGTGTGGTTTTGGCCCTTGGAGGGGCCAGAGAGAATGCTGAGAACCACATTTTTGTTTGCGGGCAGCTTCAAGCTCGGATCGGGAGGAGGCAGATTCAGGTTCGAGCTGGTGGCATTGGCGCGGGCGAAGGAAGGAAGCGGGGTCATCACTATCGTGGCGTCGGTGCGCCGCTTAATCTCCACGATTGTGGTCTTGCGGCATTTCGAGCACTTGAACTGGACCTTCGCATGCCCGCCAAATTCCGTGTCTTTCAGCAGATGTTCCGCCCCACAATGAATGCAAGCCGTCTTCATAGTTCCAAGCTAGCACCGTTCGAGCCGCTGGCGAGATTGCCCGCCTCGTTTCTGACGCAAAGGTAAATCCGGGCCGAACCGGATTGCGAGCGCAGTCTTGTGTTACGATGGCATCTCTAAGCCTATTCAGGAGAAGACGTGTGTCGGAACATCTTTCGCGCAAAGAGCTGAAACAGGACAAAATCAAGGAAACCATCGAGCACGGCGCAGAAGCCGTGTTGTCTCACGGGCAGTTCGTAGGCATTGTAATTGCGGTTGCGCTCCTGGTCGCCATCGGCTACTTCGGATGGCACTTCTACGTCGATCGCCAAACGGCGCAGGCCTCCGTGGAGCTTGACGCAGCGATGAAGGCCTATCAAGGCCGCATAGGGCCCGCAGCCCCCGGGGCAGATCCGACCGAGCCTTCGTACCCGGACGAAAAAGCCCGCGCCCAGGATGCCCTGAGCAAGTTCACCAAGCTCGCGGACTCCTATCCGTCCACGAATCCCGGCAAAATCTCGCGCTATTACGCAGCGCTTTGCCTGGAAGATTTGGAGCGGCAAAATCAGGCCCTCGAAGAACTGAAAAAAATCAGCGGAAGCAGCGACAAGGAACTTGCGGCCATGGCGCAGTATCAAATGGCCATCATCAATGCACGCACCGGAAAGACCTATGATGCCGCCAAACTGTTTCGGGCCCTTGCCGACAAGCCGAGCGTTCTCGTGCCGCGCCCGCTAGTGCTCTTGGAGCTTGCACGTGCTCTGCGCGATTCGAATCCCAAAGAGGCCGCCAACATCTATCAGCAGATTAGGAAAGAGTTTCCGGACACAAATATCTCCGAGCAAGCGGACCGCGGTCTGGATTCGATTTCGCCGAAGTCCTGACTTAATGCTAATTTGAACCCGCGCGGACTCTTCGGAGCGAGATGGAGCGGACCATCGCAACTCTTCCTCCTCTGGCCTCTTGGGCCATGCATGCGGAGGACTCTCGTGGGCGCCATTATCCTGAGCCGGCCCATCCTTACCGCAGCGACTACGCGCGCGACCGCGACCGCATTATTCATTCGCGGGCGTTTCGTCGCCTTGAAGCCAAAACGCAGGTTTTCACTACACGCTATTCGGACCATTTCCGCAATCGGTTAACACATACGCTGGAAGTGGCGCAGATTGCGCGCACGGTGGCTGGGGCGTTGGGACTGAATACGGAACTCGCCGAAGCCCTGGCCCTGGTTCACGACATTGGCCATCCGCCCTTCGGGCACGCGGGCGAACGTAAGCTGGACGAATTGATGCGCGCGCATGGCGGGCATTTCAACCACAATTTGCACGCGCTGCGCATCGTTGAGCATTTCGAACAGCGCTATCTTGATTTTCCCGGACTCAATCTCACGTTTGAAGTGCGCGAGGGCATCATCAAGCATTCGCGCGACTACTCAGAGGCGGAATTTCCGCAGCTTCGCGAATATTTGCTTGATTTGCGTCCGCCGCTCGAGGCCCAGCTCATCGATTGGGTGGATGAAATTGCTTATAACACGGCCGACATTGACGACGCGCTGGAGGCGGGACTGCTCGATCTCACGGTTTTGTGCAAGGAGGTTTCGTTTTTTGGGGTTGCTTACACACGGGTGAACGAGGGGCATCCGGAAGCGCGCGAAAAGCTGAAATTCAATGAGGCGCTCAAGCACGTTCTGGATGTTTTGGCGACGGATCTTATCGAATCCACGCAGAAGCGCGTGTTTTCATGCGGCATTTCCTCGACGGAAGACATTCGACGCATTCCAAAACGACTTGCTGGATTCAGCGAACAGGCTGCGGCGCAAAACGGAGCGCTGAAGCGATTCTTGTTTGCGCATATCTACAATCATGAGGCCATCACGGAAGACCGCGACCGCTCGGTGGGATGTTTGGAAGAACTCTTTGCATATTATCTGGCCAAGCCGGACTCTATGCCCGCTTCGTACGAGGAGTTTGCGAGGACGGAGCCGCGCCACCGTATCGTGTGCGATTACGTCGCCGGAATGACCGATCAATTTTTGCTGCGGCAGCACCACGAACGTTTCGGCGGATGAAGCAGTGCTGCCGCAATTTGGGCGGCTCGGGCGGCGGTGCTCCCTAAAAAAGGCGGTCATATCGACCTGTGGTTCAAATTGACCTCCGCATGACTGGCAAGTAGTATGACTCCCTGCCTGATCCCTGGAAATTTGTGAGCAAGGAGCTCGCGTGTACTGTTCCAAGTGCGGTTCGCAGATGGCGGATGGGGCGATGTTCTGTGCGGCGTGCGGGCAAGCCTTCTCAACGGCGGCAGTGGTGGCCCGCCCAATGAGTGCACAAGCGCCCGCGGCTCCTCGCGTCGAGTATGGCGGATTCTGGCTGCGCTTTCTCGCATACCTCATCGATGGCGCGGTGATCCTAATCGGAATTTGCGTTGTTGCGATTCCTTTGGTCTTTCTGACCGGACTCGGGGCCTACCTGAGCCAAATCAACCCGGAGGAAGACTGGAACGAAAACGGGGCGTGGGTCATCGTTGCGGTGATTTTTTTACTCGCAACGGCAAGCCTGGTAATCACCTGGCTCTATCACGCGTTGATGGAGTGTTCGGAATGGCAGGCGACGGTGGGCAAGAAAGTTCTGGGCCTCGTAGTCACGGACATGGAGGGCCGTCGTGTCAGTTTTTGGCGAGCCACAGGAAGGCACTTCGCAAAGATTGTGACGAACATGATCCCTCTCCTCATCGGTTACATCATGGCGGGTTTCACGGACAAGAAACAGGCGCTGCATGACCTGATCGCGGGCTGCTTGATCCTGCAACGAGGCAATTGAGTTTTGGAGAAATGAAAGAGGGAGATTCGCTTGAACGAGATCTCCCCCTGATTTGCTCTAGAGTTCGCGGAATGGTTCCTAGAACCGAATGAACGGCCCGACCGCGACACGCGCATTGTGGTGCGGCTTACCTGTCCAATAGATTTCGTCGCCCGCTTCTAAGCGCAGCCCAATTGGACCCAGATGGCCTTCCACGCCCGCGCCGGGGTAAAAGACGCCGCTTACGTTATTGGATCGGAGATTATCAACAGCGCTTACAAATCCCGAAAAGCTGGGAGGCCGCGAACTCAATTGGAAGTTTATGAAGCCACCTTTGAGGAGCAAGAACGGGCGGATGGCGTGACGCGTGCCAATCACCTTGAATCCTCCAAGCCCATGAAGGACTTTCAAATTGCTGGGTGCCACGGTCAGAGTCGTGCAGTTCGTGCAGACCTCCGTGAACCCCTGTTCGAAGTCATAGTTGATTTCGCCCTCGAACATCACGTGAGAGAACATTTTGTATCCCACCCGACCGCCAAGCCCTCCCAAGTTCGAAGCTGTTTGCGACAGCCGGAAATAATCGCCGTACGCGCCTACTTGAAACTGATCCTGCGCCTTTGCGGACGGCACAAGCCAACTTGCCCCTGCCAGGAATGCCAAGAACGTGAGTAGAACAAGACGCTTCATACTGGATTCTCCTCGGACAAAAATTGGAGCAAAAAGCAGGAATGGCCGGAGCTAGGGTAGGCTGCTGCTTCCAATCTTAGATGGGCATTCGCCGCGCTAAGTTGCCCGCGCCGGACCCAAAACAGGCAATAATTTCGATGATTTAAATGCTCCGGTCGAGCATCAAGAACAGCGCGAGATAGCGTTTGAGTTTTTGCGTAATGAGGAAATTCTCTTTTACGTGTTCGTGGCCGTGTTCGCCAAGCTTTGCTGCGATTTCCGGATGCGAAAGCAGAAAACGAATTTGATAAGCAGTGCCTTCCACTGAATGCGCCAGTAGGCCGGTGTGTTTATGAATAATCTGCGTGGGGATGCCGCCAACTGCTGAAGCCACGACCGGCTTTTTCTTCCAAAGTGCTTCCGAAACGGTGAGACCAAATCCTTCGCGCAGGCTTTTTTGGACAACCACTGTGGAGGCACGCTGTAGTGCGTTTACTTCGAGTGGGGCCCAGGCAGGCAATTCCAAGATCTTGATGTCGGGATCGCGGTCTGCGGCGCGCACAACTTCTTTCAGCACTTGTGCGCCTTCTGGATCGTCGGAAGCACTGCCGCCTGCAAGCACCAACTGGCAATCAAAGTAGCGCTTTACGATTCGGTATGCGCGGATCACGCCTATAGGGTCCTTCAAGCGGTCGAAGCGCGAAATCTGCGTCAAAATCGGGCGCTGGGGATCAATCTGGTAGCGATGAAGAACCTGCTCGATGAATTCTGAATCCAGAGGACAATTTTTTTCAGAAAGAGGGTCGATGGCGGGATAGAAAAGATATTGAGGTATGGAGAGCTGGCGGGAAAACTCAGGAGAAGAGAACATCGCCCCATCATAGCGGGAAACGAATTTCTCCAGGAAGTCCCAGACGGCTCGGTTTGGATGTGATAAATCAATGTGGCAGCGCCACACCCAATGATTTGAGCCGGTAGGACGCCCGTCAATCAGCGCCGCGGGCTGCGGGTCATGGATGACTATGAATTCGGCATCGAGCGGGAGCGCCACGCGGTTTTGCTCGTTGTACGCAAGGAAAACTTCAAAATCTTTGGGCCTGACCTGATAAGGCTCGCCGTGGAGCGCATTGTGAAAAGACTTCGTAACGTCAAAGAATTCTTCGGCGCCCTTCATCACGTCCCATTTAATGCTGAGGTCTAGTTCTTCCGCGAGAGGCACCAGGCGGTTGAGGATTTCCGCGACGCCGCCACCCACGGCCGTCGAGTTGATCATCTCAATGCTGCGGCCGCGCAGAGGCTTGGCCAGGGCGCGCAATTCTTCGATTTCGCCCGCGCCGACCACGCTCGCGTAGTTTTCCAGAGGAATGCGGCTCGCCAACAATACCTCGCTCATGCCTTTTTCCTTTCGCGGTCAATCAGGCGAAGCATTTTTGCGCGCGCACTGTCAAGCGTGTTGGTGTAGACATCAATGTGATTGATGCTGTCGGCGAGAGTTCGCAGCCCGAGACTGGAGGAGAGCCAGTGAGAAAAGTCATTGGTTTGAAGCTGGAGACGCAACCGCGAGGATATGAAATGGAAATAGAAGGCTGCGTGACTGATGTGGGTAAGCCCGTCGCGAAATTCATCGAGGTCGCTGGCGCTATGGCCAAGAGGCACGGTCACTTCCACACTTTCGCAAAAATAGAAGCGTTCGAGGCCCGATTGCGAGGCAAGTTGGGGCTGGGCAACACAGAAATCGCGGACCATGCAGCAAAGATCACTGCGCAGCGCGGCAATTGAAGTGTAATCGCGGATGTCGAGGGAGGCGAGCTGCTCAGCCAGGTCGTTCCGGTTTGTGGAGGAGAGCGTCCATTGCGCGAAGTCGTTCGAAAAGCCTTCGGTGAGGAAGTGGTGGGTCCCCAGAGTTTGAAACGTGTGATGAAAGATGGAAGCGTCGCTGCAGTGTTCGAGGCCTGCCAGTAATTCCGCGAGGGTCGTAGCCGATTGGTTTCCGATGCGCGTGAGGTAGGAAGCGGTTACAAAGTCAAAGGGTGTTTCGGCGACGTTCAATTCCGCATCCTCTCCATCTTTAGATGTGCGAATCGCGAACCCGATTTAGATGCAGAACAGCAACGACAAGTTAGCCGGCCCGTTCAGCCCCGGTCCTACGCTCCTACTCGCTCCACTAGTTCGATGCGAATCTCGGTCAGGTCCGAAAGCAGATGAGCGGCCCAGCGGTAGACATTGTGCTGGCGCACGGTATGGCGCATGCGTTGCATTCGCTCAGCCTGTTCCTGCTCCGGCATTTCCAGCGCTCGGTGGATGGCGCGGGCAAGCTGGGCAATGTCATAAGGGTTGACGAGGAGCGCGTCGGAAAGTTCATGAGCCGCTCCGGCAAAAGTGCTCAGAAGGAGAACTCCGCGTTCGTCCTCGCGGGAAGCTACAAACTCTTTGGCCACGAGGTTCATGCCATCGTGCAGAGAGGTGACCATGCAAAAGGAGGCTGCCCGATAGAAGCGCGAAATCTCTTCATGAGAATGGTGTTTCTTGCGAAAAACGATGGGTTTCCAGCGAGAAGTTTGAAAACGCCCGTTGATCCTGTCCGCCTCTGCGCCAACCTCATCGAGAAAACTCTTGTAACGTTCGATGTCCGTGCGGCTCGGGGCACCGATTTGCACGAATGTAAAACGCTGCTGGTAGCCGGGATTCAGCTCGAAGAACCTCTCTAAAGCGCGAAAGCGCTCCAGGATTCCTTTCGTATAATCCACGCGATCCACGCCGATCCCCAGATGGGTAGCCTCAATTCCCATTTCTTCGCACAAGGCCCGGCGAAGCGCGTCGGCGTTGAAAGAATCGGCACCTGCCGGGGGATTCTCCGGAAACGCCACGCTAATCGGGTAGGGACGCACGCGCGTGACGTGCCCTTGCCGATTTACCGCAAAGCGATCCCATTCTGTCAACGCTTCCAGCGCGCGGTCCACAGTCTCCAAAAAGTTGTTGCAGTGCGATTGGATGTGGAAGCCGATCAAGTCCGCCCCTAGTAGCCCCTCAATCAGCTCTCGCTGCCAGGGACAAATCCCGAAAACTTCCGCGTTAGGCCAGGGAATATGCCAGAAGATGGCCACACGTGCGTCCGGGCGGACATCCTTCACCATCTTTGGAAGCAATGCGAGGTGGTAGTCCTGCGCCAAAAGAATAGGCGAATCCACGTCCGCCATCTCCTGCAAGACCGCGTCGGCGAAGCGCTGATTGATGCGCTGATATTGCAGCCAATCCTCAGGCCGGAAAATCGGACGCGTGTGGGCGATGTGGCAGAGCGGCCATAGCCCTTCGTTCGAAAATCCCTCGTAGTAGCCTTTGTCTTCTTCGTCCGTGAGCCAGACACGACGAAGCGTATAACTGGGACGGTCGGGCGGAACGCGGAGGTGATCGTGCGCGTCAACAATTTCGCGGTCGGCGCTGCCGGAGCCGTTCGCAATCCAAGTGCCATTGCACGCCAGCAAAACCGGCTCGAGTGCTGTGACCACGCCGCTCGCGGGGACGAGCATCTTGATCGCTTTATTGCCGTTATAAACATGCATATAGGGTTCGCGATTCGAAGCGACAAACAAGGGCTGGTCCTGAAGCCTTTCGCGCAAGCTGACGCGCAAGCGTTCTGCGGTCCACAGGGAAGCATTTGAATCGCGCAGGCGTGCTTCAGCCTCGGCTGCGGCTCTCGCGGTATGCAAATCCCTGGCGAGGTGTGTGACCTCATGGTGTAACTGCTCCATGATTTCTCCTTGCAGCAGCTCTGGAGGTGAGTTGGGTTGTCCCGTTCGTAGCGTTCGCACCCATTTTGCAATCCGATTGAGTGGCTCGGTGAATGTCCAACGCACAAGCACCAGGGCAAGCAGGCTGATCAGCAGGGTCTGAATTAGCGCATTCAACAGGGCATCGCGCAGGGTGTGGGAAACTTGCAGGTCAATGTAGCTGGTGTCGTGAATCAGCAGCAAGGCGCCGGCAACTTCGTCATCGCGATGAAGCGGCAAAGCATAGACGTGGACGGGGACAGCATCGCTTTCCTTTGGTGCTGACGTTTCTTCGGGCGGGAGAAATTCGCCGACTCCTGCATTTCCTCGTGTGGCTCTGGTCGCGGTAGTGGCATGCAGCGGCAAAAAGGGCGCCAGCCCCGGGGTCATCGCAAGCGTGTTTCCTGAGTCATCGTAGATGACCATTCCTTTGAGGTGCTCGCGTTCCCCATAGCGCTCGACAAGGCGTTGCAGGTTTTTTTCCTGGCCGCGATCCAGCAGGCGTTCGACACTCTCCCGAAGACTGTCCGCGAGGATTTCCGCGCGGCGCGCCAGATCGTTGCGCAAGATACGCCGCTCGTTCCTGACCTGATAACCGGCGAAGACAAGAGACACGCTGCCGACGCTCACGATCAAGGGCAGGACAATCTTCAGTGTCGTGCGCATCTGAGCTCCTCAATCCAAGAAATGAGGATGGACCGCGAGGGCTGGGGTTGCGGCCACATTGAACTAAAGAATGCTTCTTACTCGTTTTCGAAGAACCCGTTTCTCCTCATTGTATCCTTACAGCGCCTTGAAACCCGGTGCAGGTCGCACAACGACATGAATCGCGATGTTCCTGCCATCGGCCGAGCGATACTCGACGGTGGCCTGAGCGCCCACCTTGAGCCTTCCTTCCACCTTCGTGTCATCGTCCACCAGAAACTCGACTGTTTTCTTGTCCTGACCATTGATGACGTCCAGTGAAAAAGCAGCATCCCCAATCGAAGCAATTTTCCCTGATTGGGTTGTCGGGAGTTGGAGCCAACCGGACCGATATCGGTCGGTCAGGAACCAGCGTCGCCCAGGCGGCTACAGTGAAGCATACAACAAACAGCACGAGCAGGCTGAATACAGCGTGGAATCACATTGGATTCCTCCCATTTTATTCGATTTGACCAGGGCAAGAGTAAGCGGCACGAAGGGAGCCAAAGGAAGACGGGGTTCAGAGCCGAGCTAAAGTATTATGAATCAGCAGCTTGCATGGGCTTGTGGGGATAGAGCATACTTTGCTTAGTACTAGTCCTGTGAAGAAATTGCCTACCGGATGAGCTCTCTCAAAATAGCCCTCCCTAATTCTGAATTGTGAGTGCACATCACCATTAGGGGCTAAGAGACTAATTTTCTCAGCGGGGCCTAGAGATCAGTTGCGTTCTTAATTAAGGGCTTGTCGGAAAGGGCGGGATGACTCTAAAGAATCCATATCTTCGTATCTCTTTCCAATAAGTAGAGGAATCGAGTCTCGCCCCTTTCACTCCACGGCGTGGTTTGGACCTAAGTGTTTATGGGTGTTGAGATTACGCAACAAGTAAGAAATGTTCTGTGGCAATTGCCGTGCTCTCTTCTCATCATGGACTTCATCCGCACGGGGTTGTGCGTTTTCAGCAGTTGCGTTTAATTTGCTTTCGTACGGGGGATCAATGAAGAATCTGAGGGGTGTTGTTCTGGGTGTATTGTCTTTGTTGGTCGTGTCTTTCCCGTTGAATGCGCAGCAATTTTCCGCAGTGAGCGGCGTTGTTTCTGACACGTCGGGAGGCGTTGTATCCGGCGTCACCGTGGAGCTTAACAACGAGCAAATGGGCGTGCATCAGACCACGACGACAAATGATCTTGGATTTTATCAGTTTCTCCGTCAAACGCCCGGGCAAGCGTACTCGCTGACGTTTTCTAAAGAAGGTTTCGCGAAGCTCGTCGTGAGTAACATTTCCCTGGGCGTCAGTACTACAGAAACCCGCAACATAAGTCTTGAGGTAGGAGCAGTAACGCAATCGATTAGCGTGGAAGCTGCCGGCGAAGCCACGCTAAACACCGCGGACGCGACGATCGGTAACGTGATTGACGCCAGAGCAGTGAGCGAGCTGCCCATCCAATTTCGTCTGGATGCTGCGAACTTGATGCAGCTCCAGGCCGGCGTCAACGATGCGGGCTCCATTACCGGAGCTCGAAGCGACCAGGGGAACATCACGCTGGACGGCCTGGACATCAACGATCAGGCTACTGGCCAAGCTTTTTCATCTACCATCCCGGTTTCGGTAGACGCGTTGCAGGAAGTGCGCACGGTCACAGCGGGTGAAACGGCGGATTACGGCCGCAGCAGCGGAGGCGGAATCAATCTAGTAACCAAGGGCGGGAGCAACAATTGGCACGGCAACTTGCGTGAATATAACCGGAACACCCTTTTTGCCGCCAACGACTGGTTCAACAATCGCAGTCATGTCGCGCGCCCCGCACTCATTCGGAATCAGTTTGGCGGCAATCTGGGCGGCCCCGTGAAGAAAGACAAGCTTTTCTTTTTCTTCGACTATGAAGGGCTTCGCCGCTCCTCGAGCAGCCAGAACGTGCGCGCAGTCCCCACGGCGCAGTTCCGTGCCGGCCAGCTCGGCTATATCAATAGCAACGCAGGTTGCGATGGCACCGCTCGCTTCACTACGCAACCAAATTGCATTACTTACCTCCAGCCTTCAGACGTCATGGCGCTCGATCCTCGTCCCGGACCGGGAGCGGGCGATAATGCCGCCCTGCTCAGTTTTATAAACAGCCGCTATCCCGCAACCATCAATGACCCCGGCGCGGCCGGCGACGGTATCAATACCGACGGATTTCTGTTTACGGCTCCTGTCCACGAAACGGAGAATGTTTACACCGGACGTATCGATTACAACCTTACCGCCAAGCACAAACTGTTTCTAAGGAGCAGCGTTGCGCGTCACGGCATTGATGATGATTTCAACGTAGCAATTGAGCAGTTTCCCGGTGACCCCGCACCGAGCAGTCGAGACACTTTCAACGGATATGCCTCGTCCATTGGGTGGACTTGGACTGCGACCCCGAACCTCATCAGCCAGTTTTCCGCGGGCCTGGTTCGCGCCATCCTCGATTTTCCGACGAAGCCGGCACCAACGTTTCCGAACTCCTTCTTTTTCTCGCCGAACATTTCTAACCCTTTCCTTGGCTCTTCGTCGCAGTCTCGCAATGTGCCTGTTCCCGAGTTCCGCGAGGGCCTGACTTGGATTAAAGGGAATCACACCATGGATTTCGGAGGAGACCTGAAACTCATCCGGCAAATCAGCGCCCTGAAGAACGATTTCAATTTCATCGGCATCGGCTTGGGAGGTGAAATACAATCCCTCGACACCGCTCCGCAGAATCAGCTTCGACCCTCAGACATCAACGGTGACCCCTCCGCCGTTTCGGATTGGGATAATTTTTTCCCGTTCATGCTTGGCCGCTATTCTCAAGTATTCAGCAATTTCAACTACGACAGGTCTGGAAATGCATTCCCAAGCGGAACTGGAAAGAAGCGCGACTACAATTACAATGAGTTTGAGTTCTATAGCCAGGATTCGTGGAAGCTTCGATCTGATTTGACCATAACCTACGGCCTGCGATATCTCTTACACAGCGTTCCCTACGAGATAAACGGGTTCCAATCGATCCCTTCCGTGAACGAAAATGCTTATTTGTCTGCCCGGCAAACGGCTGCGGCCCAGGGAGTGAGTGGAATCAGCGCTGTTCCTATAATGAGCTATTCCTTGGGAGGGGCGGCGAACAGCGCCCCAGGCTACTACAAGCCTGATTATAAGGACTTTGGGCCGCGCATAGGTTTGGCCTATAACCCGGGATTCCGGGGAGGTTTGTTAGGTAACCTCTTCGGAGACCGCAAGTCAACCGTTCGTGTGGGCGGAGCGATTCTTCATGATCGGATTAGTGGCGGCGCAAGTTTTGGTCTGGATCAAAACACTTTCCTTTTTGACTCTGGGGCAAACAATCCGTTTGGTGTGACCAATGACCCCATTACATCGCTCCAAACCGACCCTCGGTTTAATGGGCTCAACACCAGTCTGCCGCCGTTCCCTGCTGCACCAAGCACTAAGCCGCCGGTCCAGCCGAATGTTTTCGGTGGCCAACCTCTCGGCCTGGCATTTGGGGGGTTCCCCTCTTTTTTTCAGTTTGATCGCAACACCAAGAGTCCCTATGCAATCGTCCTGAATTTTGGCTTCCAGCGCGAGTTGCCAGGGAATTTGTTGCTGGAAGCCGGTTACGTTGGACGCTTGGGCCGCAGACTTTTGGCGGTAGGCGATGCGGCTACGGTGACGGATTTTAAAGACAATGCTTCTGCCACCACGCTGCGCCAGGGTTTTGCCGCGTTGCAACAGCAAGTTCTGAACCACGTAGGATTGTTCAACATTGTGAACGCGCCCTGGTTCGAGAATCAGATGGGGGGCACTGCCAATTGTCAGGCTTTCTCTCAAGCCGTATTTGGCATCAGTCTGACCTGTTCTCAGATCGCGGTCGGGTTAAACCGGCGCTTGTTTCGAGTTGGTGATCTCTCGGACACAGTGCAGGCGCTTTTCGCCGACGGGTTTCTGGACTTCAATGTTGGTCTCCCGGCTCAGACGGGGGCCAACGGATATATCGGCAATTATGCCTCTTCCAACTACAACGCTATGCTGGTTAGTCTCCGTAAGCGAGTATCGAATGGCCTGCAATTCGATTTCAACTACACCTTCTCTCATTCGATCGACAATGTTTCTGAGATTACCAACAACTACGTGACCTATACCGGAAGTGGCGCGGGTCTCGTTTGCGAACTCGATAATCTACGTATTTGTCGCGCCGACTCTGATTTCGACGCGCGTCACACCATCAATGTCAACTACATCTATGACCTGCCCATAGGCCAAGGGCGGCGTTTCCTACGCAATTCCCCGGGATGGGCCAACGCGATTGTGGGTGGTTGGACTACCTCCAGCATCATTACCTGGAGGACCGGCTATCCCTTCACGGTCCACACCCTCTCTTTCCCAACTGCATTCACTCTCGACGCGCCTGCCGTGCTGCTGAATGCTGCCGGACTTAAGCAGAACATTCACACAGACTCTGCCGGAGAATTGCAATATTTCGCGAGTCAATCCACGGCAGTTTCTGCATTTGCGTTTCCCTTTGGTGGTGGTACGGGAACCAGGAACGCGGTCCGCGGCCCCGGCTTCTCTTCCGTCGACATGGCCATCGAAAAATCCATCAACTTGCCGAAGTCGGAACGTCAGCGGTTGAAGCTTCGCATGGACACTTTCAATACCTTCAACCATCCTGTTTTCAACGGACCAGCCTCCGCGACTCTCAACAATACGAGTCAGTTCGGCATCATTACATCAACAGCCAGTTCTCCGCGAGTGCTACAGGTTTCGTTGCGGTACGAGTTCTAGACGCGCTCCAGATCGCAAGAAAGAGGGGAGGCTCAGATTCAGCCTCCCTTTTCTATTTTCACAATGCGGAAGAAAAGTTTGTGCTTGTAAGATCTAGCCGCCGGAGTCGGAGTGGGGATCGAAGGTTACAGAGAGCTCGATTGCCGTTTCGGAGCTAGTGGGAGAGAACTTCCATTGCGCCACGGACTTTTGGGCGCTCTCAGCCAGAATGGGGTTGCCGCCAAGGACCTCAGAATCTCTTACGGAACCGTCTGGTTTGACGAATACCTTTAACCGAACAACTCCGCCAATACCTTTGGATTTCAGAATCGAAGGGTAAGCGACCGGGACCTTCTTCACGACCTTGCGGCCGGAGTCTTGCGCCTGGCTGGTTGCGGTCCAAGACCATAACAGGAGTCCGCCCAAGATGATGGCTCCAAGAAAGCTCTTGTGTGAACGGGAGCTGGACATGAGGTAAGTCCCCCAGAATTATGGATAATGCGAGACTCGGAGCATGGCCCCCAGGCCGCACTACTACATGCGTGAAAATGTTGCAGGTTGTTGGCCCATAATCCGGAACGTTTTGGCTCAAAGTCCAGAAAGTTACCACTCGTACTATTGTCCTTAACTGTCTGATTATAGATGGCTTACGCCGATAGCCTGTATTGTTCGGTTCTGCGGGTTTGTCGCACCATTCAACGCGGCGAGCTGTTTCACACGTCTCATTCCACTTTGAGAATTGAGCCACAGGCTGCTACCGTATTCTTGAGACGAAGCGCCTGCCGGACTCCCAAATCGACGTAGAATGAGCCTGCCGTGAGCACAAAGCTGAGCCAAATCCTGGATACCTTGGACGAAACTTACGGACCGCAAAAACTTGCGGGTCCAACGGATCCGTACGAGATGATTGTGTTCTTGAACTGCGGCTACCCTGCCAGCGATGCAAAGTGCGCGAAGGGTTTTGAGGTGTTGAAACGCGAAGTTGGCGTCCAGGTTCAGAAAGTATTGAACGTGTCTAAGCCGAAGCTTGCGAAACTAATGCGGCCAAGCGTAATCATTCCAGGGCTGTGCGCGGAGCGGCTGAAGGAAATCGCTGGCAAGGTAAAGAACGACTTGGGCGGCAACCTGACGGCTGCTCTACAGAAGCGGATGCGTGAGGCCCAAGACCCGCCGGAAAAGGGTCTCAAAGCAGCCAAGAAAGTGCTCCAGGAATTTCCTACCATCGGCGAGCCCAGCGCGGAAAAGATTCTCTTGTTTTCAGGTCTGGCCCCGGTAGCGGCCGTACCGTCGGCTTTCGTCGATGTGCCCGTACGGCTCTTTATAGGCGAACCGGGGAAGAATTACGCCGCCGACTACAAGGCTGCGAGGGAGATTCTCGACTCAGGATTACCCCTCACACTCAAAGCGAGGCAGCGCGCTTACCTACTGCTAAAGAAGCATGGCCAGGAGATTTGCAAGCGTTCCAAGCCAAAATGCGAGGTTTGCCCCCTGACAGCCCATTGCGCCTATCTGCAAACGAAAGCCGCGGACGCAAACACCGAGACAGAGTAAGTACTGGGCCGGAGTGGTGACAAGATAGGCGCAAAAAAATAGCAGGCACCGCGCGCGTTTTCTTGACTTGGCGTGAACCCGTCGGAATAATGGTAAAGCATGAGCGTGCGCGCCGGAGGCGCTGAAGAGATGTTCCTGGACGTCAAGGAATTAGCAGTACGCAAGCTGCGCATTCACAAGTCGTATGCTCCGGGAAGCATTGATTTCCATTCGGCTGAAGTCAAGCAGATTGAGCCGCTGGAAGTGAACGCCACCGCGGAATTGCTGGAGGGGCAGATTCGCATCGAAGGCAACTTCGAAACGAAGGTGGAATTGGTGTGCGCGCGCTGCCTGGAACCGGTTACTGAAGAAGTAAGCCGGTCGTTTGACCTGTTTTATGCGCCGCTTCCCAAGAAGAATGGCGATTTGACGAAGCATCGGGAAGAACGCGTGAAGGACGACGATACAGATATCGGATTCTACGAAGGAGATGGTCTTTTCTTGGCGGACGTGCTGAAAGAGCAGGTGCTTCTAGCGCTTCCCATCAAGGCCATTTGCCAGAGCGATTGTCGGGGGCTGTGCCCGAATTGCGGCGCGAACCTGAATCACGAAGAGTGCCGCTGCGAGACGCACACCGCGGATCCCCGCCTGGCGTCTCTCGCGCGCATCAAACAGGACTTGCTGAAAAAACAATAGCATTTCAGGGCCGAAAGCCCTATATAATCCGCCCAAAGCGGCGGGAACGAGGTGTAGTGTTATGCCTAACCCAAAACGAAGGCATTCGAAAAGACGGACCAGCACGCGGCGTGCGCACGATTTCCTGGCCAAGCCTCAACTGAGCAAATGTCCGAATTGCCATGAAATGAAGCAGCCGCACCAGGCGTGTCCGCATTGCGGCTACTACAAGGGCAAAGCGGTACAAGAGTCGGCTTAGGTTTTAGGTTTCGCGTTTGCGCTGAATCTGCGGGCAAAATCCCATGATCACCATCGCCGTTGACGCCATGGGCGGGGACCACGCACCACGTCCTGAAGTGGAGGGCAGTGTGCTGGCGGCGCGCGAGTTTGGCGTGCGCGTTTTGCTTGTAGGGCCGCCAAATGTGGTGCGGGCCGAGCTCGCCAAGCACTCGGCGGAGCCCAGTCTGCCGATTGAGATTGTGCCGGCCAGCGAGGTGATCACCATGAACGATCACCCGGCGCAGGCGTTCCGGCGAAAGAAAGACAGTTCCGTACACGTGGCGGCGCGGCTCGTTCGCGAGGTCAAGGCCGATGGGATGGTCAGCGCGGGCAACACCGGAGCGGTTATGACCATCGCCCGTTTTTTGCTCGGAACACTCGAGTCGGTGGACCGCGTGGCTTTGGCTGCGCCTTTTCCCAATGCGCGGGGGGGCGTCTCTGTGCTGCTGGATGTTGGGGCCAACGTGGATTCGCGGCCCGAGCACTTGCTGCAATTCGCGGTGATGGGCGAAGTGTATTACCGGGCGACTTTTGGCAACCGGCGCCCGCGCGTCGGCCTGCTTTCGGTGGGCGAGGAAGAAATCAAAGGCAACGTGCTGACGCGCGAAGTCTATACTCTGCTGAAGAAGAGCCCGGTCCATTTCGTGGGCAACGTGGAAGGCGGGGATCTCTTTTCCGGCAGCGTTGATGTGATTGTGTGCGACGGTTTTGTGGGCAACATCGCGCTGAAGATTTGCGAGGGATTGGCAATTTCCATCTTTGATGCGCTGAAGAAATCCATGAAAAGCTCGCTTCTTGCTCAGGTTGGCGGAAAGCTTTCTGAGGGCGCGTTCAAGGGTTTGAAGAAGAAGATTGATTACACGGAGTACGGCGGCGCGCCGCTTTTGGGAGTGCGGGGCGTCTGCGTGATTGGCCACGGGCGTTCGAACGCCAACGCCGTGAAAAACGCCATCCGCGTGGCCGCGGGGCTCGCCCGCGCGCGCATCAACGAAAGAATCGAACAGGAGCTCTCCGCCACCGCGGTTCCGGCCTGACGGTGGCGCGGAGGAATCAGCTATGAGCAAAGTCGCATTTGTGTTTCCCGGACAAGCTTCGCAATACCCGGGCATGGGCAAGGAACTCGCGGAGAAGTATGCCGTCGCGAAATCCGTCTTCGACGAAGCGGACAAGGCGCTGGGCTTTTCGATTTCGAAACTGTGCTTCGAAGGCACGGAAGACGAGTTGAAGCTCACGGCCAACACGCAGCCGGCGATCCTGACTGTCTCAGTGGCTGCGGCTCGCGTGCTGGCTGAGAAAGGGCTCGAGCCAGATTTTGTGGCTGGCCATAGCCTGGGCGAATACTCCGCGCTGGTTGCCGCTGGATCGCTGAAGTTTGCGGACGCGGTGCGGCTTGTCCGCAAGCGTGGTACCTACATGCAGGACGCGGTTCCGCAGGGCGTAGGAGCCATGGCCGCGATCATGGGCTTGTCGCATGCGGTCGTTGCGGACGTTTGCAAGCGCGCCATGGATGGCGAAGTGTGCGCTCCCGCAAATTTGAATTCGCCCGAGCAGACAGTCATCTCCGGCCATGCGGGCGCGATCAAGCGCGCTGTTGAACTGGCTTCGCAGGCGGGGGCTAAGCGCGCCGTCATTTTGCAAGTTTCTGCGCCGTTTCATTCGGCACTTATGGCGCCCATGCAGGAGAGGTTCGAGCAGGATTTGCGCGGGGTGGAGTTTTCCAATTTGAGCGTCCCGCTGGCCACGAATGTGGACGCGGACACCATCACGACCGGTGCCGAAGCACGCGAGGCGTTGATTCGCCAGCTCTCTATGCCCGTGCGCTGGGAAGAATCCGTCCGCGAGCTGATTGACGAGGGCGTGAACACTTTTGTGGAAGTGGGACCAAGCCGCGTGCTGACCGGGTTACTGCGGCAGATCGAGCGATCCGCGGGCGCTTTGAACGTCGAGGACGAAAAGAGCCTGGCTGCCACCTTGGAAAAAATTGGGGCCGCGCGTTCCGACGCTGCCTAGTAGCACAGATTTCAATCTGTGCTCTTAAGTCTTCTCTGAAAGGAACGACCGCACAGACTAAAGTCTGTGCTACCTGGCCATGTTCAGCCTGAAAGACAAAGTGGCTCTCGTTACCGGCGCGTCGCAAGGCATTGGCCGCGACACCGCACTCGCGCTTGCGGAGGCGGGGGCAAAAGTGGCTGTTGCCGCGCGCAATGAAGAAAAACTTGCGGCGCTGGTGAAAGAGATTGTTGCGGCTGGCGGCGAAGCGCTTGCGGTGAAGATGGACGTGGCCGACGCGGAGCAGGTCAAAGCCGGGTTTAAGGCCGTCCTCGAGAAATTTGGCCGCCTCGATGTTTTGGTGAACAACGCCGCGATTACGCGCGACGGCTTGGCGTTGCGCATGAAAGCCGACGACTGGGACGCGGTAATTCGCACGAACCTGACCGGCGCGCATTTCTGCATCCAGCAAGCTCTTTCCACCATGATGCGCGCGCGCGCGGGCCGCATCATCAATATTGCGTCGGTGGTCGCACAAATGGGAAACGCCGGCCAGGCGAATTATGTTGCCGCGAAAGCCGGCCTCATCGGATTGACAAAAGCCATCGCCATGGAAATCGCTTCGCGCAACATCACCGTGAACGCCGTGGCGCCTGGCTTCATCGAAACGCCCATGACCGATGTGCTTTCGGCCGAAGTGAAAGAGAATCTGAAAACGCGCATTCCCCTGGGCCGCATGGGGTGTCCGCGCGACGTGGCCGCCGCCATTGTTTTCCTAGCCAGCGACGAAGCCGGCTACGTCACCGGCCACGTCCTCGACGTCAACGGCGGCATGTATCTAGCGTGATGAGTGATTATTCGCAAGCTTGGTCGAATTATCGGACGCTAAGAAACCAAGCATTGATTGCCATTTTTGGCATTCCTCCAGGGCTTATGATTGTGCGAGCGATGCTGGCAACTGTCATCCTGGATCAGCGGATGACAGGCTATGTTGTGGGCGCGCTAGGTCTTGTATGGGTCCTAGCGGTTTTGGTCACGGGGACTCGTGCTAAGTCTTGGCTCTGCCCTCGGTGTGGGAAGAGATTCGCGGAGAAATGGTGGTACCGCGATAGCATACTTCTGGCTCGAAAGTGTGCCCACTGTGGTTTGCCAAAGTTTGCAAATGGCTAGTGCACTCAAAGTTGACCTTGCGGGGGGCCCTGACTAGAATGGGCAGGTTATCCGGGGGCGTAATTTCAAGGCAAATCTGCTCGTAACAGCGGCGAGGGGCCGCGAATTGGATGCTATGGGCTTGAGCACACGATTTTCGCGCGGCTGTACTCCGCGCAAGCAGGGCAGGCTCTTTAGCCTGGGATCAGCGGACTAAGACAGCACTTACACTGATTGAATATCGCGGAGGACATGAATGGCCAGCGTAGAAGAACGCGTAAAGCAGATTATCGTCGAACAGCTCGGCGTGGATGAAGCGGAAGTGACCCCCACAGCGTCGTTTGTGGACGACCTGGGAGCCGATTCGCTCGATCAGGTAGAATTGGTGATGGCGTTTGAGGAGGCGTTTGGCATCGAAGTGCCCGATGAGGACGCCGAAAAAATGACCACGGTGAAAGACGCCGTGGATTACATCGACAAACACGCCAAGGGTAAGTGACCACGAAACATTCACCTCAACAGGGAGATTGGGAACTTTGACTCGCCGGGTAGTCGTCACGGGCGTTGGACTGGTCTGCGCGCTGGGTATCGGCACGGAGGAAACCTGGCGGAACCTCATCGCTGGATGCAGCGGCATCGGCCCGATCACCCATTTCGACACCACAGGCTTCGACTGTACCATCGCTGGCGAAGTGAAAAACTTCGACCCGCTCCAGTGGATTGAAAAAAAAGATATCAAGAAGATGGCAAGGTTCATCCAGGTCGGGATAGCGGGCGCCGATTTTGCGGTGAAGTCCGCCAACTGGAAGTCGGAGGACTCGAATCTCGACGAAGTCGGCGTCTACGTTTCCTCGGGCATCGGCGGGTTCGACATCATCGAGCGGGAGCACTGGAAACTCGTACAAGGGGGCCCGGGCAAGATTTCTCCCTTCTTCATTCCTTCCGCCATCGTGAATCTGGCTTCCGGGCAGATTTCCATCCGTTATGGCGCAAGGGGGCCAAATTCCGCAACCGCCACTGCATGCTCCGCTTCCGCGCATGCCATTGGCGATTCCTTTAAGATTATCGAGCGCGGCGCCGCGGAAATGATGATTTGCGGCGGCTCGGAAGCTACCATTACGCCCATGGGCGTTGGCGGTTTTGCCGCGATGAAGGCGCTCTCCACGCGCAATGACGATCCCCAGCACGCCAGCAGACCGTGGGACGCGGCCCGCGACGGATTCGTCGTTGGCGAAGGCGCAGGAATCGTAGTTCTGGAGTCGCTCGAGCATGCGCAGAAGCGCAGCGCTCCGATTCTTGCGGAAATCGTAGGCTACGGCATGTCGGGCGACGCTTATCACATGACGCAGCCCGAAGAAAACGGCGACGGCGCGTACCGCGTGATGATGGCGGCGCTCAAGGACGCAAAGCTTACTCCTAACGACATCGGCTACGTCAATGCCCACGGCACTTCCACGCCCATCGGGGACGTGATCGAAACGCGCGCGCTGAAGCGCGTTTTTGGTGATCGCGCAAAGCAAGTTCCCATCAGCTCGACGAAATCCATGACCGGCCACCTACTAGGCGGAGCTGGCGGTCTTGAGGCTGGTATCAGCGTACTTGCGCTGCGCGATCAGGTTTTGCCGCCGACGATTAATCTCGAGAATCCCGATCCTGAATGCGATTTGGACTACGTTCCAAAACACGCGCGCAAAGCTTCAGTCGAATACGCCCTCTCGAATTCTTTTGGATTTGGCGGCACCAACGCCGCGCTCATTTTCCGGCGCTGGTCCGGAAAATAGACAAGTTTCTCTTAGCCGCGCTCCCTCTCCTTGTGTCATCCTGAGCGGAGCGAAGGATCTCAACTTCGGCATGGGCTATTTAATCGCGTCCATGCAGAAATCGCCCGAATAGGAAATCTCTCGTGAACATCATCGTGTGCATCAAACAGGTCCCCGCGAAGGACGCGCCGCTGGCTATCGCCGGCAACTGGATCAAGGAATCCGACATCGGCTTCGAGATGAATGAGCCGGACAGCTATGCGCTGGAAGAGGCACTGCGGCTCAAGGAAAGGCGCGGCGGGGAAGTCGTCGCGCTCTCGATGGGTCCGGAGCGCGTAAAGCAAACCATCAAGGAAGCGCTGGCCAAAGGCGCGGACCGCGCGATTCACATTGCCGACGATAACTTCGCGCAGCTCGATCCGCTCGGTTCGGCGAAGGCCCTCACGGCGGCCATTCAAAAAGAAAAAGCCGATTTGGTATTGACTGGCCTGCAAAGCGACGACCATGGGTTCGGTCAGACGGGTGTGCTGCTCGCTGCACTTCTCGACCGTCCGCACGCCACCATCATTATGCAAATCGAAGTGCTCGACGGAAAAATGAAGCTCAAGCGCGAACTCGAAGCCGGATGGTTTCAGTGGATGGAATGCCCGCTCCCTGCCGTGCTTTCAATTCAGTCCGGCATCAACAAAGTGCGCTACGCCACGCTCAAAGGCATCATGGCCGCGAAGAAAAAGGAAATTGCGACCGTCTCGCGCGAATCGCTGGGCGTTTCGCATGAGCCGACGCAGAAAATCGAAAAGATTTACGTGCCGACGAAAACGAAGAAAACCGAATTCCTGGCCGGCACGCCCAAGGAAGTGGCCACGAAGCTCGTCGAAAAACTCAAATTTGAAGCGAGGGTGATCTAACATGAAAATCCTCGTCGTCACCGAACTGCGCCAGGGCAAATGGAATAACGCTAGTTTCGAAACGCTCGTGGCCGCGCAGCAAGTCGCCAAAGACACTTCAAGTACCGTCAGCGCGCTCGTGATCGGCAAAGGGGTTTCCTCGTTCGCGAACGAACTCGCCGCGAAAAACGTCGCCGAAGTTCTGTGCGTGGAGCACGATCTTTTAGAAGCTTACACGCCGGACGGTTTCTGCGTCGCTCTCAAGCAGGTGATTGAATCGGCAAAACCGGATCTAATTTTGTTTCCGCATACGTACCAGGTCCGCGACTTTGCTCCGAAGCTCGCCGCCATGCTGGGCAAAGGCATGATCGGCGACTGCATCGGCTACCGCAACGAAGGCGGGAAGCTCATTTTTGTGCGCCAGATGTTTCAGGGCAAGACGGCGGCGGATGTTACCTTTACTGGCGCACCGCCGTGGTTCGCTTCGTTTCAATCCGGTGCGTTTCGTGCGGATTTGCTGACCGCCCATCCTTCCGGCAAAGCTCCAGTGAACGGAGTGAATGTCACGCTGAGCGCCGACCAAATCCGCACCAGGCCTCTCGAACTGTTCAAGGAAGCCAAGTCCGCGGTCGACCTCACGCAAGCGCCGCTAATCGTCTCTATCGGTCGCGGCATCAAGGCACCCGAAAATATTCCGCAAGCGGAAGCTTTGGCGAAGGCGCTTGGCGCGGAGATTGCCGCCTCGCGCCCGATTTGCGACGAAGGCTGGCTCCCTATGGAGCGACAGATTGGCAGCTCCGGCCAGACCGTAGCGCCAAAGCTCTATCTCGCGTTGGGCATCAGCGGCGCAATCCAGCACGTTGTTGGCATGAAAGGCGCGCGCACCATCGTGGCCATCAACAAAGATTCAAACGCGCCCATTTTCGAAATTGCTGATTACGGGGTCGTTGGCGACATCTTTGAAATCATGCCCGCCCTCACCGAAGCCCTCGAAAAAGCGAAGTAAACCGCAAACTTCAATCCCCAAGAACACCGAAAGGCTTCTTTCGCAATGCCTTGGGGCATGAGGTGCAATTTGGCGCTTTCTTCTGGTGTGCGCAAGGGGTAAGAAAGAGCGATCGCCTGCATGCGGAGGTTGCGATGGCCAGTGCCGAAAGCTTTCCCTACGAAACAAGACTCAACATCTTGCGCCAGCCCTTGGAACTCATCGACGAAAAAGCGCTCGCCGACGCCTGCACCTACAAGTGGTACAACCAGACGCTCTGCCAGGTGAATGGCTCGGTGGTTCGTCTTGGCGTTGTGGAGGGCGAATATCATTGGCACAGGCACGACGACGATGACGAATTTTTCTACGTCGTCGAAGGCAAGCTGCTGATCGATCTCGAAGGCCGCACGATGGAACTCGGTCCTCGCCAGGGCACCGTCGTGCCTAAGGGAGTCCTGCACCGCACACGCGCACCACAGCGAACCGTGATGCTCATGGTTGAGAACGCAGGCATCATCCCGACGGGAAACTGAGAGTTAGTATCCTAAACGCCCGGGCTCGTTTCGTTGGCCGGTGCACCCTCTTTGAGACGAATCACACCAGCCTCGTTTGAATAGAAATGCCAGCGCTTCGGCCAATCGTCAATTGGATCTCCGCGAATCTCGTATCCTTCGACGAGCGCATTTTGACTCGAGATTCGAGGGAGGTATGTGTATCGATACCGATTCTTCGCGCCATGCCTCAAGGTGTCGTTGATCAAGCCTGCGGCATACATCTCTTCAATAGACCGCGGAAACCCGTTCTTCGGATGGGCAGCCGCATAGGCATGGGCGGAGTTGTTCAACTCTCTCAGTGAGCCGATCGCCGAATCCATGTACCCTAGCTCGCGGGCGTTGAATAGGAAAAGGGCCAGAAAAAGGAACGCGGCAAACAAAACCGTCGCAAGAACGACTTTTGCTGCCTTATTCATTCCTTACGACTGCCTCCCTCGATTGCCAATCAATATACTGCTCTCTGTTAGAATCCGGACATGACTGTTCAACGCGAACAACTGGAAGCGGATGTTCTCATTGTCGGTGCGGGGCCTGCGGGGCTTTCCTGCGCGTTGCATCTTGCCAACCTCATCAAGAAACACAACGCTTCCGGCGCGAAGCCCGACCTTTCCACCGAAAATATTTATGTCCTCGAAAAGGGCCGCGAAATTGGCGCCCACCAGCTTTCCGGCGCAATCATGAATCCGAAGGCGCTTGCCGAACTCGTTCCCGATTTTGGGAAATCCGCGCCGCTCGATACGCCGGTCACCGATTCATCGGCGTTGCTCTTCACAAAGAATTCTTCTCTTCGTTTTCCGATAACGCCGCCACCGTTTCAAAACAAAGGCAATTACGTTATTTCATTGAGCCGAATCACGAAGTGGCTAGGTGGCCTAGTCGAGGCGGCTGGGGTTAATGTCTTCAAAGAATTCGGCGGCGCGGAATTGGTTTACAAAGGCGACGGAATTGCTGGCGTCATTACCGAAGACAAAGGCGTCGACAAAAACGGCAAGCCGAAAGACAATTTCACTCCCGGCTACGAACTCCGCGCCAAAGTAACCGTTCTCGCCGAAGGCACGCGCGGCTCGCTCACCAAAAAACTAGTCGCCGCCAAAAAGCTCGACAACCTCAATCCGCAGAGCTACGGCATCGGAGTCAAAGAGCTATGGGATGTTCAGCCCGGCCGCGTCCAGCCCGGCTATGTTGCGCACACGCTCGGCTGGCCAGTTTCCTCCGACATGTACGGCGGCGGCTGGATTTACGGCCTTTCCAGCAATCGAGTTTCGATCGGCCTGGTGATCGCCCTCGAATACGCCGATCCGCAATTCGACCCGCACGCTGCGTTTCAAACGTGGAAGACGCATCCTTTTCTTAAAAAGCTTCTCGAAGGCGGCAAGCTCGTGCGCTACGGCGCAAAGTCGCTCCCCTATGGTGGCTGGTACGCGATACCGCGTACCTACGTCGACGGCGGCCTCATCATCGGCGATTCCGGCAGCTTCCTTGATTCGCAACGCCTGAAGGGCATTCATCTGGCGATGAAAAGCGGAATGCTTGCGGCGGAAACGATTTTCGAAGCTCTCAAATCCGGCGACACGTCCTCAAAAACTCTGAGCGCTTTCCCGAAAAAAGTGGAGCAGAGCTACATCAAGAAAGAACTTTGGCAGGTCCGCAATTTTCACCAATCGTTTCAGCACGGCATGTTTCGTGGATTCTTTCACGCCGCATTTCAGCAAATCACCGGCGGCCGCGGCCTGATCGATCCCATGCGCGCGCACCAAAGCTACGAAGCCTACAAAAAAATCGACGGGCGCCCCGCTCCGGAACGCTTCAAGGGCGACGGCAAACTCACCTTCGATCGTCTCACGGACGTCTATCATTCCGGAACGCGCCACGAAGAAGATCAGCCCTGCCATCTTCACGTTGCCGATACCAACATCTGCTCCACGAAGTGCCTGGTCGAATACGGCAATCCCTGCCAGTATTTTTGTCCGGCCGCGGTCTATGAAATGGTGAAGGAATCCGGCGGCCCGCCAAAGCTGAAAATCAACGCTTCGAATTGCGTCCACTGCAAGACCTGCGATATCGCCGATCCCTACCAGATTATCGATTGGGTAGTTCCCGAAGGCGGTGGCGGCCCAAACTACGAAGGTATGTGAAGGACTGCCTGTTAATTCGGCTTTAATCCGTAAACATCCAGTTCTCCAACTCCCCCGCCGGTTGTCGAATTCCCGCGCGTTCCAATGTAAACCCTTCCGTTCGCAATGGTGGGCAGAGTGAACTTAACGGCATTGCCAGCGGTGTTCCCCGCTCCCTGTAAGCTGTTCCACAACTCGTTCGCGAGATTCGTGGCGTCGTACGCGTGCAGCACCGCGGGCCCTGAGCCATTCGGCGTTGGCGGGCCGTATTGGCTGTTATCGAGCGCCCAAACAATTCCATTCGTCGTTCCATTCGAGGAAACGGATGGCGTCGGGCCCGAGAAGTTGTACACGAGCGAGCTCATGGATGTTGGCGTAGAGGAAAGTGGTTGAGCGTTTGCCGCATTGAAGGAAAATGCTTTTAGGTTATCGCCGCTGCTTCCTCCGTCTTGCGCTCCTCCGATGTAAAGATTCTTATTCCAATAGGCGGGCGTGCCCCACATGCCATTAACTTGGCCTTGGATTTCCTGCACGATTTGTGCGTCCCTCGCCGGGCAGGTGCTGCAGAACTGTCCCAAATTTGAGCGGTCCAACACATGAATGGTTCCGTCCTTGCCCACTTGCACAAGGATCTGCTTTCCGGAGGAGAGATTGGGCAGGAGAACCACGCCTCCCGCGGCAACGTCAACGTCACCGGCGTTCAAGCTGGATTGGTTGAACGGCGTGAAGAAGTCGGCAAGCTGCAAGGTTCCTGCAGCCGGCGGTCCCATTCTTAGGACGCTATCGCCGAAATCATTGTTGGGGGCCTGCGGCGGCACAGTCGCTGATGTATCGAATGTCCCATTTCCGGTCGAGAAATAAATGTTTCCGCTGCTGTCAAATGCAGGCGCGGCTCCGCTCATCCAAATGCCGGCCAAGCCGCCGTTTGGCGAAGTGTTGAAAACAGCAGCCTGCTGCGACAGATCCGTCGTATAGGCAATAACCCATCCGTGATAGGGGCTGTGGTCTTCATGAGAGGCCCAAGCGATGTAAACGAAGCCGCCGCTTAGCGCGAGACCTGACCGCTGGTGTTCGTTGGCTGCGTCGAAGAGCACCATGCCCCCGCTGGAACCGTCGCCGGTTCCCGGTACTGTTGCTGAAATACTCAAAGGCCCGCCGAATTTTTCTCCGCCGGTGACCAGGTCGAGCGCATGAAGACGTTGGAAGAAAGTCAGCGGGCTGGAGCTTGGAATGACCGACTTGCTGACCACGTAAATCGTGTTCGTCGCGGTGTCGATCACAGGTGTGCCTGTGATTCCGACCTCCGGAGTGATGTCTCCGAAGCCATTGCCGATTACACCGTTTGGGGGCGAAGACGGAACCGAAGTTTCGCCCGCTGCCCCCGTTCCTCCGCCATGAGCGGAATCCAGAAGACTGAAGTGCCATAGCGTGGCGCAGGGGCTGGCATCCGCATCGAACGCGTAAACACTATCGTGCTGTGTCGCCACCACGACTAAGTTGTGTTTTGCGCCGTTTACTGGGACTTGAGGCATCCACAGTGGTTGCGCGTAAATTGCGCCGTCCACCGCGCAAGAAAACAATTTACCGAACGTGGCGGTGTTCACGTTCGCCGTAGTCAGCGCAAATTCGTGCGTGTTCGCGCCATCGCGCGCCAGATCATTGTGATAGGTCGTTACGCCCGCCAAATCCGTAATCGCAATTGTTGCCGAAGCGCTCTTCGTGGTGTCCGCCACGCTTGTGGCCGTGACCGTAACATTGCCGGTCGCGTTCGGTGCTGTCAGGGTTGCTGCGGCCGAGCTTTGGTTGCTGAACGCGCCGCCTGACGTGCCCCAAGTGACGCCCGCCGCGCTCACATCGTTCTGCACCGTCGCGTTGAACATAATGGATTGCCCTGTTACCGCTCCGCCGCGCGCGGGCGTCAGCGCAACGCTAACGTTTTGGGGTGGTGGAGGCATGGATTTCGAACCGCAACCGGCAAAAACCTCGCAACAAGAAAGAAAGCAAATAACTGCAAATACAGATTGGCGGCGAATCCCAGGAGTTCGCGTCATGGCTGGACCTCTTCGGGGTAATACCTACGGATATAGAAATATCCTAGCTTGCCTAAGAAAAATGCAAGCCTTTTCCACAAGCCGGTCCATGCGGAAGGAGGCGCTCACACACTGAATCGCCAGTGATTAGCAGAGGAGGCTTGGCCTATTCCTACGATCCGCGCGACCAAAGTTTACGCACGTAATGAACCACGCGGTCCACAACCGAATCGCTCGGCGGAACATTGCTCTTCGCGGCAGGTTTCGGGGTGGATACCGCGGGTGGGCGTTGAGGAATCTGAGTAGCAGCCGGCGGGTCCTTAGCCGCCATTTCACCTTCCACGCGCCCCTGGAAAATCAGCGTAGGCCGCACGCGCACCCGCCGCAGCACCACGATCTGGCTGGTGTCTACTTCAGGTTGCACTTCCGCGTTTGCGTTGTAGATCAGCGGCGGCACAAGAATTTCGTAAATCGGCCCTTCTTTGGTCGCAGGTTTATCTACAGGCAGCAGCGAAACAATCTCTCCAGACCCTAAAGGTTTTGCGTTCGCATCTTCCGTGGCCGGGGACGGCGGAACAATTTCCAAGTGTGGAGGAGGGGAATATTTCGTGAGTTCCGGATCGCACGAGCAGCGGTCACCGCCGCTGCGAAGACCGTCCAGTTGGCCATTGACGAGCAATATGTCAGACGATTGAGGGACAACAATATTTTGGCTGGTGAGCTGCTGCTCCAGCCGAACCGCGCCGTGGTACGCCCGCACGCACATTGCGCCCGTAGCATCAAAGCCCACCAGCGCATCCTGTGGGCCGTCGCCAATGGCGATCGGTTGAATCTGAAGAAGCGGCGTGTAAACCGTCACAGCCGGCCCATGTTCAATCGAAAGATGAATCGTGCCGGTATCCAGCGCCAGAGTGAGCTGATTGCCAGCCTTCAGAACGGAGAAATGCGCGGGTCCGCAGATGCTGATGGTACCGCCATCGGTCAGATCGAGGCGCGCCGTCCCGGATTTGATAATCACGTCGCTGCCGCTGCGTAGGACCGTTCTCGGGAGGCCGTGAGAAACGTCGATACGCATGGGGCCGGTAACCGCAACGGCAGCGCCGTCAATAATCCCAACTGAGTCCGTGACCGGCTCATCGGAGCGAGCCGTCATTCTTGTAGCGACAGCCGCGCTGGCTAATGCAATTACAGCCGCGAGTAGCCAATAGCGGCGGTGCCTTCGTCTCGGCGGGAAGGGCAGCGGCACTTCGTCGTACTCCTGGAACAATCTCGCGGACTCTCGCCTATACTATACTTCGGCGCGATGGCGGGCGCACCTGAAGATGTCCGCAGATCGCCCCGCAAACGGTTCATGCCGCAACCTGAAACCATCCTCGAGCCTGCGAAGCAGACCGAGCCCGAATCGGTCAATCTGCACTACGATACTCGGCTGCCGCAGCTTCCTTGGACGCGGCGCATCCAGATTCCCTTCATTGCGGCAGCCGTTTACTCCGTCATTCGAACGCTCGGGCCAACGTTGCGCTATGAAGTGCACGGCTGGCAGCATGCCGAAAAAGTTCATGCTTCGGGCAAACGCATAATATGGGCCTTCTGGCACCGCATTATCCTTCCCATTGTTTGGTGGCACCGGAATCATGGCGTCGTGGTAATGAATACCACCGCTTTCGACGGCCAGTGGACGCGCAAAGTCATCGAGTGGCTCGGATTTGGCACCGCGCAGGGAAGTTCGTCACGCGGAGGATTGCGCGGGCTGGCCGTTATGGCGAGACGGCTTGAAGAAGGCGTCGATTGTGCGTTCACTATTGATGGACCACGTGGGCCCCGTTACGTAGCTAAGCCGGGGCCCGTGATGCTCGCGCGCAAAAGCGCATGCCCTATCCTGGTTTTTCACATTGGCGTGGACCGCGGAAAAACGTTCGCAAAGACCTGGGACCATTTTCTGTTTCCGATGCCTTTCGCCCGCGCCGTGATTCTTTTTGCCCCGCCGATTTATGTTCCGGCTGACTCCACCGCGGAAGTCATGGAGGCGAAACACGCCGAAATGCAGCGGGAACTGGAGCGCGTCCGCGATATCGCCGAAGGCTGGTATCTGCTGAGCCCGGACGCCCGCGATATGCACCGCGCCGAATTCAACCGCTGATGGAAGCAAAAAATGGAAATTGGAAATAGAAAATAGCGAGTAGAGTTTTGTTCAGCGAATTTTCATTTTGCTTTTAATTTCCAATTTCACGGCCTCAGTTGCCAGGCTGCTCGCCTAATTTCACTGAGATGTCCATCTTCTTTCCGCCGCGATACACGGTCACGTTGACGGTATCTCCCGGCCGGTGGTGGTTGAGGACCAGACCGACGTCGAACTGGTTTGCAACTTTCTGGCCATCAATGGCTACGATGACGTCGCCTCCTATATAAAAGCGACGCATCCCGGCCTGTACGATACGATCACCGCCATGGATACCGGCATCGGCTGCGGGCCCGCCCTTTGCGACGGTCTCCACGAGCAGCCCTTCCTGAACCGGCAGATCAAGAGCCTCCGCGAGTCCGCCGGCAAGTGCATAAGTCACGACGCCCAGGAAGGCGCGATGCACGCGGCCGGATGTGATCAAGTCATTGGCGATATTCTTTGCCGTGTTAATGGGGATAGCAAAGCCTATGCCAGCGGTCGTCCCCGTGGGCGTATAAATCGCGGAGTTAATCCCGATTACGTTACCGTGCGTATCGATGAGCGGCCCGCCGGAATTGCCGCGATTGATGGCCGCGTCCGTCTGAATTGCTTCCTCAATAGCCGTGGTCTGGCTCGTTTGCACGGTACGACCGATGGCGCTGACCACGCCTGTTGTCAGCGTGGACTGGAATCCAAAAGGGTTGCCAATCGCCAGAACCTTCTGGCCGACCTGGATCGCACCGGAGTCTCCGAGTTTCAACGTCGCGAGTTGTTTGCCCTTCGGATCGATCTTTATTAGAGCCACATCATTGCGCTGGTCCGCTCCAATATATTTCGCGGGATGGTGCGATTGATCTCCCAGGACAACTTCAATGGTTTGCGCGCCCTCCACAACGTGATAGTTCGTCAGGATGTACCCGCGAGGATCAATGATGAAGCCGGAGCCCGCGCCTTCGACAGGAACGGGATCCATGAAGAAATCGTATTCTGTCGCTTTGGTCAGGATATTCGCCACCGCCGGCGAAGCCTGGCGGTAGATTCGCACGTTGATGGATTCATCCTCGGTGAGCGCGGCATCTTTCTCCGCGGACGTGCTGAAAGAGCCGCCGCCGGGGACAGCTTCCACGCTTGTCGGCTGGCGTGGACCGAAGCGGGCGCCAGCCCAATAAGCGCCAAGAATCAGGACCAGCGCGGCAAGAATAATTCGCGCTCGATTCGATGTGTTGACCGGACTCATTCGTTTTTTCCCTTCTGTTCCACTCGATGTCCTTAGTATAGGCAAATTAGACGCCGCCGGTCATCGCACGGCTCGGCTGCGGTGCAGTCTGGCAGCCAGCGCTTGGACTTGCTCGCGCGTCTGTTCCAGATTGCCGGAACAATCGATTTTCTCCGTGGCATATCGCAATTTTTCTTCCACAGGCATCTGGGACAAAATGCGGCGCCGCGCTTCGTCTTCGCTAAGTCCTCGTGCCGCCAAACGCTGGAGCTGCTGTTCCGGGCGGCACCAGGCCACCACCAGTCCATCAAGGTGCTGGTGAATCCCGGATTCAATAAGCAGGGCAGCTTCAACAAATGCGGCATCCCGCGTGCCTTCGCGTTGCCATTCGGAGAATTGCCGCAAGACCGCTTCCGCGACGCGCGGGTGGACGATGGCGTTAAGCCGGTCGAGTTTCGTGCGGTCGGCGAAAACCAGCGCCCCAAGTTTGGCGCGGTCCACGCGGCCTTGGCTGTCGGTTATCGCGGAACCGAATTCGCGAAGCACTTCTTCGTAGGCGGGCTGACCGGGCTCGATGGTTTTGTGGGCCAGAGAATCGGCGTCAAGAACCTCAAAGCCCAGTTCGCGCAGCATAGCCGCAACGGCGCTCTTGCCGCTGGCGATTCCGCCCGTCAATCCGAGTCGCAGCATTCTTTTCTGTTCACCGGGCCGATGCTCTTGATTGTGTTGCGGAAACTCGAGGAGAAGCGCGGCGGATGCGCGCGGCTTTCACGGTATTGCTCATGAGCATCGTGATGGTCATGGGGCCGACTCCGCCGGGGACGGGCGTGAGAGCGCCCGCAATGTTCACCGCGTCAGGATGAACGTCGCCCACAAGGACGGAGCCTTTGGTGCGAAACCTCTCGAGCCGCGCGGGGAAGTTTCGCAGCAGCCGTTCCGCTTCGGCGGGATCCTTGATGGTATTCGTGCCAACGTCAATTACAGAAGCACCGGGTTTGATCCAATCGGCTTGTACGAACGCGGCTTTGCCCATCGCAGCGACGACGATATCCGCGCGTCGAACAATGCCGGGAAGGTCGCGCGTCTTCGAATGACAGATGGTGACTGTGGCATTCGCATGCATGAGCAGAAGCGCCATCGGCTTGCCGACAATGTCGCTGCGTCCAAGAACAACCGCATTCGCGCCTTCGATGAGAATGTTGCTACGACGGAGAATTTCCATGCAGCCCGCAGGCGTGCAGGCAACCAGTCCCGGGCGGCCGCTGACCAGCCGACCCAGGCTCACTGGGTGAAAACCGTCCACATCCTTCGCGGGATCGACGGCTTCCAGAATCCGCTTGGTATCTACCTGCGGGGGCAGAGGGAGCTGAACAAGGATTCCGTCCACATTATTGTCGCGGTTCAAATCTTCGACGACGGCAAGCAAGTCGAGCGTGCTCGCAGTCGCAGGAGGTGTAAGCAGCGCGCTCGCCAGGCCGAGCTGCTCGCAAGCCGCGATTTTGCTTTTTACGTAAAGCTGCGACGCAGGATTTTCGCCAACCAGAACGGCGGCGAGTCCCGGCTGAACGCCCGCCGAAGTAAGCAGGCGCACTTCGTCCTTCAGCTCGGCAAAGATTTCATCCCGGATTTTCAGCCCGTCGAGAATGTGTGCGGTCATGAGCGCTCACTTTCGTGGAGCGAAACAAAATCATAGCACACGGAAACATCCCCTCACTTGTAAGCGACTGGGGCCTTGGTTTCAGCCATGCAAACGACCCGGAAACAATCAGGGCAAGATAGGCGTATAAGGCAGTATGCAAATGCGACGCGGTTTGCCAAGTCTCCTTGCTTCCATGCTTCTCTTGATTTGGGCATTCTTAGCCTGCGAGGTCAGCCGGGCGCAGGATCTGGCTCTGGTCGGCGCGAAGATTTATCCCTCTCCCGCCGGTGTCGCCATTGAGGGTGGCACCATACTTGTTCATGACGGCCGCATCGCCACTGTCGGGCCGAGCGCTGCGGCAAAAATCCCCAAGGATGCTACGGTTCTCAGCTGCCGGGGCCTAGTCGTCACGGCCGGTTTCTGGAACAGCCATGTACACATTTTCCTGCCCGGCTTGCTCCATGCTGAAAAGTTGTCCTCCGAGCAAATCACCAAGCAGCTCGACGAGGTGCTGACCCGCTGGGGCTTCACCACGGTCTTTGACATCGCGTCGGTTCTAAAAAATACGGAGCTCATCCGCCAGCGCATCGAAAGCGGCCAGGTGAAAGGGCCGCGGATTCTCACGGTGGGCGAGCCTTTCTGGACGAAGGGCGGAACACCCGTTTATGTAAAGGACTTTCTCGCAGCCAACCGCATCGTCATTCCGGAAGTAGAATCGAGCGCGCAGGGCGTTGCGCGCGTGCGCCAGCAGATTCACGACGGCGCGGACGGCATCAAGATTTTCGCGGGCTCTATCGAGCGCGGCGGCATTTTGCTCATGCCGCTAGAGGTAGCCAAAGCCATCGTGGCCGAAGCACACCGCGAAGGGAAGCCCGTCTTTGCGCATCCTTCAAATGGCAAGGGTATTGAAATCGCGATTCAAAGTGGTGTGGATATACTCGCTCACCCCTCCACGGACGGCAATCCCTTTACGCAGGAACTCATTCAACGCATGAAGACGCAGCACATGGCCCTGATTCCTACGCTTACGCTCCTCGACGTCGAAGGCAAGAAAGGAAACGTGCCTCCCGCGGATATCGAGAGGTGGATCAACATGGCCGTTCAGGAGGTAAAAGCCTATTCCGACGCCGGCGGTCAAATTCTATTCGGCACCGACGTGGGCTACATCGACCAGTTCGACACCACCGAAGAATTCACTCTGATGGCGCGCGCAGGCATGGACTTCCGCCAAATCCTGGCTTCTCTGACAACAAATCCTGCCGCGCGTTTCGGCTCTGCGGCTCATTCCGGAAATATTGCGAAAGGGATGGACGCCGATCTCGTCGTGCTGCGCGCGGACCCCTCTCTGGATCCTGCGGCATTCGCCAAAGTCAAGTACACCATCCGCGGAGGCAAGATCATTCACTCCGAGCCATAAATCATTCTAGTGGAGCGCTTTTGCCAAATCACGTTAGGACGCGTGTAGGAATAACTCACACGAGCCGTGTAGGAAGAACCCAACTGTCCCTCGGGACAGCTAGGCGCGAGGTGCACCATATGCCAAAGTGAGTGCCGCAAGGGAGTCTTAATGGACGACACGATCGATTTCGATTTGACCATGCCCGCGCCCGCCGCGGACGAGCAGGAGCAAATCAAGGAAGACTGCAAGAAAATTGCTGACCTTTTTGAAGCGAGCGCGACGGCGACGTTTGAGGGCCAGGACGGTTTAATCTTTCACCTGGAATTTGATGACGCCGCAAAGTTTGGGAAGTTCGCCGAATATTTGAAAGCCCACGGTTTGCTGCGAGTGGACCGCATTCAAACCAAAAGCGACAAAGTGCATTAAAGCACCGTGCCCGGATGCGTCCCTGGAAGTGGTTTGCAATATCCGCCCGCTGGCTTCACCGCCCGCACAAAAGCACTGATGAATTTTCCATCAATCTGCGGGCCAACGGTTTCTGGATCCAGCCCTGCAGCTTGCAGAAACTCGCATGCCTCTTCAACACGGTAAACGCGGGTCGCCTCGACATCGATGGATTCGAATCCCGCCCGCGCCAGCTTCTCCCCATACTCCTTTTCCTCCAGCGCTCCAGCAATGCACCCCACCCAAAGCTCCATGCTCTTTCGAATGTCCGCAGGAACCTCGCCGCGAACCACAACATCCGAAACCGCAAATCGCCCGCCCGGTTTCAGCACCCGGAATGCTTCTGCAAGGACGCGGTCCTTGTCTCCGGAAAGATTGATGACGCAATTCGAAATAATCACGTCCACAGAGTTGTCCGGCAGGGGAACACTCTCGATCGCTCCTTTCAGAAACTCCACGTTCTCAACTCCCGCCTTCCTCTGATTTTCGTGGGCCAGCGCCAGCATCTCGTCGGTCATATCCAAGCCATAAGCTTTGCCCGTCGGGCCAACACGCTTTGCTGAGAGAATAACGTCAATCCCGCCGCCGGATCCGAGATCCAGAACCACTTCGCCCGGCTGCAATTTGGCCAGAGCCGCGGGGTTTCCACAGCCCAGCGAAGCTGCCACAGCTTTTTCCGGCAGCGCGCCTTTTTCAGCGTCGCTATACAAATTCCTCGTAATCGGATCGCAGCCGCTTAGTTCGGCACCACCGCCACAACAAGCCGTCCCCCCGCTCGCTGCCCGCTTTGCAGCTTCACCATATTTTTGCTGAACCGCTTCCCGAATGTTGGGTTCACTCATAATTCTTACCTCGCTTCGATGCTGCTTCACTTTGAGATTTGAACCACCGACTCCGCAGGAACCGCCCGCGACCGCGTGCAGCATTCCTCGTACAGAAAACTCAAAACTTCGCGCAATGCGTCCGTATCCGCCGAGTACCACAGATACGTGCTTTCCCGGCGAACTTTCACTAGCCCAACCTGCTTCAACTTTTCCAAATGATGCGACAGCGTCGACGCGGGGATTCCCAACTCTTCCTGTACCTCGCCCGCAACCATTCCCTCCGGGTGAGCAGCAAGGAGCAGGCGAAGAATCTGCAATCGTGGTTCGGCGCCCAGGGCAGAGAAGCGGTCGGCCGACCGCGTGACCAACAAAGGGTCAGGCTTCTTCATATTTCGATAATTGCCGAAACATGGAAAGATGTCAAGCTCCACAGAAAACTATCAATTCTCCCCTCCCCAACTCTTTTCCTCCCCTCTGCATCCCAACCTTCGGGGGATCCCAAGCTCCGCAAGTCGGCACAGGCTCTTGGAAACGCCATGGAATTCGCTTTTGACCCCGTTTCTGGCGCATGGGATACTTTTAGATTCTGGGATAACCATGAAACTTCAACGGATAACCCTTTTTGCCATACTCTTGGGACTTTCAGGTGCTCCTGGTATCGCTCAAACGTCCGCGAACCAGAGCGATGAGAAAAAGCTCCAGTTGCAAGCCCCGGCCCAGGCCACGCTCAAAGATCCCTTCGTCGACCCTAAGTCCGCCAATTCTGAAAAAGACTCCCCGCGCGCCGAAGCCTATTTCAACTACACGATGGGCCACATCTACGAGCAACAGTATGAAGCCACCAGTAACGCGGACTACGCTACTAAGGCCATAGACGCTTACAAAAAAGCTTACGCGCTCGACCCCAAATCGCCGGTCATTGGCGAGCGGCTCGCGGAAATGTACTGGAAGGCTCAGCGCACCAAGGAAGCCGAGACCGAAGCGAAGGACATTCTAAAGCGCGATCCCAATGATGTGCAGTCCCGCCGCCTGCTCGGAAGAATCTATCTGCGTAGCTTGGGCGACGTGAACGCCGGAAGCGGCCAGTCCGAGACCGCGAACAAGGCCATCGAACAGTTCCGCGAAATCAATCGCCTCGATCCTACCGACACTGAATCCGCCCTTTGGCTCGCGCGCCTTTACCGGCTGAAGAACGAGCACGACAAAAGCGAACAGGTCCTCCGCGGCATCCTGAAAACCGATCCCGAAAACGAGCAGGGAATCGAGCAACTGACGCAACTCCTGATGGATGAAGGCAAATCCGAAGAAGCCGTAAAGCTGCTGGAAGAGATTACTTCACGTTCCCCCACGCCGGTGCTGCTGGACTTGCTTGGCGACGCGTACACCCAGGCGCACGATCTACCGAAAGCCGAAAATGCCTACCGCACCGCTGAATTCATGGATCCCTCAGAACTGAGCCATCAACGTGGGCTTGGGCAAACGCTCCTGGCGGAAGAGAAGTACACCGAGGCTTTGACCGTCTACAAAAAACTGTCCGACCTGATGCCCGATGATTCGGACGTGTATCTGCGCATCGCGCAAATCTATCGGGAACTGCATCAGCTGGACAAAGCGGAAGAAAACCTGGTCAAGGCGCGCCAATATGCGCCCGGCAGCCTCGAGGTCATGTACAACGAGGGAATGCTTTACGAATCGCAAGGCCGCTACGACGATGCAATTCGCGTTCTCTCGGACGCCGTAACGGGAATCAAGGGCCAACAGGCTGCTATGCCTACTCGAAAGCGCTCGCTTTCGATTTTGTATGAGCGGCTCGGCCAGCTTTATCGCGATGTCCAGAATTATCAGGCGGCCATTTACACCTTCGAAGAACTCGGCCACCTCGGCGACGAAGAAGACCGCCGCGCGCGCATGATGATCATGGACACCTACCGCGCCGCCAAGGATTTGTCGCGTGCTCTCCAAACTGGCAAGGAAGCAATGGCCAAGTATCCTGCCGACCCAGGGATTCGAACCAGCTACGCGCTGCTGCTTGGTGAGAACGCTCAGACCGACGATGCGGTGAAAATTCTGCGCGCGCAGTTGCACGGAGACACCGCCGATCGCGACGCCTATCTGAACATCGCACAGGTCTACGAACGCGGCCGCCGCTACAAGGAAGCCGAAGAATCGGCGCGCGCCGCCGAGGTTCTGCCTGGCCAGCCGCGCGACAATGAAATGGTTTGGTTCCTCCTAGGCGCCATTTACGAGCGCCAGAAGTTTTTCGACAAGGCCGAAGAGGAATTCAGAAAGGTTCTGGCTGTGAATGCCAAGAACGCTCCCGTGCTGAATTATTACGGCTACATGCTTGGGGACTTGGGAATCCGCCTTGATGAAGCGCAAGCATTAGTCGAGCGCGCCCTGAAGGAAGATCCTTACAACGGCGGCTATCTCGATAGCTTGGGCTGGATTTATTTCAAACAGAATCGCACTGCCGATGCCGAAGCCATGCTGCGTAAAGCCTTGGCCCGCGAGGGCCACGATCCCACGATTCACGCGCACTTGGGAGATGTCTACGCCAAGCGCGGCCGCCAGGATTTGGCTGCCTCGGAGTGGGAGAAGTCCCTCACCGAATGGCACAAATCGCTCCCGGCGGACGTCGAGTCCGACAAAATCGCCGAGCTCGAAAAGAAGGTTTCGCAATCCAAGCATCGCGTGGCGCAGAAGTCTGCGGCCTCGGACCCCAAACCATAATTCTGAAACCAGACATAATTTTGGAGCCAGAGTTGATTGTGTATGAGGAGGGGGCCTCTTACGTTGCTCGGTCTACAACTATTATCCCGACTTGCGCTCGGTGTACAACTATTATCCCGTCTTGCGCTCAGGCAACAACTGTCATCCCGGTTGAGGGACCTGCTTTTAATCTCTCACTTCAGCTAAGCTTCTAGCATGTCCGACGTTCGCATCCCAGCCTTCGCGAAAATCAATCTGCGCCTCGACATTTTAGGCAAGCGCCCCGATGGATATCACGAGCTGCGCACGATTTTTCAAACCCTTTCCCTGCATGACGACATTCTGCTGCGGACATCCAAGCGCCGTGAAATCTCACTAACCGTTCAAGGAAACGCTTCGCTCGCCTCCGAGCCGATCCAAAAGAATCTGGTGTACCGCGCCGTGGATGCCGTGAAGAGCAAACTCAAAATCACGGGCGGCCTGGAAATCCAGCTTAGAAAAAGAATTCCCGCAGGCGGCGGGCTAGGAGGAGGCTCTAGCGACGCGGTGGCCGCTATGCTGGGCTACCTCCAATTGACCAAGAGAAAGCTGCCAGCAGCTCAAGTGATGGAAATCGCCGCCTCCCTTGGCGCGGATGTGCCTTTTTTCCTTTTCGGGGGGCGGGCGGTGGGGGTCAACCGCGGGGATGAAATCTACCCCCTTCAGGACGTCCCGAAAATGCACCTTCTCGTCGTCGTTCCGCAAGAGATTCGCGTGCCCACTCCAGACGCCTTTCGCTGGGTCAACGCCAAGCCTCTCGGTTTGACAAAATCTGCAATAGACCCTAAACTCTTACAGTTCTGTGCTCTATCCTGGAGCGCGCAGGGCAACGGCCTTTCGAACGATTTTGAAGGGCCGGTGTTCCGGCGGCATCCCCAGCTTGCTCACATCAAGCGGGTTTTGCTCCAAAAAGGGGCGACAGAAGCCTCGCTGGCGGGTAGCGGTTCGGCGGTGTTTGGAATTTTCCCGAGCCCAGCGATGGCGCGCCGAGCCGCTGTTGGGTTTCCGCACGATCAGACCTTCGTCTGCGAGACTCTCTCGCGCGACAGGTACGCTCGTAGGATGCGCATCGCCGGGTAATTCCGCGTGTGCGCGAAGTGGAATCTTCTTCAGCGTCTCTGCAAGAGTTCACAGTCGACAGTTTAAAGTTAAAGGTGAAGAAGAACGGCAGGGTGATAAGTGGTGCCCTGGCTTCCTCTGAAACTGGTATCTTCTTTCGACTTTTAACTTTCGACTCTCAACTTCAAAAGGACGGCAGGGTTGAGAGGAACTGCAAGTTCGAAGAGGAGTGACTTGCTTCACCAAAGTCTGATCCTCCCTTCAACTTTTAACTTTCGACTTTCAACTTCGGTCTATGGTAAGACTTCCGGGTTCCAACTAAGTTGTGAAACGGGAGCGAACGCAGAGTGAATGACGACCGCTTTAAGATTTTTTCTGGCACGGCTAATCCCGAGCTCGCGGAAAGCATCTGCCGTCATTTGGATGTTCCGCTAGGCAAGGCGCTGCTGGGCCGGTTCAGTGATGGCGAGATTTATTTCCAGATTCTGGAAAACGTGCGCGGCGCAGATGTCTTCGTCGTGCAGCCGTGCCATCACCCGGTGGACAGCCACCTGCTCGAGCTGTTGTTGATGATTGACGCTTTCAAGCGAGCTTCGGCTTGGCGCATTACCGCGGTGCTGCCGTATTACTGCTACGCAAGGCAGGACCGCAAAGACAAGCCCCGCGTTCCGATCTCCGCGAAGCTCGTGGCGGATTTGCTGGAAACGGCGGGCGCGAGCCGTGCGTTAACGCTGGATTTGCACGCGCCGCAGATTCAGGGCTATTTCGACGTGCCCGTGGATCACTTGTACGGTTCCCCGGTGCTGGTCGAATACTTCCGGCACCTGAAGCTGCCGAATCTGACGGTCGTTTCGCCGGACGCGGGCGGAGTCGAGCGCGCTCGGTTTTTTGCGAAGAAGTTGGACGCGCCGCTGGCCATCGTGGACAAACGGCGAGTGGATGTGGACGTGAGCGAAGTAATGAACTTGATCGGCGATGTGCGAGGACGCAGCGCCCTCGTGGTGGACGACATCATTGACACCGCGGGAACGCTCGTGAAAACCGCCGACGCGTTACTGCGCGAAGGCGCCACGCAAGTGTACGCGGCGTGCACGCACGCGGTGCTGTCCGGCCCGGCCGTCGAAAGACTGCAGAAGTCGAAGATCACAGAAGTGGTCGCCACAGATTCCGTACCGCTGACCGAAGCAGCCAAGAAGATGGGCAAGATCAGGGTTTTGAGTGTCGCGGATTTGCTGGCACGCGGCATTCGCTCGATTCACGAAGAAACCTCGATCAGCGAACTATTTATTTAAGGTGGCCTGGTTTTGTTTTCACCAATCACAAGTCACCAGTCACGGCGAAAAGGTTCTTAAAGAGAGCCAAGATTCAAGAAGGGAAGAAGTCATGGCACAGAAGGCAGACCAAATCGTAGTCGAAAGCGCTCCCCGGGCCACTCGGGGCAAAAACGAGGCCCGCCGGCTTCGCCAAACCGGTAAAGTTCCGGCGGTTTTGTATGGCGGCAAAGCGGGCCCGATCACACTCTCGGTAAACGCCAAGCAGGTAAGCTCCATCCTGCGCTCGCCCACCGGGCATAACACGCTCTTTCAAGTGAGCTTGGGCGGCAAGTCCGAGCCGGCCATCGTGAAGGATTGGCTGGTCGATCCGATCACCGGAACGCTGTTGCACGTGGACCTCATGCGCATCGCGATGGACGTGCGCATGAAAGTCAAAGTGCCGGTGCATACCTTCGGCGAACCAGCCGGCGTCAAAGTCCAGGGCGGCGTGTTCGAGGTCGTCACGCGCGAAGTCGAAGTCGAATGCCTGCCGAACGACATTCCGACGGAATACCGCATGGATGTCAGCGAGTTGATGCTCGGCAAACAGTTGCGCGTCGGCGACCTGCCGATTGACGCTGCCAAGATTAAATTGCTCACAGAGCCCGAGCGCGTCATCGCTCACGTTGTTGCGCTCAAGGTCGAAGAAGAGAAGCCGGCGGAAGCGGTGGCAGCGGAAGGCGCAGCCCCGGCCGAACCCGAAGTCATCAAGAAGGGCAAGAAGGAAGTGGAAGGCGAAGAGGGTGCCGAAGGCGCGGAAGCGCAGCCCAAGGCCGAAAAAGCCGAGAAGCCCGAGAAGAAAGAAAAGAAGTAGCGGTTTCTATTACAGAAGAAGGCCCATGCTGGCAGGGCCTGCGGATAAGAGGCTATGCGGCTTATCGTCGGACTTGGGAATCCCGATCCGGAGTACCAGTGGACGCCGCATAACCTGGGATTCATGGTCGTGGACGAGCTGGCGAATCGCGACGGGATTCGCGTCGAGCGGCCGGAAGGCAAGGCGCTCGTAGGGCGTGGCAAGGTCGCGGGAGAAGAAGTGCTCCTCGCCAAGCCGCAGACGTATATGAACCTGAGCGGCATCTCGGTCCGAGAGCTGCTCACGAAGTACGAGTTGGATGTGGATGCGCTGCTGGTGATGTGGGATGAATTGCAATTGCCGTTCGGCACGATTCGCATTCATCCGGACGGCAGCGCGGGCAGCCACAATGGCGCGAAGTCGGTCATAAGCGCCGTGGGCACGCAGAAATTCGCAAGGCTGCGGCTCGGCTGCGGCCCCGAGCATCCGCTCAGCAGCCGCAGAGAGCACGTGCTGCGGCCGATGAAGAAGGCGGAACTGGAAGCGGCTTCAGAAATGATTGCCGAAGCCGGCGACGCCATAGAAATGCTTCTGACGCAGGGCTTGGACGCGGCCATGACCAAGTACAATCGCCGCAAGCCCACGGAGCCCGAAGGGCCTGAGACGTAGCGGCCACCTTCAGGTGGGCCGCTGGGTTTTAGCCCCAAGGAATTGCATCTGCAGTCGGGGGCGAAGCAAGAAAGATTTGCCGAGCCGCGTGCTTCACGCACCGAGGCCGTGGACGCAAAACGGTTGAGAGAAGAAACGAGGTCACCATGGAAGAGCGTTACTACGATTTGGTTTTCATCATCCGGCCCGCCACGCCAGAAGAGGAGATCAAGAAGGTTCTTGGCGTCATTGAGCACGCCTGTCAGGAAAAGGGCGGCAAGATCGAAAAGACCGAGCAGTGGGGCACGCGCAAGCTGGCCTATAAAGTTCACAAGCATCGCGAAGGCATCTACGTGCACCAGGAGATTCGCACTACGCACGGCGAGCTGATTGCCGAACTGGAGCGCCGCCTGCGCGTGCAAGACGCGGTGATCAAATACCAGACTGTGCGCCTCGACGAAGATTTGAAGCGCCAGAAGAAGCTTTCGCTGAAACGCGAGAAGCGCGCCGCACGCCGTCCGCGCCGCGCCGCCGCGCCTCCTCCAGCAGCCGCTACAGAGCAGGCGGCCACCACGAGTTAAATATGGCGGCGAACTGCCGGCAGGCGGGTTTTACGTCGCCGCGTGCGAGGCTTGTCCCAGCGGATTGCGCGGTTGGGAGATAAGGTCAGCAGTGGTCTTAACTCCTTTAGAATGAACACTTACTAGAGGCCTCACAAGTGTTGATTCTAAAGAGCTTACAGGAAGCATAAGTCCTTTAGAATGAACACTTATGCAAAAACACGGGGAGTGGCACCTAGGAGCTACCTCTCCCCCAACCAGGTTTCGGGACTAACAACAACTAAGGACCAACGACTAAGAACTCAGAAGGGTGGTAGGTATGCCAGAGGAACAGAAGCAAGCACCAGCGCCGAGTGGAGGTGGTGGAGGACCGCGGCGGGAAGGCGGCCCTGGCGGGCACGGTGGCCCGGGAGGCGGACGCCGCGAAGGCGGTCCGGGCGGGCCCGGGGGACGTCCCCGCGGCAAGCGCCAGTATTTCCGCAAAAAGAAAGTCTGCAAGTTTTGCGTCGAGAAGATCGATTTCATCGACTACAAGCGCGCGGACATTCTTTCGCAATTCGTGCAGGAACGCGGCAAGATTCTTCCTCGCCGCATGACCGGCGTCTGCGCGCGGCACCAGCGCGGATTGGGCGTGGCCGTCAAGCGCGCGCGCAACATTGCCTTGCTGCCGTTTTCGGGTAGTGCGGCGGGCACTCAGGCTCCGCGCCCGGTGACTCCGGGCGGGCACGGCGCCCACGCACCTGCTGCCGCGCATCCAGCGCCGCCCGCAGCCCATCCGGCGCCAGCCGCTGCGCATCCGGCGCCGCCTGCCGAAGCGCCCAAGGCTTAGAGCGAGTTGTCAGTTTTTGGTTTTAATTAAGGTCGAGAGGGTTGGGTAAGTAAGAGAGGAATGGGGGGATTCGACAGTGAGTCGGGACGCCTCGAACGGCAAACGGCGCCTCCAAACTGTCATCCCGAACCCCGCCGTTCTTGCGGGGTGAGGGATCTGCTTTTGGATTTTGCGGAACCACGAGACAGAGGAAGTGGGCAGAGCAAGGAAAAGTTTTCTTGATGTGTTTGAATTTGTTTTTACTAAGAACTTACAACTAAGAACTTAGAACTGAATCAGAGTGTAGGAGCTAAGAGAAGCGAGATGCAAATCATTCTTCAGGAAGATATCGACAAGTTGGGGCACCGCGGCGACGTGGTGACTGTCAAGCCGGGCTACGCGCGCAATTACTTGCTGCCGCGCAAGCTTGCAGTCGAAGCGACCACGGGCAACTTGAAAGCCATCGAGCGCATTCGCGCGTCCCTGGCCAAAAAGACCGCGACGGAACTCGATGCCGCGCAGAAGCAAGCCGAGCAGTTGAATGGTGTCTCGCTGAAATTTACGCGCAAGACCGGCGAGAACGATCAGATGTTCGGCTCGGTCACCACCGGAGACATCGCGGAAGGGCTAGCCGCGCAAGGCTTCAAGATCGATAAGCGCCAGGTGCAGCTTGCCGAACCCATCAAAATCATCGGCGAATCGCAGGTCACGATCAAAGTGTTCCGCGACGTAACCGCCCAAATCAAAGTCACCGTCGAAAAAGAATCGTAGCCACAGCCTACCCGCATAAAGATGTTGGACTGTCGGGGCACGAAACTTCGTGCCCCTGATTTTTTTTCGACGACCCGAATGTGATTTTCATGTTTCGCTCACATTGTCTACGCTTTCTCTTCGCCACATTTCCAACGAAATTTCACAGCTTTTGCCGTGCGTCGAGACTTTAAATCTTATCCCCATGCTTCCCGTGTGTTTTCCTATATTTGTCGGGGATTGTGCCTTCGTTTTTAATTCGCTCATGCTCTGTGGGAAAGGGCGAATTCAACAAACGGGCCTAGATTTTTTCTGATACAAGACTCGTGAGCGTCTAAACCCTCAAGTAATTGCTTAGATTTCAACAATTTGCACAGGTATCCACAGAGGCGTTGCATTTAGGCGAAAAAAGAGCGAACATAAGACACCTAGGCGAAGATAAAGCGAAATGCCAGTCGATACTTCACTTGAAAAGCCACTCCCGAATAATCTGGACGCGGAGCGCTCGGTGCTCGGCGCGATTCTCCTCGACAATCACTCGCTGAATGCCGCGATGGAAACTCTTCGCCCTGAAGATTTTTTCCTCGACCAGCACCGCCGCGTTTTCTCGCACATGATTTCGCTAGGTGAAGGCCAGCAGGCCATCGACCTGGTGACGCTGACCGACGAACTGCACAACAAGGGCGAACTCGAAGCTTCCGGCGGCGCGCCATACCTCGCATCGCTGGCCGACGGCATGCCGCGTGTTTCGAACGTCGAGCATTACGCGCGCATCGTTAAAGAAAAAGCCATCCTGCGCAACCTGATCCGCACGACGCACGACATCCAGCAGCGCGCGTTTGAAGGGGAAGACGGCGCGGACGCCATTCTCGACGGCGCGGAGTCCCAGATTTTTGCGATTGCGGAAGACCGCATCCGCGCGGGATTGATCCCGGTCAAGGACATCGTCCGCGACAATTTCGAGCGCCTTGAAAAAATCTTCAAAGAAGGCAAGAGCATTACCGGTATTCCCACCGGGTACACGGAATTGGACAAGCTCACTTCCGGCTTGCAGCCTTCGGAATTACTGATTCTCGCGGCGCGGCCCTCACAGGGAAAAACCGCGCTGGCGCTGAACCTGATGGAAAACATCGCCATTCGCGGCGGGCATCCGGTGGCGATGTTCAGCCTGGAAATGTCCAAGGAGTCGCTGCTGCAGCGCCTCGTCGCGTCCGTGGCGCAGATTGACGCGCACAAATTCCGCACCGGGCATTTGAACCGCGAAGACTGGCGGCGCATGACCGAAGCGCTGGGCACGATTTCTTCCGCGCCGCTGTGGATTGACGACTCTGGCTCGATCAGCGTGCTCGAAATTGGCGCCAAGGCCCGCAGGCTGAAGCGCGACAAAGGCATGTCCATGCTGATCGTGGACTATCTCCAGTTGATCACGGCGCGCGGACGGTTCGGCAACCGCCAGGAGGAAGTCGCCAGTATTTCGCGCGGCTTGAAAGGCCTCGCCAAGGAGCTGCAGATTCCCGTGCTGGTGCTGAGCCAGCTCACGCGCGCTCCGGAGCGCGACGAGCGCGGGCCGCAGCTTTCGGATTTGCGCGAATCGGGCGCCATCGAGCAGGACGCCGACGTGGTGATGTTCATCTACCGTCCGCACTTTTTCAAAGCGGGCGCCACTCCCGAAGAGCGCGAAGAAACCGAACTGCGCATCGCCAAGCAGCGCAACGGCCCGACCGACATGGTGAAGTTCGTTTTCCGCAGCCGGTTCACGCGTTTCGAGGAAGCCGCGCCAGACGCCTTCTCGTCCTTCACCCCGGACGAGATGTAAGGGCGCTGACAGCGATTAAGAGATCACTGAGCGCGAGGAGTGTCGTGTAAATGGACACCTTGCTTACAGCCATTATCGGTTTTACGCAGCTTGTACTTGGGGGCATGGGGGTCTATGTGTCGCTAAGGCCCCCGAAACCAGAGCATCATTGGCGATGGATAAGTGCATTCATGGGGATAGGGCTTGTCGGGGTTGGACTCACTGGTTGGCTAGCAGAACGAGCCTCAAGTTCTCAAGAAAAGGCAAATCAAGAGACACACAACGCGCAGATTGCCGCGACAAATGCGAATGTATCTGCAACCAATGCAAATAACTCTGCTTTGGCTGCTGAACAGGAGGTCAAAGACGCACGTGACGAGGCAAAAACTGCGAACGACCAGCTCGCGCAGCTAATCAGCAAGAAATCGAAGGAAACCAATGTAGCAATCTTAAACTTGGGGGCAGAAACAAAAGCATCCATTAAGGCTGTAACCGTCGGTCCTCCTCCACGTCGTATACCTCAGGAAAACCGCGCTCAGTTGATTCGTTTCTTGTCAGGGAAACCCGCAAAAGTTCGGATTTCAGCATTAGTTAACGATCCTGAGGCATATCGCTTCGCTCAAGACTGGTACGACGTATTGCAGGCTGCTGGTTGGGCGATTGAAGAAAACCGCATTGCTAATTTCATTTCTGTTGGCCCCCCACAGTTCGGGATGGTTGTTAAGTTCCACGGCGAGCCAGTATCTCCGGGTCAAAGTATCGAGATTCCGAACAGTGATCCTGCTGCGTACATAGGAAAGGTTACTGAAGTTCTGAAGACGGTGGTCAGTGGGCAAAGACTGCCGGACGTACAAGAGGGATTGATCCTATTAGAGTTCTATGCGCGACCGCCGAACAGCTAGCTGTCTCAGGTTTAGTTGAGAGTGTCCGCGGTTGGGTGCGTTCTCGTCCTACGCCCCGGACGAAATGTAACTATTGCGCGGCCTGCGGTAAGCAAGCCACAGCGTGGACGGCTAGCCACGCGGTACGAAATTGACCCCCTTTCACAGGCTTTGCCAAGTGGATCTGCTGGACCCGTAATCCCATGAAGAATCATGGTTTAGGTCCGCTTCCATGAATACGCACAGCGGTCAGCCCCCCGTTAATCTTCGGCCTCGTAAATGCTTTCTCATAGAAAGAGTGGCGGGGTAAATCCTCCGCACAGGGTGTTACCTCTTGCGCGCGGGGGCCAAAGTGGCCGTCTGAGCGCGCGACTCGGCTGGCGTAAAATTAGTGTTTGCGGCGGCGAAGTAAACCCTGCCCGCGCTGCCAGAAACCAAGAGGCGACGTAAAGTCGCCCCTACATTGAAGGAACATGCCAAGCAAACAGAAAAGTCCCCGCAGTGGAGTTCGTTCCAGCAGTGGAGTTGGTCGAGCGTCGCGTCATGAAGCGCGACGGCCGGTCTGGGCGGAAGTCTCGCTCGGAGCCCTCGCGCACAACCTCGAGGCGATTCGCAAGTACGTGAACCCGCCGGAAGAGAAGCGCAAAACGCCTCGCAAAATCCTGTCTATCGTCAAGGGCAATGGTTACGGTCACGGCGGGCCGCAAGTTGCCAAGGCGCTCGAAAAGGCGGGGTCGGACTGGTTTGGCGTCACCTGTACGGACGAAGGCATTGCCGTGCGCGAAAACGGCGTGCGCAAGCCGATTCTTGTGCTAACGGGATTCGTTCCGGGCGAGGAAGCGCGCCTAATCAAATACGATTTGACGCCTGCGATCCATCGCTGCGATCAGTTGCCCCTGCTGGAACGTGCTGCGGCTCGCGCCGGAGGCCGCAAGCGCGCCACGTTTCACTTGAAGATTGATACCGGCATGAACCGCCTGGGCATCGCGCCGAACGACATCGACTGCTTTGCGCGGCAGCTTGCCAAGTGCAAGCACCTGCAGCTCACTGGAATTTTCTCACACTTCGCGTCGTCGGGAGTTTTTACCGACACACCAGTGGGCAAGCAAACGCAGGAGCAGGAAGAATGCTTCTACGCCGCGCTCGACCGCCTGCGCGCCCTCGGAATCGATCCCGGGCTGATTCATCTGGCAAACAGTGCCGCCATCACGTCGCGGCCAGAGGCCTGGGCGGACATGGTGCGGCCCGGCGCGATTCTCTACGGCTACCATCCCGGCTACGATCCCGCCGAGAAGCGCGAAGAGGCGGAAAAGCTGCTGCCGCTGAAGCCAGTGATGAGCCTGCGCACGAAAATCATCCATTTGCGGCGCGTTCCCGCGGGCGCGGGAGTCGGCTACGACGCCACGTTTGTGCCCAAGCGCCCTTCGCTCATCGGCGTGCTGGCCGCGGGCTATGGCGACGGCATCCATCGCTCGCTTGGCAATCGCGGCAGCGTGCTGGTGCGCGGCAAGCTCGCGCCCATCGTGGGCATCATCTCGATGGACGTAACCATGATTGACGTGACCGACATCGAAGGCGTGGAAGTCGGCGACGCCGCCACAATTTACGGCACCGACGCGAGCGGCAACGTGATTCTCGCGAACCGCGTCGCGCGCAGCATAGGCACAGTCACTTCCGATCTTCTCTGCGCCGTCAGCCAGCGCGTCGAACGCGTCTACGTCCGCTGACGCCTCGACGTGCTAGCTTTGCTCAGGCGTGACGGGCGTTCCGATTCTCGTCCGCCACATTGACGCCATTACGCCCGGCCAAAACCCTACCTGCATTAATAAGAATGGAAGGGCGGTGATTACTAGAGCGGTTGCAATTGCTCCTTCTCGAAGGCCGAAGATGAACCGCAGAGCAAGATACGCAAGAAAGCTCAATATAGAGGAAACGGCAGAAAAGAGAATTCCTAGCCCCAAAGTATCTCTAACGCGCTGATGCCTCTCCCAGTCGCTAAAATGGTCCCATTCCGTGGCGCCCGTTAGATACCTCTCGCCACAGAGGCACTTGCATCTTTCAGGCCCCATCGGTGCCCAAACGTGGGCCCTACCTGGCTGAAAGTGTTTTGTAATATCCCTGCCGCATTTATCGCAAACGTAGACGTCGGCTCTTTGCGGGAAAGCAGTTGCGGGTAGAGTGGTAAGACGGCGACAGCTCAAGTTCAAGCTGAGCATGTTTCTCCGGGTACAAACCAATTGGATCTAGATGAAATTGTATCGCTAAATTGGGTGAGCCGTGCTCAACCTATTTGACTGACTCCTACTACTCCCAAAATTCGCCCCTTACCCCCTCTTGAGGTAAACTCAAACTCTTGCGCATCCGCCTTCGGGGCACGCGGGCGGGTGCTGCTTCCAATATGAGCCGAATTGCTGCTATTTTGCCGGCTGCCGGGCTGGGAACGCGCATGGGCGCGGAGACGCCCAAGCAGTTCCTCGAGCTGAACGGCACGCCCATCGTGATCCTCAGCTTGCGGCGCATCGCTTCCTGCCCGCTGGTGACGGACCTCATCGTGGCTACGCGCGCCGACGAAGTGCAGCGGCTCGAAGAGCGCATCGCCAAGGAAAAATTCAAGCAGCACGTGCGCGTGGTGAAAGGTGGCGATTCGAGGCAGGAGTCCGTCGCCGCCGCCTTGCGCGAAGTGCCAAACGACACGGAAATCGTGCTGGTACACGACGCCGTGCGGCCGTTCGTTACCGTCGAGCAGATTACGCGCGTCATCGAGGAAGCCCGCCGCTGCCAGGCCGCGATTCTGGGCATTCCTGCGATGGACACGGTGAAAGAAGTGAAGCGCGCCAGCCTGCCGGAGGATGTCGCGCTGGTTACTGCTACGGTGCCGCGCGAGCGCGTGGTGCTAGCGCAAACGCCGCAGGTTTTTGCAACGAAGCTGTTGAAAGAAGCGTTTGCCCGCGCGCAAGCCGATGGCGTGAACGCTTCGGACGAAGCGGGGCTCGTCGAACGCCTCGGCCACGACGTGCACGTGGTGCTCGGCTCCGAGCGCAACATGAAAATCACCAAACCCGCCGACATGGACCTCGCCCGCTTCTACCTCGACCGCGAAGGCAAGAAGGTTTGAGCATGAATCCCAGTTCGAGGACAAAGACCGTCCTTTTCTGGTTCGCGATCGTTTTGCTCGCGGTGATGCTCTGGAAACTCGCCTCTAGCGCCGGGTCCTCGGCCGATCCAAGCTCGAAGGGTACCGATTGGGCCCTTCTGCTTATCAACGCCATTCCGCTCCTCCTCCTCGTGGGGCTCCTTTTTTTTCTCATGCGCCAGCTCAGAAAAAGCCAGTGGCGAATGGCTCAAATGAGCTCGCTAAAGACGCGAACGGGGATTGGGTACGATTTGCATCGATTGGAAGGAGGCCGGCCACTCATCGTCGGCGGGATTGAATTGCCGTTTGACAAGGGGCCGGTGGGGCATTCGGACGGGGACGTGCTGGCACATGCGCTTTGCGATGCGTTGCTGGGGGCGGCGGGGCTTGGCGATATCGGCACGCATTTTCCAGACACCGATCCGAAGTGGAAGGGCGCGAATAGTTTGCTTTTCCTGGAACACGCGAAAAAACTTCTCGCGGACAAAAACTTTGCCATCGAGCATGTGGATGCCATCGTCATCACCGAAAAGCCAAAGCTCGGGCCGCATTTCCCCAAAATGCGGGAAGCCCTGGCCAAGGCGCTCGGCGTTTCGGCGAACAAGATCCACCTGAAGGCCAAGACTAACGAAGGCGTGGACGCCATCGGCCGCGGCGAGGCCATCGCCGCGCACGTCGTGGCTACGCTCTCTTCGTGCTGATCTGCTGGGGTTGATGTTTGATGGCAAGCTCCCATTGACTCCATGTTCACAAGAGCGGCCCACCTAAAGGTGGCCGCTACGTCTGCCTTACCTGGGCACAATCCCTCAACCGCGTTGCGCTACAATTCCTTTGATGGGATCCGAAAAACAGACGAGCGGAACCTCCGTAGTCGCAAACCCTTTTACTTCTGCGGACGTGCTAGCGATTCTCCACGAGCGCGGCTGGCTGACGACGGACCCCACGCCCGAAATCGACGCGTGGTGCGGACGCGCGGCAACTATTCTTGGCCCTCATGCTGCTGACTGCGCCGCGCTCACCGAATTGCTGGGGCTCGTCTTTCATTACGATGCGCAACAAGTCCTTGCGCGCGTGGAAACGCACGAAGTATTGGCGCGTTACGCCGCGCGAGACGTGCTGCGGCACCTGGCGCTGCTGCTCCTGGACGGAGCGGCTCTGAACTCCGAGCGATTCAAGGAAATCTTCGCGGCGATGAAAGAGCAATTGAAACTGCCCGGACGCGAGATGCTGTATCCGATGCGCTTGGCGCTCGCAGGCCGTGCGGGGGACGGCTCCCTTGACCGCGTTATCTTGCTGCTAGACGAAGCGGCGGCGCTGCCTTTTGTCGCGCCCGTAAAATCCACGCGCGCCCGCATCCTCGAATTTTGCGCCGCGTTGACCTAGATTCTGCTTGCTGAGTCTCGCGAAAATACGGTGGCCAGACATTTTGGGAGTGCGGCGGCTTGCCACCGCTTTTCCTGCGTCTCCGGCTGCGGTCCGTGGCAATCATCCGCTTTAACTCGAGTTCGGAAGACGGAGGAAAAGCGGGAGCAAGCTCCCGTACTCCAAGAGAAGCCCCCACTGTCAACTGCGAACTGATGACTGTAAACTGTGGCCCTCATGGACAAGCTAACCGGCATTCACGCGGTGAAAGAGGCGCTGGAGGCTCAGCGGCCCATCGATCGCATCGCTATCGCCAAGGGCCGGCAGGACACGCGCATTGAAGAAATCGTGCAGCTCGCTCGCAAACAAAGCATTCCGGTGCGGTTCGAGGAGCGAGGCCATCTCGACCGGCTGGCCAATTCGAAAGATCATCAGGGAGTCGTCGCCGTGGCTGCGGCTCGCGCCGCGGCAACTCTTGAAGATATTCTCGCGAGCGCGAATGCGGGGAGCGGACAGAAGGGGCTTATCATTTTGCTCGATGGCGTGGAGGATCCACACAACTTGGGCGCGATTGTTCGTACGGCGCTGGCCGGGGGGGCGCATGGGGTGGTGATTCCCGAGCGCCGCGCCGCTGGACTTACCGATACGGTCGCGCGTTCGTCGGCCGGAGCGCTCTCGCACCTGCCGATCGCCAAAGTCACGAATCTCGCTCGCGCGATGGAAGAATTGAAGGAAGCCGGCTACTGGCTGGTGGGGTTAGATGAGCGCGCAGACAAGGCGTATACGGAAGTGGACTACACTTCCGCAGTGGGCATCGTGCTGGGCAGCGAGGGCGAAGGACTGCACGAATTAACGCGGAAGCGGTGCGACTTTGTTGTGTCCTTACCTACAAGCGGCCCGGTCAAGTCGCTCAACGTTTCCGTCGCGGCCGGCGTCGTGCTCTTCGAGGCTGTTCGCCAGCGAAGCGCCACTTCGCGAAACAAATAATTCCAGCTCGCCTATTTGTCGTACTGAATCAACGAGAACACATCGAAGCCATTCAACTTCTTGCGGCCGCCGAGAAAAGTCAGCTCGACCGCGAACGCGGCGCCTTCTACTTTGCCTCCGAGCTTCTCCACAAGTTTCGTGGTTGCAGCAGCCGTCCCGCCTGTTGCGAGCAGGTCATCGCAGATGATGACGCGCTGACCGGGCTTGATCGCGTCTTCGTGAATTTCCAGCGTGTCTGTACCGTATTCTAGTGCGTACGAAATGCTTGCCGTCTTGGCGGGAAGTTTCTTGGGCTTGCGAACGGGCACAAAGCCCGCATTAAGTCGGTACGCCAGGGCGGGAGCAAAAATGAATCCGCGAGCTTCGATGCCCGCCACAACGTCGATCGTGTGGCCGTTATAGTGGTCGCAGAGCCGGTCAATCAACGCGTGAAGGCCCTGCTTGTCTTTCAGCAGCGTGGTCAGGTCGTAGAAAAGAATTCCCGGCTTGGGGTAGTCCGGCACTTCGCGAATCAGCTTCTTCAAATCATTCATTCACTCATTCTCCTGGCTCTTTGAGTCTTGTCTAAACGCTTGTACGGGCGCAGCATTGCTGCGCCCTTTCTGCGTCCAGCGCCCATTGTTCCCGGGCTTTGGTCGCCATTATGCCGTTGAATTGATCACAAAGCCGCCGTCGTATTGTGTTTCCACTGGCGCGGGCTCATCGATCACTTCGCTCACGCCGAAGCCGAGTGGTCCGCGTTCCAACAACCTGCGCAATTCGTTGTGCTGCTCCGCCGTGCCCATGGCAAAGACTTCCACGCGGCCGTCCCGAAGATTTCTCACGAAGCCGCTGACGTTCAGCTTTTCAGCAGCACGCTGCGTGAAGAAGCGAAAGCCCACGCCCTGGACCATGCCGGACACAAAATAGCGTTTCGCTGACCTGGTTTCGCTCACGAACCGCAAAATTGTAGCAGAGCCGAGCTGTTTCCCGCTCTTGCCCCGAAGGAAATATCGGGTGGCTGGACTTCGTTCTGCCATGCGCTACACTGTGATCCGATACGCTTGCGCTGGAGTGCGCTATCTGGCCAGGCCGCTGCACGTAAGGTTCGCGCATCCAACATATATATGACCCACACTAGACTAAATTCCAGCGCCCTTGCTAGTTTGCGCCTCATGGCTGCGCTTCTCTCTCTCTCGGCGCTTGCGTTTGGCGCGTCAACGCTCTGCGCCCAGGACGCCCCGCAAGGACCTATGGCGCCTCCTCCCGACCATCATGTTGTTCGCATAGGTAATGAGCCTGAGCCTCCCGCGCCGCCTACGCTTCCGGAGTCGGAGATCATCCGGCGCTTCTCGCAAAAAGAAGATGAGTATCTTGCCACGCGCATGCATTTCACCTACAAGAAAACCATTCGCATCGAAGAGTTCACGCCGGACGGAAAGCTTTCGGGCGAATACGTGCTGGTGATGGAGCCGGCGCGCGACGAGGACGGCAAGCTCTACGAGAAGGTCGTGCAGCGGCTGCAATCCACGATGCAACATTTCTTTCTCCGCTCAGAAGACCTGGAAGGACTGGAGCGTATTCCCGCGTTCCCGCTGACCACGAAGCAGCTTGTCAACTACAACCTGAAGTATCTGGGCAAGGAACAGGTGGACGAGGTTGACTGCTACATTTTTCAAGTGAAGCCAAAAACGGTCGAGCGCCAGAAAGCGTATTTCGACGGCGTCGTTTGGGTAGACACGAAGTACCTCGAAGTGGTGAAGACCTATGGCCAGTGGATGACCGATCTTGGTCCACTGCACGTCATCAAGGATATGCCTTTCAGTTTGTTCGAAACGTATCGCGAAAACATCGTAGGGAAATACTGGTTTCCGAGCTATGCGCGCTCGGACGATACCGCGGAGTTGAAAGGCCAGCAGATTCCCGTGCGCATGGTCATCAAGTGGACGGACTTCAAGCCGCTTCCGGTCAACGTGGCGCCTCCCCCGAAACCCTAAACGGCAAAAACCGGCGAGATGCCGGCGCTACAGAGTGTCTGCGCATTCTGCGATTTCAGGTTCAGCTTGATCTGTCGTGCAAACGGTTCAAGACGTCCGGCAATTCTTCGAGTGAGTCGAGAAGGAACTCCGGTTTTGCCGCGCGCAACCGCTTTTCCGTCGGATAAGGACCCAACACCCCAATTGCCAGCACGCCTGCGCTCCGAGCCATCTCCACGTCCTGCGGCGCATCGCCGACATAGACGCAACAACGCGGATCCATCTCCATTTTTTTCAAGGCCAGTCGGAGCGGCGCCGGATGCGGTTTTTTCTTTACCGTATCGCCACTGCAGACTCGCGCCGAGAAGAGCCGCGTCAAGCGAAACTCACGCAACTGCCGCGCCACGCGGTCATTATCCCCGCTAGTTACTAGACCAAGATGGTGTCTTCGGCTTACTGCATCGAGCACGCGACGCACTCCCGGGATGAGTTCGGGCCGGTGCTTTGCATAGTGAGCCCGCCACGCACGATCTGCATCGCCCCAGAATTTTCGTGGCAACTTTGCCGCTCGATACACCTGATACCAGTTCGGCGAGTAGTGCCTCTCCAATTCTTCGATTCCCCAAGGGATGCCCATTTCCTTGAACATCGCCAGGTATGCCGAAGTATCTGCGCGGTAGGAGTCAATCAGCGTGCCATCCCAATCAAAGAGCACTCCTTGCAGGCACGGTTTCTGTTTTGCGGCCATCGCGCTTCAGAGTAACAGAAAATTTCCGGCGAGCCGTGTTCCTGAAATTGTCGTAACGGATTTCGAGAAGCGACAGACACTTGTGGACGGTTGAAAAGAACAGTTCGACGCCTAAGGCTTTAGAAAACGCGAAGGAATACCGTCATCGTGGTCGAACTGCACATCATCGAAACACGCGGCTAGTCCATACCAGCCTGGCATGGCTGCCGCTTCGGCGCGGCATACGTGCGCCAGTGTGGTCATAAGCACACTGCCGAGCCCCATGGGCTTGCTTACCAACACAACCTCCAGCATGATCCGCGTCCCAACTGCCAGGTGTTTAGGGCAGAGAAAATAAACGCCGGTCGAACTGATGTTGCGCATGACCAAGGTGATGGGATGTTCCTCAGGCACTCCACCAACCGCGCTCAGGCGCAGCGGGAGCTTCAGCTTGGCGCGCGGATATTGGCGCTGCTCTGGATGAACACCGACCGCGTGAGTTGGGACGCGAACGAACTGGCGGGGAAGAGAAGATCGCAAGAGGGGAACCACGCGCAGCGAAGGGGTTCGCTGCGGCAACGGCAAGTCCCTGACAACGTGCGGCTTCGGGGCCGTATCACGCGGCTCCGCTGCGTTCTTGCCTGGCCAGGGTTCAACTGGGAATGCGCGTTTTGTCGCGCTCATTTCGCCCCTCAGAGACGAAACTTCTACATGTGCTGGCTTTGGCCCAACAAGCTGCTGCTATTATGACTTTCTGGAATTTGCCCCACCGCCCGTCCGGTGTGGGACGCTAAGATGGCACTCCAAAAAGTCGAAGTCAACCTGTGGAAAAACCTGAAAGTGTCTTATCGTCAAACACATAGTAATGGTACGTAAACTCCCCCACTACATTCTGTGGATTTCTTCCGAGGAAGCCCAACCAATATGGTTCTCGACAGTTGGGCCTTCGCCCGCTGATCCTATAAAGCTTGATTCCTGTCCGGATTGTGGAAGGTTTGTTGATCTCTTTTGACGATCCCTTTTGGATGGACTCGGTTTCCCGTCCTGAGTATTCGTAGAAGTTGGCGCACTCTATGTCCACGACAACGACCTCGTCCTTCGTGCCGTCCACCGAAGCCTCCCAAGGGCACGCCCCCGCGCCGCACACATCCACTGGTTCTCGGACCCTGCTTTTGGCTGCTTTTGCGGCGGTGTACATCCTTTGGGGCTCAACCTATTTGGCCATCCGAGTCGGCGTCGAAACGGTTCCGCCGCTGATCCTGGCGGGCCTGCGCCACTTTACCGTCGGGGTGCTGCTTTATCCCCTGCTACGCTGGAAAACCGGCGTGCGGCCTACCGCAATCCACTGGAAAACCACCGCCGTGACCGGCTTTCTGCTCCTCTTTCTTGGAAACGGCGGCGTCAGTTGGGCGGAGCAGACGGTTCCTTCAGGAATTACCGCTTTGCTCGTGGCCATGGTCTCGTTTTGGCTGGTCATTGTGGATTGGCTCCGCCCGGGTGGTCACCGGCCCGTGCCCAAGGTTCTGTTTGGCCTGGCAATAGGCTTTGCCGGCGTCGCATTGCTTGTCGGTCCGGTTCACCTGGGAGGATCCGAACGCGTGGACCTGCGTGGCGTGGCCGTCCTGGTGATTGCATGTTTTGCCTGGGCATGCGGCTCCATTTACTCGAAGCACGGCGGAATGCCGAGTTCCGCCTTAATGGGCGTAGCCATGCAGAGCCTTACTGGTGGCGCGATTCTCTTTTTTGCCGCTTTGGTCAGCGGAGAGTTTTATCAGTTCCATTTCTCCGCGGTTGCGTGGCGCTCCTGGGGCGCGCTGGCGTATCTGGTGGTTTTCGGCTCTGGCATCGGCTTTCCGGCGTACTTGTATATGCTGCAAAAAAGCACGGCTGCTCGCGTGGCCACCTACGCGCTGGTCAATCCCGTGGTGGCGCTATTTCTTGGCTGGCTCGCCGCCGACGAAGTTATCTCGCTGCGCACGGTCGTTGCGGCTGTCGTCATCCTTACGGCAGTGGTTCTAGTGATCACTGCGCCGCATCGCCCCCAGGAACGCGCGCAGGAGCCAGTTCCTTCCCCTGGCGAAGTATGAAATAGCCCTTTTCGTGTGCCGTCTCGCTCTGCGTCCGCATCGAATCCACTTTGCCGCGCTTTTCCGGATAGAATGGTTCTTGCGCCCGTTCTAAGTTGTGTTCATGTACAGGACAACGAACATGACACACACAAAAAGCAGTCTCTCGCAAGCCATCACAGCGCATGCCGCCGCACGGTATTGGCGCGCCACGCGGGCGCGAGATTCTCGCGCGGATGGAACGTTCTTCCTGGCGGTGCGCTCGACGCACATTTATTGCCGGCCGTCGTGCCCGGCGCGGCGGCCGCTGCGGCGCAACGTGACGTTCTTTCGCACGCGTGAAGAAGCGGAGCGGCAAGGCTACCGGCCCTGTCTGCGCTGCCGTCCCAACGAGATTCCCGGTGCGGTTGCGCTGGTGCAGCGCGCGGCCGACTCCCTGGGGCAATCTTCGGAAGAAAGCCTGAGTCTGCGCCAATTGGCGCGTACGCTCGGCGCCACGCAATCCACGTTGCGGCGCGCTTTCCGCCAAGTAACCGGGCTAAAGCCACGCGAAGTTGCCGAAGCGCTTCGCCTAAAGCGTTTCAAGGCGCTAATGCGTGCGGGCAAGAACATTACCGAGGCCCTTTACGAAACCGGGTACGGTTCATCCAGCCGAGTCTACGAGCGCAGCAATGCGCAACTGGGCATGACGCCGGCGACGTACCGCAAGGGAGGGCTGGGCATGAAGCTCGGCTACACCATAGCGAAATCGGCGCTCGGAAAAGTTCTGGTTGCGGCGACGGAGCGCGGCGTTTCGGCGGTTTATCTGGGCGACGAAGAAGGCAAGCTCGTTGCGGAACTGCGCGACGAATACCCGCGCGCGGAAATTGCTGCCGCGTCTGACACGTTCGAGCGCTGGGTGAAGGAAGTACTCCTTCGCATTGAGGGCCAGCCGCCGCACATCGAGCTTCCGTTGGATTTGCAAGCGACTGCTTTTCAGCGGCGCGTGTGGAAAGAATTGCAGCGCATCCCCCGCGGGCGGACACGGACCTATTCGCAGGTGGCGCGCTCGCTCGGTCAGCCAAAGGCAGTTCGCGCGGTGGCTCGTGCCTGCGCTACGAACCCGGTGTCTATTGTTGTGCCGTGCCATCGTGTGATCCGTGAAGACGGCGCGCTGGCCGGTTACCGCTGGGGCCTTTCGCGCAAAGAGCAGTTGTTGGCCTCCGAACGGACAAGGTAGAAGGCTGAAAGCCCGCCACGGCGGGCAGGCAGAAATCAAATGAAGGGGACTACCCCCACCCCCGGCAATTCGCATGGTTATCAAAACAAAGGGGTTACAAGATTGGCAGTTTGTATTTGCATGAAAAGAGTGGGGATAAGAAGGGGCAAAAAAGGCAAGACAGCCGCGGATTTTCGCCGATAGGCGGGGATAAGGCGAGGCTTGGGGGGCGCTGTTATGCTAGAAGAGTGGCATAACGGGAGAAGACGGCAGAATTGGCACTGCTGATTAGCGCACAAGGACTTTCAAAGAGATACGGAAGCGCATCGCTTTTCCAGAACCTTTCCTTCACCGTTTCGGAAGGGGAGAAGATTGGTGTGATTGGACCGAACGGGTCTGGGAAATCCACGCTGATCGAGATGCTCTACGGGCGGGTGAAGCCGGATGGCGGGGACGTGGCGATACGCAAAGGGATGCGGATGAGCTGCGTGATGCAGATCTCCGATTTCTCGCCGGGCGCATCGGTGCGAGGCGTGATTGAGGGCGCGCTGGAGCGCGCGCGCGTGCCGGAAGAGGAACGCGCTTCGGAATTTGCGGAGACGCTCGGGCGGGCTGGTTTCACCGATTTCGAAGCAGCGGCGGCGGAACTTTCCGGCGGCTGGAAAAAACGGTTGGCGATCGCCGAAGCGCTGGTACAGCGGCCGGATATTTTGCTGCTGGATGAACCGACGAACCATCTGGACCTGGCGGGAATCGAGTGGCTCGAAGGCGTGCTGCAAAGCGCGCGATTCGCATGCGTGGTGGTAAGCCACGACCGGTATTTCCTGGAAAATGTCGCAAACGAAATGGTGGAGATCAATCGCGCGTACGAAGACGGAGCGCTGCGCGTATCTGGAAACTACAGCAAGTTTCTGGAAGCCAAGGAAGAGTATCTGCATGCGCAGAAAAAGCGGCAAGAGGCGCTGGAGAATCGGGTGCGAACCGAAATCGCCTGGCTGAGGCGAGGGCCAAAAGCGCGGACCACGAAATCGAAGGCGCGCATCGATGATGCGCGCGAGATGATCGGCGAGCTTGCGGAGATGAAAGCGCGGACGCGGACGTCCGCCGCGGATATTGATTTCTCCGCAACGGGCCGAAAAACGAAGCAATTACTTACGCTGGACGACGTTTCGTACGGATTTGGCGAGCGGACGCTGATCGACGGGCTGCACTTTATTTTTACGCAGGGAACGCGTGTGGGACTGGTGGGGCCGAACGGCAGCGGGAAGACGACGCTGCTCCGATTGCTGCGTGAAGATTTTGCCCCGTGGAGCGGGAAGATTCGCAAGGCGGACGGTTTGCGGATCGTGTACTTCGATCAGAACCGGCAGCTTGATCCAGAAGTTACGCTGCGGCGAGCGCTGGCTCCGGACAGTGATGCGGTGATTTATCAGGACCGCGTGATCCATGTGGCCGGGTGGGCGGAACGATTTGTGTTTACCGACGAGCAGCTCAATCAGCGGGTGGGCCGGCTTTCGGGAGGCGAGCGGGCGCGCGTGTTGATTGCGCAGTTGATGCTGCAACCCGCGGACCTGCTGCTGCTCGATGAACCTACGAATGATTTGGATATTCCGACTCTGGAGATATTGGAAGAAAGCTTGCTGGAATATCGCGGCGCTTTGGTGCTGGTGACGCACGACCGGTTTCTGCTGGATCGTGTGTCGACGGTGGTGTTGGGGCTGGATGGAATGGGCAAGGCCGAACGCTTTGCGGATTATTCGCAATGGGAGGAATGGCAACGCGAGCAAAAAGCCGCGAAGGAAGCGGAAGCTCAGAAGAAAGAGACGCGGTCCAAGACGGCGGGAAACGGAAACAAGGCGCCTGCTTCAGCGCAGAAGAAGCTTTCGTACAAGGAAAGCAGGGAATTGGCGGGCATCGAGGGGCGAATCAGCGAGGCCGAGCAGGAGCTGCAAATTCGTCACAAGGCGCTGGAGGATCCTGAAGTGATGGCCGATTATGTGCGCCTGCAAAATGTGCTGGCGGAAATGGCTGAGGCGCAGAAGATTGTGGATGCGTTGTACGCGCGTTGGGCGGAACTGGAACAGCGGCAACGTTGAGGATTGGTCCGCGATTCGCACGGCGCGGCCGGCTTTCGCGGGAGGGCTTCCGGGAGTAGAATCCATGGGAAAGTGGCATGGAGGGAAGCTATGCGTGCCGACCGAGTGGAAGTTTCGTGGGACCAAAACAAATCGAACTGGCTGATGCGGATCGTGAGCGGAGAAGAAGTGATTCGGCGTTATTGCAAGGCGCCGAAAGACGCGGATGAACAGACGTTGCGCTCGGTAGCGAAGAAGACAATTCAGGAGGAGGGCTACGAGCCGGAGGTCGCGGACGTCAGTATTCGGCGATAGGAGTGCCTGCGCGGCGCCGAGCATGCCTCGTAAACGACGCGGAGAGATTCATCGCGCGAACCGTGCGATGCCGAAGAGTACCTCGACTCCACAGGCCGACGCGTTCGCAGACGAACGGGAGGAAAAACGTCGGCCTGCTCCGCTCGGAATGGCAGGATAGGGATTGCGCTGAGAGCGCAGGCTCAGCCGCGGGGTTTTACGCGGGTGACGCCTTTGGGCCAGTCTTGCTTGAACTCTTTGTCGCCGACCTTGAGGTTTTTCATTTCGTTGGTATAGTGAAACACCAAAAAATCGCCCGAGCCGGCCTCGAAGAACTTTTGTTGAACCGGAAGCCAGGACGCCTCATCGACCCACATTTGGATTTTGCTGATTTGATTGCGAACCGCATCGGATTTGGGGGTCAGCTCCAGGACAACGGTCTTCTTGCTGTCGAAATCTTCCTCGCCCACTATGGAAACTAGATAGCTCTTTTTAATTTCGTCGGCTCGACTTCCGAACCCCAGCCGCAGATATTGGTCTACGAGAGCCTTATTCTTGCCCAAATTATATTCTTCGACACGATTGATCTTCGGGTTGAAGATAAACAGATTGTCGCCCTCGCGCAGAATCGTGCGCGGATCGGGCTTGGTGATCTCAATGCGCATCTTTTCGTCGCGGCGGACGAAGATGTGGCCCGTTTCCGTGGATGTGTCTTTCACCACAGCGGTGTACTTGGCGTGTTCGAGGTCGGCGGTCAGCGTGTGGAAGTCCTGTGCGGACCTGTCCATCATGCCGAGGACGCCTTCAATGGTCCACTTAGCGTTCGCCTGGGCGTGAAGGGTTGGGTAAGCGCCGACGAGGCAGCAGAGTCCTACCAGCGCACAAGAAAGTAGTGGATTACACAAACGTGTCCTTACAGGATGCAATACTGTGTGCCTCATAAAGGGTCCCGCAATCCTAACATATAAAAAGAGATGCACGAACTCACGGCGCCGTTTCGCAGTTCCGCCGTCATTCTTCACAGGTTCGCATCAGAAGAAAAAGCAGATCCCTCCGCGGCAGGCCGCGCAGGAGCGCGTCCCGCGGGTCGCGACGGCAACTCCGTTGTTTCGAGGAGTATTTTTCAGTATCCGGCGTCCCTGACAGATTTCGCGAGGCGCAAGCCCCAATGCGCTATATAAGCCCGGCGTGCTTGAAAAGACGCGCGTCGAATTCGTGAGAATCGTGGCGGTGCTGCCCAAACAAGCTTAATGCCGGATCTCAACCTGATAGGCAACCACCATGCCCTGTTCGTCGCGCTGCGGTTCGATCTTGGAAATCGAGAAATTGCCATTGTGCAGTTCCGGCAGCGCCTGCTGGAGCGCCGTGTGGAGATCGCTCTGCAGTGCGAACTTCGGCGGGGTCAAGACGCGGGCGTCCACACGATAGGTTTGCCTGTTGCCGTCATTTGAGAGGAGCTGCACCTGGCCTGCTGTGGCAGGTCCGGCGGCTTCGGGCTGATCGCGGAACCAGTTTCGGGGCGTGAGTAGCACGAACACCAAAATAAGAATCACTGCGACATCGTATTGCCACGTGCCGCGCTCGTACGACCAGAAAAACGTCTTCGAGAGAATTTGTCCCAGGCTTGCCATGTCAGTCCGCGGGGACGCCGTCAACGATGACGCCGTCGCGCATGTGCACGACGCGATCGAAATAGGTGGTTGCTTCCGGGTTGTGCGTGATCATCACGATGGTTTGGCCGAGCTCTTTGTTCAACTGGCGAAGCATCTGAAGCACGGTTTCGGAGTTTTTGGAGTCGAGGTTCCCGGTAGGCTCGTCGGCGAGAAGGATTTTCGGTTCGTTAATAATTGCCCGCGCAATGGCCACGCGCTGTTGTTCGCCTCCGGAGAGTTCGGAGGGTTTGTGCTGGAGCCGGCCCGCCAAGCCGAGCATCTGGGTGACCACGTCAAAGCGGTGCGGGTCAAAGCCGTCGCCATGGATGAACTGCGCGATGGCGATATTGCCTTTTGCGGTGAGCGTGGGAAGAAGGTTGAAGCGCTGAAAGACAAAGCCGATCTTGCTGCGGCGGAGCTTGGTGCGCGCGGAATCAGTCAGAGCCGTGAGGTCGTTGCCGTCTACGAGAACCTTGCCCCGCGTCGCTTGGGCGAGCCCGCCGATCACATAGAGGAGGGAAGACTTGCCGCAGCCTGACGGCCCCATGACCGCCACGGACTCTGCCGGCAGGACTTCGAAATTGACGCCGCGCAGCGCCGGGACTTCCAATTTGCCCGCGCGGTAAAGCTTCCATAGGTTTTCGGTCCTGAGTATCGGCTCCACGCTCTTTTTTTCCTGGAGAATCCGGCTTTCCGCAGGTTCCGTTATTGTAACTGCGATTGCCATTCGTGCCTAGCCGCGCCGCGCACTGCGCGGTCCTTTCTCGTTTGACGTAGTACTGCGAACCTTATGTTTCTATGCGTTCGCCGCCAAGTCTCATCTACTTAATCGTAGGACAAAGCCTCCACTGCATCTTTCCGGCTGGCCATCCATGCGGGATAAGTTGCGCCCAGCATCGCTCCGGCCAATGCAATCATGCCCGCGTTGAAAATCCAGTTCGGCGTAATCAAGATCGAAAGCGTGGGGAATTTCCAGAGAAACCCCGCACGTACGAGATAACTCAGGCCAACTCCTGCTGCGACACCGAGCACGCAAAGGGCCGCGGATTCGGAGAGCAGTGACCGGATAACGAACCAATGGTTCGCGCCGAGGGATTTCAGCACGCCGATGTCGCGCGTGCGCTCGATCACCGAAGTGTACATTGTAAGGAAGATGACCAGGAGGCCGATGCAAACCGCCAGGGCAATCATTGCATTGATGAATGAGTTCAGTCCGGGAATATTCGTGGAAGTCATTATGGAAAGCATGTCTTTCAAGGGGCGAACGGTGTAGCCAGGCAGGAGGCTGCGCATCTCGTCCATGACGTCGTCGGTGTGCTCGGGCCGCGTGCATTTCACAAAGAAAATTGAGGCTTTGTCGCGGGCGGCCACAAGGCCTTGCAGAGTGGCGAGTGGGACGAAGATCCTCGAACCTTTGCCATGCTCGACGATACCTGCGATATGCCAGTCATGGTTGAAGACGTTGTAAGTGTCGCCTGCCTTTAAGTTCTTGGCTTTGGCGGCCCAGTCGTCCACTAACATATCGTCGGGGCCTTGCAAGCTGTGACCGGCAAGGAAAACAAATCCTCCGGAAACCGCGCGGAAACTGTCCTCGTCGATGCCCCAAATCGTTTCCACCGCACCGCTGGAGTTGAATTGCAGCAGGGCGGGAGCCACGGCTCCCACATATTTCAGTTCCGCGACTTTTTCGCCGATTTTTGTGGGCATTGGCGCGCCGCTAAAGCTGAGGAGCGGCGACGCAGCAGGCGGCTGAAGCATGATGTCCGCGCCGATGCCTTCGATGCGTTTTGCCGTTTCGGTGAGTAAGCCGCTCGTCAGACCGACGATGAGGATGACCAGGGCAACTTCCACGGCAACGCCCATTGCGCCAATGAGTGTGCGCATCGGGCGATGGAGCAGGTTGCGGAGGATGAGTTCACCCATCATTGCGGCTTACTTTCCGTTGCAGGTTTGGCGTCTGCGGTTTCGCCGACGTGGACCAATTCCGAGCCGGGAGGCTGTTCGAGTTTGAAGCGGTCCGCCGGGATTTCTTCGTTGACAGCAATTTTGGTCACTTGCAATTCCAGCTTGTAATCGTCGTGCGGGCGATCAATCAAGATGGCGCGCGGAAACGAAGGCATGCTGGGCGCTTGTGCAGGCGTAGAAGCCGAAGATGCTGGAGAGTTAGATGAGCTATTTGATGTGCCGCTCTGAGCAGGCGTCGAACTATCGAGCGGCTCCCAATCGGAGAAGGAAACCTCCGAGAGCAGCGTGCCTTTGGGGCCGAAGTTCAGAATGCGCGCTACCTGAAGATTGGCGCGGTCAAACCAGACTTCCCGGAGCACTTCCAGGTGGTAGCCGCCGCGCAAAACCGTCAGCACATAATAGCGCCCTTGTTCATTGTTGAATTCCCGCATGGTCACTGCTTCTTCCTTGCGAATTTCGGGCCAAAGCAGGGCGTCGAGCAAATGTTGCGGACGAAGATTCTCGATGGGCTTTGTGCTATTCCGTTCGCCTGCCACCGAGCCAACTAAAAACTTGTTCTTTGTTGGGATGGCAACGCGGAAGGTTTCTCCGTCGCTGGCCATATCGAATACGGTTTTGCCAATCACCGGAGCCTGTCCGATCATGCGAATCTCCGCAGGGCGCTCCGCCAGTAAGAAAGCCTTTACCTCGTGATACTCCTCGATAACGCCGCTATACGGCGAGCCGGTGACAGGCTTGAGTTCCACGGTAGCGTTCAGCGTTTTCGTGTTCCTCGCGATGGCATTGTATGCGGCGAGCAATTCTTCGCGCGTGGCGTCTTTCGCGACGGGTCTCTCCGACTGCTTAAATACGGTACGCCCGGTGATGGTTCGGCCGTGGCAGCCGCAAGAAATAGCCGCCAGTGTCGCCGCAAACAGGCATGTCTGCACACATCGCATCAATAGGTTCCGCGCTTTCACAGTGAATCAAGCAATCTAACAACCAGTTGGAAGCCCGTCAATCGAGGCGTTGCGAACACGAAAGCGTCTTCAATTGGGCCGCGCAATGTGGACATCAAATTTTTGGATCGCCGGGCGCACGCGCCGGATAATTTCGCTTGGCCACAGCGTCTGGCTCAGAACCGTCACCCAGCCGTCCTCCGGCTCGCAAACCGCACAAAATGCGTAGCGCGTGTAAGCCTGCTGGTAGGCGTCCAAGCCGCGCTTCGAAAGGTCGCCCTCAAGCGCAGCATCGGCCGCTTGCGCCGCGCTTCCCGCACGGATGCCAAAAGTTTCGCCTTGGAAACGCTCGAGCAGTTGCCGCAACTCTTCGATGCTTGGTGAAGGGATTACGATGCAGCGTTCCGCCGCTTCCCGCCATTCGATTTTTCGCGTCTTGCAGAACTCGCGAACGCGGTCGAGGTGGCTGAAGAAATCCATGGCAAACGAGTCTTTGCCTGTCAGCGCAGGGAGAATCTCCGACCAAATTTCCGCGCCTTCTACTCCGCGCACCGGCTCGCGGTTCTCGGTCTCTACTAATTCGAGGCCCACCGCTTTCACCTCGTTGCCGAGGTCCATCGCTTGCACATCCAAGGAATAGGGCGGCAATTCGAGCGCGCCGCTGCCCGTGGCCGGCGTGCTCATTCCTCATCCTCGGCGTGCGGAAATCTTTGCTGAAATTCGGGCGACTGCTTTCGTACGTCCAGCCAATCGAAAAAAGAGTCTGGAGTTTCGAGCCAGATGCGGAACCAGCTGGCAATTTCGATTTTTTCCGTCCGCTTCTGAGGTTCGACTTTATGATTGCGCGAAATCATTTCCGCGCGGCGCTTGCCAAGGCGGGCGACCTCCAACACGCGCTCGACGGCGGCCTTTTCCCCGTGATCGCGAAACTTTCGCATTAACTCGTCCAGCCGCATGATGCTGACTTCCGCGTCTCCCAGCGTTTTGAAGTGCAGCAAGTCTTCAAATTCCTCTTCGTATTGATCTTCGGCTTCTTCCTGCATCGAGAGGAGAACCCTATGGCCGGCATCCTTCAACACATCGGCAATGTACTCAGAGCCGGTCTTGCCGGATTCTCCGTGCTCTGCAATCAGCCTCAGCCGCAACTGCTCGATCTCCGCAGGCGTCCATTTTTGCGCGTTAATCTCGCGCGCCGTTTCCAGGATGAGCGCTTTTTTGTTTTTGAGAGCCTGGTTCATCGAGCTTTGCCTTTTTGCTGTTTGCCCTTCGTAGTCGCCGGTTTCGTTTGTTTCTTTTTCGTGGGTTGCGGCTTAGGCGGAGGTGGCGGAGGGTCCGCCGGAAGCCCCTTAAGCAGCCGGTGGTACTTCAACACATTTCGATTGTGCTCCTCCAGCGTAGAGCCAAAAAAGTGACCACCCTGGGTATTCGCCACAAAATACAATAACGTCGTTTCCGCCGGATGCAGGGCCGCGCGCAACGAGGCTTCCCCTGGGTTTCCAATGGGGCCCGGTGGCAGCCCGTAATGCTCGTAAGTATTGTACGGCGAATCGAAAGCTAAGTCCTTGCTGCTGAGCGAGCCTTTGTACTGGCCCATCCGCTCCAGGCCGTAAATCACCGTGGGATCGCATTGCAGGCGCATTCCTTTGCGGATGCGGTTATCAAAAACGCTGGCCACCTTTGGCCGCTCTTCGGGTTTGGGCGTTTCGCGCTCGACCAGAGAAGCGAGTGTCACCGCGCGCAGCCGAGCCGTAGGCCTTTCCATATTTACGGGCGTTTCTTGCTTCGAGTCGTTTGAGTGTTTCGCGACAGCTTGTCCATTCGAAGCCTCTTGGGTGTTTGGGTCAAAGGCTTCGACACGCTTCCACTCGTCCTTGAACTTATGCACCATTTCCGCTGTCAATTCCGTTGCGACGGGATGTCGCGGAAGTTCATAAGTGGCAGGGAAGAGAAAACCTTCGAGTGTCCGGGCCTCGGGAGCAAAGTCGCGAATCAAGGAGGGATCGCTCGCCGCATAGAGGAAATCCCCCGCAGGCATAAACTTGCCAGCCTCGAGGTTGCGCGCGATGTCAAACATCGTTTCGCCTTCGCGCACCGTGAAGGGCTGTTCATAAATCTGGCCGGCGGCAATTTTCCAGAAGACGTCGCGCCCGGTCATTGGCTTATCGAAGAAATACTCGCCGGCCTGCAAAGTGCGCTTCGGGTGGCGCCGCGCGTAGATTTCAAAAGCCAGCTTGCTGCGCACCACGCCGCTGCGCTTCAGTAAATAGGCCGCATACCGAGGTGAAGCGCCGTGAGGAAGTTCGACAAACACGCCTTCGTTCGGGAAATCCTGGTAGGGCTGCGTGATGCTGTACCACATCCACGCCGCGTAACCTCCCGCAGCCAGCACGACAACAAGAACCAGGGTCAGGAAATATTTCAATCCCGCCTCGCGCACACTTATTGTTTGAGCCTCAACGCTTTTCCGCCAGTTGCCGTCGCTCGAGGTACTCTTTCAAAATAACGGCGGCTGCCACTGCATCTACCGTCGCTCTTTCTGGCACTTTTTTTCGTTTCCCGCTGCTGCCTGACTTGTCGACATGAAGAAATCTTCCTTGCATTTCTTCGAGCAGACGCTCCGCTTCCCAACTGGTCAGGCGCTCGTCTACGAGTTCCACCGGAACGCCAATCTGTTTCTGAACGCGCCGCGCAAACCGCTCCGCCTCTTCCGCCATTTCGCCGTGCGTACCGTCCAGCTTGAGCGGCAATCCCACAACAATTTGCTTCACGCCATGGTCGCGGACGAGTTCTCGCAGCCGCCGCATGTCCTCATTACGGTTGATTCGGTCTATGGTGCCGAGCGGCTGGGCCATCCTCGCGTTTACATCCGCAATCGCCAGCCCCATCCTCTCTCGGCCATAATCGATGGAAAGGACCGACCCTCTGGTACGCGGCTCTGTCTGCGAAGCCTGCTTTTGCGGTTCAAATCCCTCTTGATTCATCCTTCTCCAGTATAACTTGAGGATAGCGTGCGCCGAAACGCAGTGCTTGATGTGTCAGTCTGACGTCCGTCTTTTATTGCTGGCCACTGCCTGCGACCCAGACACCAGCACCTTAACAGCAAGCGAAGCTGGCTCGCCAAATGCATACAAAGGGTGGGCTCGTGAATCTAATGAGGTATGAAAATACGGGCTGGGTTGGTCGTGTTCATCGCTATTGTGCAGGCAATTCTCTTTCTGACGCACTTGTTCTTGTACGAGACTTGGACGTTTTCAACTTCGGCCATGGACGTCACAGGTGGGCTGTGGCTGAAGATGGCTCTTGGGATTTTGTCCGTTAGCTTTCTGGCCGCGTCGCTCCTAGCGTGGCGATACACGGGAGCGGCTGTGCGAGCGATGTACAAGGTGGCGGCGGTATGGCTTGGCCTCCTCAGTTTCCTGTTTGTCGCGGCGGCTAGCTCATGGCTGGTGCTTGGAGTTACATGGGCGGCCGGATTGCACCTGAACTTTCACTTGGTTGTAGAAGTGCTGTTTGGCGCTGCTGCGGCGGCAGGCGTCTATGGCGTGTTTAATGCGGGCTGGACGCGCATCACGCGAACAACGGTCCGGATTGCGAACCTGCCAGAAGCGTGGCGGGGACGAAAAGCAGCACTCATCAGTGATCTGCACTTGGGGCATGTGCGGGACGGCAGCTTTCTGCGGCGGATCGTGACGGAAGTTCGGCGCGAAAAGCCCGACGCCGTCTTTATAGCCGGTGATTTGTACGACGGCACGGCAATTGACGCGCGGCGCGCGGCAGCTCCGCTTAGCCGGCTGACCCCGCCGCAGGGAGTCTACTTTGTAGCGGGCAATCACGAACAGTTTGGTGACGATAGCAAGTATCTCCACGCCGTCGAGTCGGCCGGTGTGCGTGTGCTGCAGAACGAAAAAGTGGAAGCGGATGGCTTGCAGATTGTTGGCGTGCCTTATCGGCATGCCTCACATGTTGAGCATTTTGCCCGCGTGCTCAAGGGCATTGGCCTGGACCCAAAGCGGCCGAGCATCTTGTTGACGCACGCGCCGGACCATCCGCAAGTGGCGGAACAGGCGGGAGTTTCGCTGCAGCTTTCCGGGCACACGCATGTAGGGCAGTTCATCCCATGGAGCTGGATGGCTCAGCGGATCTACCGCCAGTTTGTTTATGGGTTGAGCAGGATCGGCAAGATGCAGGTATTCACATCCAGCGGCGCGGGGACCTGGGGACCTCCGCTACGCCTGGGGTCAAATCCGGAGATAGTTATCTTGCAATTCGAGTGAGGAGCAGCAGTCCAATGGAATGGACTAGGTAGCGCAGGCCGTCACTAAGACCACTTTCCCTGAACGGAACCTTAATTGAGCGAAGATCGCCGAGCGTGAATTAGGCGCAATTAATCGAGCGCAATAAAAGCGTGCTGTGAAAATGGCTCGGGCAGAGGCTAAAGGCCCCCCAGCTCTTCAGCATGCCTCCCTTTGAAAAGGTCGGCTAGCTCTTCGAATGAATGGACTCCGTCGACCAGTTGTTCGATTTCATCAAACGACGCGAGCATGCACTGGTCAATCTCAACCCACACTTTGTCCTCGTGCCGATATACACGCGCATGATGCCCCTGTTTGTTCATGCTGTTTATGGCGGAGACAACTTTGACGCTCACGCGTTGCTCCCGAACAAATAGATTCCGCTCTCGGCGGACCTGTCGCGCAAGAACATATCGTGCAACCGACACCGAGGGGTTAGGTCGACTAATAACGTCTACGCCCACCGCCGCCAGAACGCCCGCCAGAAAACCCGCGTCCACCACCGGAACGATGCCCGCCGCCACGGGATTCTTGGGGGCGCGCTTCGTTGACCTGGAGCGCACGACCCTCGACATTCATGCCGTTGAATTCCCCAATGGCCTTTCCCGCATCATCTTCCGGCCCGAGTTCCACGAATCCGAAACCTTTCGATCGGCCTGTATCCCTGTCGGTGATGACGCGGGCAGAGGCCGGCTTGTAGCCCTTCTCGGAAAATAACTGCAGCAGGCTGTCATCGGTAACGCTGTACGGCAGACTTCCTACGTAAAGCTTTGTCATATGTTGTCCTCTGTTCTGATTGGATCGACCAAGCCCGCCGCACACGAAAAGGAAACTCGATTAGCGGGAACTCCTTTACCATGGTATGCTGTTTATGCGCTTAATGCATGCGGTTGTGTTGTGCGGACCCTCTGGTTCAAAGATTTATTTGAGAATACCCGCTCTTCGTTTTCTCCGTTCGTCTTCAGCGTAATCTAGAAAAAGACTGGCAATTGAGATTGCCGCGGGAACCCGCGTATCTGCGGCGCGCCCACCAACTCTCGCCAGCAAGAAAGCAAAATGCAAAGTTTTTCAGAACTATCAATATCTCCTTCGTTGAAGGAGCGACTCACTGCGGCGCGGTTTTCGACGCCGACACCGGTGCAGGCGGCAGCCATTCCTGAGGCCCTGGAGGGCAAGGATGTGATCGCCACGGCCCAGACAGGAACCGGCAAGACACTGGCGTTTCTGATTCCTATGATGGAAAAACTGTCTGCACGAAAGGAGGCAGGAATCGCCGCGCTTATCCTCGTCCCGACGCGCGAACTAGCAATGCAAGTAGTGGCGCAGTACGACGCGCTGAGGAGCAGACAGACGCAGCCCGCAGCATTGGTGGTCGGCGGCCTACCGGAAGGAAGGCAGCTTGATGCGATTCGGCGAGGTGCGCGGCTGGTTGTAGCAACTCCCGGCCGCCTCCAGGATTATATGGATCGGAAATTGGTGTCTGTGGCCGGTGTGAAAACACTCGTGCTCGATGAGGCAGATCGCATGCTGGATATGGGATTTCTACCTGCGATACGGCGGATTGTGTCAGCAATACCGACAGAACGCCAGACTCTCTGTTTTTCCGCAACCATGGGCGGGGCAATAACCCAGTTGGTGAGGGATTACACGAGAAACCCGGTTCGCCTATCATTTGGTTCGACGCTGAAACCCTCGGAGAGTGTGCGGCTGCAGGCATTTGAAGTCGCGGATGGCGAGAAGCTTGGCCTGCTGTACAGGCTATTAAGTAAGGAGAGCGGGCGCTGCCTGATTTTCTCGCGGACCAAACGCGGCACGGAGCGAATTGCCAAGAGCCTAAACCGCCAGGGAATCAACGCTGCGATGATCCACGGGGACCGTTCGCAATCCCAGCGAACTGCAGCACTAACTGGATTTCAGCGGGGACAGTATCGTGTGCTAGTGGCGACGGATGTGGCTGCCCGTGGGATCCACGTTCAGGACATTGCCCACGTCATTAACTATGACCTTCCGGACGTAGCCGAAAACTTCATTCATCGTGTTGGCCGCACCGGGCGAGCCGGCGAACGGGGCGTTGCTTCGACGCTCTTCGTGAGAGAGCAGCGGACAGAGTTGTTCCAACTGGAACGGACACTTGGGATTCGGATGGAGCGAGTTTCCATGAATGGAGGGTCGTTCGAGAAGATCGCGTGCGCCCATCGACCCGGCATGGAGCGCATCCCGGCGACATCCGGCCCCAGGATGGCTCGTTTGCCCGGGGAATTCCTGCAGGCACAAATGGATTGCTAATTTCCGCGGTGAGATGGACCCCACGCTTTAGAGATGTGTATGCCGATGCGCATAAGTGTGTCATCATGGATGTGCCGCGTTTGGCGCTCTTCGAATCCTCCCTAGCTATTTAAGGGGCTCCCGAGGTCAGAATTGCGACCGTTACCGTTTCGGAATGGTGGACTTTTTGAGTGATGCGCTTGTCTTCCAGTACGTTGGGTTTGAAAACAAGGGACCGGTCCGTGAGTATGCCTTCACCCTTAGTGGGACCGACGGCGCATCCTCTCAATATTTTGTAACCATTGCGAACGACGCTTTCGTGGCGCATCGCGTGCGCTATCAGGATGCGCCGGACATCTGTTCCTTGCGGCTTCACAAGGAATTCGCGGCCAAGACCGACCATACTCCCTCCAGTTGCTTCTGTATCACCGACGCGGAATTGGCCGATTACAAGGACGCGCACACCCCGAAATCGAAGCCCAGCACTGCTGCCCGCAGACGAGACGCCGAGTCTTGAAGTTGCCCACCTCATTTCGTTCCGGCAAGCCTAGGAGAATTCTTGGCGCGACACATTGAAGACGAGTTTGGCCAGGTTCAGCAGCTCATCCTGGTCGGTAAGCAGCGCGGCTTCTTACTCTACGATGAGATTAACGACAGTCTGCCTGCAGATGTACATTCGTCGCAGGAGATTGACGATCTCCTGTCCATCTTGGAGGGCCAAGGGATTGAGGTCTACGAGGACCTTGCCACCGCAAACACGGCGCGTGCCGCCGCAAATGCCGCGGAGAGTCCGGAACCCGATCCGAAAGCCGAACTCGCCGCCGAAGCTGACCTTGACCTCAGCGTCGGTGTGGACCCCAAATCCCAGGATCCGGTTCGCCTCTATCTCCGCGAAATGGGTTCAGTGCCGCTGCTGACCCGCGAAGGCGAAGTCCTCATCGCTAAGCGCATGGAGCGCGGCCAGTTCGTGGTCATGAAGGCCATCACGCGCTCGCCCATCATCGTTAAGGAGATCATCGAGGTTGGCGATGGCTTACGCAAAGGTGTCCGGTCCATCAAGGAAATTATTCAATTCGATGAGGAAGAGCTAACGGAAGAAAAAATCGCCATCAAGGCTAAGCAGACTCTACGACAAATTGAGAAAATCGCTGAGCTATACGAAGTCGCATTGAAGCAAGCGGAAAAGCTGGCTAGGACCCAAAAATCCAACAAGCGCTCGTATCTTCGAGCGAAATGGGACGTCGGCCGCACCCGCATCCAAATTTCGCTGGCGATACGCGACATCTCTTTCCATTGGCTGGAGAGAAAACGCTTGATCGACAGGGTGCGTTCGGTCGTCGAACGCCTGCACAGCATTGAGCGCGAAGCACGCCGCCTTGAGCGGCGTGTGGTTGCCGCCTTGGGTGATGTCGCCGCCGAAGCTCGCAAGGAGCTGCGTGGACGCCGCGCCCAGCTGAGCGAGATCGAACAATCGAGCGAAGTTGGACTGACAAGCCTCAAACGCGCCCTTGCGCTCATCCAGCGGGGGGAAGGGCAAGCCCTCCAAGCGAAGAAAGAACTGACTGAAGCCAACCTTCGCCTGGTGGTGTCTATTGCCAAGAAATACACCAATCGCGGCCTTCAGTTTCTCGACTTGATCCAGGAGGGCAATCTCGGGCTCATGAAAGGAGCCGACAAGTTCGACTGGCGCCGCGGTTACAAGTTCTCAACCTACGCCACCTGGTGGATTCGACAGGCTATTACGCGCGCAATCGCCGACCAGGCGCGCACCATCCGTGTTCCGGTTCACATGATTGAGGCCATCAATAAGCTTGCCAAGTGCACTCGCGAGCTAGTCCAGGAGCTGGGCCGCGAGCCCACTTCCGAGGAGCTGGCCAAGCGGTTGGACATGACCCTTGAAAAAGTACGGCAGACGCGCAAGATCGCTCAGACACCCATATCCTTCGAGACCCCTATCGGTGAAGAGGAAGACTCTCACCTGGGCGATTTCATCGAAGACAAGGATGTGGTCTCGCCATCAGATGCAGCCATCAGCCTCAGCCTGAGGGAAACGATGGCCCGTGTGCTGAAGAAGCTCAGCCCTCGCGAGGAACGTATCATCCGTATGCGTTTCGGGTTTGAGGACGGCAATCAGCACACCCTGGAAGAAGTCGGCGAGGTGTTCGCCGTCACGCGTGAGCGCATTCGTCAGATTGAGGCCAAGGCGCTGCGGAAATTGCGCCATCCTTCGCGCTCCAGCCACATCCGCACGTTTCTCGAAGGTTCTTTGTGATGCAGTTTCCTCTATCCAGATTCTGCTCACATAGATTTCTATTACGCAGTAAGGAGATTTGAAATGAAGAGTCTTTTTGTCGGAAACATGAATTTTCAGACCACGGAGGCCGATTTGACGGCGCTCTTCCAGCCGTTTGGCCAGATCGGGCGCATTCATATTGTCACCGATCGGGAAACAGGCCGTGCCCGGGGCTTTGCTTTCGTAGAAATGCCCAATGACGCCGAGGCGGCGAAGGCCATTGCCGCTCTCGACGGAAAAGAAACGGGAGGCCGCAAACTCAAGGTCAACGAAGCGCAGCCCAAGGGCGAGCGGCCCCCGCGCAGCAATAGCGGCGGCGAACGCCCCGGTGGTGGTCGAGGTCGGAGCGGATTCTCGCATGAGGATTACCGCGAGTCCGCCCGCCAGCCGCGCGAACCGCGCTGGTAAACTGCTAACCTCAATGGAATTGGAATAGAACCGGACTTCGGAGGTCCGCCCATGAGCATCACGTTCAAAAAACGCCAGAAGGAAATGAAGCGGCAGGAAAAGCAGCGGGCTAAGGCCGAACGGCGTGAGCAGAGAAAAATTGCCAAACGCGCTGCAAAAGGGGCGCAAGGCACGCCGCCGACCCCGTCGTCGGACACCGATAATCAGGACCTTGGAGACGATGACTCATACCCATCGGATGTGCAATTTTAAGTAGTTATGATTCCCCGGTGGCGCATACTGCATTGATCAGAATTCCTCCTAAATGAAAATCTTACTGTACAACCCTGACAACGGCGTGACGCGCAACTTCATGCCCCATCTTTGGATGTTTCTGCTGCAAGCACTGACTCCGCCTGGCCATGAAGTCGTGCTGATGGACGGCAACGCGCAGCCAATGGATGAAAAAAGCATGGCGCGATATGTGCTTGAACAAAATGTCGGACTGGTCGGCATCGGTGCGATGACCAGGATGATCGCCGTCAAGGCAGCATGCCTCGCGCAGTGAAAGTCTTTCGGCATTCACCTCAGAATCAAAACACACGAACGTGGCCACAGTGGAGAGAAACGACGATCAACTTCTTACGATCCAACATGTGGCCGACCTGTTACATGTTCCGGTCTCCTGGGTCTACGGAAGGACGCGTAGGCGTTCGGCTGAAAATCAATTGTTCCCAAATGTTCCCAAGTTCGATGAAAGCGGAAATACTGTGCAGGAAGAACCTCAACTACTTCAGTGAGTTAGTGGTCGGGGCGCCGAGATTTGAACTCGGGACCTCCTGCGCCCAAGGCAGGCGCGCTACCAGGCTGCGCTACGCCCCGACAGTCATTGCTTTATTCATTCTAAAGCACTTTCCAACGTTGCTGCTACTCCGATCCCTCACAATTGCATCGACTGTACCAAAACTGTACCAAATACTTTCACTGGATCACCGCTGTACCAGAATCCAATGACATTTCGTTGGCCGTGCGGTTCATCTTCTCCAAGGCTTCTCGTTTCATCTGCAACTTCATTTGAGAATACTTTTTGAAGACTTTCGCATCGCCCTGCCTGAGTAGTTGGGTTACCCATTCGTCGGCGACGCCACCGGCGCTCAGACGAGTTGCGTAGGTAGAGCGCAGGTCATAAATTCTGAAATACGGAATTCCTGCGCGTTTCAATGTTTTTCGCCAAGCGGTTTTGAGATTCTTGTGATGGCCGGACGGGTTTTTGTCGCTCGGGAACAAGAATGGGCCCGTTCCTGAGATACGCATCTGGCTTTTGAAGGCCTCCACGGCCAGTGGCGTCAAAGGAATCTCGGCAACACCATTCGGAGTCTTGGAGTCGGGTATCCATACCGTTGCATTAACGAGGTCTACTTGGTCCTTTCTCATGGGAGTCAGTTCCTTGTAAACCCGGAGGCCCGTCTCCGTAATGATCTGAACAACGTTCCGAAGATGCGCCGGAGCCTGTGCTTCGATACGTCGTTGTTCCGACCACGCGACATAGTGAGGACGAAACAACCCCCTCACTTTCACGGGAAACTCGACGCCCCAGCACGGATTCGCTTGCAGGAGTTTTTTCCTGACAGCGACGTTCAACATTCGCCGAAAAACCCTGAGCTCCTGATGAACGGTGGTTGGTTTGAGGACTCCCTTGTCTCGGTAGCCGAACGCGGTCTTGATGCGGACCGTTTTGCGAAGTCGGTCACGGAGGTAGAGCTCAATATCATCCGCCGTGATGTCCACCAATTTACACGCTGCGAATGCGTTCTTGAGATGCTTCACAACGCGCAGATTCACTTGGTGCGTCTTCTCCGCTCTGACGGGCGGCTTCGAGTAGTTTTCCAAAAAGAAATCCGCCCATTTATCGAGACTCAAGTGTTCCCCTTTCCGAATCACATCGAGGACATTGTGATCTCTGGCATGAAGCCGTTCCCTTAAGATGTTTTGAGCTTCCTGCCAGTCTTTCGTGAAGGTTGATTCGCCGCGACGTATACCACTTCTGTCGCGATAGCGAATCCACCAGAACGGTGTGTCCTTTCTCCGATATACGACGCCGTCGTACTTTCGCGATCTAGGCATTCTCCATCTCCTGTTTGAAGGAAGCGCGAAATGTTTCGAGATCCGATTTGAGAAACCGGATATTTCGACCCATTACGCGGAGATGGGGAATCTGCTTGCGCTCGACCCAAAGATACACAGATTGAGGACTGACGCCAAGATACTTTGCTGCTTCTCTCACAGTCAGTGGGTATTCTTCCGAAAGACGGGTAGCACTCTCTTGCGGTTCAACGGACGAAAATGTTCTGGACTGACGAAGCGAAGGAGTCCCTGCGAGGCCCGAGGCATGCTGTCTTGAGGACGCTGTATTCTCGCGCATACCGAATTGGAGGCGGTGGTGCATTGGGTTTTACTTGAGCTCCAGTTGGACGGACTCTCCTTTCGAGATTGCTACCTTGGATGTGTGACGTAGGGTTTCAGAGTTATGGGCGTGTTGGCCTAGCCAGTGCTTGAACTCCTCATCCTTGCGGAAAAGCAACTTCAACGCTTCGGTGATTACGTACGATGGCGAAGCATCGATGAACTCGGCGTAGAGCTCCAACTGACTCTTGACCGATTCTTCGACTCTGGCCTGTACGGTCACGGCCTTGGGTTGTTTGGGTGGTGATTTGAGAATGGACAAAGGTTTCTCCTTTCTTGCGCTTACAAAATGTCAGACATGCTGTCTGACAAACTCTCGGGTTCGTCCTTGCAACCGCGCAACCCCCCAACTAACAACGGGCGGGAGCGACCCCGCGAACTTTTTGGGCGGCTGCAAGCCGAAAAAGTGGGGTCGCTCCCGCCCGTTTTGGACTTTTTTGCGCGGTGACTTTCGCTTGCACGGTTGTGGCAAATCTTTGACAATGCGGTCCATAACTGCGCCGGCGGGTGAATAAGTGGCAGTTCCGGAAGTGCAGGCGCAAATTCTTACATTCTTCACTTGAGTCAGCTTTCTTCTTGCCCTGCTTCGATTGGAATCCAGTACATCCGCGGACAAACAACCGTCACAAATCTCCTTTGGGCTGGAGCGACCCCACGGGCGGGGTTGGCCACGGAATGCGGCCAAAAACCGGGGTCGCTCCAGCCCAACACGGTGTCTTGGCCGCGGCCAAATCCGTCTTTCTTTTGCAGGTAAACTTCTCTTGTTGCGGCACTTGCTCGATCGCCAAGGTGAACGCGAGGGTGACTGGCAAGGTGATCTGTGTCTTTCATGTACCCGTCACCTTCCTTGGTCAGATTTGGGAGACTGGCAAGCGATTGACACAGATGTGAAACCGCGGAAGCCAATCTCCCACTATTAAAGAGGCCCTGAAAAAGGAAAAAGTCAGAGACAATTTTGAAATGGGCAGATGTTTCACTTCTGATTCTCTCCTGCCTAACAATCAGGACTCAGGACCCTCTACTTACTTAAGGAACATCGAAACCGGAAAAAGTAAGAAAGAATCTAGGCCCCCGTCGTCAGATTGAGAGCGAAAGCGGGAAATAGCCCTCTATATATCTAGGGAACCTCCAGAAAGGAAAGAGTGAGACAAAATCTTGGTACCAGTACATTTTTTGCGAGGGCTGTTCTGGCGCAGGCACTTCTGGCTCCCGCACAAAGGAAGCCGCAATCGGAGGTCGGCGACGACAGAGTGTGACGGGTTCGGCCCCAAAAGGCAGTTCAGATAGACTCGTAGCGTGTCTCAAGTAATCCTCGGCGGAGTGGTGGCAGCATGAGTTGTACATTTGAGAGGTACGTCGGAATCGACTACTCAGGCGCAGAAACGGCCAATTCCAGCTTGAGCGCCTTGCGCGTTTACGAAGCGAGTCCGGGAATAGAAGCGACCGAGATCAGGACCACAGGTGGGCAGAAGATCCATTGGACACGCCGACGCATCGCGGAGTGGCTCGTTGAGCGATTGAGCGAAGCCCAGCCTACCTTGGCAGGCATCGATCATGGTTTTTCGTTTCCCATGAAATATTTTCAGAAATACGGCTTGGCACATGATTGGTCCGCGTTCCTGGCCGACTTTCAAAAGCATTGGCCAACCGACGCGGACAACACCTACGTCGATTTCGTGCGCGAAGGCGAGTGTGGAAACGCCCAGGCTCGGTGCGGCGATTCCCGTTGGAGACGCCTGACGGAGATGCGGGCAAGGGCCAAATCGGTTTTTCATTTTGACGTGCCGGGATCGGTGGCTAAGTCCACCCATGCAGGCATCCCGTGGCTTCTGTACCTCCGAAACCACGCGCCGGATCGCGTACACTTCTGGCCGTTTGACGGCTGGCAAGTACCCAAAGGTAAGTCGGCAGTGGTCGAAATTTACCCAGCGTTGTGGTGCCACAGTTTTCCGAGCGATGGCCGGAATCGCGACCAACAAGATGCCTACGCGGCCGCCGAGTGGCTCCGAAGAAGCGATATCGAGGGCAGTCTGCACCGATTTTTCAGTCCAACTCTGACGGAAAACGACAGGAAAGTCGCAGGGATCGAAGGCTGGATCCTCGGGATAACCTGAGTTCCCCAAAGGCTCGGAGGCCTCCAAGAATGAAAACGTAAAATGCGGGCGGCTTTAGAGGTGCTTTGGTCGGAAAATCAACCTTCCCTTTGAGTGTGCCTGGAAACCGTGCATGTCAGGGATAGTGGACATGAAACCGGACTTATATGCGGACATTTATGTCCTTGGCAGCCATGCAAACGTATGATGTATAATGAGTTGTTATGACCTCAAAAGCGGACATAAAAGCGGACATATCACCGGCAAAGGATCGAGGAGAACCGACCGCCTTGATGGAGCCCTTGCTGATTGGAGAAACCTCCCGGCATCGGGGCACACTTACCGATCTTGCCCTCGAATTAGCACAGAAAGCGGCGGGCTTTCGGCGCAGCCTGCCTGAGAGCCTATCCGCGTCGCTTGCCGATCTCGTGCGGGCGATGAACTGCTACTACAGCAACCTGATCGAAGGGCACGACACTCATCCCGTCGATATCGAGCGCGCCCTCAAAAACGATTACAGCAAAGATCCCCGGAAGCGCGACCTGCAGCTGGAAGCGAAGGCGCATATCACGGTCCAGAAGTGGATTGACGACGGCGGATTGAAACGGCGTGCGGTCGCAAGTGAAGGGATCCGCGAAATCCACCGCCGCTTTGGCGAACTGCTGCCTGAGGATCTGCTGTGGGTAGAAGACCTCGACACAAAGGAACGAGTGCGGGTTGTGTCAGGCGAATTGCGCCCCCGCGATGTGAAGGTCGGCACTCACGTTGCCATCAGTCCCGGCGCGTTGCCTCGTTTTCTGAGTCGCTTCGAGGAAGTCTACAGTCACCTAAAACGGACGGACTCCATTCTTGGCGCAGCGACAGCGCATCACCGCCTTTTGTGGATTCACCCGTTTCTCGACGGCAACGGACGCGTTGCACGTCTGATGTCTCACGCCATGCTCCTGGAGTCTCTAGATACGGGAGGTGTCTGGTCGGTTGCCCGCGGGCTGGCGCGCAATGTCGAAGCTTACAAAAGGCGTCTCGCCGATGCCGATGGACCCAGGCGGAACGATCTTGATGGTCGCGGCAACCTCAGCGAAGAAGCGCTGGCCGAGTTTGCCAGATTCTTTCTGAGTGTGTGCGTCGATCAGGTCACGTTTATGGAAAGCCTTGTCCAGCCAGAGCGGCTTCGTGCGCGAATCGCGCTTTGGGCGGAAGAAGAGGTGAGACTCGGAGCTCTGCCGCCAAAATCAACGAGCATTCTCGAAGCTGTTCTGTACCGGGGAGAACTGCCGCGCGGTGACGCTGCGAGTGTGATTGGTGCGAGTGAAAGGCACGCCCGACGCATTGTCTCGGCGCTCATTGAGCGCGGCGTGTTAACTGCGGACAGCGCGCGCGCGCCATTGCGTCTTGTTTTTCCGGCGACGCTAGCTTCTCGCTGGATGCCGGGATTGTTCCCCGAGGAGCGGAACGCAACGTGATTGTAAAAACGCCACAAGTTCAGGATTTACCGCCATTTGAGCGGGAAAAGGGATATCTTGTAGAGCAGTTGAGACCGTCCAAAACGAATAAACGGGCTGCGATAAATCGATGCCTCTTAAACCCCCAGTCTCAGCATCTGCCATGCTTTGCTTCGTGGCTGCAATCTTCCTCCTGTGTCCGCGCGCAGCTAGTTCCCAAGAAAAATCAAAATATGACCCAAACAAGCCGGTGGACCTACTGGCAGTCGATCCTGAAGTTCGAGCGTTGCTGGCCGAGCCTCGTTCTTCGTGCGAGCAGTTCAACATAAACGACACGATCGCAAGGATTCAGCAAGCCTTAAAGATTGCGGACGATCGCGGATTGGTTCGCGACAGGGGATTGGTCGAGGCAAGCTTGGCGACCGCTTACCTATACCAGGCGAAGCTTGAATTGGCATTCACGACCTTCCAAAAAGCGTTTCAGGACGCCATCGATTCGAAGAATGCAGTTTTAGAGGCTGACATCCTGATCGCCCTAGCGTCGGAAGCACAACTGAAGGGTAACACTGCCCAGGCGTTAGACCTCCTTTCAAAGGCGCTGAACATTTCAGAAAAGAGTACAAGCCTGTACGAGAAAGCTCGCTCGCTTGGTGAACTTGGGAAACTCAGCCTGTCACAGGGCAAAACTGATGAAGGCGCACATTCAATTGACGAGGCATTGCAGATCGATAAGCTGAACGGCTACAGATTTGAGGCCATCCACCTTGTATACCGAGGGGCCTATTTGGGGCTAATAGGGAAAGTAGACGAAGCACTTGATTCCTTGGTTCAAGCAAGAACTAAAGCCGTTCTGTTCAGGGACGCGTACAGCTTCATCACGGCGGAAAATACCTATGCACTTGGATTGGTGAAAAAAGGAAGAGGTGAAGAAGCAATCGCCGAGCTTGGTCTCCTTAAGCTGGGTAGGTTTGATCGATTCGTCCAGGATGCGAAGGAGCAGACGTGCTTTTCGTCCGCTCTTGCTCTCCCTGTTTTATACATCACCTTTCTGGAAGGGTTCGCCAACGCGCTGGAAGCGGCGAACCAAAAGGATAGGGAATTAGAGATTTGGCTGGAGGCATATTCCTACAGCCGTGACAACGGCATTCCAGCCGGGGAAGCCGAGGCAGCCCAAAAAGTCGGTAATCTCGATGAGCAGCTAAAGAAAACTGACGATGCACTGAAGTACTACGCGATCGCGGCAGACCTTTATCGGAAACTTCAAAACGAACCCCTGCTCGCCCAGGTCCAGGTTTCCCAGGCATTGCTACTCATACGAATTGGCCGTGGAACGGAAGCGCTTCCACTTGAGCACGAGGTTGCTTCTTATGCGAAACGCCACAGCCTCCGCGGGCCTGAAATCATCGCTTATGGCGTACTTGCGGAGATTTATCAGCCGGCTGGCGATCTACAGGGAGCCCGAGATGCGTTAGAAAAGGCACTTTCTCTGGTTCGGCCAGGCCCATTCGATGAAGAAATTGACAATCGCTTTGTGCTAGAGGATTGCCTCAGACTAGCCGACGTTTACAAGGCGCTCAAGCTCTCCACCCGAGAACTAGTCGCAATTGATAAGGCGTTTTTTGTCGCCGTGCATCTTAAGGACGAGAAAGTTCAAGGGAATCTGGTTGCTTATCTAGACCGAAGATTAAAGGAATTGAATATAAGAGAACTTGTCGGCCAACGACAGAAGGAGGGGCAACTCCCGGAATCACTGCTCTATGCCTGCATCTTATTCGTGCGCGATGGCATGCCCAAACTCGGAGAGGACAATTCCAATTGGAACAGAATCCTTACTCTTCCTTTCCAGATCGCGCAGACGCCTGAAGGGGCTAAGGATCTAACCGAAGTTCTGGACCAAGTGGATTCGTTCTTAGGTTTTCCAAGAACAGCAATGTTAGATGCCCTAGCTCGTTACTACATCACGTCTGCCAATGATCCGGCTCTTGCCGAGAAATACGCCCTTAGATCAGAGGAAATCGTAAACAGTTCAACTTCAAACGTGAGCGCTCTAAAAGCTGAAAGTGCCTGCGTTCTCGCAATTGCATATTCGCGGCAATTCAAGAACTCGCTCGCATGGTCTAAGTTGCATGAATGCTCGAAGTTTGCAAAGGAAGCGAATGACGAACAAGCTTTGAATTTTGCTGCTGCGGCGAATGCTTTTGTGCAGACTGGCATTGGAGACCCTGCGTCTGCGAGAGAATCGTTAGAACATCTTCTTGCGAAGGTACCGGGCAACCCAGAGTTAGAAGTGGAACTGGCAATCTCGCTGGCAAACGGTAGGCGCTACGAAGCAGCGGCGTCTGAGCTTGACACGGTGGTCAGGAAATTTAAGTCAAAAGAGGACAGGAAGACCGCTGCGGGGGCTTATGTCCGAGTCGCCATCGCGCTAAATTCTGACAACTCGACGAAGGCACAGGAGCTGCAACTGGAATACCTAAAGGCTGGACAGCGCATCTACCACGAGCTTAACGCTCAGGCTGAAGAGGCTGGAACTCTGAACGCTCTTGGGGAATATTACGTAAGGCTCTCAAAGGTGAAGACGGCCATAGAGCACTTTGAAAGAGCATGCAGCCTGGCTCAGAAGGCTGGGCGCAAAGACATTCTGGCCCAGACACTGTCTGACTTAGGGAATGCGTACTCGAGCGAAAAGGATTTCGACAAGGCCCGAGACTTTCACCAGAGAGCTGCTGCAACTTATCACGAATTGAAGAATCCTGGCCTTGAAGCATTCTGTCTTGAAAATCTTGGAAAAGACTACGCCGCAACGCATGAGTTTGAAGAGAGTCTGTCATCGTTTTTACAAGCAAAAAAAGCGGCTGAGCTAGGGCCAACTCTCAGCCAGTATTTTGCAAATCTCTATTTGGGCGAGTTCTATAGAGAACAGGGACAATTCGAGAAATCCTTAGGGATATTCCGAGAGTCGGTAGAAATCACAAAGCAAGCAGGAGACGTTGAGCATTGTGCTTACTCTCATCTCGCGATAGCAGAATTGGACGGCCTCGTCGGTGCATGGGAGGACGCAGTCACAGAATCAGAAACGGCCCTCAAGCTCTTTCAGGATATTGGCCATAAGAATGGACAGGCTGCCAGCTGGGCAAACTTAACGGGTATTTACAGTGACAGGAGCTCTTCCCTGAAGGATTTTGCCAAAGCTCAACAATGCTACGTGAAAGCGGAGGAATTGGGCTACGGTGAGAGTCTTGAGCTCGACTTAATGGAAATACATCTTCAGACCGGCAGATACACTGAAGCGGCACAGATTGCGAATGCCGGCATTCAGCGTTGTACAAAAGCTGGAGATACTGAGTGTCAAGCGCATGGCCTCTTAAGCTTTTCTGAAGCCCAAAGACTAAATGGCAAGATAGAGTCGGCAAGAACAGCCTTAAACCAGGCGCGCCCTCTAGTATCGAAATCCCAGGACATCTACCTACACGGGCGCCTCCTCTACGCTGAAGCGCGACAGTTGAAGTCCGAAAAGAAATTGGACGACGCGCTAACTTCTTACAAGCAGCTCATTACGCTGATTGAGACCGTGAAGGGTGCCCTTGACATTTTCTTGAAGCTGTTCCCCATTCTGAACTGCTCTCTCCGTTGCTCAGCGCAAAGCTCATCAGTGAAATCGCGGCGAATGATTGCAAGCTCGAAAATTCTCGCCCTGACGTTTACATGTGCCCAGTCAAACTGCGACGGATTCCGAACGTGCTCAGAGATCAGCAGCCGCAGAATTTCGTGAGGCGGCCAGATACATTCGCCGGATGCGAGTAGCCTCTGGCACCGGCCAAGCCACGTCTCCCTTCTCACCGGGTCAGGGTCCGAAAGGACCTCATCAGCGCTCATTGCTGGCAGGCAGACATGGAAACCACACTTCAACGCCATCATCAAAGGCTCGGATTGGCAACCGTCGTTCTCAAGCCTGTTGATGGCGCTCGTGTCGAAGCCGATCTTGGGTAAAGGCGACATCGCCTCTCAATTATGCCACGGCGGATTCGGGCACGTCTGCCCTTACCGTCGCGTGATAGAATCCCCGCGATGCGCTTGCTGACATACGTTCTCCTCACGGTTGGTTTGATTGCAGTGGGCGTCGGATCGAGTTCCCTGTTCAGCGCAATTTGGCTCCAAAGGCTTGAGGTCGTCGGAGTTTGGGTAGAAGCCGTTGCATTGGTTCTGATCTTTGGGCTGGATTTTAAGGAGAGGAAGGATCGGCGCGCGGAACACGCTGAGCTACAGAGACAGGCGATTGCACAACTTCAGACTTCGCAGGACCAGGTGGAAGTGCCACAGATACCCTTCTTAACGTACTTGCCGCCGGGGACAGGAAGTCCTGGATTGAAAAATGCTGGCTTCGGCCCAGCGATCAATGTTCGCTATACCGCAACAGCGACCTCCGGCAGACCGAATCGCTTCAGCAATCAGATTCCGCCTCCGGTCTCCGGCAACGAAGGTGCAATAGCGCAAGGAGATGAACAACGCTTCCCGACAATTGGCGTCGGGAACCTGCAAGGAAATGAGTGGGAGATTGTGATCGACTACGAGAGTCTCAGCGGACGCCCGTATCAAACGAAGCTCACACTAGACAACGATGCTCGTTTAACTCACGTCGCGTTCAAGCGAGTCTTGCAGTCGTGACGCGAGCATCTCAAACTGTTTCCAATCTCATTCCTGCAGAAACGCAAGTATCTACATAGAACTGGATCATTTCAGGTGTTGCGTCAACTCCGATGCAGTCTCCATCTCCGAGGATAGGTTTGGACCACCGCGCTCTCAGCCCATGCGGTTTTTCGCGTAGTTGCGAGGTCGCATAAGAAAGATAATCTGCTGCCTGAAATGCTACACAGTGTTCTTTTTTCAAGGTGGATATCGAAAGTAACCTACCTGGGTTCAAACGAGGAACACTCTCCGATAATTCTTCAACCCGCCATTTGTACACGGACTGCTCTTCAAAATAAATCGCAACTGGTTCATCTTGCGGTACACGTCTCAGAATTTGAGCAAGACACATTTGCGCAGCCAGCATGTAAGGGTTCGCGTAGCGGTCCCGAATCTTGCCTTTGACGATCTTGCTGTAATCCTCGTTTCTGACTACCGAGGCCACCTGCTTCAGTCCATGCTTTTCTGGAAGTATTCCTAGACGGGCAAGTAAATCGCGGTCCCCGTCTTTCCATCGCAGGTCTTTCATATGGAGCGATTTTTTGCGGCCTAGAGTTTGGACCCAATCTTTGACAAACGACTCCCATTGCGGCTCTGTTCCTATAAATCCAGCTACAACGCACACTTTTCCTTGAAGATTGCTGTTGCTTTCGTCTAAGTAAGCCGCGAACATTTTGGGGGTTTACTCTATAGCTTTTCTTGATATTCGTTTCTTCCGTCTGTAGGTGAGAGCTTTTTTCTTCCAGTAGGTGAGAGCCTCTTTCTTCCAAGACTCAAGAAGCTTTAGCCCTGCTTCGAAACGGACACCGTAATTGAGCGGGTGTCGACAAATCCGTTCGCACTCTTCGAACTCGTGTAATGCATCTTTTTCAAACTCAGTTAAGTTATTTAGAATTGCGAAACGCAACAAGTCGTGCAACATCAAAATCGCATGCTCTGCCGCTTCTTTGTTTCGAATGTACTTACAAACCGCATAGGCAATGTCACCCGACACGTTGACTATGTGTTTCAGGAGATCGAGATCTCGCTTGCCCAAAGGGCGTGACGACGGCGCGACAAGGCCACCTGCTCCAATTGGTGCACACTCCATCAGAATTGTAGTTTGATGAGAAACGAACTCTGGAGACCCAGTTCCCCGTCTCAGCCAGTCCGACGTTTCATAAACGAAGGAAACACAATCTTCTTTGATTTCATAACCACCGTCCCTCCCGAACTGCATAACTAATCGCATGAGCTCCAATGCGCGAGGTTCCCCTTTCCCGCGGAAATCCAAGGCCTGAAACTTATATGTCAGGCGCTTAACTTCGAACAAGGCGAGAAATTGGTCGATTACCTTTGCACGTTTCCTTCTCATTGCAATTTCACGTAGCGCGGATTCCTTGTAGCGCCGCAACTCTCCGGGTGAGTAAGCTCTGCCGAGCCCCCCTTTTCGCTCCACTTCGCTATGACAATTCAGGCAGACAATAATCAGGTTAGCAGGTCTAGAATCCATCCGTCCTGTGATGTGATGAATTTGGACATCGAACTTCTTATTTCTACAGATGCAGCATGTGTGGTCAGCTTCGTATAGAAGCTGCGCCACAACCTTGTCAGGTATTGGTGCGCGTGGAGGTTGCACGAATCTGCCTGAATTATACTAGGAGAGCGAGTATAGCCTCGCTTCGGTCAGTAAGAGCTCGACGCAATAGCATTCTGACCCTGGCAGCGGTTAAGGGGCGATTAAGATGGAAGCAGAGAAGAATCCTTTGGGAGTCCCTGGGTGCATCATCAAAACTCGACGTGGAACCGGCAAGAGCTCTACGAAAAAGTCTGGCAATTCCCCCTCTGCAAACTCGCGGCCGAATACGGGATCTCCGATGTTGGTCTCGCCAAGGCTTGCCGCAAACTCGACATTCCGCTCCCCGGCCTAGGGCACTGGACAAAGATCGCCCACGGCCATAGCATTCCGCGTCCGCCGCTGCCCGCAATGGAAAAGATTCCGGTTTTGACCCGGCAAATCCGCGAACCAGAAACGCCCGTACTCACCGAGGACACGCCTGAGCTTGAGAGAATCAACCGAGTTGCCACAAGTGCGACTCCATTTGTAACGAAGGCTATGCTGGCACATCCGCTCATTGAAAAAACCAAGCTGGCTTTGAGCGATGGTCGAACGACCAATCGTGGAACGCTGTGGGCCAGCCGAGAAGTCGAGTGGCTCGACCTACGTGTTACGAAGGACTGTTTGGTGCGGGCGCTGCGCATCATGGCCGCCATCATTCACATTCTGGAGCAGGAAGGGTTCAAGCTCGTCGTGGAGAAGAAAGCCGCGGAATCGACGAGCGCCATTGTCCACGGCGAGAAAATTCGCTTCGGGGTGATTGAGAGGTCGCGACAGGTCAAGCTGACTCCAAAAGCCAATAGTTCCTCACTCTATTCGTACAATCCCATTCGTCTCGAACCCACAGGAATACTGTCCATTGAAGTCTGGAACTACTACTCTGGCGGGCCGCAAAAGGTCTGGCGCGACCGCGAGAACGCCAAGCTTGAAGGCCGGAATGATGAGAATAGCCCTTAAGGAACGAGCCGACGAACAGGCGCGAAAAGAACGGGAGCTCGTCCGGCAGAAGAAAATCGACGAAGTGGCTGCCGAGTTGGAAAAAATTGAAGCCGAAGAAAAGAAAGCCCGGGTGTTACGAAGGGAAGTTGCTGCTTGGCATCGAGCCGAGCACATCCGTAAATACGTTGCTGCGGTGCGAGAGAGCGCATTAAAGGACACCGAATGGATCGCATGGGCTGAACGCCAGGCCGACCGCCTTGACCCCTTGAAAGAGCCCCCGAAGTCGATTGTGGATGACAAACAAGAAGTCCTGCGGCGTCTTCACTCTGTTCGGTGGGGCTGGTGAAAGGGACTGGCTGTACCAAAACTGTGCCAGAATCCAACGTTTTCATGTCATTCGGGTTAGCTTTTGAGCGGAAGCAGATTCCCCGATTTGTTGGAAACGTTAGTAGTTAGAAGCAAGGGAAGGAGTTGTTGGAGTCGGGTCTCGTCCGCCCAAGGCAGGCGCGCTACCAGGCTGCGCTACGCCCCGACGTGAAGTGCACTACTGATTCTAAAGCACTTTCCAACTTTGCTCCAATCGAAACGAACTCGAAAACGTTCGCCGAGTGAAACCTCCAAAGAATGGACTATGATGATGCGTTACGGCGAATAGGAGCCACAGGGCCAAGCCAGCAGTGGAAACCGTCTTAATGGTTCTGCGCTGAGCTTACGCGTGGCCTGACTGTGGTCAACGCGTTGCCGCCAACTGAGGCGCGCGGGAAAGCTTTTGAAACTCTTCGTCGCTCAATTGCAAAGAAGCTGCGACAACATTTTCCTCGAGATGCTTGACCGAAGATGTCCCAGGGATGGGCAACATGATGCGGGACCGTTTCAGGAGCCAGGCAATCGCCACCTGATGGGGGGTGGCTTGATGCGCCCTGGCGATTTGATCGAGGATCTGGCCCGCGACTCGTCCAGCTCCCAGTGGAAACCATGGAATGAAGGCGATTCCATTGCGTTCACAATAATCCACCACATAATCCCATTCGCGGTCAGCAAAGCTGTAGCGATTTTGAACGGAAACGACAGGAACGATCCGGCGTGCACGCTCAATGTGCTCCTGGGTCACATTCGACAATGCGACTAGCCGGATTTTTCCTTCGCTCTTGAGCTGAGCCAGCGTTCCCACCGAGTCTTCAAGAGAAACGATTGGGTCAGGATGGTGCAATTGATAGACGTCAATACGCTCTAGGCGAAGCCTTTTTAAGCTGCCCTCGACGGCCTTTCGCAGATGCGCGGGAGTGGCGTCGTGGGTCCACTGGTTTGGTCCCGGGCGGTTCCAGCCGCCCTTCGTTGCAATCACCAGATCCTTCGGATAAGGAAATAGCGCTTCCGCGATGAGTTCTTCGCTTACATTGGGACCATAAGAATCCGCGGTATCAATGAAATTCACGCCAAGCTCCGCCGCTCGTCGCAGAACCGCAATAGCCTCGGTGCGGTTTTTGGGAGGTCCCCAGATGCCCTCTCCAGTCACACGCATGGCTCCGAACCCAAGCCGGTGGACGGAGACCTCTCCACCGAGCGAAACACCTCCCGCCGCGCTTGCAGGGGCTTCTTTTGCTTTCATAACCTCCTCCACAGTTCTCAAAAACCGCCTCTCTCAGATTGTTTGATGCTATAAGCGCAAGCATTAGTGACACTCATACTTGATCCGTTCGATGCCAGGCAGGGTCCGCCTCACTTATTAGCATTCACTGCATCTGGACCACTGCGGCCACGTCGAATTTTGAGTAGTATTTCTTCACATCGCCCGCTCCATACTTTTTGCGGAATCTCTCGACCACATGCGTCACCTCTTTGGCGTTAGCGATAGGGACTGCATTCAAGGTCGTCTCCGTGCCTCCGGCATCGATCCGAATCGATGGGTTCTTCAGAATGTTCTTGTACCACTGCGTGTCTGAACCTGTCACCGGCAACAGATAAAGCGTCTCATTCTCCGACACGAACCAAACCGGGTTTGTGATCGCTCGTCCAGACTTTCTGCCGGTCACTGTAATATTGATTTCGTGATATCGGGAAAGCTGATCTTTTAGACTATTCTTACGGGCGGGCATATACGCTCCTGCGACAACGCTGCGTTCACCGACAGCAAACCATTCTATTGCCTGTCAAAGACAACCATGTTGTTGACTTTCCGTCCCTGCTCGTCTTTGCCTTTAAGCGTGCAAGTGCGCGTCTTTCCATCCGCGGAAACTCTGCACGTTATGACGATTGTGACTTGGCCGCCCTTTTTTTGAATCATTTGCGGCTCATGAGCACCAGTCCATGTGACCGAGACTGTGTCAGCCCAGTGAACTCCAATTATCGGATAGTCTTTTCCGTCGAATTTGGCGCTGAACTCAATATGAATAGGCGTCCCATCGGCGGCCGTCCCGTTGGCCTCAACCTTGTAGCTGCTCTCGTCTAAGGCGACGATCTCCGTCAGATTCTTTATCCCTGGTCCTGGGCTGAACTGCGATTTGGTCGGATTCAGCTTCCATGTTCCCGAGTGTTCGTCGGCTGCTCCCGTGGAGGCAAAGACAGTGAGCATGGCGGCTAGCACTGTCATGGTAAGAATGATCTTCATAACTTCGAGAAGACTTCTTTTGCGACCGTCAACGCGTTCACAGCCGTGGGCCAGCCAGAATAAAATGCCAGGTGCGTGATTTCCTCGATCAATTCCTGTTTTTTAACTCCATTTTCCAGGGCTCTCTGCAGATGAAACCGCAACTGGTCGGTGCGATTCAGAGCGACGAGCGCAGCCACGGTTGCGATGCTGCGGTCGCGCTTGGAAAGCTCTTTGCGCTCCCAGATGTCTCCGAAGAGCACCTTGTCGGCTAATTCGGCAAACTTGGGAGCGAAGTCGCCCCACGCCTGTTGTGCTGCGGAAGGTTGTGCACTCATGTTTGTGGCTCCTGTCAGTGGGATTTTTAGACTCGCCTTCGCTGATATTGCCCCTAATTTCTGATTCTCGCTAGCCCGGCAAATTCCTCAGCGGCCCACTAGCTTTTGCAATGCTTCGGGGTAGCGCGCGCCCCGCACTGCAATCTTCGAGGCTGCAGTTTCCAGTTGCCGCAAGTCTTCGGGCGTAACCTGGACCGCAGCGCCTCCAAGATTCTCATCAAGCCGATGCAGCTTCGTTGTACCCGGGATGGGAACGATCCACGACTTCTGCGCCAGCAGCCAGGCCAGAGCAATCTGTGCCGGCGTCGCCTTTTTCTGTTGCGCAAACCTGCCAATCAAATCAACCATCGCCTGATTCGCCTTCCGATTTTCCGCCGTAAAACGAGGCACCACGTTGCGGAAGTCCGTTTTGTCGAACTGCGTGTCTTCGCTGATTTTGCCCGTGAGAAAGCCCTTACCCAGCGGGCTGAAGGGAACAAACCCGATTCCAAGTTCCTCGAGCGTCGGTATCACTTCTCCTTCCGGTTCTCTGAACCACAGAGAATACTCGCTTTGGAGCGCCGCAACAGGTTGCACTGCGTGCGCCCGGCGAATCGTCTTTACGCCCGCTTCCGAAAGTCCGAAGTGCTTCACCTTGCCTTGCTGAATAAGGTCTTTCACCGCGCCGGCTACTTCTTCAATCGGCACGTCCGGATCAACGCGGTGCTGATAAAACAAGTCAATGACATCCGTCTTGAGGCGCTTCAGCGAGGCTTCCGCGACCTCTTTGATGTGCGCGGGCCGGCTGTCCAGGCCAGCTTGCTTCCCGTTCTCGATCTTGAACCCGAATTTCGTCGCAATCACCACCTGTTTGCGAAAAGGAGCCAGAGCCTCGCCCACTAGTTCCTCGTTCGTGAAGGGGCCGTACACTTCGGCGGTATCAAAGAACGTAACGCCGCGTTCGACCGCGGCACGAATCAGTGAGATTCCTTCCTGCTTATCCATGGCCGGCCCATAGCCAAAGCTCATGCCCATGCAGCCAAGACCGATGGCCGACACTTCCAGATTACTTTTTCCAAGTTTACGCTTCTGCATTGTTTCTCCTTCGAGTCGTCTTTATTCTCTGATGCAACTCATCCGCGGCTCGCTACAAAACGTCTCTTTCACCCAGCCTTGGTATTTTTGTAGACTCAATGGCGAAAGCAACGAGGAAAAAGCCATGGCCGGACAAGACCTGCAGCGCCGCGAAATGCTTCGCATCATGGCCACTGCTGCGGCTGCTTCGAAGTTTCCAGGCTTCGCAAAATGGGCGTTCATCTGTTCGCATGACACTTCGGCTGTCGAACGAATCCGGCCCGAGAGTTATCAGCCCCTTTTCTTTTCTCCTTCCGAATACGCCATGGTCGAACGCCTCACGGAAATTATCATTCCCAGCGACCCGACTCCCGGCGCAAAAGAGGCGGGCGTCGCCGAGTTTGTGGATTTCATGGTAGCCCATGATACCGAACAGCAATACCCGATGCGCCTGGGAATTAGTTGGCTGAACGCGCACTGCGAACGGTTGCTGGGAAAGACATTCATGGCGCTTTCAGAAGCTCAGCAACTGTCTGTTCTTGAACCGCTGGCCTATAAATCAAAATATCGCGAGGGCGAAGAAGACGGCCGCAAATTCTTCTCGGCCCTCAAGGACCTTACGGTCATGGGTTTTTACACCACGGAAATCGGCTACAAGGAAATTGACAATCCGGCGCTGAAGTTCTACGCCAAGTCGCCCGCCTGCCCGCATACCGATGACCCTGAACACAAGCATTTGCCTCCGCCGAAATGGTGAGCCGCCATGCCAAAACAAATCTATGACGTAATCGTGATTGGAAGCGGCGCCGGCGGGGGCATGGCCATCAAGACTCTATGCGAAGCGGGCCTCAAGGTCTGCTGCATCAACGCCGGCCGCAGGCTCAATCCTGCCAAAGACTTTCGGAACCATCGCAAACCATGGGATATGAAGTTCCGCGGCTTCGGCGACCCGGCGAAGCGCTCGGAATCCGTTGGCTACATGGACAGCGAATGGGTGCCGGGAGTGTGGGAGCACGAAATCCGGTACACAACCGCTCCCGGAACTGAGTGGACCTGGCCGCGTTGCTGGGCCGTCGGCGGAAAAACGAATTTTTGGGGAAGGTCCTCCGCTCGCTTTGGCGACATCGACTTCCGCGCCGCCTCCCTCGATGGCTACGACGTGGATTGGCCGCTCACCTATGCGGAGATTGCTCCTTATTATTCCCGCGTCGAACGCATGATTGGAGTTTCAAGTTCGGTGCAGAACCGGCCAAGCAATCCCGATGGCGAGTATCTTCCGCCGTTTAATCTCCGTTGCCTCGACCACATTTTGCAAAAAGGCGCGGAAAAAATCGGCGTTCCGTATCTTCATGATCGCATCGCACAGCTCACCGAGGATCACGCCGGTCATCCGGCCTGCCACTTCTGTGGCGCGTGTACCACGGGATGCGACACAGGCTCGTTTTTCTCCACGCCCTGGCGCTTCCTGCCTCTCGCGGAAGCGACCCGGAATCTTGAGCTGCGCACCGACGCGCTGGCAAGAAATATCCTTGTAGATGAAAACGGAATCGCGAACGGCGTCGCCTATATCGACCGCAAAACGAAGCAAGAGGTAGAAGTTTACGGTCGCGCCGTCATGGTGGCTGCAACGAATGTCGAAACCGCGCGTATCTGGCTCAATTCCAAGTCCCGCCATTGGCCTACAGGGATTGCCAATTCCAGTGGCCAGCTCGGACGCAATCTCTGCGACCACCTTTACGGAGAATCCGCCTCCGGTTACCTGCCGCAGCTCCTGGGTCAGCCGAGCTTTCCGGACAGCGTTGGTGACAACACCATCGTCTGGATGCCTCGCTGGCAAAACTTGAAAGATCCTCACGAAGAAACATTCATCCGCGGCTACTCCGTCTATCCCGGCGGCGGCTGCGGCGAATACCCTTGGTACGCGTCGCGCGCCGAAGGTTTCGGCTCTTCCTACAAGCGCGAGGTCAAGCGCCGCTATCCCACTCCGGTCAACTTCACCATCCAGGCTCCCACGTTGCGTTCGGCCACCAACTTTGTGGACATCGATCCCGAAGTCAAAGACGCCTATGGAATTCCTTGCGCCCGCATTCATTTCCAATGGGACGAAAACGTTCTGAAAATGTGGGAACACTCGAAGCAGGCTTGCGCAGATTTGCTGCGTGCGGCGGGGGGCGTGGTCGAAGGCACCGGCGATTCACCGAATGTTCCGGGCTGGAGCCTCCACGACACCGGCACTTGCCGCATGGGCCATGACCCGAAGAAATTCGTCACCAACGCTTTCGGTCAGGCTCACGATGTTCCGAACTTGTACGCTTGCGACGCCAGCGTCTTTCTCAATTGCACGGACAAGACCACCACCATCAGCATCCTGGCCTTCAGCCTGCGTTCCTCCGAGCATTTGCTTGAGAAATTTCGCCGCGGAGACATCAAGCGCGCCTGAGCGCCGGGTAACTATTGCCAACCAGGCCGCATCTATGTAGCATAAAAATATGGGAGTTCGCGGCCGGAAGAACAACGCCATCTGCATCTGTTGTATGGGCTGTACGCGTGTGTCTTCTGGCGCGGAGAGGCTGGGCATTTAGAAAGTTTCCAAGCCTCAAGGTTTTCGAGCCCACCGCCAGAAGGAAAGGCTGGTGGGTTTTTTGTTTTCTGGCGCATAGGAATCAACGAGTTTTCAAGTCAAACATTTAAGGAAAATGAGGAGAAGCAAAATGGCAGACTATAAACACCCCGAAGTTCTGGTTACCACGGATTGGGCGGCCCACCATCTCGACGCGCCGAACACCCGCTTCGTCGAAGTGGACGTGGACACCACCGCCTACGACCAGGGCCACCTCCCCGGCGCGGTTGGCTGGAACTGGCAAACGCAGCTCCAGGACGGCATCCGCCGCGACTTGATCGACAAAGCCGCCCTCGAAAAGCTTCTCGGCACTTCCGGAATTTCGAACGACACCTCCATCATTCTTTACGGCGACAACAACAACTGGTTCGCGGCATACGCTTTCTGGCAGCTCAAGCTTTACGGCCATAAAGACGTGCGGCTCATCAACGGCGGCCGCAAGAAATGGCTCGAAGAAAAACGCCCGCTCACTAAGGAAGCTCCAAGCGTCAGTCCAGCCACGTACCACGTTTCCGCCACCGATGCGTCGATTCGCGCGTTCAAAGAAGACGTTGCAGCGGTCGTTGACGGCAAGAAACACGGCCAGCTTGTGGATGTCCGTTCCTCCGATGAATTCACCGGCAAAATCATCGCGCCTCCGGGCATGAGCGAAACGGCTCAGCGCGCAGGGCACATTCCGCAGGCGGCAAATGTTCCCTGGGCGCAGGCGGCGAACGAGGACGGTACCTTCAAATCGTTCGACGATTTGAAGAAGCTCTACGAAGCCAAGGGCATCAACGGCAAAGACGAAGTCATCGCTTACTGCCGCATCGGGGAGCGCAGCTCGCACACCTGGTTCGCGCTGAAATATTTGCTGGGCTTCGAGAACGTGCGCAACTACGACGGCTCCTGGACCGAGTGGGGCAATCTCGTTGGCGCGCCGATCGTGAACGAAAGCCGCTCCGTGCAATCGAGCGTAGCTTCCGCGCGCTGACACGGACTCGAATTCGGCCTGTAGAAGCTGGGTGGAACTTATCCCGTCGGTCGGGAGCCCAGCCGCTGTACGTCGATGAGTTTGTTGGGCCAAGCTGGGTACTGGGCGGCGTGGGCCATCCCTCCCCGGCCTCCGCCGCTCAGGTGGAACCGAATTTGCCGCAGAGATTTTCTTGTGGCGCGGTAGCCAAGTGGTAAGGCGAGGGTCTGCAAAACCCTTATTCGGCGGTTCGATTCCGCCCCGCGCCTCCAACTCCTCTAAGCTGATTGTTCTACTGGAACATCATCCTTCGCGAAGTCACGTTCTCTGATGCGAATGGCTTCCTTTTCAACGAAACTCGTGCCCGTTCTTCGATCGACAGCCTCAATCATTTCTTCAATCACTTCGTCAGAGTCTCTTTGCGAAGCGGGCGGCCGGCCATGGCGCCGTTGTACTTGCCGTCTTCGACGGCGAGCTTCCCGTTGACAATCACGTATTTCATGCCGACAGCGAGTTCGTCTGGATGTTCGTAGGTCGATTTATCTGCAACGGTAGTTGGATCGAAGGCGATGACATCCGCAAAGTAACCGGCCTTCAGCAGGCCGCGCTCCGGGATGCGAATCGTCCTCGCGGTCAAATCGCTGCTGACGTGGATCATGAACGGCAGAGTGATCGCTTTCTTCTCGTACACATAGACGCGCAGTTTGCGCGGAAACGTTCCGAACATGCGCGGATGGCCGTACGACCCGTCGGAGCCGGTCATGACCCAGGGCTGCTTCATGAAATGGATTACATCGTCTTCATTCATGATGAACGACGCGACCGCAAGCCCTTCCAGCTTGCGTTCGTGCATGATGGCCAGCGCAGCCTCGACCGGCAGCAGATTCTTTTCCTTCGCTACGTCGGAGAGCCTTTTCCCAACCAATTCCCGCGCTTCCGAGGAAGTGAAAAGGAGGGAATCGGCGCCGCCGCGCCGTTTGAGATTTTCCTCAACTTCTTTCAGCAAACGAGGACGAAGCGAGGCATCGTCGAGGCGTGCCAGGACCTCTTCGCGCTTGCCTTCCTGCGCCCACGCGGGAAGCAGGCTCGCCACCAGGCTGGATCCCGAAGCGATATAAGGATACTGGTCGGCGGTGACGGCCACGCCTTCGGCTCGCGCTTTCTCGATCATTTGGATGGCGTCCACGCTTTTGCCCCAGACCTGCGGCCCGAGCGCCTTGATGTGCGAGATGTGCACCGGAATTTTCGCTTCGCGGCCGATGCGAATGGTTTCCGCGATCGAGCCGAGCAGGCCGATGGAGTAAGAATCCTCATCGCGCATGTGCGAATCGTAATAGCCTCCCATCGCAGCGACGACTTTCGACAATTCGATGACTTCTTCGGTCTTCGCGAAACTTCCGGGCACGTAGAAGAGGCCCGTAGAAATTCCGAACGCCCCTTCTTGCATCGCGCTGCGCACGAGCGCTTTCATGCTTTCCAGTTGTTCGGGCGTGGGCTGTACGTCGGCGTTGCCAAGAACTTCGTGGCGCACGGCGCCGTGGCCTACTAAAAGAACAGCGTTAGTGCCGACGCCCTGCTTTTGCCACAGGTCGAGGGTTTTGGCGACGTGCGGGGAGCCGCCGCCATCGTTACCGGTGACGACGGTCGTTACGCCCTGCATCAGGTAATTCACATTGCCGTGGCGCTCGGGGCTGGAGAGATCCTCGAGTGTGTGAGTGTGAGGATCGATGAAGCCGGGGCAAACGATCAGCCCATGAACATCCAGCGTCCGCTCCGAGGTGACTCTTGCCCGGGAAGCATCGCCAAGAAACACGATGCGATCGCCGCCAATACCGACATCTTCGGCGCGAGGCGCGGAGCCGCTGCCGTCCACGACTTGCCCTCCAAGGAGAAGAAGATCGAGACGCTCCCGCGAGGCATTGGCGCGTCCTTGGCCTTGCAAGAAAAGGCTTCCGCAAAAGTAAATGAAAGTAAGAAGCGCTCCGAGAAGAGCGAATTTGCGCATTCGATTTCTCCCTGCGTGACAGGGGAATTATAGCGAGCCTCTTACTGGTTCTTCAGCAGTGAGCGCACGCGGCCTTCTTCGGATATGGGCAACGCATCGCCATGATTCAGGCAGGTGTACACGTTGGCCTTCTGGCCTCCCGTGTAGGGCGCTCCCGCAGGCTGATCGCGATTCAAGCAGAAGATGGCTCTTTGATTTTTGGCGAACTTCGGGGAACTTGCCCAGGCCACGTCATTGCGATTGGGAAATCGCACAATGACTTTATTGCCTTTCACTTTTCCGCCTTTGAGAACCGACTGGACTTCCACAACGGCTTCGTGCCAGTCGGGGTCGTGTTCAGTCACGCGGGAAGGGGCGCCGGATTTCGGCTTCGGCGCGTTCCACTTGCGAATGTCGGTGACGCGGCCCACGACGACAAAGTCCGAAGCCTTCATGCGGTCCATCAGCTCTTGATCGCTAATCTGGTCTTGTTCTTGTCCCGACGGTTTGCCGGCGCTCGTTACTGGAGCCGGTTCGGCTGCCGCGCCGAGCTCATGTCCCAATTCCTTGACGGCGACGCCCGAGCCGAAGATCCAGCCGTCGGTGTAAAACGTGGCGTGCGCGCCTTCCTGGAAAACGGACGGATCTTTTACTTCCACGGTGACGCTGTCACCTTTCTTGAGCGAAACCGCCGCGGGCTTCTTTTCGATGGAATCCACTTTCACAACAATCGTCTGCGCCGACTTCGGCACGTCTGCGAAAGAAGTGGCGGCGAGCTGGCTGACGGTCCCGGAAAAAATGATGCTGGATTTGCTCGCGAGCGCGGCCTTATCGGTGGCTTGTGGTGCTGCAGCGTTTGTGCAGCCGCTCAAGGCAAGCGATAAACCGGCTACAGCGAAACCAATTCTGAGGAGCGAATACGAAATCTTCATGCTTACCTCCTTATCGCGCACAACGGACGCCCTCCCAACAGGGTCCGGATGAATTCCGGGCGCCGCTACGTTTGGCCTCGCGAATTTTTCCCGCGTCTTCATGTAAGCGCGCGTCATGGGATCACCGGAACGCTAAAATAGAATGGATCGATGGAAATCGGCACGAGGTTGCCTGCGCCGTCATTCAGCGTTTTCGCGTTGAAGTCGGCCGCCCGCTGATAGGTCACGCCTTGGGGGAAGTTGGCAAAGTCCGGCGTGTTGTTGGCGCAAAAAACGCCGCGAAATTCGCTGCCCACGGAAAGCAAATAATCATAGTCGCCGAGATACGGCAGAAACTGACCCACCGGCTGGTTCGCTGGAGCCGTGGACAGCACGCGGTCTTGCGAACTTGCGAATCCGTCATGCGATTGCGTCAGATGCGTAACCCAGCGCCCGCCGGCCAGTTGCTGGTAAAGAAATCCGACAACGCCGTTGCTCGCGACCGCAAGCGCGACGTTCGTTGCATTGTGAATCGTCGTGCCGGGCAAGTCCGCCTTGGACCACGTCACGCCGCGGTCGGTCGAACCGCGCAAGTGAAGTGTGTAAATGTCTCCCTTGCTGCCCTTATCGGCCCAGCTTACATAGACAGTTCCACTGTGATTCGGGTCCACCGCGATAGAAAGGGTCGAACCGATGCGCTCCTGCCCCATTGCGGGCGCATTCGACCAGGGAATGGAAACTCCCTTCACAACGATGCGGCCCGGCAGCTTATCGGAGGGATCTTTCGGTATTTGAAAAGGATTGGCTCCGGTGGCAGCGGCATCGTCGCGTACCACAACGATGTCACTCGTCGCGGTTTTGCCGTCAAATTTGCGCCAACCGAAAAATGCGGCGTACACCGTGCCATCATTGGCCACAGCGGGACGCACGGACGGGCCATCCTGCCCAGCCGTTTTTCGCGTTTCGATGGGAATCGATTTGTAGGTCGCGCCGCCATCCACGGATACATCAATCGTCGCGGTGCGGCCGCTCGCTTGATTGAAATCATTCACGCCGACATAGATGCGGTCGCCGCTGGCGACGCCGAGCGCGCGCACGAAAGGCTGGTCCACATTGCCGCGTGTGGACTGGACGTTCATGGTGGTGCTCAGCGAAACGTCGTTCGATTCTGATTCATCGAGTGTGATCGCGGAGGCGCACGCGAGCGTGCCTGCGTGAAGGTCGCCGCGCGGATGATTTTCGCCGGTGGCCATGGCGTGGGTAATGTCGCAGGTCATGCGCTGAACTGGAGTGATCGCGTTGAGCACCCAGGTTTTGCCGCCGTCTTGTGAGACATAAACTGGCGCATTGCCGGTCATCGAAAACGGATTGGGAGTGAACGCCGATGCGACCATTACTTGCGGATTCTCGTTCTGGATGGCGAGGAATGGCTCGCTGTCCTGATTGCTTTCGCCGCTAAGGCTGGCGGGAATCAGGTTAACGACTTTGATGGAGGGCGGAGGCGGGGACTGTCCCCATGCCAGGAATCCTACCGTCATGATTAAGAGAGCAGCTAAGAGAACCGCGAATGCACAAAGGAGGAACTTTGAGCGAACTAAAGCCAGAAAGCGAGGCCGGGACGAAGCGACAGCTTTCATGAGAGTGGTCTCTCCTGTTGTGGTTTCCCCCGCAAGGCTGAACGTTCTCCCGCGTAGGGTACGCCTGCAGGTGAGCCGGGGTTCCGCATGCCAGGCATACTGTCGTGCTGTAAGTCGAAGCTGAATCGTACGATACACCGGAGCCTCGCCTTGCACAACGCTTTGCGTGTTTCTGCGCCTCACATCCTTTAGAACGAACATTCCTGGCTGGCCTTGCGTTTCTGGGTTGCTGCAGGGGGTACCCACCCCCACCGACTGTTGGATTGTTCTGAAAACAAAGGGGTTGCAAATTGGGCAGTTCGTAAGCGACAGAAAACAAAGGAAGGGCACAAGGGGTGGCTGACGAAAGGCGGCGCGGAACAAATTCCGGGTGAACGGGGCCGACCCTCTCCCCCACTTTTGCGTAAGTGTGGATTCTAAAGGACTTAGCCATTGTGTAAGTCCTTTGAAATGAACACTTATGAGAGATCCTGCAAGTGTTCATTCTAAAGGGCTTACAGGTTTTTTCTCGTGGATGGAGTGCCGGGAGAAGAATCTTAGGAACCGCGCGGCGGGGACGCATAAGGAAACCTAGGGCAAAGAGTCTGCCCACATACGAAAGCCATTATACTACTTATTTACTTTTTGTCAAGAAGTAAATAAGTCGCGTATTTGCCGTAAGATAGCGGGCCAGGGAAATCCGAAATTGCAAGTATCGGCGAGGTGATCGAGCTGCATGGCCTTCATTTCTAAGGGCTTATTAGAGTTCTTCGCCTAGTGATCTTTTTAGAGAGCTGAGCAGGCTGGGGCCTACTGGCTGCTGGCAGGTTGCGGACGCGCGACCTCATCCGAGCCGGACAGCCGCGCGGGCGCGCGCTTTGGCGGCTTCGGCTTCGCGGTTGCGATGAGGCGCAGTGGTTTCGAGGGAACGGAGCAGGCGCGAGGAGGCACGGGCGATCTCGTCAATGGCGGCATTGAAAGCGGCTTCGTTGGCTTTCGAGGGATGGTGGAAGCCAGTGATTTTGCGGACGAACTGGAGGGAAGCGGCGCGGATTTCTTCCGTGGTGACAGGGGGATCGAAATTAAAGAGAGGTTTGATGTTGCGGCACATGGGTCGGCCTCCAATGTTCCATGGTCAAAGTTGGATGACCAGTATAAGCGAAGAGCCGGGCTAAAGCGGGCCTCTACAAGAGCGATTGGAGGCAGCGAGGCGTTGCGCGTGTGAGCGCCAAGCCTATTGACATGAAGTACTTTGCAATGTAAAGTGTATGCATTGGGCGTGATTCTTTGGCGAGTTCGCACGACACGTGCTGCACGGTCTGAGAGGAGTGGTCAACAATGGAAATTGGAAAATCCAGTGTGGCATCGGATGGGCCGTCGCTGTGGAAGGGATTGATGGATGCGGCGCGATTCTGGGAGCCACGCCGACTGGTGTACAACTTTTTGCTTTTTGGAGTGGTCATGATTTGGCTGGTGAAGACTTGGCCACATTTCCGTCCAGCGATGACGCTTGAATCGCTGGGAATCATGACTGTGCTTGCGGTGCTGGCGAACGCTTGTTACTGCGCGGCGTACCTTGCGGAAGTCTTGATCCAAAACGCCACTTCCAGCGCGTCGTGGAACCGGCTGCGATGGGCTATTTGGATGGTGGGAACACTATTGGCGATATTGTTTGAGAATTATTGGATCGCGGACGAGATCTATCCGTTTGTGCAGCGCCCATAGGAACTGGGCGTCAACGGGCTGGTGAGGGCTGGTGACCGCGCTTGAACACACTTGAGGCGCGGCGGATCCTAGTCGCGGCCTGGATCTCGGGGCGGCGAAATGGGACGGCGCGCTGCCAGCTTCGCCAGGCGAGTCTTTTGATCGGGCCAGACTCACCAAGTGCCCTGTGAGCCGCAGCGCGCCTGTCCTCTGATATAAGGGAAGGTACGGGTCTCAAAAGTATAGGGATTTACCCGAGGGGTCCCACCTGCGGTGTTCAGTGTAAGGGGCCAGCTTACCCCGCGCTTACGGGCGGAACTCCGGACGGGGAGCGGTCCGCGCGCTCCCCCGCACTCCAAAAAAAGCTAGTCGGAATGCAGGGCGCGCATGACGTCCACGCGGGCGGCGCGAGCTGCCGGCATGGCGGAGGCAATGATGGCCGCGGCGAGCAAAATGAAAGCCGAAGCGACCACGGGCAAGACGCTGGGCATTTTCAGGTCGGGGATATAGCCCGCAGCGATGCGAGCAAGCCAGAACCCACCGACGGAGCCGGCGAGCAAACCGAGGGCAGCCATGACCGCGCCTTCGGCGATGACTCCCGCCAGGAGCTTCTGCGGCGGTGAACCAAGAGCGAGGCGAATGCCGAATTCTCGCGTGCGCGCGCTGACAGAAAAGGCCAACACGCCTGCGACACCAACCAGTGCAATCGTGAGCGCGACTGCGGCGAAGACGCCGAAGACGACGGTGTTCAGTTGATCCGGCTCCAGCACTTTCGTGCGAATGTCTTCGAGAGTGGCGGCCTTCTCGACGGGTTGTTCGGCGGACATGCCACGAATGATTTGCGTGGCGGGCGTGACGAGAGAATACGGGTTTACGCTGGTGTGAATGAAGAGGCGGCCGCTGAACAACGGACTATGGTTAAAGGTGCTGTAAACCGTGAGAGTAGGCTGGGGAACGACATGATCTTCGTCAATGTCGGCGGTCACGCCAATGATGCGCAGCGGGGCTTTTTTAAACCCAGGGATAAATGCCAGCACTGGGTCTGTCCAATAAACATGGCGCCCGAGAGCATCCTGGCCGGGGAACATCCGCTTGGCGAGAGTTTCGCTGACGATGGCAATCGGCTCTTTCGATTGAGTGTCGAGGTCGTTGAAATCGCGTCCGGCGAGGATGGGAACGCCGAGGGCAGCGAAGAATCCTGGGGAGATAACGCGAGGGTACGCCCGAGGATCGCTTTCACTGCTGCTTGCGTGTCCATCGGCAGAGAATTGCAAACCGGGACCGAAGTTGCCGGCATCTCTCCAAGGAGCAGACGCGCCATATGCGGTCTTGGTCACGCCCGGCAAAGCATCAATCCTGCGAATCGTTTCCTTGTAGAAATCAACGACTTGTTGCTCGGTTTTTCCGTAGGACATGGGAGGAACGTTGATGGCGAGGACGTGGCGCGTGTCCATTCCGGTCTTCGCAGTCTGCATGGCGATAAGAGTTTTCAGAAGCATGCTGGCGCCGGCGAGAAGCATGAAGGAAGCCGAAATCTGAACGACTGCAAAGGCGCGGAGACGGCGGTTGGTGCTTCCGGTGATGCGTACGCTGCCGGTGGCGAGTCCAGGGGATTGCGAAACGTTGGCGCTAGGGAGGCGAGGAACGTAAGCAAGGAGGACCGCGGCGATGATTGCGAGTCCCGCGCCAACCCAAAGCACACTCGAGTCGACAGTGAGGTCCAGAGCGCGTACGGAGAACTTGGAGGCGTAGCGCGAAAGGATTTCGAGCAGCGGACGAGCGATTATCACGCCAAGCGCGGCTCCGGCGATGCAAAGGACGAGGCTTTCGGCTAGCAAAGTCCGACGCAGAGCGCTGGAGCCGGCGCCGAGAGCCGCGCGAATGGTCAACTCGCCTTCGCGCCGTACCGTGCGGGCGAGGATGAGGTTGGCCGCGTTGGAGCAAGCGATGATAAAAACGAGGGCAGAGGCTGCGAGGAGGACGAGAAGGATGGGGCGAGCGTCGGAGGTGATCTGGTCGCGGAGGAGCCTCGCGTCAATCCGGAAGTCCGCGTTGGCGGGGTAAGCTTCGCGGTGATCTTTCTTCATCGTGGCGTAAACGGATTGCAACTCGGCGCGAGCCTGGTCGAGCGTTACGCCGGGGGCAAGGCGGCCGAAAAGTTCGGTCATGCGATGGACTCGGCCAGTAACCATGGTGGCGTCGAGGTGGTGTGCGCTCATAACGACATTGGCAACAATAGCGGTGTCCGTGGGATACGGAAGGGAAGGTTCGAGGACGCCGATGATGGTAGCGGTGCGGGCGTCAAAACTCTCAAGGCGGACCTGCCTGCCGATGACATTGGGGTCTTTTTTGAGAACGGTGGACCAGAAAGGATATGTGAGCACGACGACGCCGGCGGCTTTGGGGCCGTCATCTTGAGGTCCGATGAGGCGGCCGAGGACGGGGTGAAGGCCGACGACCTCAAAATAGCTACCGCCGACCACAGCCGATTGAATTTCGCGAGGCTCTCCGAGGCCGACCATGGTCATGGGGACGGCCGAGAAATCGCCAAATTCGCTGATGGAATGGATGCTGGCTTTGAAGTCCTGAATTTCGGGGACGGACCAGGCCGCTTCATCCATTCCCATTCCTTTGGCGCTTTGCTTAACATAGATAAGGTGGCTTTCGTCATCGTTGACCAGCGGACGAAGGAGGACGCCGCGAACGAGGCTGAAAATGGCGGCATTGGCGCCGATTCCAAGGGCAAGCGTAGCGATGACGGTAAGTGCCAATCCTTTGGAGCGGCCGAGGGAGCGTACAGCAATGCGGAGATCCTGGAGCAGTAGTTGAGGTTTAATCATAGTCCCGCCTCCCTAAGTTCTCTCGTTGTAAAGCTACCTTCGCAAGATTTGTGCCACGAAATATGCTTCCTAAACTATTGAAAAACAAAATCTTAGGCGCGTTACGTTGCATGCTTTTTGTTCCTGTGTTCGTTTGTGGGATTCCCGCGTCCTACAAGCGAACATGATTTTCGTTTGCCCCAGAGAGCCAAGTTTGGATATTCGCTTAGCATCTCGCCTACCCGCCTGCGATGGCGCCGAGGATGAGTAGAGGCTCTTTCCCTGACACGACCGCTTCGGGTAGCGGAGTGTCCGCCGATTCGTTAGAAAGATCTTCCTCGCATGCGAAGAAACGGAGGAACGGGCGGCGCTGTTGGGTGACGTGGTCGCGAATGGTACCTGTGAGCATGGGATAAGCAGATTCGAGCGCGTCGAGAACGGAGCGCACTGTGACTGGGCCGGCAATTTCGATGGTGAACTCGCGCCCTACATGCGCGAGCGTACGCAAGTGCGGCGGGATGATCACGCGAATCGTGGATTTGGGCACAACGGTCATGCGAGCGTTTGCACTTCAACGGACAAGACGGCCGGGAGATCGCGGACGATGGGCGCCCAGTTGTCCCCCGCATCGTTGGAACAATAGACCTGGCCGCCGGTGGTGCCGAAGTAGATGCCGCATTTGTCGAGCGAATCCACGGCCATAGCGTCGCGAAGCACATTGACGTAGCAATGGCTTTGCGGGAGACCTTTGGTGAGGGCTTCCCACTCGTTTCCGCCAGTGCGGCTGCGGTAAACGCGAAGTTTTCCTTCGTGGACGTAATGCTCGCCGTCGCTCTTGATGGGGACGACGTAGATGGTTTCGGGTTCATGCGCGTGAATATCGATGACGAAGCCGAAGTCGGTGGGCAAATTGCCGCTGATTTCCTTCCAGTTATCGCCGGCGTCGTCGCTGCGCATGACGTCCCAATGCTTCTGCATAAAGAGAACGCTTGGGCGCTTGGGATTCATGGCGACGTGATGAACGCAGTGGCCCACTTCGGCGGTGGGATTCGGAATGTATTGGGAATAGAGGCCTTTGTTGATGGGCTTCCAGGATTTGCCGCCGTCGTCGGAGCGAAACGCGCCAGCTGCAGAGATAGCGATGTAAATGCGCTGCGGGTTGGTCGGATCGAGAATGAGGGTGTGCAGGCACATGCCGCCAGCGCCGGGCTGCCACTTCGGGCCAGTGCCGTGGCCGCGAAGTCCGGAGAGTTCTTGCCAGGACTTTCCGCCATCTTTCGAACGGAAAATGGCGGCGTCTTCGACACCCGCGTAGACGGTGTCTGCTTCGGTGAGCGAAGGTTCGAGGTGCCAGACGCGCTTGAACTCCCAGGGATGCTGTGTGCCATCGTAAAACTGGTGCGTAGTGAGAGGCGCGCCGGTTTCGGCGGAAGTGTCGTAGACGAACTTGTTGCTTTCGCCTTTGGGCATGCCACCGGGGCCGGTGGTTGGCTCACCCGGAGGAGTGCCGGGTTGGATCCACGTTTTGCCGGCGTCGTCGGAGCGCTGAATGATCTGGCCAAACCAGCCGCTGGTTTGCGAGGCGTAGATGCGGTTGGGATTCTTGGGCGATCCCTTCATGTGGTAAATCTCCCAGCCGGCAAAATGCGGGCCGCTCACGTCCCACTTTTCGCGCTTGCCATCGGAAGTCAGAATGAATGCGCCTTTGCGCGTGCCAGCCAAAACTCGTACTCCGCTCATCAGTCACCCTTTCTGAAAAGAGTCGTTGTTCTTTTTACGCAAAACAGCAAATGGAAATTTCCAACGCGAAGTCCGACGAAACTGCGCATTTTATCGCACAGGTTTCTCTCAAACAATCAGATTGATCGCTCGAATTGCCGCGTGCGCTCACGATTGGAGCGGGACCCAAACCTCCATGCCACCCATTCCGGTCTGCGGATCGAATTCTTCACTATAACGTTCGAAGAACGCTGGCGTTTCAGGGTTGGTTGCCGCGGCGGATTGGTGGCCAGACTGTGGAAGCCACCTGGAAATAGCGTCGCAGGTCTCATAGAGTTTCGAAACATGGTCGCGATGCGGGAATACCGCATATTTCGCCGCCGGGAGGCTTACCACGGTGAAATCCTCGGGCATGCCGGCGAAGGTGGAGACTTCGACGGCGGTCAGATATTCGATGTTCGGGCTATCAGCCGCTTGCCAGCAAACACCGTAGGCGGTGCGCCCGACCTGTCCAGGGATTTTGGCGATATGAGGTGCGAAGGCTTGCCATTGCGCCGGAAGGCTGTGCATGGCGACCGGGGCGTAAGTCTTCCTCAGTCCAGCGATGAGGAGAGGCTTGCCGTTTTCGAAGCGCGGTTCGAGTTTTGTTGCGGACGATTGTTTTGTCGCTGCCTGGCTCATTTCTTGTCCCCCACTTGTTGTATTGACCATTCGCAGCGGGTAGTGTGCACAGTTCACTTGCAAAATGCAAGTGAAAAATGCTAGCGTGGAGGAGTGCCGAGGAAAACTGCAAATTTGATGCGCCGATCGGGCTGCCCGCTGAATGCATCCGTAGAGATGCTGGGGGACCGCTGGTCGCTGCTTATCATCCGGGACATGATGTTGCTGGGGCGGCGCACATTCAAGGAATTCCTGGGTTCTTACGAACGACCAGCATCGAACATATTGGCCGACCGGCTACGCAGACTGGAGGCCTACGGAATCATCCGCGCGGAACGCGATCCTTCCGACGGGCGGAAGCTGATTTATCTCCTGACGCCCAAGGGAATGGACCTCGCGCCAGTTTTGACGGAGATGGTGCTGTGGGCCGGAAGGCACGAGAAAACCGAAAACCGGCCGCTCATCCGTCTAATGCGGAAAGACAAACAGAGATTCTTAGAAGGAATTAAGCGGCATTGGGAGCCGCAAAGAAGCAGGCCTCTGTAATCTGTTTGACGAATTCAGTGGTGGACTGGCTCGCCTGCTGGTTACGAATTGACTTCTGCGTATTCTTCTTCTTCCGAGGTGGACATAGGCATGGTTGCAGAGGACACGCGGGTAGCGAGATTGGCAAAGTAAAGGTAGGCCAGGACCACCGCGGGGAGAAGGACTAGCGCACCCTTCCAGAGCATGGAAGGAGCGTAGGCGCCGCTCGCCAAGCCCGCGAACGCAATGCCGCCCATGAAATAGGGAAATGCCCACTGGTAACAACGCAGGGCGACTTGCTTGAAGGGTTGCCCTTCCGCCAGTCCAATCACCATGGAAACCAGGCCAGAGTTCACCGGGAAGTAGATGCTGCCCGCGAGAATCACAAAAACGACGGCGGAATCCGTGGCGCTTCCGGCGAGGACGAGATGCGCAAACTTGTAGGCCAAGGCGTTGCTCAAAACAAGCGCTGCGGCGCTAAACGTCACTTGCACGAGACGCGGGCGTTTCGCGCTGGCCCAGAGAGACTGCACCAGCGCGGCAACCACGCTGATGACCGCAACTTGTGAAAAAGGCAGCGCGACCATCCCCATCAGGAGAAAGACAAAATTCGGAGAGACAGTGCCTTCCATTCCGGGAATCCGAACTTTTAGAGCAGAAGCAAGCGCGGCAATACCCAGGTAGATGGCGAACTGCTTCAGGTTGGCTGAGGACCAGGAGCCGGCGGCGAGCAGCAGGAGAGCCATCCCGGAAGCAATCACGAGCGCGATATAGGATTTTGCGATTTTGCTCATCGTAGTAGTTCCTCTCTCATCAGGCTACCGAGACGAACTACTGCTGATCCCCGTAGGGATTGGTATTGCCCCAGACAACGGAATTACTGCCGCAATTGACGTTGCCCCAAACGACGGAGTTGCCCCAGACCACCGAATTGCCCCACACAACGGAGTTGCCCCAGACGACGGAGTTGCCCCAAACCACGGAGTTGCCCCAAACCACGGAGTTACCCCACACCACGGAGTTACCCCAAACGACCGAGTTGTCGCTAACGATGGAAATTGTGTTAGTGGACGAGTTGTAGACTGCTGTGGGCGATTTGGCTATGCCGTAACTCGCTGGTGCAGAGTCGGTGTTAGCAAGAGCGGCGGAAGCATCAACCGCGCCTGCCCCCACTGCGAAGATATCCGCTTCTACGTTAAAGGACACACCCGTCGACTGGTTTGTGGCCAGAGTATAGGAAGGGAAATTCTTCCAAGCCGTCTTCATCAAGCGGGCTTTCACCTGGTCAGGAGTCAGCGAAGGATTGCTCTCCACCATGAGCGTTGAGACGCCACTGACCAAGGCCGCGGCCATGCTCGAGCCGCTCAGGCGCATATATTGCGAGCGGCCGAATTGGGAGCCGCAATTGTTCATCGACCAGTTGCACGGGTATACCAACAAACCGGGATAGGCGCTTGCAAGCGCGCTGCCAGAGGGCTCCGTGGAGATGATGCTATTGCCAGGCGCGACGAGGTCCGGTTTCACGAAGTGGTCGATGGCCGTTGGGCCCTTGGAACTGTAGCTGGTCACCGTTTGTGAGGATTGCGACCCTGCTCCGTGAGTATTCGTTGCACCAACCGTGATTACGTAGGGGTCGTTTCCGGGAGCGTTGATAGTGGCGTACCCGTCTGTGTTCGGCCAGTCATTCTCTCCCTGGTTGCCGGAGGACACCACCACGACGATTCCGGCCTGCCAAGCAGATTCCACAGCCTGGCAGAGCGGATCTTGGGAGTAGGTTTCGTAGACAGCGCGGCCCAGGGAAAGGTTCAGGACTCGGATGTTGTAAGTGCTCTTAAGTGAGATGGCCTTTTGGATAGCGTTAATTACCGTGCTATCGGTCCCGTTGCCGTTGGCATCCAAGGCTCGGAGGTTGATGATATTCGCATTCGGGGCAATGCCGCCGTATGTGCCCGGATAATTGTAGTAGTTCGAAGCGTTGCCGTTTCCCGCGATGATTCCGGCCACGTGAGTTCCATGACCATAGGAGTCGTTGGTGCTGTAATCACCGGACACGAAACTCTTGCTGTACACGATTCGGGACGGCTGATTCCAGCCGCCGGCATTCAGGTCATCAACGCCGCTCACGCCGCTGTCTACAACAGCAACGCCGATGCCGGTGCCGTCCCAGCCGCTGGATTGTGCGAGGTCCGCGTTCACGGCGGAGACAAACTGGCTGGTGGCGCCTTTCACCGGGCGATCCGGCGAAATGTAGGCTACGTTCGGGTGAGATGCCAGGTTTGAAAGGCTGGCTGCGCTCGCGGTAACTACTTGAGCTCGGATGAGAGGCAACTCTGCCTTGGCGGTAAGGCCCTCCTTGGCCAATTCCGAAGAAGGCGACTGGCGATATTGCACGATGACGTCGACCGGCTTCTGGGGATCGATACCTTTAAGGTCCGGAGCGATCTTGGCTGCGTTCAGAGACTGAGGATCCTGAGAATTACTCGAAGCAGCGGTGCCAAGAGACAGAGTCTGCGCACCCGGCTTAGCAGCGACCGGCGAAAGTGCCGGGACGACCGTGGAAGTCGCTTCGGCATTGGCCGAACTGGAATTGTTCTGGCGATATTGGCCAAGGGAAGCCACGCTCGCTCCCGGCTGCTTCTCAAAGGAGCGGGCTTGTGAGGCAGGACCGTTATCGTTCTGTGCCGATTGCAGTGGCGCGGATTCCTGGCGGGCGTCCGCTTGCAGCGTCGCCGGATCGTTTGGCGAGCTGGAGAAGCTGCCCCTAAAGCCGAAAGCTGCCGCCACTAGAGACAGGGCGATCAGCGTGCCCCAAGTGGTGGTCTTCAGAAGACCCTCGCTCTTGTTCGCTGGGTAGTTGTGACCGGTGCCGTTCATTATTCGACCTCTCCTGCCTGAATTAATAGGCCCTGGTCGTTCTGGTCAAACCGCTGGGTTTCTGACATGCGTTTCTGATAGGACAGTTTTAGGACAGGCGGCCGAAAAGCGTCGATGGTACAGGAGGGACGGTCTGCTAGTACTAAGGTTTAGTCAGTTTTTTCCGACAGTGGGATGGAGCAAAGAGCCGGTATGGTAGACGCAAGCGGGAATGCGAAAGAAAACAGAAACTCCAGGCGCAACGACCTGTGGGAAGAAAGGAATGCGAGGTAGTCACTTTGCCGTAGCAGGCAGCAAATGTCCCGACCACGCCGGCGGCGACTGCACAGCCGGCTATGCCAGCTACGGCGAGTCCCGCCGAACCGCATCCTCAAAGAAGCCCGGGCTTGCGAAATCGGCCCGGGCTTTTTCTTTGCAAGAGGTTTAAGAGAATCAGTGACCGCGGTGGAATTCGATGAAGTCGCGTCCCACGTAGAGGCGAAAGCTGCCTGCGGTTGGCGCTGCTGTGACTTGAAGCGGGACAGGGCGCTTCATTTCGGCGTCGCGCTGGCCGGCCGATTCGATAAGGTTGGTGGCGGCGAGGTCCATCAAAATGAATTTTCCGCTGACAAAGCCGAAACCGTAGGCGCCGGGCTTGAGCGTTTGGCCGCCGATTTCCAGTGTGACTTCGTTCAGCAAATAAGCCTGGTACTTTTCCTTGATGGCGGTGGAGTAGCCGGAGCTGTCCACGAGACCTGCGAGAACGAAAAGATCATCAGCAAAATGCACTCCGCCGGTGTTGCGAAGCTGAGCTGGAGCCGTTTGACCGCGGAAAAAGACGTGCTCCGGGAAGAGTTTAGGAGTGATGTCGGATGCCTTGAGGACCTTGTCTTGTCCCGCTTGCGGACCACCGGCCTTAACGGTGGGCGCATTCCGGAGAGAAAAAGCCAAAAGCAAAAAGAAGAAAAGCACAGCGAGCTTCGAGGAGACTTTCATTAATGCTCCTTTCAAGTTAACGGCATGGTACAGGATTCGATGCGACAAGCAAATACTGGGACGCGGACAGCGTCAATCCTGCAAAACAATTACGTCCGGGACTCTCAGGAATGGCGTATGAGGGGTATGGGTTGTGATATGTTACGCGCGCTCGCAAATGGCGCAAGGGGAGGGTTCAAGAATGCTGGACCGGCGAAATTTCATGAAGACCTGCTCGGGGATGGGGGTGGCCGGGACGCTTTTTCCCGGAGTGCTCTGGGCGCAGGCGCAAGCGCAAGGCGCGGCCAAAATCACGAAAGAAATGATCGACAACGCCGCGGCAATTGCAGACGTAAAAATTGCCGATGAATACAAAGAAATGATGCTCGCGGATCTGAACGAACATGCGAGTGGCTTCGAGGAAATCTACAAACTAAAAATTCCGAATTCGGTGGATCCGGCAGTAGTGTTCGATCCGGTGCTGCCTGGAATGAAATTCGAAACCGAGCGAAAGCCGATGCGGATGTCGAAGGCGGCGAACGCGGTGGCGAGTGCGCCAAAGAATTTGGAGGATTTGGCGTTTGCCAGCGTGAGAGAGCTTGCGGAACTGGTGCGGGCGAAAAAAGTCTCGTCCTTAGCGCTGACAGAAATGTATTTGGGGCGGCTGAAAAAGTACGACCCAACTCTAAAATTTGTTGTTACGTTGACGGAAGAACGCGCGATGGCGCAAGCAAAAAAAGCCGATGCGGAGATTGCCGCTGGAAAATACCGTGGGCCGCTGCATGGATTGCCATGGGGTGCAAAGGACTTGCTGGCGGCGAAGGGCTATCGGACGACGTGGGGCGCGGGCGGCTTCGAAAACCAGATGATTGATGAAGACGCGACCGTGGTTAAGCGGCTGGACGATGCTGGTGCGGTCCTGGTGGCGAAACTGACGCTTGGTGCGCTGGCGTTGGGCGACGTGTGGTTTGGAGGAATCACGCGGAATCCCTGGAACACGAATCAAGGCTCGAGCGGGTCATCAGCCGGGCCGGCTTCGGCTACAGCGGCGGGATGCGTGGCGTTCAGCATCGGTTCAGAGACGCTGGGGTCGATTTCGTCGCCTTCGACCCGATGCGGTTGCACGGGATTGCGGCCAACGTTTGGGTTCGTGCCGCGAACCGGAGCGATGGCTCTTTCGTGGACGATGGACAAGCTGGGGCCTATCTGCCGGTCGGTGGAAGATTGCGCGCTGGTGCTGGACGCGATCCACGGGCCAGATGGTCACGACCGCACGGTACGCAAAGCAGCGTTCAATTGGGATGCAAACCTGGATTGGCGGAAGTTGCGCGTCGGTTACTTGAAGACGGATTTCGAGCACAAGCCCGAGCCGCCGCAAGAAGAGGCCAAAGAGGAGCCTGCAAAAACTCCGGAAGAGCAGAAGAAGCGCGACGAGCAAAAGAAACGGCGTGAAGCGGGACGGGCTCGCGCGCAGTACGACCGAAAATACAACGATGCCGCTATCGCAAAACTACGCGAAATGGGCGTGAATTTGATTCCCGTGGAATTGCCTAAGTTTCCCTACGGCGCGATTACCGTAATGCTGACGGCGGAGTCGGCTTCAGCGTTTGACGACTTGACTCGCAGCGGCAGGGACAAGCTGCTGACTTCACAAAAGGATTACGATTGGCCGAACGGGTTTCGCGCGGCGCGGTTCATTCCGGCGGTGGAATACATTCAGGCGGCGCGAGCTCGCAAACTCGCGATGGAGGCGATGGCGAAAGTGTTCGATGGTGTGGATGTTATCGTTGCTCCTACGAACGGCGGACAGCAACTGGTCGTCACGAACTTGACCGGGCACCCTTCTCTGATTTTGCCGAACGGATTGCGCGGGGAGGACGCGCCGAAATATCCGTCGGACGATCCCAGTGATTTTCAAAACGCCGGCGGTCCGGGAACGCCTACGAGTTTGACGTTTCTCGGGAAGTTGTATGGCGAGGGGGAATTACTTGCGTTTGCGCGCGCGTATCAAGAGACGACGGGTTTCCATTTACAGCATCCGAAGCTCGCGATCTAAACCAATACACCGGGCGGTGTCGGGGAATTTGGACTTGCTACATGCCCTTCTGCATGGGATAGCCCTTGTCGGCCCAATCGGCTGCGAAGCTCGTGGGAAGCATGAGTACGCGAACTTTCTTGAAACCCATAGCGTTTAAGGCGGTGTACGCAGGACGAATGTTCGGGCACTTATCCATCGGACAGCAGCCACAGTAAATGACGAGTTCGGTGGAGCGGGGAAGGGAGGCCGCCCACGTTTTCAACTCCGCGAGGCCCTGTTCCGTCGAAGCTGTGCCATGAAACGATGCGTCCGGCACGTGCCCGCCGGCATAAAGCGAACGAAAACCGACGAAGACGGCGGTCGGAAGCGAGACATATTTGTCCGTGAGCATTTTTGCAAGGCCGGCCGGCTGCATTTCGTCGGAACTGGACCACGGCGCCGCGGCTTTCTTTTCCTGCCCACGAAGGGTGGGCACAGGGAGAGAAACCAATGCCACCGCGAGCAAGAAAGTCAGCAGAGAGACAACCAGCGAAGTTCGGCTAAAAGTCGTTCGAATCATTCGTAACCTCTCAGCAGGATCTTTGGATTGTAGGCCGAAGACAGGACTTGAAGCCAGTCGAAGATGGGATGGACGGCTTACTTCTTCTGTTCGGCGCGGGTGCGCTGGAGCTTGTTAGCTGTTGTGCGGAGTGTTTCGGGAACGTTCTTGTTGCTGGTGAGCTTTTTCAAATCCTGCGGGTTGAGCATGGGCAACATATGCAACGTGACGTCCAGCGGCGTTTTGGGGTTGTTGATCAGATTGCGCACGACAACGTAGTTCTTGCGAAACGTGCGGTTGCCCGCGATAAGCCGCAGAATTTCGTCGGTGAGACTGGACATGGACGCGAAAGCTTCCACTTCCTGGTCCGTCAGGCGTGGTGATTGAAGGACGGCGCGCTGGACAACTTTATTGCTGTCGCGAATCAGCGTGCGGCGCGCGTCCGAACCACCCTTGATAGCGAATTGTACGCGTTGCGCCACGGTCATTTTGGCGATGCGCTGGAGTAGCGTTTGACGGCGCGCGGCATCCGGTTCGGCCGCGGCAGCAGCCTCGGCCAAAGCCTCTTCATCAATGGGATGACCGGGCCCGTGAAGGTCATGGAGGTGGTTTTTTTGCTCGGTAGTGAGCGTGGCGGACTGTTCGAGAGCAGCAGCCAGCGTGGGAGAAGCGCTGACGCGGTCGAGGTCCTCAGCAAGGGTTTGGATGAGCGCGGGAGTAAAATGGCGAACGGCGTGGAGGAGATGTTCCGGGGCGCAATTCTTGTTCTGCACCAGCGCCTCGCAAATGCCGGGCTTGTCCGCCAAGTGCCGCACAGCAAAGGCAAAGAGGGCAGGCTGAGCGTTCTCCCGTTTGATGGCTTCAATAAACGCCTCCGGCGCCAAAGACAGTGTTGCATCACTTGCGCGGGTGGCAATCATTTCATCGAGATCGTTGGAGAGGACAGCCAGAATTTCCGCGCGGTCTGCCGGACTGAGATGTGCGGCACCGGTGCATATGGCAAGTTTTCGCTCGCGCGTGGCGCGGCCGTGCCGAAGATCTTCCAGAACTTCAGGGCTTAGGTCCACCGGGTCCCTTCCTCAAGTTTTCGTGGCTGAAAACCATTCTACCGAACGTACCGGGCGGACCGAGGGGCGGCATGGCCCTGCCGTTCAACTGCAGCAACACTGCGGAGGAGTTTGTCGCGCTAACGTCAAATTGTTCTTTCGCGCTGAAATGTAAAGTGTCTCCCGCGTAGATTTGAGAGTCTGTAATGACCTTCCCATCTGCGATGACTCGCACATGCGTGCTCGCGGAGGCCGAGATGGAAAGCCCAAGGGAAACATCAGCAGTAGAGGCGGCGGATTGTTTCGCAGCCCGGTACGCGGCCACTTGCCGCCAGGCGTACGTCACTCCAAAAAAAAGCAAGACCAGCAGAAGCAACGCTCCCAGAACTACGGCCACAGGGATCCACTTCGGCGGGGATGGGATGGGCTCTTCGGCCCTGGGCGCAGTGGACGGCAACTTCTCGGCGCGGGCAAGGTCGTATTCGCCCAGAAGGGCTTCTTCGGACAAGCCGAGATAGCGTGCAATGCTGCGGACAAAGCCATGGCCGAAAACGCCGCCAGGCAGTTTTCCCCAGTCTTCGTTTTCCAAAGCCTGGAGGAAGCGATTGCTGATTCGGGTAGCTTTACTAAGCTCATCCAGGGAAACCTCTCTCAGCTCGCGCTCGCGCTTCAGATGTTCGCCGAATTTTCCCCTGGCCATGGCAGGACCTGTCCCTGGTGAAATAAAAAAGGGCCGCGGCGTGAACGCCGCGCGAGCCCTTGACGGACTATAGGTGGGCGCAAAGGTACTGTCAAATGAATGAGTTGGAAGAGTTGTTGAAAGCAAGGCCCAGAACACACCGCGCCGATGGCGAAATGGCAACGCCTGTACCAGAAGCATATTGCGTCTCTTTTTAACGGGGGCCTATACTGGAAAGGATTCGCCACTTTTGGCGTGCGCGGGGCGGACTAGTGTTCTTGGGGAGCTGAAACGGCTACTTTTCGCGGCTGAAGAATGGCAGTGTGTGCGCGAAGCAGCGTGCACTAGAACGAATACGGGATTGCAAAACCAAAAAGGGCGGTCATAACGAGGCGTGGAAGAAGTAAAACAGTTTCCGGCTGTAGAGCGGCGGCGCAACGTTGCGACGTCCGATCGCGAAAAGGGGGAAGTGGCGGTCTTCCAGGAATTGGGGAAGGCCCTTACTTCTTCTCTGCAGCTCGACCAGGTTCTCCGCACGATCATGGAGAAGATTGACGAATTCCTGCGCCCGGACAACTGGTCGCTGCTCCTGCTGGATGAAGAAAAGCAGGAGCTCTATTTTGAACTTGCCGTCGGGAAAGCCTCACAAGCCTTGAGAGATGTGCGCATTAAAATGGGACAGGGCATTGCGGGCTGGGTGGCGCAGCACGGCGAAACCGTCGTCGTGCCCGATACGTCGAAAGACACTCGCTTCTTCTCTAAAGTCGACGAAAAGACCAAGACGGAGACACAGTCCATCGTTGCCGTGCCGGTTCGTTTTCGGGATACCTGTCTTGGCGTGATCGAGTTAATCAATTGCATTGGACCTGATGGGTTCGATCCGCGCGACCTGAAACTGCTCGAAGCACTCTCGGATTTTGCCGCTATCGCCTTGGAAAACGCCCGCCACGTGAAGAAAATTCACGACCTGACCATCCGCGACGATTGCACGACACTTTACAACGCGCGACACATGAGCTTTATTTTGGAAACGGAAATCTACCGCTCGCAGCGCTACAACTACGAGTTCTCCCTGGTGTTCATTGACCTCGACCATTTCAAAGCGGTGAACGACACGCATGGTCACCTGGTGGGTTCGCGGCTGCTGGCGGAAATCGGGAACGCACTCAAGGCGCATTGTCGCCTGATCGATTTTGCGTTCCGCTATGGAGGGGACGAGTTTGTGCTCCTGCTGCCGCAAACTTCCAAAGAAAATGCGCTCAACGTCGCGCGGCGCCTGCATAAACTCATTCGCGAAAGCGTGTGGCTTGAGCAGGAAGAGTTGAAAATCCGTTTGACACCCAGCCTGGGCGTGGCTTCTTATCCGGTGGATTCGCGCACCAAGGAAGGCCTGCTACACCTGGCCGACGAAGCCATGTATCTGGTCAAAAATACCAATCGCGACAGCGTGGCGGCAGCTAACATTGGAATCCTGCCTAATACAGCGACGGCAGAGTCTGCCGGTTAATTGCTCTTTCATCCACGCGTTCGAACGCGCTCCCTTCGTTCCATTAAGCTACGACCGCCATAGTAGATTGATCTTAAAATTTGCCGCGACGCGGGACGCGCGCCGAAGTACAATGCAGAACCGTTCCCGGCTCGGTGACGCGATTCAAAGAGAGGAGCCATGGTGCTATGGGGCGTGCCCAGACTTTAGTCAAGCCATGCAAGTGCGGCCACGGCAAGAGCATTCATGCGGGAATCTTTCAGCGCAAGCGAACCGGCCCTGCCAAGTGCAATTACCCCGATTGCCGTTGCTCCAGCTATCGGCCTGTTTCTGGTTCAGAGTCCAAAGCGAGAAGCAAAGCATAAGTCGCACATTGTGTCCGCCCGTGCCGTTGGTTTTGCGCTTAACGGGAAGCAGCCGCTTTTGTATACAGCCTTCAAAAATTCTGCTTAACTGAAAGCATGACCAGAAGTGAAGCGGCCAGATACGCGCGCTGGTCGGCGGCTGTGGCTTGCCTGCTGTCGATGCTCACCGCGGGTGTGTATGTGCGCCGCAAATGGGTGGCGCATCGCGAAAAGGAAGAAGCTCCGCCGCCCGCGCCAGCAGGGGTCGCCCGGCAAGAAAGCGGTCTTACTTTTTCAAAGGAAGTAGGAACCCAAAAGCTCTTCACAGTGGAAGCATCGAAGGTGACGAACTTCAAGGAGAATGAGGCAAATCTCCTGGAAGACGTCAAAATAACCATTTTTGGAAAGACCGGTGAGCGTCACGACGTTATCCACACGCATAGCTGCGAGTACGAAAAAGACGGGCAAAACATGGTTTGTAGCGGTGAGGTGCAGCTCGATCTGCAGAGCGCGGAGGACGCGGCGCGCGCGGAAAGAAAGCATGATCCCGCCGCGCAGACAGTCCACGTTGAGACGCGAGGCGTCACTTTCAACCGCTCTTCCGGAATCGCGCAATCCGGCCAGCGGGTGAAATTCGTTTTCCCGAATGGACAAGGCGAAGCCATTGGCGTCGAGTATCGCTCCGAGGAGGGAGCGGTGCACCTGTTGCGAGACGTCAACTTTTTGCTGACCGCGGCCAGCTCCGCGCCAGCCGGCAAGAATATGGCGATGCCGGTCCATGAGCCGGTTCGTGTAACCGCCAAGAGCGCCGACTTCGAACGCGACTCCCGTGTCATGCACGTTCGCGGGCCCGTGGAAGCTCGGACCGAGACTACGGATTTGCGCGCAGAAGAGGTTATTCTGGCCCTGGACAAAGCTTTCCACGCTGAAAAGCTGGTGGCGAATGCCGGCGCCAGCGGGAAAAATCCCGAAGTGGAGTCTCGAAGCAAAGACAGCCGGACAAATTTGAGCGGAGAAACTCTGACTGCAATTCTTGCTCCAGAAGGATGGCTGACAAAAATGGAAGCCGCCGGCAATGTCAAGGGCTCCCAGCAAAATGGAAAAGATGGCGACAGCTTCACGGCCGAAGACGCGGTTATGGAAATGCGGCCGAGAGTGAATCAGCCCAAGGAATTAAACCTGAAGGGAAACGTACAACTGACCTCAAGGATGGAAAGAACTGGAGAGTCGAGGACGCTGGAGACGAGTGTGCTTCTTGTTGAGTTTGCCGAGCGAAAGAAGGGCGAGAACAATGCCCCGCAGCGTGCGGAAACGCTGGCAAGAGGCACGGTTGAATGGACCGATGCAGCAAATCAAACGGGGTCAGCCCTGGCAGCGATAACGGGCCCAGCTCGGACAAAACTGGCGGCAGACAAATTGGAGTTGAAGTTCGGTGTGAACGGAAAAGCGAATCAGCTCATCGCTTCCGGCAATGTAGCGACGGAGAGGACGCTGCCAGGAAAACCACAGCAGACGGCCACTGCGCAAAATGGCAACGCTCAGCTACAAGGGGGTGTCTGGTCGCAGATGGAATTGGAAGGAGACGTAAGGCTGAAAGAAGGCGACCGAAGCGGCCAGGCGGATCAAGCTGTGTTTGTCCGATCGGCACAAACAGCCACGTTGACAGGGAAAGCCGTCGTGCGTGACGCGACGACCGAGACGCGCGCACCTCGCATTACTTTTGTGCAAAGCTTGGGAGAAATACGCGCCGACGGTGGCGTGCGTTCAACCGATTTCTCGGCGAAAAGCGCCGGCCCACAACTGGCCCCAGCGCCGGCGAACATTTCGGCAAACACTCTGCGCGCAAACTCGAAGACCGGCAGGGGTCTCTATACGGGACATGCCCGCTTATGGCAGGGTGATTCCGTAATGGAGGCCGATTCTATCGACGTCTTGCGCGACGCAAAGACTCTGAATGCCTCGGGACATGTTCGCGCCGTATTTCCGCAAAGTCAGGGGCAGTCTCAGGCGCAGGCACTGGCCGTTCGGCAGCCTGCGTTCAAGAAGCCGAAGCTCTGGCATATCACCGCAGAGACGTTGTCTTATGGCGAGACCGATAGCCGCGCTCACCTCGAAAAAAACGTGGTGGCGCAATCCGCCGAACAGGAGATCCGCGCCCCATTGATGGACCTGTATTTCACCAGAAGCGACAAGGACGCTCCGATTCCGGCCAGCGCCTCACCTTCCACGACTGGGAATGTTCAGACTGGCGTGCAACAAATCAGCCGGGCGGTTGCTGCCGGCGGCGTGATTGTCGAGCAGGGAACGCGCAGGGCCACTGCGGAGCGCGGCGAATACTCCGCCGCGGACGGGAAATTTGTCTTGAGCGGCGGAAATCCCACCATTTTCGACGCTTCCGAAGGCACCACCACGGGCCGTCAATTGACCTTCTTTTTAGCGGATGATACGATCATCGTGGACTCAGAAAATGGTTCGCGGACGTTGACGAAGCACCGAGTCGAGAAATGACGAGGTATGCTGAAGCTCCAGGCCCTCGAGTTGAGCAAGTCTTATCGTGGCCGCAAAGTCGTTGACGACGTAGAACTGGAGATTGGTCAGGGTGAAGTCGTCGGGCTCCTCGGCCCGAACGGCGCAGGAAAGACAACAACGTTTTACATTCTTGTTGGCCTCGCCCGGCCGGACTCCGGCCGCGTTTTGCTGAACGGCGACGAAATCACCGACTTGCCGATGTACCTCCGGGCCCGAAGTGGGATCAGCTATCTTCCTCAGGAACCCTCGGTATTTCGCCAACTTACCAGCGAAGAGAATTTGCTCGCCGTGTTAGAGACCCTCCCTCTCACGCCTGAGCAGCAGCGCGACCGCTTGGAGGAGTTGCTGGTTCAAATGGGGCTCGAAACGGTCAGAACGAGTAAAGCTTACACACTTTCGGGCGGCGAACGCCGACGCCTCGAAATTGCCCGTTCCCTTACGCTGCAACCTTCCTTTATCCTACTCGACGAACCTTTTTCGGGGATCGACCCTCTAACGGTCAAGGATCTCCAGGAAATTATCCGGGATTTGGCGAAGTCGGGGATTGGCGTGCTGATTACCGATCATAACGTCCGCGAAACTCTTAGCGTAACGGATCACGCATACATCCTGAAAAATGGGAAAATATTCCGGAAGGGCCGCCCCGAAGAATTGAGCGCCGATCCGGAAGTCCGGCGTGTCTATCTGGGCGATCATTTCAGGCTCAACTGATTCACCGAATGAAGAGACGAACGAGCGCATAGATGGCTTGGCAGGGACTCAAACTCAACCTCAAGGTCGCGCAGAAGCAGATTCTGACGCCCGGCCTCGTCCAGATGGTCAGTGTGCTCGCGCTGAACCGCCTGGAACTGAAAGAAATGATCAATCAGGAGATGATTGAGAACCCAGTCCTCGAAGAACAGAGCGAAGAACCCACACAGGCTGACAATTACAGCGACGAGAATTTTCTCAAGGTAGAAACAGAAAAAGTTCCCGACAAGCCAGAGCCGAACCCTTTCGACGAATTTGATGTGGGTACGTTCTTCAACCAATACCTGGACACGGGCGGTGACGGAGGCCAGTCTCAGGAGCGCGAGGTTTCCGAAAGGCCATCGTTCGAAAAATTCCTCTCCTCGCCTACCGGGCTGACCGAACACCTCCAATGGCAGTTGAGCGTGACCATCTGTTCGGACGCCGTGCGGCAGGTCGCGGACAACATCATCGGCAACCTGGATGAAAACGGATATTTGACGGCTTCGCCGGAGGAATTGACCGAGAACGGCAAGTATTCCCAGGACGACCTTGACGATGCCGTTGCGGTGATTCAGGAGTTCGATCCCATTGGCGTGGGCTCGCGCGATTTGCGGGAATGCCTGCTACTGCAATTGAAAGCCTTTGATCCGCAGAACACTCTCGCTCAGCAAGTCGTCTCCGAGCATCTCAAGCAAGTCCAATCCAATCAGTTGAAAGAAATCGCGCGAGCACTAAATCGCCCGCTAGAGGTAGTAAAGCGCGCGCTTGACGTCATCAAGAAGCTCGATCCCCGGCCGGGCCTGCGCTACAACAAAACAGAACCGCGCCTGGTTGAGCCCGACGTTTATTTCCGCAAAGTGGATGGCCTGTGGCAGGCGTTCCTTAATGAAGACGACATGCCGCAGTTGCGTTTGAGCCCCACTTACCGCCGCTTGCTGGTGAAAGACGCTGCTGACCGCGATGTGCGAAATTATGTCAAAGAGCGCTTTACAGCCGCCGTGCAGTTAATGAAAAACATCGAGCAGCGCAAGCACACCATTCTGCGCGTGTGTCAGTCCATCATTGCGCGGCAAGGCGAATTCCTGGATCAAGGCCCGGACGCGCTCAAGCCGATGATGATCAAGGAAGTGGCGGAAGAAGTGGGCGTGCACCCCTCCACCGTTAGCCGTGCCGTCGCTAGCAAATACGCGCACACTTCGCAAGGGGTCCTTGAACTGCGGTCGTTCTTCAGTGAATCGGTGAACGGGCCGGAAGGCAGCGGCATGTCGCTGCTGACTTTGAAGCGCCTGGTCAAGAAAATGATCGAAGAAGAGGATACCTCCAAGCCGCTCACCGACGAACAAATCGCCAAGAAGCTGGATGATGCCGGGATCCACGTCACGCGGCGAACGGTTGCCAAGTACCGTGAGGATATGCGCATTCCCAGCACTCATCAACGCCGCGTAAAGAGCTGAGCCGCTCGCCCGTGAAGCCCTCTTCTATGCGCAGGCGGCAGGACGCCCGCCAACTTGTCATTCTTACTGGCCTTTCTGGTTCCGGAAAGAGCACGGTTCTCCGCGCCTTCGAAGACATGGGTTTCTACTGCGTGGACAACCTTCCCGTGGACCTCATACCGATTTTTGCTGAGCTTCACGGCGCAGGCGAAGGCGACTTCGCCCGCGCGGCTTTGTTAGTAGATGCGCGCGAGGGATTGCAACTTGAAAAATTGCCTCCGCTCTTGAAACATCTCAAGAAGGATCACCCGATTACGCTAGTTTTTATTGAAGCGCACGAAGACGCGCTCCTGCGCCGCTATAGCGAAACGCGGCGCCCTCATCCTCTCGGAAAGAACTATTCGGTGCGAGAAAGCTTGAGCCATGAGCGTGCGCTGATGGAGCCTATCCGAAAACTCGCAGACGTGGTTATCGATTCGACGCAATTCAATGTTCACGAGCTCCGCCACTTCATTACTACGCGCTTCAAGAATCCTGACACGCGGCCACTCTTGGTATCCGTGGTGAGTTTCGGTTATCGCTATGGCGTTCCTTCGGATGCGGATCTGGTCTTTGACGTGCGTTTTCTGCCGAATCCTCATTTTGTCCCGCGCTTGCGCCCATACAACGGCACGGACCCGAAGGTCCGCCAGTACATTCGCTCGTTCCCGCAAACCGGCGAATTCTTGCGCCGCATCGAAAGCCTGCTCGCTTACCTGATTCCGCACTACATCCGCGAAGGCAAGAGTTATCTGACTATCGCCATCGGCTGCACCGGGGGAAAGCATCGCTCGGTGATGCTGGCGGAATCCGTGCAAAAGGCGCTCGTCAAGCGCGGCTACTCTGCCAAAGTAGTTCACCGCGACATTGAAAAGTAGCGCGCATAGTATTGTCTGCGTGTCAGAAACCGCGGCCCGGAAACTTGACATGCCGCAACTCGGCGAATAGCGTAACAAGTGACTAAAATCAGGAGTGAGTGGAAAGATTCGTTTGTTATCGTCGCAATTAAAACGCCTGCTCGGTTATGTCCGCCCGTACTCCGTACGGATGGTTACAGGCGTGATATTTCTCGCGGTCGTGGCCCTGGCCGAGGGCCTCATCGTCTTCCTGATTGTGCCCATCATCGATCGTGTCTTGAATCCTGCGTCCACCGACTCGACCCTTCCGCTTTTCACGATACCCGGCGTTCACAAAACCATTTATCTAAACCACTTCTTTCCGCCGAGGATTCATCACGTTTGGACCGTCGTTTCTATTTCACTTTTAGTTGTGTTCGTAGTTAAGGCGATTGCCGAGTTTTTTGGCAATGGGCTCATTCAGTACGTAGGGCACTGCGCAGTCACCGATTTGCGCAATGAAATCTACGCGAAGCTGATCCGCCAGCCGATTGGATTCTTCCAGCACCAGCCGGCGGGCCGCTTGATGTCCACGGTGATTAATGATGTCGAACGCGCTCGGCTCGCCGTTTCGGAATACCTCGCCGATTTGTTCCGTCAAAGTTTTTCTTTGATAGTGTTCATTGCGGTTCTCCTTCGCCTCGATTGGGCCATGGCGCTTGGGTCCGCAGTATTTCTACCGCTGATAATTTGGCCTGTCGGCAAACTGGGGCGGCGCATCCGCCGTTCTGTTCAAGACAGTCAGACGCGCCTCGGCGAACTCAGTCAAATCCTTCAGGAAACCGTCAGCGGAAACCGTGTGGTCAAAGCGTTTGGCATGGAAGAGTTTGAGATTCGAAAGTTCCGTGCGGCTGCGCAACGCCTCCTTCGCGAAACCATGCGCTGGGTGCGAGCCTATGTTGCGAGTTCTCCTCTCATGGATCTGTTGCAGCCGGTCGTAATCTCTTTGCTATTGCTCTACGCCCGCGACAAAATCCTTTTGAAGCAAATGACGCTGGGAATGTTTTTTGCTTTTGTGATCGCGCTCTTCAAATCCTATGAGCCGGTCAAGCGCATGGGTTCGGTCTATCAGCAATTCCAGCAAGCCGAGGGCGCCACGATTCAAGCTTTCAAATTCCTCGATCTGGCCGAGGAGGAGCAGGATGCCCCCGGCGCCACCGCGCTCCCTGCGTTTTCGCGCGAAATTGAGTTTGAAAGTGTGAATTTCTCTTATGACTCGGCGCCGGTGCTCTGCGGCATTGATTTCGGCGCTTTGAAGGGCGAAGTAATAGCGCTGGTGGGCTCGAGCGGCGCTGGCAAAACGACCCTTGTCAATCTAATCCCCAGGTTCTACGAGGTGACCTCGGGAACAATTTGCATTGATGGAGTGAATATTCGTTCGGTCACGCTTCGCTCGTTGCGCGCGCAAATCTCGATGGTCACTCAGGAGAACATCCTGTTCCACGATACTGTCTGGAACAACATCTGCTATGGGCTAGCGAACGTTCCCAAAGAAAAGGTCATAGCCGCCTCGCAAGCCGCCCTAGCGGAGGATTTCATTCTTGCCCTACCCAACGGCTACAATACTGTGATTGGCGAACGCGGAACGCGGCTCAGCGGCGGCCAGCGCCAGCGCATAGCCATCGCTCGAGCTATTTTGAAGGATTCGCCGATTCTCATTCTTGATGAAGCCACTTCGGAGCTCGATGCGGAATCCGAACTCTACGTGCAAAAGGCTCTGGCCAACCTGATGGTGGGACGCACCACGTTTGTCATTGCTCACCGCCTTGCGACCATCCGGCGCGCCGATAGAATCCTTGTGTTGGAAGACGGTCAGATTCGCGAAAGCGGCACGCACAACGAACTCATTGCCCGCGGTGGAACCTACGCGCGACTCCACGATTTACAGTTTGCCGATGACATGCTCGCGCCGGCTCAAACAGCGCCTGCTAACCTGGAAGCCCAAGACCCCTCATGACCGAAAAACGTACAACGAGTCCGAAACCACCGGAATGCCTTTCAATGACCGGTTACGCGCAGGCGCGCCACGAAAAACATAGCTGGGCCGTGCGTGTCACCGTTAAAAGCGTGAACCATCGCTTTCTCGATTTGAAGCTGCGGTTGCCGGAAGGATTCGATTTCTATGACTTGCGCTTGCGCCAGATTGTTCGCGACCGCATTCATCGCGGCCATCTGGAAATCTACGTCAACGCCGAGCCTGGAACCGCCGCTCCAGTTCAAGTCAATAAGGAGCTCGCTCAGGCGTACCTGCGTGCCGCGGAATCGCTAATGAAAGGGACGCGTGGGGCGGGAAAGTTGGACGTCGTTTCCTTGTTGCGCCTTCCCGGCGTGATCGCTGGAGTGAACGGCGCCGTCCCGGAAGTTGCGGAAGAACAGGAGAGGCTGGGTCAGGCTCTTGAAACCTGTTTGCGCGAAGCTCTTTCGAAGCTGGATGAGATGCGCCGCGCGGAAGGAAAGCACCTCGTAGCCGAGTTACGCGAACGGCTTGCTCGCATCGCCGGCCAGGTGGAGCAGGTGCGCGAACTGGCGGCCTCGTTGCGCCCGGCATTTGCCCGTCGATTGGAATCACGGCTTAAGGAATTACTTGGCGGCACGTCCATCGATCAAGGGCGCCTGGCGCAAGAGGCGGCTCTGCTTGCGGAACGCAGCGACATCAGTGAAGAATTAGACCGCCTGCGCAGCCACCTTCAGCAGTTTACGAAGTTGCTCGATGGCGCGGGCGAACTCGGCAAGAAGCTCGACTTCCTTCTTCAGGAAATGCATCGCGAGGCCAACACCATGCTTTCCAAAACGCCGGGCGTGGAAAGCGAAGCGCTTGCGATAACCGGATTGGCGCTGGAGATCAAAGCGGAGATTGAAAAACTGCGCGAACAGGTACAAAACATCGAATGAGCGCCGGGACTGCGAGCGTGCCACTGGTTCTGATTGTCTCAGGACCATCTGGTTCCGGCAAATCCACGCTGGTGCAGAAGATTCTCGAGCTGCCTGCCACTATGCCCTCGATCTCCTGTACTACAAGGCCGCGCCGCACGACGGAGTCTAGCGGGAAATGTTATGATTTCGTTACAGAGGCGGAATTTGACGCCATGGTGGCGCGCGGGGAGTTTCTCGAATACGCTCGGGTCTTTGGAAAACATTCCTACGGCACGCCGAAGAAATGGCTGGAGGAATCGCGCAAGCGAGGACTCGACCTTGTCCTGGAGATTGACGTTCAGGGCGCGTCGCAAGTCAAGGAAAAGTTGCCCGAATCTGTGGCGATCTTTATCCTTCCTCCGTCGCGGGAAGAGTTGGAACGCCGGTTGCGCAGCCGCGGGCAGGATTCCGATGAGGAGATTGCGCGGCGGCTGGCCAAGGCGCGGGATGAAGTTGCTGCCTTTGGCAGGTATTATGATTTTTGCGTTGTGAATGAGGATGTGGAGCGCGCGGGCCGCGAGGCGCAGGCGATTGTAACCGCTTTGCGCTGCACCAGCGCGCGGAGACGGGACCAGGTGCAAAGACTTCTGGCATCGCTTGGGGGGAAGAATTGATGACCGTGCAGAGTAAAGCTCCGGAGAGCCAGTTTGCGTATGTCGTGCTTGCGGCCAGGCGCGCGCGCCAGATTATGGCTGGAGCGCCTCCGATGATTGAGAATCCCAGGACGCAAAAGGCCACGCGTGTCGCCTGCGAAGAACTCGACCACGGTTTGCTCGAGTTCGATTTTACAGAAGCTACGTCTGTCGACGAGGACAAGGACGGCAACAAGAGAAAGAAGTAGCGTCCGGCGGAAAAGCCATATGCGAATCACATTGGGAGTCACTGGCGGGGTGGCGGCTTACAAAGCGGCGGAACTCGTTCGCCGGCTGCAGCAGGAAGGTCACAGCGTGCAGGTAGTGATGACCCGCAGCGCGCGCGAATTTGTGACCCCGCTTACGTTTGCGGCGCTTAGCGGGCAGAAGGTAATCACGGATCTCTTCAGCGATTCCTCCGGCGGAGAAGCCAACCTTGAAAGCGCCATCGAACACATCGCCGTGGCGCAGCGCACGGATTTTCTCCTCGTGGCGCCTGCCACGGCGGACATCATTGCAAAATTCGCGCGCGGCGTTGCAGACGACTTTCTCACCACGCTGTATCTTGCCTCCACGGCCCCGGTCGTCGTCGCGCCCGCTATGAACGTGAATATGTGGAATCACTCGGCCACTAGGGAAAACGTCGAAACGCTGCAGGCGCGCGGCGTGAAAATCGTGGAACCGGACGAAGGCTATCTCGCGTGCGGCATGACGGGACCGGGCCGCCTCGCAGGTATAGAAGAGATTCTTGCCGCGGTACACGAGGTCACAAAAACGCACCGCGACCTGGAGGGCGAAACGGTCCTCGTTTCTGCTGGCCCAACTTGCGAAGATTTGGATCCCGTTCGGTACATTACCAATCGTTCCTCCGGCAAGATGGGCTACGCGGTTGCCGAAGCCGCGGGGAAGCGCGGCGCAAAAGTGGTCTTGGTCAGCGGCCCGGTAAATCTGGAGGCTCCCGCTGGAGTTGAGCGCATCGACGTTCGCACCGCGGAGGAAATGCGCCAAGCCATTGCGGAGCGGTTTGCGGATACTTCGATTGCCATTCTTGCGGCTGCCGTTGCGGATTATCGGCCAGCTCATGCGAGCGCAGAAAAGATCAAAAAAGGCAGCAGTCCGCTGGCAATTCCGTTTGAGCCGACGACTGACATCCTGGCGGAAGTAGCAAAAAGCAAGGGCAGCAAGATTGTCGTCGGTTTCGCCGCGGAGACAGATCACGTCGCGGAAAATGCTCGGAAGAAGCTGTCTTCCAAGAACGCTGACCTGATCGTGGCGAACGACGTTACCGCGGAAGGCGCGGGCTTCGACCGCGACACAAACGTCGTCACCCTTTTCTCTCGCGACGGCCGCGACCTCGCTCTTCCTAAAATGGCGAAGATAGAAGTCGCCCAACGCATCTTGGACGAAGTCCTTCGCTTGCGGACCGTCCTTCACGCTCCGGTGCCGCGTCAGTCAAACGTCTGATCCTCGATGCCCGCGCTCATTCCAGAGAGTCTTCAGCAGAAAGTGGCAGACCGGCTGACTTTTTACCAGGACCTGGGCATCGCCCCGTTTTACCGTGACCGCCGCGCCGATGTTTTTCAAAGCGAGCAGCCAGTGCAGTCAGCGGAGAACGTCATACACTCGACACAAATTCCGTACGAGGAACCCACTTTGCCCAAAACTCTTGCGAAGCCTAATTTCCAAAAGCCTGTGCCTGCAGCTCTTCCAAAGGCAGCTCCTTTGCCCTTGCCCGCGGCTCCAGCGCCCTCTTTGTTCGACGCCGCCGATAAAATCGTGAACGACACCCTGTTGAAGATTCGAGGAGACCTCGGCGATTGCACGCGCTGCAAGCTTCATAAACATCGCCACACGATTGTCTTCGGCGACGGAAACCCACAAGCCGAACTCGTTTTCGTCGGCGAAGGCCCGGGAGCGGATGAAGACGCCCAGGGCCTCCCATTCGTCGGCCGGGCGGGAAAACTTCTCACTCAAATGATCGAAGCCATGGGCCTGCAGCGCAAAGACGTTTACATCTGCAACGTTGTCAAGTGCCGCCCGCCCGAGAATCGCACGCCCGAAGAGGACGAAGTCAGCACCTGCTCGCCGTTTCTTCTGCGGCAGCTCGACGTCATCGCGCCCAAAGTTATCGTTTGCCTCGGCGCAGTCGCTGCAAAAACACTGCTGAAGACCAATCGCGGCATTTCGCAGTTCCGCGGCCAATGGCTCGACTTTCGTTCAAGCAAGCTCATGGCCACGTATCATCCTGCCTATCTTCTGCGCAATCCCAACGCAAAGGGCGAAGTCTGGAAAGATCTCCAGAAAGTGATGGCGGTTCTCGGCCTCCAACCGAAAAAAGGCAAGCTCGCCTAACACATCATGGGAATCTTTATTGGCTTGCTTACCGCGCTAACCTGGGGCGGCGCTGACTTCACTGCGCGTTTTTCTACTCATCGCATCGGCACGCTTCGCACCATGTTCTACATGCAGTTCGTCGGCTTCGTTCTTCTTACGGCTTCCATGCACTGGCTCGGCGGCTGGGGGCATCTGGGTGACGGTTCGGGCTGGAAGCCCTGGGCCTGGGGATTCCTCGCTGGCTCTCTCAATGCGTGCGGAACGCTTTCGCTGTATCGGTCTTTTGAAATCGGCAAGATGGCCGTCGTTGCGCCGCTTTCCGCGAGCTATCCTGCATTGACGCTGATTCTTTCCTGGCTCGGCGGAGATCGTCTCTCATCCGCGAGAGTTGTCGGCATCCTCTTCATTTTGTTTGGTGTGGCTGTCGTTGCCGGTGGTGAGCACGCTGCTTCGGAAAACTCAACAGCATCACAACCGAAAAAAACCAATACGCGCGGCATCGGCTGGGCCATCGTTGCCTCAGTTGCCTTCGGCCTCCTGTTCTGGCTGCTCGGGATTCGAGTTGTTCCTCGTGTCGGGGCAGTGCAAGCCGTGTGGATGATCCGCTTAACCAGCTCTCTCCTTACGGCGGCCATCATTTTTTCCGCCGCGCAGCCCATGCGTCTTCCGCGCGGCGGTGTCCGCTGGATGGCACTCGGCATGGGCGCGTTCGATACTCTCGCGTTTGTTTTGAGCAATCGCGGCATGCAAATGGAACAGGTCGCTGTCATCAGCGTCCTTGGTTCGCTCTACGGAGCCGTCACCGTAGGTCTCGCTGCGATTTTCCTTCGTGAACACATTTCCCGTTGGCAATGGACCGGAATCGCCACCATTTTCGGCGGCATTTTCCTGGTCAGTAGATAACTTCAGTCCTTCCACTCTTGAACTTGTTTTTAGGCTGGTAAACTACTCCGCGCAATGAATTGTTCCTTCTGCAACGTGGCCTTGCCTGTCCCTCTGCGAACGACGTTCACCTACGTTGTGCCTGAGCCCTTACGCGCCGCAGTGCAGCCGGGCAGCCGCGTCCTCGTTCCTTTTCGCAAGAAGTCTCTCGTCGGTGTCGTCGTTGAATTTGTCGATGCCGCACCAGAAAACACCAAAGTTCGCGAAATTGTGCGCGTCCTCGATTTAGTTCCTGCCCTCACGCCGAGACTGCTCGAACTCGCGAGCTGGATCGCGAGCTATTACCTCGCGCCCATCGGCGAGGCCTTCCGCGCCATGCTTCCTCCACTTACCGAATTGAAAACGCAGCGCCAAATCGTGTTGACGCAATCAGGCCGCGAAGCTTCCGAAAGCTTGAGTGGTGGCGAATTATCCCATGGCCTGACCGCCGTTGAGGCCGCGTTTCTCGGGAAGCTCAAAGAAAAAAAGGGTGCCATTCTTCTCGGACCGCAACCGAAACTGGGTCTCGACCTTTCTTCGTTGCAAAAACTCCAGCGCCTGGGGCTGATTGAAATCCGCGAAAGCCTTCAAGCAAAAAAGCGAAGGACGCTTCGCGTGATCGCCTGGAAAGGCCGGGCAGCTGTCAGCGGAGCCGACGAGGCCTCCACACCACTCGCCGAAAAAGAAGAAAAAATCCGCACGCTCCTCGAAACCGAGCGAGGCCCGCTTCCTCTGCCCCAACTCTTGCGCCTCGCGAACGTCACGCGATCCTTAATCGACCGCATGCTGCGCGACGGTCTCCTCGAAAGCTGGGAGGAGCCTCTCGACCCGGCCGAAGATCCCTTCGACACCGGTTATACTCCGCCCGCGCACGAACTTAACGCCGGCCAAGATGCCGTGCTGACCGGCATCCGCGCGCGATTTGAATTAGGCGCCTTCGGAGTGCAGTTGCTTCACGGCGTCACCGGCAGCGGAAAGACCGAAGTGTACCTGCGCGCTGTCCAGGAAACGCTCGCCCGCGGCAAAACCGCGATCATCCTAGTCCCCGAAATTGCTCTCACGCTGTGGATTGGCCGCCAGTGCCGCTCCTGGTTCGGTGCGCGCTTCGAGGGCGTAGCCGTTCTGCATTCCGCTCTCAGCGACGTCGAACGCGCCCGCGAATGGTGGCGCGTTCGCAATGGTGAAGCCCGCGTGGTCGTCGGCACGCGCTCCGCAATCTTCGCTCCGCTCGAAAATGTCGGCCTCATCATCGTGGACGAAGAGCAAGAGGGCAGCTACAAGCAGGAAGAAACTCCGCGATATCATGGCCGCGACGTTGCCATCGTCCGCGCAAAAATGGAAAACGCCGTGGCCGTGCTCGGCTCCGCCACCCCGTCGATGGAGACCTATCATCACGCCCGCAATGGAAAATACGAACTCTTAACCCTCGCTTCACGCGTGGCCGATCGCTCTCTCGCCGACGTCGAAATCGTCGACCTGCGCGACGAATTTCAGCAAACGCATCAGACCAGCCCCATCTCCTCCAAGCTCCACGCCGGCATTCAGGAATGCCTCGACAACAAAACGCAGGCGCTCGTCCTCATCAACCGCCGCGGGTATTCCTGGTCGGTGCTTTGCCGCAGTTGTGGCGCCTCCGTGCAGTGTGTCAATTGCAGTATTTCGATGACGCATCACAAGCAGCGCAACCGCCTCGAATGCCACTACTGCGGCTCCATTCAACCCATTCCGAAGCTCTGCCCCAAGTGCCAGTCCAAATATGTTTATTTTTTTGGCGAAGGCTCCGAGCATCTCGAAGAGCGCCTGCGCAAGGACTTTCCCGGCGCCCGAATCGCTCGCCTCGACCGAGATACCGCGCGCACCAAGCGCCAGTATCAGGAAACGCTAGGCGCCTTCGCCGGCGGGGCGCTCGACATCCTCGTCGGCACGCAAATGTTAGCCAAGGGCCACGATTTTCAGCGAGTCACGTTAGTCGGTGTTGTCAGCGCCGATTCTTCGCTCAGCCTGCCCGACTTTCGCGCCGCCGAGCGCACTTTTCAATTGCTCACGCAAGTCGCTGGCCGCGCCGGCCGCGGCGAACTTCCCGGCCGCGTCCTCATCCAGACGTTTTATCCCGACCACTACGCCATCCAGGACGCCGTCAAGCAGGACTACCTTTCCTTCTTCGAGCGCGAACTCCATTTTCGCCGCATGATGGCCTATCCGCCGTTCACCTCACTCGCCAACGTGATCGTGCGCGACACCAGCCTCGAAAAAGCCATCCTCTGGTCGCGTCAGCTTTCCCAATATTTTTCGCCGCACGACGGAGAAAAAGTCCGCATCCTCGGTCCCGCCACCGCGCCACTCGCGCGGCTGAAAAAGGAGCACCGTTTCCAATTTCTGCTCAAGTCACCAAAGCGCTCCATCCTGACCAAACTCCTCAGCGGCGCGCTCTCCTTTTGCGAAGCAAAAGAAATCCCGCAAACGGCTGTCCTCGTGGACATGGACCCGCTCAGTCTCTTGTAGGAACCGCTCCCTCCACCCCCGCTTGCCCCGAGGCGCGAGGGGAGTGGAGCGAAGGGCTGGTGTCCGCAGCTTCGTCTTTCCGCCAAAATCTCACAGCAACCCTCCTGCCAGCCCCGGCATCCAATGAAATTGGCGGTGTTGTCTTCATACCCGTGCCCTGCCCGCCGCCTGTGCTCCTTCGCCCCCCTCAGGCCAGGCATTCCAAAAACAAGTTAGCGTGGAGGCTCAGGTCATCATGCGCAAATTAGCGTGTCTCGCAGGATTCTTTCTTCTGACAAGCCTGCCGGCCGTCGCACAGGAGGGGACCTCGAAAGATGTTTCCGTCGAGTACTCTTATCTTCGGGCGAATCCTTCAACCACCGGCTTCCCCAACTTCGACGCCAACGGAGGCTCCGCTTCGTTTGCTTATAACCCGCGGAGTTCGTACGGGCTCGTGGGCGAATTTAGCGGATATCACATTGGGAGTGTTGGCGCCGCGAGCGTGAACACCAACCTGTATACGTATATGTTTGGCCCGCAGGTTTACTTCCATCATTTCACCCGCTTTACGCCGTTCGTTCAGGACCTGTTCGGCGTGGCTCATACCGAAACCTTTGGGGCAACTCACAATTCGTTCGCGATGGCTGTCGGCGGTGGCGTGGACATCCCGTTCCGTGGGCATCTCTCGCTGCGCCTCGGGCCGGTCGACTATCTCCTTTCGCAATTCAATGAAACCGGCGCAGGCCGCATGGCGCAGAATAACCTGCGCGTTTCCGGCGGCGTCCGCTACCGCTTCTAAGCCCTAACCAAACATCACGCACATCAAGGGGCACGACACCGTCGTGCCCTTCATTTTTTAGGGCGTACACGTTAGGGCCCGCCTGTGAGACGTGCAGCCCAGGAAGTCCACTAAGAAGTAGGCCTCGCGCCTGGCTTCTCCCCTTTTTGTCTGGCATTGTTTTGTAGAGGCCGGTCTTCATCCCGGCTCTTCGCTTTTCGTAGCACAGGCACTCTTGCCTGTGCGCCTCTGTTCTCTTAGTTCTGTTCTTGCTTGGTTGCCAATCGTGGCCGAAGGCTCGCCAGGTTCCGCAGCGTGTTGTACCAAAACGTTGCACCTAGGCTGAGCAACGCTATCGTAACCAAAAGCCCTGGCAATTCGCCCCAGGACTGCGCCCCACTGTGCTCGTCCTGGAAGAGCTTGAATTGCGAGCGCGCTAATTCGCTCTTCAGCGACGCGGACTGGTCAATGAGCCGGTCGGAATCGCTGACCAGCTCGGCATTCACTTCTTGCTGGTAAGCAGCCGCTAGCTTCTCGCGCGCGGCATTTCCACCTAAAGTTGTGCGAAGCCAATCCTCGGCATCCTCCCGGCTGGCAAATCCCGGCACCGTTTCAATCTCGTGCATTGCTCTGGATCTTGCTGCGGTGGTGGCACTGTCTTCTGTTGGAGCGGCTGGCGCAGCGGCTTTTTCTCGCTCTTTGGCCCGTTGTCTTCGCCTTCCTGAAGGCCTGGCTTCGTTGTCTTGGTTATTTGCGGACGGTTCCGCGGACACAGGGCGCAGGACCGAAACCATGGCTTGCCGATATGCCTCCGGCACAATTGTTCGAGCGCCTTGCTTGGAACGCGGCAATTGTTCCGCCTGCTTGTCCAACCCTTCCGCCGTGGCAGCCAATCGCGCGCGCAATTCGGCGCTTTGCGACATCGATTGCAAAAGCCGAACGGCGTCAAAGTGCCAGCCGAAAACGAAGACGCAGGAGAGCACAACCGCCACAAGGCGTGCTTGCACGGAAAAGCGCTGCGAAGCTCTGTCCATGAAGTTATCGAACCATGCCCGCAGTCCTTCCGCGTGTGGCTCTGGTGCAGTCGAGATTGCATTCTCCGTTCCCGCCGCAGGACCCAATTCGGCCTCACGTTCGTCCGCTTGCGGTTCAGCATGTTCCTCAGCGACTACGACGCTGGATTCCGTTTCCACCGGTTCGGCGTGCCGAACGATGCCTTCGTCAAAATCTGCAGACGCAGGGAAGAGAGTTTGGTTCTGCAGCGACGCCTTCGTGCCACGGCCGACGATGCGCTCATCGAAATAGGACTTCGACCGGAGAGGCTCACGCATTTGCTCTGCTCCTGCTCTCGATCTTGCTCCCGGTTCCTTCTCGTTCCAGGCAATCCTCAGCATTGCGCGTTGCGCAGGATCAGGAAGAGTTCCAGGAAGCGGTTCGGCAAGTTTTTCGAGCACAGCCGGCAGCTCTTCTACCCTGACGGAAGTGGCTAGCCGCCAACGGCTCAGCAGCCCGCCAAGTATCACCCCCGCGATTAAACCGGTGCGCCAGGGATGATTGCAAAAATCGACGGCTGAAACGTAGCTGGCCAGAACGTCTGAATATTGGCAAATGACCCCGCCAAACAAGCCTTTGGAAATCGCCATGACGACGGGCGCGAGAAAAAATCCTCCAACTCCGCCCACAATGCAGGGGAACAGCGGAATGGATGCGCTGACGCTTTGCAGTTTCCCCGCGGTCTCCGGCGGCAGGAAGGGAAGCCCCTCCGCACGAAGCCGAAGATGCGAAAAGACCGAGCCGGAAATCGTCGGGTCACGCAGGACTCTCCCGGCGATTTCCTTTGCCGACTGTCTGGTTTCCTGATCCGGATACGCGGTTTCCAACAAATCCGCAAGGCTTCGCCGCAGATTCCCGCCGCGCAGGCCTAGCAGGCTGACGGCAACCTGCGTAGCCGCGGTGATAAACAAGCTGGCGACCAGGATCAGGACCGCAAAGGAAATGACAACGTCAAGGTAGTGAAACATGATGGTTTTCCGTTGTAGAGAACATTTTGAGGACACGCCAATGGCGCGGAAAGGCTGGAGAGTGTCAGTATCCTACCACTGCTCACCGATGTCTTCTAGAACGAAACCGCCTCGCGCCGATGAGTAAACGCGAGACAGCCCGAGGTCGGACAGACCCACCTCATGAAAAACGCCAATAGAGCACGATATACCGTGCCCTTGCTTTTTTTTAGCTGGGGAACTCTTGGAGGAGCCTAATGTCTAGGCCGCAACCATTTCCAGAATGGAATACGGACTCATGGTCTCGACAATCTGCTTCAACTGAAGTCCGCACTTTGACGCCAACTCCGCGTACTCCTCCTGCGTGCGTTCCATGCCGCCCGGAATCGCCATCATGATGATGTCCATTTCCTTTGAGAGATGCGGCCCCGGCGTTGGCGGCACGACGGTCTCGATGATCAGCACTCGGGCGTGCTGCGGCATGGCGCGCCGGATCGCGGACAGGATTTTGATGGATTCCGCATCCGCCCAGTCGTGAATGATATTCATCAGCAGGTAGGCGTCGGCTTTAGGCATGACGTCCGTGAAAAAATCGCCGGCTACCACGGTGAGCTTTTCCCCGTTTTCCGACGCGATCCCCGCCACCACATGCCGCTGATCGAACAGGATCCCCTGCGTCTTTGGTGAACTCTTCAGGATGGCGCGCAGCAAGTGGCCGCGCCCCCCGGCGATGTCGGCAATGGTGGCAAATTGTGAGAAATCATACGCAGGCAATATCGCCGCGATGTCCCGGTGGGATTTCGAGGTCATGGCCGCGTCGAAAATGCGGCTTTCGTCCGGATGCGTGGCGAGATACGCAAAAACCCCCTCCGGCCGCCGCTTTGCAAACGCACATTCGCCAGTACGCAACGAATGATCCAGATCACTGAACGCTTCCCAGAATGCCGGCATGCCAAGCATGCGCACGTAATCACGCAGAGAGGCAGGATGGTCGGACCTAAGCAGCCGCGATGCCTCCGTATGATGCCAGGCTCCATTCTTCCATTCGAAAATCCCAACGGAAGCCAGCAAGCGCAGCGCGCGATAGAGAGGCTGCGGCTGCGTGCCGGTAGCTTTCGCGAGCGCCTCGGTGGATTGCGGCTCCTCGCCGAGGGCGTCGGCAACTCCTAACTGGGCAACCACGTGCAGGGAGCGCGACGTCCAGCATGCCGTGGTGAGTTGCATAACCTGGATGTTCGCGGGACTCGGTGGCATAGCAGCGCTGGGCGCGGTGCTGGCGTTCATCATCTATCTCCTTGGGGGGACGTAAGAAATTAGGTTGCGCGATTATAGCCCAAACCGACTCTTTCTCGGAGTGCTTCAGGTATAAAGACTTGTTGTAGAAAATAATCTGCTTCTTTCTCTTCCGGAGTTATACTCGCCTCATTCGACATCTGGTCGATATCGGCGCTTTCGCCGAGAAGGAGGTGATCCAGTGAGGTACGGTTTACGTTGACGCAGTAGAGGAGGCGCTTGTGATCTACGCCGAGCGCCTCTCTCCTTTTTCCCTGCTGAAGAGGGGAGACATGACCACCCGATCCCTCGCATCCGTCTTCATCCACCTGATGTTCTTACCCGCGCTCCTTGCGCAGACCGAAGGCGGCAACTGTGACTTATCGGTGCGTGTTCGCGCCGGCGACGAGCGGAGCATTGAGACGCAGATTCAGGTTGACGTCCTTTCCACTCAAGGACTGGTGATCGCAACCGCGCACATTGTCGGAGCTGAGGCTGCGCAATTTCACGTCTACAACGGAAGAGCCTACCGTCTGAAGGTGTCCGGAATCGGCATTGAAGCCATTTCCACTTCGTATTTCGAGATCAACGCCTTGGAAATGGCGCACACAGAGACCGTACATGTGCAACCTGCGAAGCTGGCCGAAGAATCAGCCCCAGGCTCGCCCACCATTTCCGTCATCGAATTGAATGCTCCCAGGAAGGCGAGCTCGGAAATGAATAGAGGTATGGACGCCTACTCCAAGGGTGATTTGGAGAAGGCGGCAGCCCACTTCGAAAAAGCCATCGCCGAGTATCCACGTTATGCCCGCGCCTACGAAATGCTGGGGGTCATTGCGGCCAAGGGTTCCGACCGCGCCAAGGCCCGGGACTTTTTCTCGAAGTCTATTCAAGCGGACAACGCTTTCCTTCCAGCTTACGTGGATCTGGCGCGCCTCAATCTTCAGGATCAGAATTACGCCGAATCCGAATCCTTGCTGGCCAAGGCGATTGCCGCGAATCCAAACATGGCCGACGCCATGTCCCTGCTCGCCACCGCCGAGTTCGCCAACAAGGAATACGACAAAGCCCTCGCCGACGTGGAACGCACCCACGCCCTGCCCAATCACCAACAATTCGCGGAAGTGCACCTCATGGCTGGCAAAGTGCTCCGCATGCAAAATCGTCCCAATGCCGCTATCGCCCAGTTTCAGATGTTCCTGGTCGAGAAGCCCGACAGCCCCCAAGCCGAAAGCGCACGCGCTTTGCTCGCCTCACTCCAGTCAGCTCAGCAACCCTGAAGCCTTCTTTCCGCTTATCTCGCACTGCCTCAAACGGGTCGACGGGTAGGGGGCGATACATCGTGCCCTTCTTCCATTGCCCTGGCTTCCAGCCGGTTCTTCTCCGGTACGCGCCGGAGACGTGTCACACTTTAGCCCCGCACGCCAGGGCGGGGCAGCAACAAGAAAAATCAAGAGCACCGTCCTTATGTTGCCCCCGCAAAAGGCTCGTGAGCCGCGCCGCCATTTCGTTATAGAATCCGAGGCTTCGCGCCGCATCCGGAGGCCCATGGCTACAACGATTCTTGCTGCGCCCTTCCAAATCTCCGTCCCCGTCGCCATGTGCTCCGCTGGCATCGTTCTTTTTTTGATCGGCCTATGGGCCGCGAAAGACGACATTGCCAAGGCCCGTGGCCTCGACAAGATCGTTGCCTTGGACAATCTGTGTTTCGCGATTCCCTTGGCGGTCTTCGGCGCGCTGCATCTTTCCGACGCGCAATCCCTCATGACCCTAGTGCCGCGATACATGCCCGAACCTAAGTTCTGGGCCTATTTCGTCGGCTGCGCGTTGATCGCCGCATCTCTCAGCATCGCCACGAAAATTCAAGTGCGCTGGTCCGGCCTGCTCTTCGGCCTCATGATGTTTTCGTTCGTCGCGATGATTCATTTTCCAGGAGCGCTGCGCCAGCCGCACAACCGAATCATTTGGATGGTCGTCTTCCGCGAAATGTCTTTCGGCGGCGCCGGCTGGGTTCTTGCAGCAAGCGCAAAAGACGCCTGGAGCGGTCCCGCAAAAAGCACGCTGCTAACCGTAGGCCGCGTCCTGGTCGCCATCACCGCCGTCGTTTTTGGCATCGAACACTTTTTCCACCCCACAGGCCTCCCGGGAGTCCCGCTCGTAAAGCAGATGCCCGAGTGGATTCCGGGCCTCGTCCGCGTGCTCATTGACGACGTGACGGGCGCAGCTCTCCTCCTTGTCGCCGCAAGCATTCTGCTGAATCGCAAAACGCGGACCGTCGCAACCTGCGTCGGAGGCTGGATTGTCCTGCTGGTCCTCGTCATCTACGGCCCCGTCTTGATCCACGCGCTCTCCGACCCCGCCATTCCCATCGAGATCGAGGGCATCAACTATTTCGCCGACACCCTGCTCTTCGCCGGAGCCCTCCTCAGCGTCGCCAGCGCCGCGGGCCTATCCGATTTGAAGACTAAATAACCCGTTCCGAGCTACGACTCCCAGGTCATGTGCCGGTCCACAACGCTCCAGACTCCATTCACCTTGCGCATTAGGATGTAACCTCCACCGCCACATAAATCAGTGACGCGCAAACAGCCATAGTCGATATACAAGATCGCCTCTGTTTTGCTGAAATTGAGTCCGGGCTGAGAGACCGCGAAGTATTCCACATTGTCGAGGGAGCGTCCCGCAAAGATGCCAAGCTGGCCACGCTCCAACTCGCTGCGGCTTACAACGACAAAATCCACACCCTTAGGTAAGCGCAGTTCCGCTGCAGTATCGGTGGTAACCGCATTGCTCAAGAAGAGACTGCTGAGGGTTACGGGCGACGCTTGTGGGAATGGCATTTTCCGGTCAAGCAGCAAGTTCAACCACCGAGCTTTCCATATCGCATCCCGCGGCCCCTCGCGCAAGATGATGACTTGAACGGCGCGTCCCGATCCGGACTTCTGTATATCGTGCAGGAGCGTGTCAGAAAAGAAGGCTGAGAGAACCGTGCCGAACTCGGCCTGCGTTCGCCAGCGCTCAAAGACAGAGAGTGCGGCGAAACCCAATACTAGCGCAGCGAGAACCACAGTGACCCGCACTGCAACTTTGGTGAGCCGACTGCGTTGCATGATGATTAGACTACACTGAACGAGCAAATAGTTCCTGGCACCTCACTGCTCCTCTCCAACAGCCTTCAATAATGGAGCCAGAACCCGATCCAACTCTTCATCCGTCACAAAATTCGGTTTCACATCCCGAAAGATCGCCCAATGCTCGCTGTGCTCCACGGCTTGCCCAGGCTGCACCTCCGTCATCGGCCCCAGCGTCTCCATTTCCAGAAACTCATTGTTCGTAAACGTCTCAAACGAGCACCCAAAATCCGTATACGTCTTCGCGGGATCCGCCTTCGTGCGCTTCAGAAAAGCCTCGCCGTTCAAAAGATAAGCAGCCCAAGTATCTGCGTTGAACATTCCAAGCTTTTGCGCATCCGCGTTATTGGGATCCTGTCGCAGCGTTAAATACTTTTTCGTGAATTTCCAACGCGGGTCGGCCAGGTTCGTGTACGCCCACATCACCAGCGGATTTGTCGCTTCCAGATTGATGGGGTGCCTGCCGCGCGGCGGGAATCCGCTCACGGCCACTCCTCCCGGCGCCATCATCGTCAGCGCCCACGCCGAAAATTTCAGCGGAAACAGCCCGCGATTCGCGATGCGGTGGATCACCGTCATCCGCGCGCCCGATTCCGCCATGCGCACTTCAATCTCCTTCTGCAGTTTGGTCAAAGGCTCCACCGGCTCGCGCGCAATCAAGCCGTTTGCCGTAACCTGAATCTCCACCGCCACATTATCCGGCGCCCACGTAGCCACAGGATCTTCCGGCGCCTTCCACACCCGGTCGCCGCCGCGCAATTGAAATTTCTCTTCTCCGCTCTTCCCAAGCTGGTCCGCAAATTCCTTGAACAAATTCTGCCCGCCCACAAACGCAAATCGAATAATCCTCGGCCCCACGTCGCCGGTCACAATCGCCTCAATCTCCCCATTCGTGACGCGATAGCAATTCTTCCACCCTTTGTATTCCACCTTCTCCACCCGAACCGCCGCCTGCCCAGCCGCCGCCCAGCCCACGCCCAACGCCATAACCACAACGCTGCGCATCACGTAACCCACCAGCCGCCCCATCGAGAATATCCTCCGGGGATGACAGTTCGCCAGAACGGCCCGTGGCCAACAATCCGCCTTCATAAGTTTCAGCCCCTCTGCCCGATTTTCCGCGATCCAGGCGCTTCCCTCAGAGCGCCGGAGGCGCGTCACACTTTAGCCCAACCCGCCAGGGTTGGGCAAAGAGGCCAATGAAGCCTAAGCACCATAGGTGCGACACACAAGTTAAGGTTTTCATGGAAATGCTTTCTCTCGAACACCTGATTAGAGGGATTCCCCGAAGATTAGGATCACAATGTCAGATAAGCACAGTTATGTGGAATCGTGCAGCTTGCGAGTTCGATAGGCATCGCCAGAAGTTCCGTCAATACCCTCCGCGAGTCGCACGCAGTCCCGCCCACACTCTTTGGCGCGGTAAAGTGCTCCGTCTGCGGCTTTGAGTACCAGCTCTGGCGTGGAAAGCTCCTTGGAATTCTCCGCCACGCCCGCACTAATTGTAATGGTTACGGACTGGTGTGGCTCCGGCTCCAGCGCGCCCTCGGTTCTTTTCTCCGCATCCCTGGGCCCTCGCAAGATGAAGCTGCTTGTAGCAATCGTTCCACGCAGCGACACCACAAAGGGGTGCGCTTCCAGGGCAGACCGCCCGGGAAACACCACGGTGAACTCTTCGCCGCCATAGCGGAAGGCGCGTGCTCCTCCTCCCACCTCCAAAAGTTTCGAGGCGATAAACTTCAGCACTTGGTCGCCCGCATCGTGCCCATACGTGTCGTTAAAAGTCTTGAAGTGGTCCACATCGCACATGGCCACCGCATACCGGCTGCCCAGTTGCGACATAAGTTCCTTGAGAGCGCGCCGCCCGGGTAATCCTGTCAGTTCATCGTGGTGGGCAACCTCATAGCCATGTTCGAGCTCCGCGTAGAACAGGATCAAGCCCGCGGCACCGAAGTAAAACAATGGCTCCGCATCTTTTCCGGTGCGCCACAGCCCCGCGAATGCGGCCAGCAGAGCCCAGAACAGCCCCGCCTCCACTCTCGTCCGCCGCACCACTGCCAATCCCAGTAGCGTGAGCGCCCCCGCCGCGAACGCAAGTTGTTGCGTAAGTGGAATCCACGTCCTGCCGGCATGGTCTTGGCCCCAGTGCAGGAAAGCTTCAAGTCGGCCCCCTCGCAGCTCCCCCAGCACAACCACGCCGATCGTCTGCATCGAGATTAAAACTATTTTCCATAAGCCGCTCGGTGTCACTGTGCCGCGCTCGCGCAGAGAAGCAAACAGAGCAACGTTGACTGGGAGAAGAAAAGCTGCCGCCAATTTCGAAACCTCGGCGGAGCCTGGTAGCGTCGTTAAGCCCCAAACGGCCAACCCAATGACCAGAGCCGAAAACAATACCCGTCCTTGGTTGTAATACCAACTGAGCAGCACGGCTCCCGCCAGGGCCCCGAAGCAGAAAAATCGGCCGTAAGGAGCCACCGCGAGGCGTGCCGCTTCCTCTTGCTGCAGCCCCCAGGTCGCAAGCAGCAGCAAAGCTCCCGGCATGATCAGGCTGGTCAGCCAGCGAACTGTGGCGCTGTTGCTCGGCATCTTTTTCTCACCATAGCAGCCTTCTGCTTGGGGTAGCCACACCAGGTCATCTAATTCGTAGTTCCTGATAATGGCGGCATGATCCGATCACTGCGCCGAGCAGCCTGGCTCAAGTGGATTGCCGCCGAAGTAGAAGTAAAACTGCTAAGCCCCAACCAAGAAGACCGAACCAGACGCTCGGGCTAGAAACAATTTTTGCCAGGCGCTTCGCGGGACTGGTCTCCGCCGAGGAGGTAGTTACCGCCTTCGGCGCCGGGTCTTGCTCACTCGATGTCTTGGGATCCTCCGAAACGCCCCCATTTGTCTTGGACAGTGCCGCCCGGGCCTCTTCAAGCTCAGCGCGAGTCCTTGCCAGCTCTTCCTCCAGTTGGCGAATCATGCTACCCCCTGCTGCGCCCAGCGCCAGGGCACGCGCGTTTTCGGCAATCTGTGCTGCCGTGCGCGCAGGCTGCACAACGTTGTTGCCATTGGGGCGCTTCTTGTAAGCGCCCTCCGCTTGGCCAAGGAAGGATTTTGCCCGCGCAAGGATCCCTCGAGTATGTTTCTCGTCTTCGATCTCCGGGGCTCCCGCGGAACGCTCCAGGCCCGAAATGCCTGACCGGGACGCCAGTTCCACCGCCTTTCTTGCCTGCAGCAGTTCGTTTGGGGCTGCCTCCGCCGCCGTTGGGCCCGAATTATAATCGCTGTAGTGCGTGTAGAAGAACAGGTTTACTTTCTTGGGTGGGGCTTTTTTCTCTGTTTTCTCCGTCCGTTCCTTGCGCGCTTCCTCGTCAATGCTGTAGAGAACCACTTGCGAACTCGGATCCACCACCGCGAAGTCGGGTTCCGCCGTCACCATCAGCCAGAAAGCCTGGTAAGGCGTCTTTGCATTGATGCTGATGGGTTTCTGGCCCGCCGCGGGAATTTCGCCCAGGTTCGACGCTTTCCCATCTCCCGACACCGCCCATAGCACGTAGGTCAAAAAATCCTTGCCGAATTGGTTCGCCGGTTCTAGCCCGGCGATGTTTCCCCGGCTGATGTCGATCTCCACAAATCCCGGCCGGCGCTTCCGGATAAAGAACAGAGAAGACGGACCCGAGGCCCCTTGGATTCTCAGCTTGAGGCGGGCGTCGTGCGCAAGACTCGTTCCCCCCATCCATACTTCCGTCGGCCGCGACAAATCGCCGTAGCTCAAGATTTGGCCATTGGGCTCTTTTACATGAATGACCTTGAGCCGGCTTGGCTCCTCGGTCGCGGTGCGCGGTTGCGCGGTCTGAGGCATGGCGCTCACCACCAGCAGAAAGAGGCTGGTGAGTCGCACCCATCCGAAACCTGTCACGGTGATTTCCTCTTTGCGTTGCCCAACTTCTTTGCGTGCCCAACTTCACTCTTGGTTCCATCCTAGGCAGAAGTCGTAGCAACGGCAACGCAAACTCCTCCCCACGACTCGTTACGGTAATCGTTGCCTTTCACCGCACTTATCGCCAAGGCCCCAGTTTCGAGCTACTTGGTGCGTACGTGGCCCCTATCAGGTGTGGCGGTCGATAAGAGGGCAGGCAGGCTGAGGGACTATTGGTGGTGCAAGGCTACAAGAGGGTCTACGGAAGCGGCTCGCTGGGCTGGAAACACACACGCCGCAGTCGTAGCAATTACCACCGCACTCACAACTGCAGACAGTGTCCATGGATCGTTGGTGGGAACTCCGGAGATTTGGCTGGCAAAAAATCGGGCGAACGCGAAGCTCGCGACGAGGCCCAGCACAGTTCCGACCGCAACGAGACGGAGCCCGCCGAGCAGCACTAAGCGAATGATGCTTGATCGTTGAGCGCCGATGGCCATGCGCACCCCAATTTCGTGGGTGCGGAGCGAGACCGAGTAGGCCATGACGCTGGCGACTCCAATGATCACGAGTAGCAGGCCGATGGACCCGAAGGCTGAGAGAGTGACGAGTTCGAATTTCGGACCTTGGTAATAATCTTGCAGCTCATGTTCGACGGTACCTGACGCCTGGATTCGCACGCTGGGATCAATCTGGCTCACCTTCTCGCTGACAAGCTTAAGAAACAGATTTGCGTCGATCGAGGTCCGCGCCATGAAGGTTCGCCAACTGAAGGCTTGCACACTGTACGGAATAAAGACTTCAGGAAAGTCCTGCCACGAATTATCTCGGCGTGTCTTGTAATTGCGGACGACGCCAACCACTTCGAAATACGCATCGCGAGGGCCATGGAGAAAGGGACGATCGAGAACTTCCAACTTCACCTGCTGGCCGAGTGGGTTTTCGTTTGGAAAATATTGGCGGGCAAATGCCTGATTCACAACCATCACCAAGCGAGCGTCGCTAATATCGTCTTCGGAAAAGACGCGGCCTTTCATCAATGGGACGCCCAAAACCCGGAAATAGTCCTCGCTGCAGATGTCAAATCGCGTCTCCCAGCGCTCTGCGTGAGGCCGGCCCGGGATAATGGTGTCACTCCACTCGTAGTTGAAAGGAGGTTCTTCTATGGATTCGCTTGCTGATTCCACGCCGGGCAGAGCGCGCAACTCTTCCAGCAGGCGGAGAGTCAGGGCGTTTTGCAGCGTTTTGCGTTCAGAATACTCTCGACGCGCATACATCGTGGGATCCAGGCGGAAGAAGGAAATATTCTTTGGATTAAAGCCAAGGTCCACACGCGTGAGAACGAGAAAGCTGCGCAGAAACAGGCCTGCGCCGACCAGCAACAGGATAGAGAGTGCAACCTGGCTGACCACCAGGGAATTGCGGAGCCTTCCGCTCCGGCCCCTCTCGTTAGCGCCTTTGCTGCTGCCTGAAAGTTGTGGTTGCAAATCACTGTGAGCTACGTGGAGAGCCGGAGCGAGACCGCACAGCAACGCCGTCAGGATCGTCGCGCCCAACGAGAGCAGCAGAACGGGCGCGTTCAACTGAACGACGGTTTCGCTCGGCAGCGTGCCGGCGGGAATCATTGCCACCAGGAGCTTCAGGAGAAAAAACGTCAAGCCGCAGCCTGCAGCCGAGGCCATGACCGCAAGAAGCAGGCTCTCCATCAGAAACTGGCGGATCAACCGTCCTCGGGAGGCGCCCATAACCGCGCGCATGGCGATTTCGAGTTCGCGTGCAGTGGCGCGTGCGAGAAGCAGATTGGCCACGTTGCTGCAAGCAATCAGAAGCAGCAAAAGAACCGCGCCAAGCAGGGCATAGAGGGTGTTCTTGAAATTGCCAATCAGGGTGTCAATGAAGTATTGGGGGATGATCGCGAATTTTTCCGGGAGGAATTTGACTGCGACCCCATCTTTCTCTAAGCGATAAGCAATTTCATTAAGGTCCGCGGCCGCGGCTTGCAGGCTAACTCCCGGCTTCAGCCGGCCCATGAGCTGTGCCCCGCCAGCGAGTGACGGCTGGCTTTCGTCGACGGTTGCGGGCATCCAGTAACTCGCGCCAAGGGGTTCCAGATGCTTAGGCATGATGCCGACCAAGGTCGTCGGCCTGTCGTCAAGGAAGATAACTTTGCCGAGCAGGTCTGTCGCACCGCCGAACTCTGTCTGCCACAACCTATAGCTCATGACGAATACAGGAGCCGCGCCAGGCTTCCCGTCTTCTGGTGTGATTCCGCGGCCAAACTGGGGTCTAACGCCCAGATAGTCAAAAGTGTTGGCTGTTACGACTGCACCTCGGGGCAGGTAGCGGACGGATTTTCCATCGTTGTAGTAATCACGTCTGTGTGCATAGGCGATCATTTCTTCAAACACGTGATTTTGTTCGCGGAAGGCCTGAACCTCAGGAGCAAAGAAGTAATCGCGTTCCTTCCATCCCCCTGCGTTGGCAAGATTCTGGATTTTGAAAACCACGGACCGCTGAAAGTCCTTGTAGCGCACGGGCTGGAAGATGGCGTTGTACACAAAACTGAACACTACAGTCGAGGCGCAGATGCCCAGGGCAAGCCCTAAGACTGCGATGATTGAACTGCGGAAGTCGCCTCGGAGGCTGCGCAAAGCGTAAACGAAGTCGTGCCGGAAACCGTCGAGCAATATTGCCAGGCGTGACTGGGGGACGGCCTTTGTGCCTTGTATCATGGCCTTATCCTACCTCACGATTTGGCTTAGCGATCTAGTCGGCATAGAGTTTCGACGCCGGATTTACGACGAGTGCCTCATCCTTGCCTCTCCGCCCATCCTGGTTGGGGGGTGGGACCGGGTTGTCGTTCCTTACCTCCGTAGGCAGCACCATTCTGGCCCGGGCCCCCTGCTCACTCTTGTATCTGGATAGTGGCGACAGGTTGAGGTGAAAATGTCGCTGCGAGGGGTTCGACACGTCGAACCCCTCGCGCGGCGGACGGCGCCCGTGCACTCTCAGGCAAACAACCGTGGGGTAGCTTTGGGACCGCCGCC
>DATEGP010000008.1:0-47069 GCA_035280045.1 Candidatus Acidiferrum sp.
CCGTGCTCGTCCTGTTCCTGATGGGCGGCCAGGTGCTTCGTGCTTTCTCCTTTGCCCTGGTGGTAGGGATTGTGGTAGGAACATACTCCAGCTTTGGTATTGCCGCTCCCATTGTCGTCGCCTGGAATCGCTGGCGCGGCCGTGGTGCGGTGGCAGGAACCGGACCCGCAGCCGGCAATAAAAAACGGGGCAGCGAAGACCTCGCAGCACGTCTCGCTCCCGCCGGTAGGAGGTAGCAAGCTATGTTTGACGAGATGGTCGTTTCGAGTCCGAATCCGACAAGGACGAAAAAGCCCATGACGGTTTTTCTGTCGGCCGTCATCCAAATTGCCTTTTTGGGCATTCTGATCCTTATTCCGCTGATTTACACCGAGGCGTTGCCGAAGACGATGATGGCCACCATGCTCACGGCGCCTCCGCCTCCGCCTCCTCCGCCTCCTCCCCCTGCCGCTGTTCAAGTCGTGAAAGTGCGCCCGCAAGTGCACTTGATGGATGCCGGCAAACTCATGCAGCCCAAAGTGATCCCGCATGACGTCAAGATTATTAAGGAAGAAGCCGAGCCCGATCCCGGCGTCGTTGGCGCCGTGGGCGGCGTTCCCGGCGGCGTTGCCGGTGGTTCGATGGGCGGCGTGCTGGGCGGCGTGATTGGCGGCATTGGAACGGCGCCGCCGCCTCCGAAGCCAAGGCCCACGGGTCCGATCCGCGTCGGCGGCAACGTGCAGGCTGCTCGCATAGTCAATCGTGTTCAGCCCGTCTATCCTCCGCTCGCGCGGCAGACTCGCATTTCGGGTACCGTCCGTTTGCATGCCATCATCACCAAGGATGGCACGATTCGGGAACTGGAAGTGCTGTCCGGCCACCCGCTCTTGCAGCAGGCGGCGCTTGACGCCGTTCGCCAGTGGCGCTACCAACCGACTCTTCTCAACGGCGAGGCGGTTGAAGTGGACACGACGATCGACGTGATCTTTTCTTTGAACCAGTAGTACGGTCTGGCGCGCCAGTCGTGGGGCACGCGCGCCAGCCCGCGCAGTAAATTCAGCAAACACTCTCGCGGACTCTTCAGCCATGGCCGGGGGGTCGCTTGAAACTTAAGGAGCAAAACGAATGGTAGCCACTCTCAATCTTTTTTCAGCCCTGCTCCTGCAGGGCGGCAACTGGGACCTCCGCAGCATGATTCATAACATGGGCAATCTGGCGCTGACCGTGGTGGTCATCCTCTTTCTTCTTTCTGTTTATTCTTTCGGCGTCATGATTGACCGTGCCCTGATGTACAGTGCGGCTCGCAAGCAGTCGCGCATCTTTGTGCAGCAGGTGGCCGGTGCGCTCAAGGACGGCAAGCTCGATGAAGCCATCGCCATTGCCGAACGCAACAAGAAGAGCCACATCGCCAAGGTTGTCGCCACCGGCCTCTCGGAATTTCAGTCGGCTTCGCAGCAGGTTTCGGATTCCGACGTCATCGACGCCGCGAAGCGCGGCCTCGAGCGGTCCGTCGCCATCGTCCATGCCGAAATGAAGCGCGGCCTTTCCGCCCTGGCCACCATCGGTTCCACGGCGCCGTTCGTCGGCCTGTTTGGCACGGTGGTCGGCATCTTGAACGCGTTTAAGGGCATCGAGGCTCAGAAGCAAGCCGGTCTGTCCGCCGTGGCCGGCGGTATCGCGGAAGCGCTGGTCACCACCGCTTTCGGTCTGCTCGTCGCCGTTCCCGCCGTCTGGGCGTACAACTATTTCACCAACAAGGTGGAAGCGTTCGACGTGGAGATGGACAACTCCTCGATGGAGCTGATCAACTACTTCATCCTGCGGCGCGGCGCGAAGAGGTAGTTTCCATGGCGTACAAACCACAAGCGGGCGCGCAAATGGCGTCCCCCAATGTGATTCCTATGGCGGACATCATGCTCGTCCTGCTCATCATCTTCATGGTAGTCACGCCGCTGCTGACCAAGGACGTGCCCGTCGACATGGCTACGGCCCAAAACTCACGCGACATGCAGGACGCCGACAAAGACGATGCCATCACCGTGGCCGTAACTCGCGATGGCCGGATCTACCTTGGCAGCACTCCGATGACGAAGGATGAGATCACCGCTCAAGTCAAGGACCGGCTCGCGAGCCGTCTCGACAAGATCGTTTACGTGAGAAGCGATTCCCGGGCAAAATACGGCGACGTGGTTGCCGTCGTGGACGAGATTCGCTCAGCAGGTGTAGACCAGCTCGGGCTGCTCACGCAGAGGATGGAGAAGGCCACACCAACTCCGCGTCCGCCCGCGGGGGATTGAGCTGGACAAGGCGGGTGCTTTCAGCCGCCGGTTTCAGAGTGTTTGCCATTCGTTGTTGGTTGATGAATTAAAGCCGCGCCGGACCTCACCCGGCGCGGTGACTTAGCCCGCAGAGATGCTCTGCTTCGGGCTCTTAGGAGACTCGCTATGGGAATGGAAGTTGGTGGTGAAGGCCACGGTGCGTTGGCTACGCCAAACGTGGTGCCGCTGATTGATATTTTGCTGGTGCTGATCATCATTTTCATGGTCATCACCCCGCACGTGCCGAACGGCCTGGATGCGCTGGTTCCTCAGCCCAACCCGAACCAAAAGAATGACGTGGAAATGGAGAACAAAACCGTCGTCGTCCAGGTCGCCATGAACGGCAAGCTCAAGATCAATCAGGAAGACACTACCTGGGACGGTCTTGGCCCTCGCATGGAGACCATTTTCAAGGAGCGCGCCGAGAAGATTGCGTTCGTCAAGGGCGACAACGATGTGCTCTTTATGGACGTTGCGCGCGCCATTGACATCATGCGCGGCGCGGGAATCGACAAGATCGGCTTGATCACCGCCAAGCTCGAAGCCGGTCAGTAACTCTTTTTCGCGGGTTGTGAGAGTCCTCCTCGCAGAAGATCTGCTCTTCAACGAGGTGACTCATGGGATTTGCGGTAGGCGGCAAGCGTGGTGTTGTTTCCGACCCGAACATAGTTCCTTTAATTGACGTTCTGCTGGTACTCCTGGTGATTTTTATGCTTCTGCCCCATTCGGTGGGCCTCCAGGCGCAAATTCCGCAGGCGTGTGGGGCTCAGGAATCGGAAAATTGTTCCGGGGGGAGACAAACATCCCCGGTTGTGATACAAGTTCTCGCGAACGGTTCTCTGCGCGTCAATCAGCAACCGGTGGCGTGGGAGAATCTGGACGCGCGGCTGCGGGAGATTTTTAAGTCCCGCGCTGACCGCACTGCGTTTGTCTGGGGCGATGCGTCGGTCGAATTCGCCGTGGTGGCCCGGGTCATTGATGCCATGAACACCGCGGGCATTGCGCCAATTGGCTTGTTGACGCAACAACTGGGAAACGATTTCTGAACACTTTTGCCCTTCGCAGGGCGGACGTGAATATTCTGGCGCCGGGCTTTTGGCTTCGCGCCTCAGCAGGGATGGATGCCTCGATGACTTACGATTCATCGGTGAACCTTGACAGATCATTTCGCTGCGCTCCGCGCCCGCTTTCTCTGAGAATCCTGGCTTGCGCGGCGCTGGTTTTTCTTGTCGCAGGAGTTTCCGGCTGCAACAAACTGAAGGCCCGTGACGACCTCAATAAGGGCGTGGCCGCCTTTAAGAATGGCCAGTACGACACAGCCATCGAGTTTTTCAAGCAAGCAAGGGATCTAGATCCCGGGTTAATGAATGCGCGGCTCTACTTGGCGACCGCCTACGCCAGCCAGTACATTCCCGGCGCGCCCAGCGATGCGAACATGAAGCTGGGTACCCAGGCAATTACGGAATTCAAAGACGTGCTCAGCATCGACCCCAACAACTTGAGCGCCGTCGACGGCATCGGCTCCATCCTCTTCCAGATGGCCGGCACGCCATACGATCCCAAGAAATTTGAGGAGTCGAAGACTTACCACGAGAAACATACCGAGTTAAAACCGACCGATCCCGAGCCATACTATTGGGTGGGCGTCATCGATTGGACGCTGGCTTTCCGCGCTAACAATGAAGCGCGTGCCGAATACAACAAGAACAACATCAAGAAGCAGGTCAAGGATACCGATCCGCTTCCCGCTTCATTACGCGGCGATTACGTCTCCAAATACGGGACTCTGGTAGATGAAGGCATTACCGATCTCCAGAAAGCGATTCAGCTTCGCCCTGATTACGACGACGCCATGGCTTACCTAAACCTGCTCTTCCGGCGCAAGGCGGACATGGTCGAGTCTGCCGACGAACGTGACAATTATTTGAAACAGGCCGACGACCTGGTCGATAAGGTCAAGGAAATCAAGCAGAAGCGCGCCGAGCAGCCGCAGCCTGCAAGCTGATCTGCGCCAAGGCTTTTAGGTTAAGTCGCCTCCTTCGCATTTGTTCCTAAGGCTTGGCTTGAAGCCGAGCCTTAATCTTTTTCGGAGGCACTTTCTGTTGACGGTCCTCTCTGCGCATCATTTTTTGCATCGTTTCTCTTTGCTTCGTTCAGAGCGATGCTACAATTGCCTCCCATGAAACGACGCACTTTGCTTCAATCGCTTCCCGCTGCGGCGCTGCTTCCTGCCGCCAACTGGGTTTCCTGGCCCGGTAATTCCAGGAACAAGGCCGCGTCCGATCAGGCTGCCTCCACGACGGTTTACGAACTCCGGGTTTATCACACCTACGAAGGCAAGCTGGACGACCTGCTGCGCCGCTTCCGCGAACACACCATGCAGATTTTTGAGAAGCATGGCATCCACAATGTGGCTTACTGGACGCCCACCGACGATCCGCTCAAGGGCAAGACGCTTTTCTACATCCTCGCGCACCCAAGCCGCGAGGCCGCCACTGCGAACTGGAAAGCTTTCCGCGACGATCCCGAATGGCAGGAAGTACAGAAAAAGTCCGAAGCCAACGGCAAGCTCGTCGAAAAAGTGGATTCCACTTTTCTTACTCTTACGGACTTCTCTCCGCCGATCCACTGAAACTCTGTGAACGTAGTTTCTGGGGTGGCTGCTAAAACTGCGCGCGGGCGAAAACGGAGGCGGAAATTTCGCGGTTCGCTGCGTCTTCGACGGCCAGCTCGCCCGCTGTGATCGTTACCGGAGATTCCCGGAGCATCTCTTTCAAGTAGCGGCGCAATTCTTCCGCTTCCTTTTCCACTCGTCCTTGCGTCAGCACTGTTGAGTAGACATTCAGTAAGACAAATACGGGGGACTCGCTCAGCAGCTGGCCACCTGCGGCGAGCAGTTCCGGCAGGGACTCGTCCAGTTTCCAGACTTCGCCGCGGGGTCCGCGGCCAAACCTGGGCGGATCGAGCACCAGAGCGTGATAACGGTTGCCGCGGCGCGCCTCCCGCTTCACGAAGGTCATGGCGTCTTCCACAATCCACCGGATAGGGCGCTCGCTGAGCCCTGAGAGTCTCTGATTCCCGCGCGCCCATGCGATAGCTTTCCGTGAAGCGTCCACGTGCGTGACTTCCGCGCCGGATGCGGCCGCTGCCAGCGTTGCCATGCCCGTGTGCCCGAAGAGACACAGCGCCTTCACTGGCCTGGCCGCCCGATTTATGGCTTCGCCGATCCAATCCCAATGACACGCCTGATCCGGAAACACGCCGACGTGGCCTGAAGGCGCAGGGTGCACCCAGAACTTCAAGTTTCTTCGCTGCGTCGTCCATCGCGACGGAATTGCCCTGCGGAATTTCCATCTGCCCCGCTCTCCGCTGCGCGTTTTCACAAACTCGCCGTCCGCCGTTTCCCATCGTCTAGCCGCCACATTCGTCGCCCACTTTGCCTGCGGCTCTGGCCGAATCAGCTTGAATTCTCCGAACCGCTCCAGCTTCTTGCCGTCGCCGCTGTCCACAAGTTCGTATTCTTCCCATTCCGGTTTGAACGTTTGCATTTTCTTGCTGAGCCCTGCCGCTACCTACAGCCCGTTTTGTGGTAGGCGTCGATTCTAGAGCAAGTAGCGGCCCGGGAATTGAATTCTCGCCGCGGAGCCCTCTGCGGTAGACTAGACCATGCCCTCGCCGAGCAATTTGCCGCTGAGCTTCAACCGCGTCCGCGAGGTTCGGCAGCTCGACGCCAGCCTGGAAGAGCTAATCGAAAAACTCAAGAAGCACCGCCCTGCCGAAGATCCCTGGATTGTTCGACGCGCGTATGAGATTGCTTCGGAGCGGCATCATGACCAACTCCGCAGCTCCGGCGAGCCGTATCTCTCTCATTTGCTGGAGGTTGCCCACATCTTGGCCGATATGCGGCTGGATGCCATCACGCTGACCGCGGCCATCCTTCACGACTCCATTGAAGACACCGAATATCCCGTTTCGCGCATTGAAGAGCGCTTTGGTGCGGAAGTGGCGCATCTGGTCGAGGGTGTCACGAAAATCGGCCGGTTGAACATCAAGGCTCCGGAAGCGCGCCAGGCCGAAAACGTCCGCAAGATGCTGCTGGCGATGGTCACGGACGTGCGCGTCGTGCTGGTGAAGCTGGCCGACCGGCTGCACAACATGCGCACGCTGCAATACCTCGATTCAGAGAAGCAACAGCGCATTTCGCGCGAAACTCTGGACATTTATGCCCCAATCGCGCACCGCCTGGGAATGAGCGTGGTGCGCGGAGAACTGGAAGACTTGTCGTTCCGCTATCTCGAGCCGGAAGCCTTCTTCGCGCTGCAAAAGGAAATCAGCGACAAAGCGGCGTTTCACAAAGAGTTTTTGGACGAAGTGCAGGCAACCATCCGGTCGAAGCTGGTGGAAGCGAGCATTCCGGCGGAGTTAGAAGCGCGCGTAAAGACGCTGTATTCGCTGCACCGCAAGATGCTGCGGCAGGAATCCGGCCTTGAGCAGGTTTACGACTTGTTAGCGGTGCGCGTGGTTACCGACCTGGAGCGCAACTGCTACGCCGCGCTAGGCGTAGTGCATCATATTTGGCGGCCGGTGCCAGGGCGCTTCAAGGATTACATCGCCATTCCTCGCCCAAATTTGTACCAGTCGCTGCACACTACCCTTTTGCACAGCGGCCAGTCCTTTGAAGTGCAAATCCGCACGCAGGACATGCATCGAGTGGCGGAAGAAGGTGTTGCTGCCCACTGGAAGTACAAGGTTGGAAAAGGCGCGCAAGACGATCAGCGCATTTCGTGGATGCGGCAGCTCATCGAATGGTCGCAGGAAATGCAAGAGCCGAGCGAGTTTCTGTCCACGCTGAAAGTGGACCTTGCCCCGGTGGAAGTTTACGCGTTCACGCCGAAAGGCCGCGTGCTGGAACTGCCGCGGGGCGCCACTCCAGTGGATTTTGCCTACATGGTGCACACGGAAGTAGGTCATCGATGCGTGGGCGCAAAGGTGAATGGGCAGATGGTTCCCCTGCGGTACGAAATCCAGACCGGTGACGTGGTCGAGATTCTGACGCAAAAGGGCCACCACCCGAGCCGGGACTGGCTCAGCTTCGTGAAGTCGTCCTCGGCCAAAAGCAAAATCCGCCATTGGATCAACGAGCAAGAGCGCGAAGAAGCCATGGAAATGGGCAAGCGCCTGATCGAGAACGAAGCACGGCATTTTGGCAAGAGCTTGAAAAAGGTCCCCGAAGCGGAGATTGCTAAACTGCTGGCTGAGTACGGATTTACGAAATTTGAAGACGTTTACGCGGCGGTTGGATTTGGAAAATACTCCGCGCGGCAAGTCCTCGCGCGCTTGTTTGGCGAGCCGGCAAGAGTTCCCGAAGAAGCCGCCACGCCCGATTCGGCGCCGACGCTGGTCAAGACCGTTAAGCGCATGCTGGGACTTGGCGAAGCGCCCCTGGTCGTGAAGGGGCACGGCGATTTGCTGGTGTACCGCGCGAAGTGCTGCAACCCGATTCCCGGGGATGAAATAGTGGGCTACATTACGCGCGGCCGAGGCGTGGCGGTGCACACTCGCGCTTGTCCCAACGTGCAGAACCTGATGTACCAGACCGAGCGGCGCATCGCGGTGGAGTGGGGCGGCCCGAGCGGCGCAACGTTCCCGGTGCAGCTCACGATTCGTGCGCGCGACCGCGCAGGGCTGCTGGCGGAGATTACCGCGGTGATCAGCGGTGCAGGCTCCAACATTCACAATCTCGAGAGCCGCCCCGACCGCGCCAACGCCCGAATTGATGCAAACCTGGAAATCGCCGACCGGCGGCAGCTGGAAACCATCCTTGCGAACATCAAGAAAATCCCCGGCGTTTTTGGCGTGGAACGTATCTACCAAGCCGCGAATTGATTGCAACTTCAGCGGCTGAGTCCCGGTTCTAGCGGTCTTCCGCCTGTACTTTGGCCGGGTGTCTCGCACAGCACACTTCTGCGCCACTCTCCTTGCTCCCGATAAAATGGAATCATGAAGTACAAACTCATTCCAGCCGCGTTTTTGCTTCTGCGATTGTACGGATGCAACCAGCATTTGTTTACGGATTACCGTCCGCTCGACAAGTCCGGCATGTGGTCGAGCAATGTGGAGCAGCTCAAGAAGTTGAACACTTCGGACACCGAAGTGGGGCAGCTCACGAAAATGAAGCAGGCGGGTGTCAGCGACGACGCTTGCGTGCAGGTGATTGCGGACGCGCACAGCCACCAGCATCCGTTTGCGAGCGCAGACTCCGCCGTGAATTTGATGAACGCCGGTTATACCGAATCCGTGATTCTGGACATGACCAAGGCGGATCAACTCGATAACCTGAGCGGAGACGCCGTCATGCTTCGCCTTGTTGGTTTGTCGGATTCCTCCGTGGACGCAATTCTGCACAAAAGGATGAAGGGCCAGCGCACGCTGAGCAGCGCGGAAATCGGGCGGCTGAAGAACACGGGACTCACCGAGGCGCAGATTATGGAGCGCATCAACCGCGGCATGACCGACGCCGAAGCCGACAAGGAAGCGACCGTGCGGGAAGCGAATAGAAACCATGCGAACACTGGGTTTACCAGGGTTAAAGGCCGCCGGCCACGCTAGAATTTGCTGGGAATCGGATTCCTATTTTCGAAATGAATTGAACTGAGTCTTGTTACCCGCGAAAATCGCCAGACTCTTTTGATTTATCTTCGACTTGATCGTACCGCGGCTTTTTCTTCTGCTGTTTCCCCGTTACAATCGTTGTGTTGTGAAAGTCCAACCTATTTCACGCCTCTTCTGGGTGATTCCGACGGCAGCGCTTTCGTTTTGGGCGGCATCGTGCGCGGTGGCGCTCGGCCCCGGCTACACGATTGAAAAGCAGGAAATTCGCGTGCGCTTCGTGGACAAACCTGAACCGAGGATTGAGATCGCTGCGGATTACGGCCTGAAAAACGATGGCACGCGGCCGCTGCAGGAATTGAAATTGCGTTTGCCTGGAAGGCGTCGCTTTCAGTATGAGAATCCAAAAGCCATTTGGGATTCCACCAAAGTTGTGTTGCAACCTTCTTCGGATAACCCGCGGGATACAGTCATTCCATTGCCTCAAGCCTGGCCCAGAGGAACGGGACACACCTTGCACCTTTCTGTGGAATACGCGCCGCCAGCGACCGGAGATGCCGCTCTAAGTTTTTCGAACGATGCGTTTTTTCTGCCTGCCGCGGGATGGAGCCCGGAATTGCTGCCGCCGGTGGGACTCTTCGCGAAGGGAGGCGTGCCGCCGAGCAAGTGGAATCTCTGGGTCTCCGTACCTGCGGGATTTCAGATACGCACGAGCGGGAAGCAGAAGAAAAGCGGGCGCAAGGGCGGTGAGAAGTTCGCGCTGGCGGAGCAAGGGAAGACGGATCCGTACCCATTCGTGATTGCAGGGCGATTCAAGACCGCGGAAATCGGCAAGGGCAATGAGAAGGTGCATCTGTGGACGAGGACGCCGCAAGAATCTGCGAAGCTCCAAGACTTGAGTGATGCGCTAGCGCGTGTCATCGCGGCATACAACGCCGCTTTCGGTCAGCGCAGCAGGGAATCTTCGCAAATGTGGATCGTGGAGTGTCCGGTGGCGGTGGGCTGCTTTACAAACCTCAATCCGCTGCGTGCAAGGCTGCTGGGGGAGAGTGAGAACGAGCAGTCCAGGGCGGAAATGATTTCACAAGACACGATGGTAGTGGACCTCAGCGAAGGCACCCCAACACTGGCAGCCGGCGCGGCGCCTTCGCTAGCCGCGAGCTGGCTGGGGTATGGGCAGAACCCGGAGTTTTTTGAGCAGCGTCCGCCGCTGACGATGTTGCCTGCGTTTGCAGCGGCCATTGGGCATGATGCTGCGGAAGGGGGAGACTCGCGTGGAGAAACGATTAGGCGCGCCCTTCTCCTTGTTCCTCGCGGGGAGAGGCTGCAAGAAAAAGATGATCCACGCGCCTTAGGCGTGAAGAGCTTTTTGTTTTTCTTTGCGTTGCAGGACCGCTACGGACCGGAAACCTTTCGGAAGGCTACGCAAGATATGTTGTACGCGCGGCGGGGGAAGGGCTTCGATTTGAACGATCTGATCGCCGCGTTTGGACAGGAAACACACCAGAACGTGGCGGAATTTGTGAGAATGTGGATGAAGCACCCGGGAGTGCCCGAAGGATTTCGCTCGCGGTATGAGTTCACCACCGCGGAGACGGGAAGTTCCACTAAGGAGACGAAACCATGAGAGACGTTGTACAGACTGACCGCGGCCCGAAACCCATTGGACCTTATTCGCAAGGCATTCGCGCGAATGGGTTTTTGTATATATCGGGACAAGTAGCGCTAGATCCGAAGACGGGTGAGTTTGTAGGCGCGGATATCCGCCAGCAAACGGAGAAGACCCTCGAAAACATCCGAGGAATTCTGGAGGGCGCGGGCTCGAATCTGCATCACGTGGTGAAGACCACGGTCTTTTTAAAGGATATCAACGATTTCGCGGCGATGAACGAAGTTTATGGCAAATTTTTCAATCAGGCGCCGCCGGCGCGCTCCACGGTGCAAGTAGCCCGCCTGCCGAAAGACGCCTTGGTGGAGATTGAAGTCATCGCCGCGGCGTAGGGAGTTATTCACAAAAAGACGAATGAGAAAGGTCCGACCATCATGGCATCTTCTTCATTTGCGAAGGTTGGTAGGAACGACGCCTGCCCGTGCGGCAGCGGCAAGAAATACAAGCGGTGCTGCATGGTGGAACAGGCAGCCGCCTATGACCAATGGGCGAAGGATCATGAAGCGCACAATCGCCTGACGCGAGAGCTAATCCGCTTTGCCACTGGCTATTTCTGGCAAGAACTCAAGCAATTGGCGAAAACAGAAGCGGGGCAACAGTTTGACCCGAAGAATCCTCAATTCGCCTTTGAAACAATTCTGCAGTCCGCTTGGCAAGATTTCGAGATGTCAGACTTTCCAGAGCCCCTGGAGGACCACGAGCAAGAGCGGCAGATTTTCATGCCCTACTTCTTGTTCCATTGGCATCCGGCAGGACCGCCGCGCGGTAAGAGAGGGGCGGAGAGCGTCGGCATTGTTACCCAGATGTACCGAGAAGAAATGAGAGACCAACTGACCGAGGACGAACGCACATACCTGGAGCAAGCAACAAGGCAGCCGCTTAGCTTCTACGAAGTTCTGTGGAGCAAGCCGGGAGAGCGGATGGAGGTTCGGGACGTTCTGATCGGGGAAGAAACGGAGGTTATTGAACGGCTAGGAAGCCAAACGCTGAAGCAAGGGGACATCATTTACGGGCAAGTTTGGAACATGAACGGCTACTCGATTTTTGGCTGCCTTGCGCCGCTGGCCATTCCACCTAAATGGAAGTCCGAGGTCATCGGCCTAAGGAAAAAGCTGCGTAAGAAAATTGTCAGGAAGGAACGGGAGCTTTGCGCGGCGGACCTTGTCCGTTATGCGGAGGAAGTCCGGGAGACGTATTTGGATCTGCGGGATACGCTGTATGCGCCGCCCAGGCTTGTGAACACGGACGGCGATCCGCTCGCGTTTTGTACGGTCACATTCCAAGTAGAGTCGCCAGAAGCGGCTTTCGCGGCTTTAGCGTCGCTAGCGGTTGGGCGAGCAAAGGAGGAGTTGCTTGCACAAGCAGAATTTGACGAAGCGGGAAAGTTGAGCAAGGTTGAATTCGACTGGCTCAAGAAAGGGAACCGGAAGATGCTCAACTGGGAGAACACGATGCTGGGAAGCATCAAAATCTCAGAGAATTCAATTGTGGCCGAAGTGAATTCGGAAAACCGCGCGCGTCGGCTTCGAGAAGAAATTGAGAGGAGACTCGGGAATGACGCTGTTCACAAAGGCACGGTGGTGAAGACCCTCGAAGAAATAGCTAAATCGGCGCCGTCCCGGAAGAAGACCCCGAAGGACGAGGAGAAACTGCTTCGCGATCCGGAAATAAGAGAACAGTTTCAGGTGCACTTGCAAAAGCAAGTGGAGGCCTGGGTTGATCAGAAAATCCCGGCGCTCGGCGGCCGCACGCCGAGGGAGGCCGTGAAAGATCCGGAGGGCAGGGAAATTGTCGAATCGCTGCTTTTAGGCTGGGAACGTCACGTGGACGAGGGCGATCCTTATCAAGGAGTGCGGCCTGATATAACCGCACTACGCCGAATCCTCAAAGTGCCTCGCTCTACCTAATAGCCTGCCTCATCCTTAATGGAAAAGCTGGAGGCCGGAACAATGGTGTGTCGCGGGTACGTAAGTGCGTGACGCTCGTCACGGATTTGCAGAGTGCCGGAACTTATTGTTCATGGCATGGCGCAATGTGACTCGAAGGTGTTCTTTCCCGACGATTGCACCCAGCCTCCACAATTCAATGACTGTCCTCGCCCGGCGGAAACGATCCGGCGCACGATCCATTCCATCATAAGGCTTTGCCCCAGGTGCGCTGCAGTGTGGGACGAAGAAGACAGGTCCTTGGCGATGCTGTTGAACTTGTTGCGGTGCCAGCGTGCCCCGAACTGGCCGTCAATCCGGAAGTATCAGCCATCACGCGGATGAGTGAGGCAGGTCACGGACCTTTGTAGCGACGATCCCGTATAAGGGAAGGTAAGGAACGGGCTGCGGAACGGCGGCTGCACTGTGAAGAGTCCGCGCCGACAGGAGAACGCATCATGCTAATGCCACGACGCCTGGAATCCCACTTGGATGTGAAACACATTCCCTATTCCATGATCTTTCACGCGCCGGCTGTCACCGCGCAGATTGTTGTTTCGGCGATGCACCTTCCCGGCAAGGCGGTGGCGAAGGCTATCGCGCTGCAAGCTGGGACTCGCGAGATTTTGGCGGTGCTTCCCGCCGCCTACCGCATCAATTTCGAGAAGCTGTCGGCGTTTGCTGGCGCACAAGTGCGGCTCCTTGACGAGGACGCGTTCAGCGAGCTGTTCCCCGATTGTGAGCGGGGAGTGATTTCGCCCTTCGGGGAGCTGTATGGAGTGCCAGTCTATTTGGATGAAGCGCTGGCGGAAGATCCGGAGATCATTCTGAGCGCCGGCACGCACTGCGATTGTGTGCGTATGGGCAGCGTGGACTTCGTGCAATTGGCCGAGCCGCAGGTCTGCTCGTTCGCCGAGAAGTGCTAGTCTGTTGGAACCGCAATAAGTGCCTTGTAACCCGTTTATTTTGAGCACCCTGCAGATACTCCCTCATGGCATAGGCCCATTGAAACCGTCGGTGAAGTGACCTGGAAGCTATCTTGGACGAAGGTTGGCTGACCCCCAAAAGACGTGGCACCGGCCGGGATTGGGTGTATACTCCCGCTCCTAAGACGAGCGGTGGGGAATGCCCATGCAGCGTGCTTTCCACGGGAATCCTGCTTCTCCTTCGAGCTGTGCCCGAAGTTTGCAAAGAACTGTAGCTGCGGGCGTTCCACAAAAATCCCAATCCAAGAGGGCGTCATGAAACAGACCTTCGCGGTCGCCATTGGCGGCGCGGCGGGCCAGGGTGTGGCTACGCCGGGCGACATTTTCGCCAAAATTTTCAGCCGGAGGGGCCTCAGCCTGAATGCCTACAATGCCTATCAATCCATTATTCGAGGCGGGCACACGCTGCTGACGATACGCACCGGGCCGGAACCGGTTACGAATATGGGTGACCGGATTGATCTGCTGATTCCGCTGAATCAGGACACCATGGACCGCCACTTGAAGCTGCTAAGGAGCGGCGCAGCTTGCATCTACAACGCCGATACCATCAACCCCGGAGATGCGGCGGAGGGTGTTCAGCTGTGTCCTCTGCCGGTCTCTGAACTTGCTGACATTACTCGGAACAAGGTCGCACAAAACACGCTGGCTATGGGTGCGGGCCTGAACATGATGGGTATTGGCTTTGCAGCATTGGAGGAAGCCCTGCGCGAGCAGTTCAAGAAAAAGGGCGAGGCGGTGGTCGCAGAAAACGTGGGCGTGGCGCGAGCAGGCTATGATTATGCCGCCGCACACTTCAAGGCGTTCCCGAGTCCGCTGCCTAAGACGGATAAACGCTACGCCGTGTTGAGCGGCAACATCGCCATGGCCATGGGAGGCGCCGCCGCGGGAGTGAAGTTTTATTGTGCCTACCCGATGAGTCCTTCCACGGGCGTACTGCACTGGATGGCCGCGCACGCGCGCAAGGCCGGGATCATGGTGCGTCAAGTCGAAGACGAAATCGGCGTCATCAACATGACGATTGGCGCCGCGCACGCCGGCGTTCGTTCCATGTGCGCCACGTCCGGCGGCGGGTTTGCTCTGATGAGCGAAGGCCTGGGAATGTCCGCCATGATCGAAACTCCTGTGGTTGTCATCGATTGCCAGCGCGCGGGACCATCCACGGGTGTTCCCACAAAGACGGAGCAAGGCGACCTTTGGCAGATGCTTGGAGCGGCTTTTGGGGACTATCCGCGAGTGATTGCGGCGCCTCTGGACATTGCGGATTGTTTCAAAGTGATTCCCGAAATGTTCAATCTTGTGGATCGCTTCCAGTGTCCCGGACTGGTGCTTTGCGACTTGCTGTTGTCGGAAGGTCGGCTCGGTGTCGATTCGAAGGACCTGGATTTCAGTCCGCCTATCAATCGCGGCGAACTCATCCTTCCGCTTGATGGCACAGAGCCGAACGGAAACGGGACCAGCTCCGGGATTGCAGCGAATGGGGGCTACAAGCGGTACAAGTTCACTGAAAGCGGAATCTCGCCGCGAGCCGTTCCAGGTGTTCCCGGCCACATTCACACGGTTGCTACGGACGAGCACATGGAAGACGGCATACTCATCAGCGACGAGTTTACGAATCCCATCAAGCGCCGCGCCATGATGGAAAAACGCATGCGCAAGGTGGCCGGCATCGAAGCTGCGGTTCCTCCGCCAACGCTGTGGGGCCCGCGCGACGCCGACGTGACTTTGATTGGTTGGGGCTCCACGAAAGGCGTCATCGACGAGGCCTGCGAGATGCTGAATGACGAAGGCATCTCCGCCAACCAATTGCAAATTCGTTGGCTCGTTCCCCTGCATGGCGAGACGATTCTTGAACTTCTGAAGGGCGCTCGGCACACGATTATCGTCGAGAACAATTACAGCGGTCAGTTTGCGCGCTACCTGCGAAGCGAAACCAGCTTTGTGCCGGACGGCAACATCCGCAAATACGACGGCGAACCCTTCATGCCGCACCATATCGTGGAAGCGGTGAAGGAGCAACTCGCCGGCAAAACGCATCTCTCGGTTCCCATGCACGAGATTATGGTCTAAGGGGGAAATGCACATGGCCACTGGCGTACAACGAGCACCTCAACTGACGATGGCCGACTTGAAGGGCAGAGTCGATCCCGACTGGTGTCCTGGTTGCGGTGACTTCGGCGTGCTTGCCGCGATTCAAAAAGCCCTGGTCGAATTGCAGATCCCCAACCACAACGTGGTGGCGATCAGCGGCATTGGTTGCTCTTCAAATCTTCCGGGATACATCAATACCTATGGAATGCACACGCTGCATGGACGCGCATTGGCGGTGGCCACGGGAGTGAAACTCGCGAACCACGAGTTGACCGTGCTGGTGACCGGCGGTGACGGCGATGGCTTCGGCATCGGTGGAAATCATTTCGTTCACACCATGCGCCGCAACGTGGACCTCCTGTACATCGTGATGGACAACCAGATTTACGGACTCACCACGGGCCAGACTTCGCCCACAAGCCGAATCGGCATGAAGACGAAAAGTATGCCATTCGGGAACATTGAGGCGCCGGTGAATCCAATTTCTCTTGCGCTGGCCGCGGGCGCTACGTTTGTGGCGCGCGGTTTCAGCGGCGATCAAAAGCATCTCACCGAACTCATCAAGCAGGGCATCGAGCACAAAGGCTTCTCGTTCCTTGACGTGTTCAGTCCTTGCGTCACTTACAACCACGACAATACCTATCAGTGGTACCGCCCACGTGTGAAAAAGCTCGAAGACGACTCCGCTTACGACGCATCCGACTGGCCCATGGCGATGGAGAAATCGCTCCTTTGGGGTGAAGAGATTCCCATCGGAAAATTCTTCGAGCGCACAGACGTGCCCAGCCTGCATGCAGCCGAGCCCGTGTTGAACGAAGGCCCCCTTGTGCGTCTCGAACCGCGAGTGCCCGCGGACGCGGCGCGCGGCTTCATCGAAGAGCTGATGTAGCGCTCACCAGAGCGTGTTATTTTTCACGAGGCACGAGCCGTTTTGGGCCCTCCGCGAATTTGTCTCTCCCCTTAGAATCAGTGTGTGCTCACGCTTGACCGCACTGAGGAGGTGCGCCTTATGAAAGCAGTCGTTTCCATACTCGTATTCCTCGGTGTATGCGCCGTTTTGGGCGCAGCTCGACAAGCAACGAAACCGAACGGCGAAGAGGGAAGAATCATCGCTTTGGAATCGGCCTGGGACCAGGCTGAGCAAAACAAAGATGCAACCGCGCTGGCCAACTTGCTGGCGGACAACCTCGTTTACGTGGACTATGACGGCTCCATCAGCACCAAGCAGCAGCTCCTAGCGGACGTGAAAAGTCCGGACGTTGCCGGAGAACAGATTAACAACGAGGGTGTGACCGTGCACATGCACGGCAACAACGTCGCGGTGAGCACCGGAATCTACCGGGACAAGGGAATAGAAAAAGGCAAACCATTCTCGCGGCGGGGGCGCTTTACCAACGTCTGGCTCAATCAGAACGGTAAATGGGAATGCATCGCAAGCCAATCCACACTGATCGCGCATTGAGAAACAGCTTAACCAAATGAGAAGTGGCTTGAGCAGCAAAAGGGCAGGACTAGCTTACGGCTTCTCTTCGCTTTCCCAAGCTTCATGCAGCACGAGGAATGTCACGCCTGCGGTAATCCCAACCGCGTACCAGATGAACTTGCTCTTGGCGGCCTTGATAGGAGGACCGCCCATTCCCTTCGTACCAGCGCCGCGCGGGCCTTGGGGATCAGCATTCGGATCGAGAACCACGCGATACGCTTCGCCTTCCGGAATTTCACGCACGTCATCTTCCACAGCAATTTGCAAGGAGCCCCGGACGCTCTTGACGACGAGTTCTTTTGGATTCAATACGATTACTTTTCCAATTGTGGGCTGGTCTGTATTCGGGCGAATGCTGGCCGAAGCGACGTGAAGGACGAAGGCTCTTGAATTGGCCGTGGAAAAAGTGGCTGTACCAGCGGTAAGGGTTGCGGCCGGGCTCGCTTCATCCAGGGACAACGTTGCTGCGCTTGAGCTGGCGAGCAACAAACGCGCCGCTCCGGCGCGTATTTGTACGCTGCCCACATCATCCGTGCTGAGGCGATCGCCGCTGAAAACGGTTGCGCCGACGGAGGCGTTGGCGCTCCCCACGCGGGCGCGGTTCACAAACACCACGGTGCCGTACGCCGCAGACGGAGCGGCCCAAAGAGGCGAAACCAAAAGGGAAAAAGAAAGCAAAGTTACAATCAGGGCGCGGGTTGTGGAAAAGCTGCCAAGCACGCGTGAACGCGCCATCAACGCCTCCAAGAGGAAACAGAGAAAGCATACTGAGCGGCGCAGGCCAGGTCAATCAAAAACCTAAAGAACGTGACGAAGCGGCAAATTCCGGCCCTGGTCTCCCGGAGTTTCTTGGCAGTCACGGTCATACGCTGATACAATGCGGCTAGAGCATGGCTGATTGGAAACAAATTACCGCGCGCATCCGCCGTGCGCGGACCGGCAAGGACCCCGTCGGACAACTCGCAAATCTGTACCAAAAGACGAGTGACGCGATGGTGGCGTTCGAGCTTGCGAAATTGTTCGAGAGTTCGGGGCAAAATTCCGACGCCGCCAAGTGGTATTCCACCGCAGCCGCAAAATTCCGGCGCTCCGAATGGAAGAGCAAGGCGCAAGAAGCCGCGGTGCGGCTTGGCGGCAGTTCTGCAGAGGGCGTTGCGGAAGGTTCTGCGCCTTCCGACGGGGAATTCCACTTGATCCCGCCGGAATCCGCTCCGGAAGAAAAAGAATTGCCATTTGAGAAAAATCCCGAAGCATTGGAATCTGCGGTAGCGGTCACCAGCGAAATTCACGAGGCTACGAAGCAAGAAGCAGGAAGTTCGCTTGAAGAGGGTAGGAGTCGACGGCGGCGCGGTCGCCGCGGTGGAAGAAACCGAAGAAAAAGTCCGGCCGCAAGCGAAAGAGCAGGCCAGCCGTCCAGCCGCTCGTCAAAGACAGGCGAGCGAACCGAATCAACATCTCCGGTTTTGCAGGCTGAAGCTCAGGACGAGCCCGCCGCTGAGCGTGTAATGCCAAGCCGCGCCGTTCCTAGCCTCCCCGTGGAACCATTGGGAGAACTGGGGCCAAGCCCCAAGGGCCGCTACGGCGATCCAGGGCTTTCTTCGCGAATCTCCTTGCTCGAAATGCAGTTCCGCCGCTTGCTGGCTTGTCCTCCCGCAAAGCTGAGCGAAGCGGACCGCGCCCCCGCTGGACCGGGCGTATTCGTGCTCACGGATTCCGACCTGACGTCTTACTACTATGTGGAAGCCTGCCAAACGCTCCGGATTGCCGTTGGCAACTTAATCCGCGGCGGCAACCGTCGCGGCGCAGACACCATCAAGCCGCGCCTGGCGGAACACCTCGGAATCCCTGAAGCGAAAGTAGCCAAGTATCTCGCCGACCATTGCGTGGTTCGCTGGCTCCAACTTGACGAGGGTGCCTCTAACTTTGCCCACTTTGCCATTGCTGTCCTGCGTCCCAAACTCAACGAATAGCGATTCCCAGCTAGAAATTTCTCGTACAAATTCGGAACGGATTTGTCCAGAAAGAGGAAAACTTGCCATTATGTGCGTAGGAATAAACCCCATTCAGCCGTAGGGCAAAATCACCATTCGCTGGCCCTATTTACCATTCAACCCCCAATTTCTACCATTCGGTGCAACCTGCTAGCCTTCCCCCCTGGTACCCCTCAAGCTATAGGTGTCCAAAGACTTATTGGATGTAGTTGGGTTCCGTGGTACCGTTTTTGAGCACGCAAAACTGAGCCCGGGGGCAATCGTCGGTCCTAGCTCCGCGATTGAGTGGGCTCAAATTCCCAAGGCCTAGTCTGGGTAACTTTTGAAAGTGAGGGATAGAGGTTTATGCCGAATCGAGTAGGCACGCAGGTTCTGAGGACGATTGATTGGGCGGTCTGCAAGACAGCAGCCGCCACCTTCAACACGATTCAGTTCTTCAACAAGTACAACCCGAATCCGTCTTTCACTCCGAAATGGTCGGACAAACCGCTCCTGAAGTCCTGGGAAAAGACCAAGCCCACCCTGGGATGGCCGCGCCAGACCGACTCGCTCTGTCCGGATTGCGTCAAAGAGGCGCGCGAAGCCATTATCCACGGCAAAAAAGATTGGCGCGACCTGATGAGTGAAAAGGTCGGCGAAATCAAAGCCCAGATCATTGAGCGCGATGGCCAGGTCTGGATGGTTAAGGAGTGCCCGATCCATGGCCACTACGAAGACATGATGGCCGTGGACTCCAAGTTCCTCCAGTGGATTGAGGCGCAGTTCCCCGGCCGCGATATCCCCGCGCACAATGACGAAGACCTTCACAAGCACGGTTCTTCGACGGTTCGGTATGGCCGCGGCTCTGTTCTAACCGTGGACCTCACCAACCGCTGCAACATGATGTGCGATCCCTGCTTCATGGACGCCAACCAGGTTGGCTACGTCCACGAACTGGGTTGGGATGAAATCAAGGAGATTCTGGACAACGCGCTCCGGATCAAGCCGCGCCGCCAGATGTCGGTCCAGTTCTCCGGCGGCGAGCCCACCATGAGCCCTTACTTCCTGGACGCCGTGGCCTACGCGCGCAAGGTCGGCTACAACAGCGTGCAGGCGGCCACCAACGGCATCGAGTTTGCCAAGAGCAAGGAGTACTGCAAAAAGGCGTTTGAGGCTGGCATGCGGTACGCCTACCTCCAGTTTGACGGCATCGGCAACGACGCCAACAGCCACCGCCAGGTCGGCAACCTCTTTGACGTGAAGCTCCGCGCCATTGAGAACATGCACGAGGCGGGCATCGAAATCGTGCTGGTCGTGACCATTGTCAACAACGTGAACAACGACCAGGTTGGCACCATCGTGAAGTTCGCGATGGAGAATCCCAAGAAAATCGCGTTTGTCAGCTTCCAGCCGGTTTCATTCACCGGCCGCGACGAGGACATCACCCCGGAGCGCCGTCACCGCCAGCGCTACACGCTCTCGCATCTGGCGAGCGACGTCAGCAAGCAGGTGGGCAAGGTCGAACCGACTCGCGACTGGTTCCCCATCTCGTTCGTCAGCACGTTTGCCGGATTCTCCGACCTGGTGCACGGTCCGAATGAGCAGTGGGGCGCGCTCTCCTGCGGTTGCCACCCGAATTGCGGCGTGGGCACCGCACTGATGATCAACAAGGAGACCAAGGAGTGGGCGCCGGTCCCGCGCTTCCTGGACGCCGTGCAGTTGACCAAGGATGTCACAGCGATCACTGATGCGGCTCGCGGCAAGACCTTCTCCAACTTCATGATGACCCTCGCGCTGCTCAAGAACTATCACGCGTTCCAGGGGCCGAAGGGACTGACGCTCTACGACCTGTTCAAGAAGTTCGACAAGACTTGGGCGCTCACCAAGAAGTCCACGACCAAGTACGGCCGCACTTCGCCCGACCGCAATATCGAAGACGCCATGAAGCGCCGGAAAGATCCCTGGAACTTTTTGTTCATCGCGGGAATGTGGTTCCAGGATTTGTTCAACTACGACTTCCGCCGCACCGAAATGTGCATCATTCCGTACGCCACGCAGCAGGGCGAAATTTCCTTTTGCGCGTACAACACCGGCATCGGCTGGCGCAAGATCATCGAAAACATGCACAAGAACGCGACCGTCGCCGAGTGGTACCGCACCCACGGCAAGCACGAAATTTACGCCAAGGGAAAGAACGTCAATCTTGCAACCTATGAGCACTCGCTCAAGATTGACGCCGAAGACGCCGCCCGCGTGCGCCATCTCGAGCACGACGTTCCTTTGACCGCCGCCGAAGAAGATCGCGCGCGCCGCAAGAAGGCCTACGAAGAGCAGGCCAAGGTTCGCGCCATTTACGAAGAGCTGGTGCTGAAAAAGCCCCAGCAGGCCACCGTGCAAATCGGCTCATTGCAGGACATTTCCAAGGCCGTCCCGGCGAATTTCGCCAACGCCGGCAAGCCGGTGACTATCGCTCCAGCCAATGGCAACGGAAACGGCGCCGCAGCCAAAGCCACCGAAAAGACTGCCGAAGCCGTCGCCGGCGACTAAGCCGGGAAGGTCTCAGCTAAGTTGACGCATTACGAACGCCTCGGTGAAGACACCGGGGCGTTCGTTTTTGATAAGGGGTGAGGGCTTGAATCGTGGACTTCCTATGGCATGCCCTCGAATGGTTCGCGGTGGGCGCTCCACTGTTGGGTTGCTCAAGTGGTTGGTGGTTTTGGACTATCGCGAGGAACAATGCCTCGACTCCTCATTGGCGCCGCATCGCTGGCCTCCTAGGATTGATTTTTGTTACCGTTAGCATCGCATTCGGCGTCCTCTCGTTGACTTATTGGAATCGATTTCCCGGTTCTGCTTCACCCAAGCCAACATACATTGCTACCTATTTAGGGCTCTATGCCGGGATCGTTGCTATCCCTATCTCGTTCTGTGCGATGTCCCGGACGCGAGTTGCGTTGATTTTTGGGTTCACAGGGTTGGCTACATTTTATTTCTTAATGTTCCTATCTCCTTAAGCGCTGAAGGATTCCACGTGGATGTGTCGCAAGTCGTTTGAACTCGGGAACGATTCTTTGTTTTTTGAAAGAACATACAAATTGACAAAGGCCTTGGCTCACAACTCCTGTTCGCTGCCGTCTAAGAAACGGCTCGACAGGAGTGCCCGAAAATGATGGATTCGAGATGGCTTCGCTTTTCCGGCAAAGTCCTATTCTGCCTGCTGTGCGGCGTTCTAGCGGCGTCTGCATTGCGTCCGCAGTCCATGGAACAAAAGGATCCTCAAGGAACCAGTCCTGAAGCCCTCCTGCAGCGGGCCTGGGACGTCATGGGCGCCGTCCATGTTCATGGAATGCTGATCCACTATCGTGCTTCGGCGTCTCTGTCACAGAATTATCAGTCCGACCGCATGTATCCGCCGTTTCTGGATTTCTTTCAGCAGCAAGAGTCCTGGTTCAGCCCCCAAACCGCGGTGGAACGGACGACCGTGCAGTCCTCATATCCGCTGGCGAAGCCGCAGACTTCTGTCCTGATGACGGACGCCAATCGTGCATTCTCTGTTCGCGACAATGGGCTGCAAGCATCGCCTCGCTACGCCATGCAGCCGCGCTACCTCAATCCCTGGCTGGTCATCGCCGACTGGCTGAAAGCGGGTGGAGCGCGCATGGAGGGCACTGAGGTGTATCGCGACTTTCCCCGCAGGGTCCTGGTTCGGCAGACCGCGGATGGCGAACAACGTCTCTTTCTCGATCCCAAATCCGGCTTCCCGGTGAAGCTCGATCTTTTCGAAAGGCACTACCTCTGGGGACAGCGCCATCTCGAATATGTGTACACAACTTGGGTCAGCTCCAGCGGCGTCGCGCTGCCGGGCGCCAGTTACCTGCTAGCCGACGGCTCTTCCGAAGTCTCCCAGACCATCGGCGAAATGGAACTCATTCCGGAAGCCGGCGCTCCTTCTCTCACGCTTCCCAGTGAGCCTAAACGTTCGGAAGAGAGTCTTCCGCGCTTTCTGCAACCATTGCCGTTAACCGTTACAGAGGTCGGCCCAGCGACCTTCATCCTTGCGAATCTCGGCTACCGTGAAACCGTCACAAAAATCGGTGACCAGGTTTTTCTGCTCGATGGCACGCAGGGTGAGCAACGCGCCAGGGAAGATTCGGAGGTGATCGACAAGCTCTTTCCAGGGAAGCACAAGACCACCGTCATCGTAACCGACCTCGCGTGGCCGCACCTTGCCGGCCTCCGCTATTGGGTTGCTTCCGGGGCGACCATAGTTGCGCACAAAACTGCCCGGAATTTTCTGCAAAGTGTGATCGATCGCAAATGGACGCTCGCGCCCGATTTTCTCGAGCAGCATCGTGACTCTGCCAAGTTCCAATTTATCCCCGTAGACAGTCGCTACGAACTGGCGGCCGGTGCGCTCACGCTTCATCCCATCGACGGCATCGGCAGCGAAGGCGCGCTCATGGCGTTTATCCAGTCCGACCATTTCTTGTGGGCCTCGGATTTCATCCAATCCGTGGACGAGCCTACCGAATATGCTTCCGAGGTTTGGAAAGCGGTGCACCGCGACGGGCTTCATCCCGAACGCACCGCCGCCGAACACCTGAACCTGACGCCATGGTCCAAAATAGAGGAACTGCAGAACCAGCAAAAATCAGTGCAGTAGCGCGACTGTAGATACAGGCCGAGAATCAGCTTGATTTCCGGAACGGAACGAGCCGCCCGCAAAAGCTCTCAGCTTCAAGCAGTGCTATACTTTTGTTATGCCCATTTACGAATACATTTGTGAGGATTGCCAGACGCACTTCGAGAAAATTGTGCTGAACAAGCAGCAGGAAATTGCCTGTCCGAAGTGCGCGGGCAAGCGCAACGCGATCCAGCTCTCGGTTTTCAGCGCCGGCAACGGCTCCGCAAACGGCGCATCCGCGAAATCGTCCAACGGATTTTCGGGTGGAGGCGGTGGCTGTTGCGGCGGCGGTTGCTCCTGCCACTAGTGTCGGTTAGCGGCACCAGTGGCACAGGCTTTAGCCTGTGCTCCTTGGAGCGAGATCACCTCGCCCACCAAACTCTAAGTCAATTCACCTAACCATACCTGGAGCCCTCATGCTGATCAGCCATTCCTCTCTTCTGTTGTTTGTTACCGGTGCTGCGGTGCTGCTTGTCATTCCAGGGCCGGCAGTAACTTACGTCGTGAGCCGCAGCATCGGCCATGGACGCGCCGCTGGCCTCGTCTCCGTTTTGGGCATCGTGGTGGGAACTCTCTGCCACGTTGTCGCGGCGGCTCTGGGTATTTCCGCGGTGCTGGCCTCTTCCGCGCTGGCCTTTCAGTTTGTGAAGTATTTGGGTGCGGCTTACCTGATCTATCTGGGAATCAAAACTCTGCGCACCGAAGATCAGCAATGGCTGGCCGAAGCGGGAGGCGAAACGCGCCTTGCGCGGATTTTTGGCCAAGGCTTTCTCGTGAATTTGCTCAACCCCAAGACCGCGCTCTTTTTTCTGGCGTTCCTGCCGCAATTTGTGGACACCGCGCGCGGCCACGTCACGCTGCAAATCCTGCAACTGGGAATCTTGTTCGCGCTGATGGGCTGGTGCAGCGATTCCGTCTACGCTCTGATCGCCGGAACCGTGGCCGGACGCATTCGCGGGAGCTTACGGCTGCGGCGCATTCAGCGCAATGTTTCCGGCGGTGGATTGATCGCGCTCGGCTTGGCGTCTGCCTTTTCCGGCGCAAGATCGAAGTAAAACGAGCCGGATCAAGCCGCTATGTACTTTGCGGCGCAAAGTTTAAAGTTTTACTTTAAGTGCGGCTGTAAGCTATTGCAAGGAAACAGCTTGAATGGATTCGTCTCATATTTTCCTCTCCCAGTGGCCTGGTGCCTCCTGTAGCCTGTAGACTGTCCTTCGTCTACTTTTCGAATGGCGACGCCTCCCAATCCGCTTCCCTCCGCTTTCGACGCGCATCACCCGCCCGCCACGGCCATCATCGACAAGTGCGTCCACTGCGGCTTTTGTCTGCCCGCGTGTCCCACCTACGTTCTCTGGGGACAGGAAATGGATTCGCCGCGCGGCCGAATCTACTTGATGAAGCTCGCCGTCGAAGGCGCTGCGCAAATGACTCCCAAGTGGGTCAGCCACTTCGACACCTGCCTCGGCTGCATGGCTTGCATGACTGCGTGCCCATCCGGAGTGGATTACGGCAAGCTCATCGAAGCCACGCGCGCGCAAATTGAACGCAATTTCCCGCGCTCAGCATCCGAGAAGCGCCATCGCCATTTTCTGTTTGAGACTTTCACCAAACCAGATCGCTTGCGCCGTTTGCGCGCGCCTCTACTCGCCTATCAAAAATCTGGATTGCAAGCCGTCGTTCGCGCCCTGCGCCTGACCAAGCTGCTTCCCAAAAAATGGCAGACGATGGAAGCGCTGCTCCCTCAACTCACTCCGCAAGAAATCGTTCCAGAAGTGACTCCGGCCGTCGGGGCAAAACGCCGCCGCGTCGGGTTGATCCTTGGTTGCGTGCAACGCGAGTTTTTCTCGCAGGTGAACGCCGCCACAGCGCGCGTTCTCGCGGCCGAAGGCTGCGAAGTCGTCGCTCCGCAAGCGCAAACCTGCTGCGGCGCGTTGCTCGTCCACGCCGGAGAAGAAGCTGCCGCCATCGAACTCGCCAAGAAAACGATCGATGTGTTCGAGCAAGCCAACGTGGAGACAATCGTGACCAACGCGGCCGGATGCGGCTCCAACGTCAAGGAATACGCCCACCTGCTCCGCGACGATCCAGAATACGCCGAGCGCGCCCGAAACTTCTCCGCAAAGTGCAGGGACATCAGCGAAGTTCTTGCGGAACTCGAGCCGCGCAGCCCGCGTCATCCGCTAAAACTGCGCGTGGCGTTTCACGATTCCTGTCATCTGCAACACGCGCAAGGTGTGCGCGAACAGCCGCGCGTTTTGCTCGCGGGCATTCCCGGCCTCGAACTCGCCGAAATTCCCGAATCCGCCATCTGCTGCGGCTCCGCCGGAATCTACAATCTCGTCCAGCCCGACACCGCCAACTCCCTCGGCGACCGCAAAGCAGACCTCATTTCTCAACTGAAGGTCGACGTCGTCGCCACCGGCAATCCCGGCTGCGCCCTCCAGCTTCAGTCTTCCCTCGCGCGTCAGTATCAAAAGACGCCTGTAGTTCACACAATTCAAATCCTGGACGCCTCCCTCCGCGGCCAGCCGCCCGATTCTTTGCGAAGCTAAGCCCAGCATGCACGGGCCATCATCATTCAAACGGAATGCCTGTTTTCTTCGCAATCTCGCGCAGGTCTTCAATCACGGGAAGAATTAGCGGCACGCCCCTCTTCCGCCGCGCTTGTTCCGCTTCGCGCTCTGGATCGCCCGGAATCAACGGCCCATTCGTTCCTGGCGCCGGCTTCGTCGCGCGAAACACGCGAACATAATCGTCAATCTGCCGCTTGAATTCGTCCGCATCAATAAAGCCGTCAATGCGCATCGCTCCAAAGAAATGTCCGATGCCTTTTCCCACGCTGCGCTTCGGAATTTCCTGACGTAGCGCAAACGGCGGCGCAAACGGCCCCCAGTTCGCTCCGCTCAGCGGGCCGCACAAAATGTCAACCATCATTGCCAGCGCGTATCCTTTGTGACCGCCGCGCTCACGTTCCGAGCCGAGCGGCAGCATCGCACCGCCATCAATCAGCTCATCCGGATTTGTGGTATTGCGCCCGTCGCGATTGATTGCCCAGCCTGCGGGAATCGGCTCGCTCTTACGCCGCGCAATTTCGATTTTTCCGTAGGCCGCGGCGCTCGTCGCCAGGTCAATCACGATGGGCGGCTCTTCTTTGCCGGGAAAGGCGATAGCAATCGGATTCGTGCCGAGCATGCGCTCCGCGCCCCACAGCGGCGCCACGAGCTTCGTGGAATTCGTCATCGCCCAGCCGATCAAATCGCGTTTGAGTGCTTGCAAAACGTAATAGCCCGCAATCCCGTAATGATTCGTGTTGCGCACGCTGACCCAGCCCGAGCCCGCTTTTTCCGCCATGTCCATAGCGATGCGGTTCGCTTGCGGGCCAATAACCAGCCCAAGGCCGTTGTCGCCGTCCACGGTCGCGGTGCTCGCCGTCGAGCGCACGACTTTAATTTTCGCCTTGGGATTAATGTGCCCTTCGCTGAGCATCCCGAAATAGCTGTACATGCGCGCCACGCCGTGCGAATCGATTCCGCGCAAATCCGCGCACGCCAGCACGTCGGCGGCTTGCTCCGCGTCATTTTTCGGCACGCCAAAATGCAAAAACACCCGGATACAAAATTCCCGCAACTTTTCTATGGGGAAGATCTTCGATTCAATTTCGGCCATGTTTCTCCAGACGTGACGCTTCTATGCGGGCAGGCATTCTCCGCGGGTTTCCGCGCCAAACGGAACGAGCAGCAAGCCAATCGCGAACGCAATCGAAGTCAGGGCGACGGGAATTCCGAGCGAGCCGTAACGCTGCACGCCTGCGCCAACCAGAAATGTAATCCCAGCGCCGGCGAATCGAGCGAAGGAAGTCGAAAACGCGAATGCGCTCGCCCGGCACTCCGTAGGATACTGCTCCGGCAGCCAAAGCGTGTACACCGCAAAATTCGCGCCGCCAAATCCCAAAAAGAAAAGGCAGGTGAAGAACCACGGCAACGCCGCCGCGCCAAGATAAAAAACTTTTCCAAACGTAAGCGCGATGAACGCGAGCATCAGCGAGAAATAAAACCCCAGCGCACCGCGCCTTCCAAACCGTTCCGCAAGCCACGGCATCGCCAGGCATCCAAGAATGGTGGCGAACGAGACCAGCATGGCCGCACGCGAAGCAAGCTGCGCTGCTTGGGTGCCTATTTTCCCCCCTGCTTCCGCCAGCGCCGTTACTGCCGCGGGCACGTACACGGTTCCCGCCCACAATCCGCAAATGGACGCCAGCATGTAAAGTGAATTCAGAATCGTTCTGCGCCGCAGCGTGTTCGAAAAAAGCGCCGCAAACGGCTGCCAGACTCGCCACGAGCTGAGAGCCTCAGCCTTCTTTTTCCAGCGTGCCGGCTCCGTCACGCCGTGGCGCACCCATGCCAGCAATAGCGCGGGCAATCCGCCCACCGCGAACATCCAGCGCCAGCCGAAATAGCTGCCAATCCCATAGTTGAGAATCGCCGCCAGCAAAGTTCCAACGTAATATCCTGTGTGCATGTACCCTGCGCCGACCCGCCGCCGCGCCTCCGGCCACTCCTCGGCGACAAACGTTCCACCCATAGCCCACTCGCCGCCAATTCCGATTCCCGCCAGCAGCCGCAGAATCGCTAGCTGCCAAACGTTGGTCACGATCGCGCTCAAAAAAGTGAAAACGGAATACCACACGATGGTGAGCATGAGCGTCCTCACGCGCCCGAATTTATCCCCCACCGGCCCCCACAAAAACGCCATTCCCCAGCCGAACAGAAACAACGCAAACAGCAATCCGCCGTAAAAACCGATGTTGCCCTTCGTGGCGGCAATTCCTGAGCGTGGCAGGAGGTCGCGTAGCGAAGGCACCAGCACCAGCGCGTAGATGAAAGAATCCATGCCATCGAGCGCCCATCCTCCCCACGAAGCCCAGAATCCGCGAATCTGATTTCGCGTCAGCGGAATCGCTGATGCTGATTGTGCGCTTGAAAGAGGCTCGGCAGCGTTCATGACAGCGGGACTATATCACGCGTGGCCAAAGTTCATCGGTAGCCGCGCCAGAAGAACACAATCGTCATCGCAACACCAACAAGGATCACGAAGCCTTTCACCAAGGATTGCGGCAGCTTTTGCGCGTAGTGCGCCGTCGAGTAGCCGCCAAGGACGGAGCCCGCGGTCATGACAATCGCTTGCGGCCACACAATCGCCTTTGTCACAACGAAAGTCACCGTGGCCACTCCGTTGATCACGCCTCCCAACCGCACCTTCAGCTTGTTCATCGCGTGAATGTCGGTCATTCCCATCGCGGAGAGCATCGCCAGGTTCATAATTCCGATTCCGCCCCCAAAATATCCGCCGTACACCGCAACAAGCAGTTCAAAAACCGATGCGCCCGCCACTGCCGAGTTGCTGGCGTCGTGCGAAATTCCCGCCGATATGCGCCCCGTCAAATGCTTGCCAAACGCGAACAGCAGCGTCGCGCCCAGCAGCAGCCATGGAATCACGCGAAGAAAAGTCTTCGCCGGCGTGTGAATCAACAGAATCGCGCCGGCAAGGCCGCCAACAAAGCTGGTAATGACCAGAGGAATCAGAACGCGCCTGGGAATATTCAACTTTTGCGGATAGGCCCCGCCGCTTGCCGTGGTTCCAACGACCAAAGCAAGGGTGTTCGTCGCGTTCGCGGGAATGGGAGGAACGCCTGTAAACAGCAGCGCGGGGAAAGCGATAAAACTTCCGCCCCCGGCCACAGCGTTGATGCCGCCTCCGAGCGCGCCCGCAAAGAAAAGAAAAATGGCAGTCTGCAGATTCAAGCAGCGGTTGTATCACGACTGCCGCTGGTTCTCCAGCCGAGGACAAAGACAGTCTATGATTCTCGTTGAGCCTCCGTCAGCCCCAGCCTGAGCGACATTTGTAACCTCGAGAATGGGAACCGCGTAAACTAGAAGTATGAGGATTCTGTTATTCAGCGGCAAAGGCGGCGTGGGCAAGACCAGTCTTGCAGCGGCCACCGGTCTGAGGCTGGCCGACCTTGGCTACCGTACGCTGGTAATGAGCATTGATCCCGCGCACAGCCTGGCGGATTCCTTCGATCTGGACACCGACTTATTCCACTCTCAGACGGCCGATCCCCTAGCCATCAACGAGCGCCTTTCGATTCTGGAATTGAACATTCAGAAGGAAGTGAAGCGCCACTGGCAGGAAATCTCCTCCTACGTTATCTCCGTGCTGCGTACTACCGGGATCAGCGAAGTCGAAGCCGAGGAATTGGCGATTCTGCCGGGCATGGAAGAGCTCAGCGCGATGATGTACATCAACCAATACCGGCGCGAAAACCGGTATGACGTTGTCGTGCTGGACGCTGCGCCTACGGCGGAATCGATGCGCTTTATCAGCATGCCCACGACGCTCGACTGGTACATGAAGCATATCTTCCCGTTTCAGCGGAATCTGCTCAAAGCGGTTCGCCCCATCGCCAATCGCGTGGCTCCTTTTGAGCTGCCCACGGACAATTATTTTGCCAACATTCGCGCTCTCTTCGAGAAACTCGAGGGCGTCAACGAAATCATGGAGGACCCGAATACCACCTCCGTGCGCCTGGTCACCAATCCGGAAAAGATGGTCCTACGGGAAACGCAGCGAGCTTTCGTGTATTTTTCGCTCCACGGGTTGACGGTGGACACGGTGATCGTGAATCGCGTGCTTCCCCATGAGGTCAAGGACACCTGGTTCAACGAATGGCACAGCTCGCAAGACAAGGTGCAGCGCGAGGTGGAAGAATATTTCGCGCCCGTGCGCGTGCGGCGTGTGCCCCTCTTTGCCCACGAGGTCCTCGGCCAGCAGCGTCTCCTGGAAGTTGCCAAAGTGCTGTATGCTGAGGGAGAGGATCCGTCTGCCGTGACGCAGACCGAGAAGCCCTATACCTTCGAGAAACGGGACGGAAAGTATGAAGTCAGGCTTCGCGTGCCGTTCGCCACGAAGAGTGAGATAGGGCTGTTCAAGAAGGGTGACGAGTTGGTGGTGGAGATTGGGACGTTGCGGCGGCACATTGGTCTGCCGCGCTCTATGGCAACCTTGGTGCCATCGCGGGCGCGGCTCGAGAGTCGAGTTCTCACGGTCGAAATGAAGGAGGCACAATGAGCGAACAGAACACTCAGCAGAATTCCGGGCAGTCTGTAGCAAACGAGCGCTGTCTGTGCCGCGAGGTTGTGGACCAAGTGCGCGATCTCTTCGGCGTCTCTCCTCAGGTGCACGAGCACTTCACAAATTCGCGAATCGAATTTCTCAAGGGAATCCGCGCCATTATTGACAGCCGGATCGAGCAGTTGTCCAAGGCTAGCCCGGCCGGCACAAAGATCGCGGTCGAATAGCTGATTTTGGTTCAGACTCCTGCCCTGTAAACCGAAAGCGGTCGCGTCCTCAGAATGCTGTCTTGGAACGGGCCTTCAGAAAATTCGCCGTCTGCGTTGGAATTACAAGCGCGATCGTGTGCGCCGCAAAATCCGGTTTGTAGGTTCACGCAGGGGTCGTGTCACGATTGATGACCTACGCTCTAGCCGCGGGGTAGTTCTCATAGCGTGCTAAACTCGATGGGATCTTCAGGTGCTTGCGTGCCCAGCAAGCAATTGGGCCAATTGCTCCGTCGTGGCATTCCCCGTCAGGCGGTCCTTGCCCACTTCCACAACAGGAACCGACCGAATTCCTTTGCTCGCCGCCGTCTGTGGTTTAAGAGTTAGGTCTATTCTGGTGAGCGTAAAATTCATCTCCCTTTGCAATGTCTCTAGGCGCCGTTCGACGATTGGGCAAAAGGGACAACCCAGAAGGGAGTAATAGGTGACCTCGACGCGCGTCTTCTTCACCATTGGCGGCAACTTATCCTCAACGCTCCCATAACCCTTCCATTTAGATATGCGGGGAAAAAATCGCAGGTACGCCCATTTCAAGCAAGGGAGAAAAACTAGCCACAACAACAAGGCCGTCCAATCGGCTTTATAGGCGAAGAAACCTAAGCCAACCGGATAAAGGACTAAAAATATGGCCCCAGAAAGGTAGAGGCTCTGAACTGTGCACTCCTGTTTTTTGACAGGTCCCGAAGCCTTAACGGAGTTTTTCACTGTGATCTCCTGCCTGTGTTCGGTGCGCACGCCGGGCTGTCCCCAGCCCCAATGCGCTTAGCGCTAGAGCCGGTATCCACGTCTACGATTTCAACCGTGCCGCGTATTGCTTTTTCATTTGAGTTTTCTCCTTGTTCGACTTGTTCCCATTTCTCTGCAAGAAAAGCGATCAATCTCCGGACGTTGCGCAACCTGTGTCCTCGTCTTCTTCCTCCGAAGCAAGCCATTTCAACCCTCCTGTGATGCCTTCTGACGGCGGTAGCGCCCTACCCACCACCGCGCGACCCTGTCAGTCACATAACGGAGAGCCCAGCCGGCTGCCACGCCTATTGGGATCAGCCACCAGCCCAGCAACTCTCGCGCATCGGCGGGTGGATTGCCGTTTGTAACCAAAGTGAGCGACCATACGTTTCCGGGCGTGTACCAAAGGCCTGTGCGAGAAGACGCGATGACTTTATCGGCCGCCACGACCCAGAGCTTCACCACGTAAATGTAGCCGAGCACATAAAGCACCGTTGCGCTGAAACGTCCCAGCCAGCTCCGTCCGGCATGCCGCAGGCCCTGCAGAATGACCAACGGTGACCCGCTGCATTCTGCTTGCACCATCTGGTTCCCGGCGCGGTAGGTCTTGGCCAGATCTACTGGATCGCCGAGCGACTCAAGCGCTGAGTCGACTCTGGCCGCGTCGTTTCCAGCCAGCTCGATAACGTGACTTCGAAGCTCCCGCTGGATGTCGTCAATCTCGCCATCGGGCAGGCCCCGCAGTGCCGCGCGCACTTGTGCAAGGTAATTCTCAATTCTGGAATCCAGGCCGGTTGAGCTTGTCATCTAACGGCCCTCCTTCAAGAGCGGTGACAGCAAGCCCCCCAGGCTCGCTGAAAACTTCGACCAGGCGCGACACATTTGAAGTGCGCGGCGGCGCCCTGTCGGTGTAAGCCGGTAGTACTTGCGGGGATGTCCGGCCTCGGCCTCCACCCATTCGGAATCGAGCAGCCCATCTGCTTTCAGCCGCGACAGCAGCGGATATACAGTGCCCGCCGAAAGGGCTAGGTCAGATTCCGTCTCCAGCTGTCGCAGGATTTCCAGGCCATATAGTTTCCCTGGCCAGAGACACGCTAGGATTGCCAGGTCGAGGCAGCCCTTGCGAAGCTGGACTTCCCATTTGTCCATTGGGGAAGCACTGGCGAGATCGACGGCGGATGGGGTCGTCATGCCATATAGTATGTAATACGATATATGATGTCGTCAAGAGCATTCTGAACGAGATGAAGCTGTTCAAATCGAAGCTATTCTTGCCCCCACCGGGGCCGGTTTAAGGGATAAGAGCTCCGTTTGCGGTTTGCTGCCGATTCGGCCCGGACGACGAGACGCCCGGAGATTGCACCACCTATGCGACCGGGCGGGGCAGCGCTGCGTGGCTGCTTCGGTTGTTTGACTCGCGCGCCTGCGCGGGAGCATCATTTTCACCGGACGAGCTTCTTCTATCCTTTCAAGCAAGCGCGCCCGAACGGGATGTCCCCCGTGGTGCGTTTTGTAATTCACCGATCTTTCAAGGGAGCCGCAACCGTGGCCACAGCGCGTCAGAAACTCAACACTAAAGACTTGAAGACGAAGGGCAACCCGAAACTCAGCGAAGCGCAAATCGCCGTCCACTGGAAGGAAGAGCGATACTTTCGTCCTCCCAGGAAATTTATTGAGCAGGCTAATCTGAAAGATCCTGCCTTCGTTAAGAAATTCTCCGAAAAGCATTTTCCAGCTTGCTTCGATCACTACGCCTCGCTTCTGGATTGGGACAAGAAGTGGAATAAAACGCTGGACACCAGCCACCCGCCCTTCTGGAAATGGTTTGTCGGCGGAAAGCTCAATGCCTGCTACAACTGTGTGGACCGGCATCTCGCTAAACACAAAAACAAAGCCGCCATCATTTTTGTTCCCGAACCCGAAGGTGAAGCCACCGCGGTCATCAGTTATCAGGAGCTGTACAGGCGCGTGAATGAAACGGCTGCGCTGTTGCGCGATTTCGCCGGACTGAAAACCGGCGACCGCGTAACGATTCACATGCCGATGATTCCCGAGTTGCCCATCACCATGCTGGCCTGCGCGCGCTTAGGCGTGGTCCACTCTGTCGTCTTTGGCGGATTCAGTGGCGAAGCTTGCGGCCTGCGCGCCGCCGATTCCGGCAGCCGCGTCCTCATCTACGCCGACGGTTACTGGCGCAACGGCAAGTGGGTGGACCACAAAGCCGCGGCAGACATCGCCGTGCAAACGGCGAAAAAAGAAGGCCAGCACATTGACAAAGTTCTCGTCTGGCAGCGCTATCCCGGTAAATACAATTCCGAAACTCCAATGGTTGCGGGCCGCGACTTTTTCGTTGACGACGTCATGAAAGATTACCGCGGCCAAACGGTGGCCCCCGTTTCGCAGGACGCCGAAGCTCCGCTCTTCCTGATGTACACCAGCGGCACCACCGGCAAACCGAAAGGGTGCCAGCATCGCACCGGCGGCTATCTCGCTTACGTCACCGGCACCGCGAAGTATTACCAGGACCTTCATCCCGAAGACGTCTACTGGTGTATGGCGGACATCGGCTGGATTACCGGCCATTCCTACATCGTGTACGGCCCGCTTTCTCTCGCCGCCACCAGCGTTCTCTACGAAGGCGTGCCGCAATTTCCCGACGTCGGCCGTCCCTGGCGCATCGCGGAGCGCCTCGACGTCAACATCTTCCACACTTCGCCGACCGCCATTCGCATGTTGCGCAAAGCGGGCGCGGACGAACCTAAAAAATACAACTACCACTTCAAGCACATGACCACCGTCGGCGAGCCCATCGAGCCGGAAGTCTGGCAGTGGTATTACGACGTCGTGGGCAAGAAAGAAGCCGTGATTGTGGACACCTGGTGGCAAACCGAAACCGGCGGATTCCTCTGCTCCACTAAGCCCGCTCTCGATCCGATGAAGCCCGGCAGCGCCGGTCCGCCCGTGCTCGGAATTTATCCCGTGATTTGGGACGAAAACGGAAAAGAAATCAAAGCCGGCTCGCACACCGCTGGAAATATTTGCATCCGAAATCCCTGGCCGGGCATCATGCAAACGATTTGGGGAGATCCGCAGCGCTTCCTGAATCAGTACTACAAGAAGTACAACAAGGACGCAAAAAGCAAAGACTGGCGCGACTGGCCGTATTACGCCGCGGACGGTGCCGTGCTTCCCGCCGACGGCTACTATCGCATCCTCGGCCGCGTGGACGACGTCATCAACGTGGCCGGACATCGCCTCGGTACCAAGGAAGTCGAGTCCGCATGCCTCACAATTCCCGAAGTTGCCGAAGCCGCCGTGGTTCCCGCCGTGGACGAAGTGAAAGGCCGCGTCCCTGTTGTCTACGTTTCGCTGAAGCCCGGGCTCCAGCCGAGCAAAGCCGTCCAGGAAAAAGTCACCATCACCATCGAAACAATGATCGGCAAAATCGCGCGCCCGAAAAACATCCACATGGTTCCGGACATGCCAAAAACGCGCTCCGGAAAAATCATGCGCCGCGTCCTCGCCGCCATCGAGAACCGCATGGACACCGGCGACATCACCACGCTCGCCAATCCCGACATCGTCGACCAGATCCGCGTCCAGGTGCAGGGCCGCGATACCGGCAAGCTCCAGGAAGGCCCCGAAGACATCAAGCGCTTCGGCGAGGAGAGCTAGTTTTCCGCTTGCAGTTAACAGTTAGCCGTTAGAGGCAAACCAGACGACGCGCCCACGGGCAATTTCGCTTGAGACTTGGCCGGACCTCACGAATTGCGCGAGGGTGGACAAGCGCGCTCCCTGTAAGGTGTTACGTTTCAATGACTTACAGGCCTCTCAGATGCGGCATCGGCTTGCCCCGGTTGGGCTATATTTCGAGCAATGGCCTAGTACATCGGTACCTCTCAGATTTGAATCGATTTTGTACCCGCAGTCCTATTGTCGGCTAGCCCGTCACCGGATACACTTTGGCTTCGATCAGGAGGACTGTCTTGACGGGTTCTGAACGCCGCACCACACAACGTTTCACCATGCGGCTGCCACTCACGGTTCGCTGGACGACAGGTGCCGCCGTCGGCGAAACCAGCACCGAATCGCGGGACGTTAGCTCGCGCGGTGTTTACTTCTACCTTTCCAAGGACGTCAAAGAAGGCTCGCCGGTCGAGATTCTCTTGACTCTCCCCAACGAAATTACCATGGCCGGTCCTGTGCGCGTGCGTTGCTTGGGCCGCGTGCAGCGCACCGAGCCGCGCGATGAAGGCGCGGTCGGCGTCGTCGCAGCGATCGAGCGCTACGAGTTTCTTCGCAGCGAAGAAGATCGCTAGTTCCTTCGCAAAAAAGAGCGTCGACAAGGTTTCTCAACTGCGCAGTCGGACCAAGTCCCCCGGTTCATCGCGCAGTGCTAGTTCACAAAGCCCGCAGGATTCGCTTGCTGAATTTTTGTCCAGCCTGCGGCAAAAAACTTTCTCCGGGTTTCTTGCTCGCACACTGCGGAGGCGGGCAGGATCAGCCGGGGTGCCTTGGCCCCTCAGCGAAGCGCCCCGGCTCTATTTTTTGCAGGCTCTCTTGCCGCTCTTGGGGCATGGATCGCGAGCGCCGTCGCCCCCAGCACAAATAGCGCCACGATCCAGAAACCCAGCCAAACACCAATGTCCTTGAAAACATCTTTCGCAGTTTCCCATTTCCCGCCAATGAGGTTCTTCAGCGACGTGCCGCCTCGGGAAACGCCCCACGCGATGTACGCGACCGTGCCCCACTCAAACAACATGAGGAGGACATATCCCCTGATTCGGGAGGGATGTGCAGCAAGTTGCAAGGTCTTGAAGCGGAAATAACCCCACGCCGCCCAGACGGCTAAAACAGCCAGAACTACAACCGTGTGCATTGTGCTGGCGACTGTCGTTCTAGAAAGCGGCGCAGGCGTATCAGTTGGCGCAACAGGAGAAGATGACAAAGCCACACCTCGCACAACTCGCGAAAACATTGGGTTGAAGATAACATGCTCCGGCTCCAGTAAGTGCCCGAGAGGTGGGGTGCATACTTATCTTCTCGATCACACTTCGCAACAAAATCCCTCCAAAAGTGTTTTATCCTTGTAGTCGAAGACCACGCCGCAACCGGCCCAGCTCTTCTGCGGCATCAGCTAGCGTCACCATTTAACGAAGGTAACCCCGCGGCACTTCAGGAACGCGGAGAAAGGCGAAAACATGAAACTCAACTACAAACTGTGGTTAGGGATGCTGCTGTTCGCCGGCACACTTTTTACCGGCGCGCCCGCGGCGTTCAGCCAGGTGGCCATCGGAATCCAAATCGGCGCGCCGCCCGAACCGCGGGTGCTAGCCGTTCGCCCGCCATGCCCTGGTCCGGAAGATCAGTACGCGTGGGTCGAAGGCTACTGGTATCCAGCGGGGGGACGTTATCGCTGGCACCAGGGTTACTGGTCGCGTCCGCCGTATGCCGGCGCCATCTGGGTCCGTCCGCACTATGAAGGGGGCCGCTACTACAATGGTTATTGGAACGGTGAGCGGGGGCGGTTCGAGCACGACCATCACTGGGACCATGACCGCGATCGCGACAATGACCGCTGGCGCCACGACAACGGCAAGCACAAAGGCTGGGACAAAAAAGATCATGACAAACATGATCGCGACGACCACGATCGCCAATAAAACCTGAATTAATTTGCGCGGGGCGCATTCGCAGAGAACGGGTCTGAAGACCCGCCACTACGGAGAGCGCCCCGCTTTTTTTTGAAGCGGATTTTTATTTGCCGCGAGGAGCACCCTTGCTCGATCCGCTCCCTTCTATCCTTGGCTGCAGCTTTCCCTGGGCCAGCAGTTCCAGCGCCCTCAGCCGCCCTTTGAGGTCCGCGTCTCCCAATCTCCCTTCCCGGTACAGCCAACGCAGGAAATCTCCGGCGGCGCGGTCTTTTTTCTGCGAGTTACATTCCGTGCAGCAAGAAACCAGATTGCGGTAAGAATTGCCGCCCTCGTGAACCTGGGGAACGATATGGTCGAGGCAGCGCGTTCGGGGGCTAAGGCGGCGAGAGCAGTAAAAGCAGCGTCCTCGCTCGCGCGAGTGGATGGCCTCGCGCAGTTCGCGGGTTTGCAGAAAATCGGCTGCCTCGAGGTCGATAGAAAGCGCAGAGCCGTCGCCGGCAATTTTGGCTGCGCGAACGGCAGGAATCTCCTCAGGGAGGCGCACGGCGACGAGGTGGCCGGTCCTGCTGCGTTCGAGCAAGTCCAGAGCGCCTTGGGCGATGAGTCTGCGGACGACTCGGCGCGCGACAAAGGCTGATAGACAAGCGTTGCGGGCCAGCCAGCGGATGGAAAAGCAGAGTTGTGGCCGGCCTTCGATGCGGCTGTGGCGCAGGAGATGGCAATAGGCGGCGCGTTCGTGCGCCGAGAGGCGCAGGGTCGGTACCGCCAAGTCTTCGATTTCCTTCCACACTTCTGCCGCGTCGATCTTTTGGTTTTTCGCGGTCTTGTCCGGTGGATTGGATTGGCTCGGCGCGCCTATCCGGAACCGATCCAGAGTATGGCGTTGTTCCAATGGTTCGCACACTTGTACTGCACTGAGTTTTTTGTTTGTCATAAGTTTGCTTTCCTATATGTGAGATGTACTTCTGAGAAATGTGCTGCAGAAATTCGCGCCGCCGGTACGTTGTTTACCCTGAGCCTCGAAGGGTCACCCCCTCATGATATGGATTTGACTCCATATGTAGCCTATGTCATACTATCTCAGTGAAATGGGCCGTTGCCTTGGCCGACGAATTTAAGCCGGAATTCGATGCGCCTCGATCAGGCTGTCCGTATAGAAGTTCTCGCGCTGGCGCGTGTGCTACAGGAGTTCGGTCCGCAATTAGGCCGGCCCCGCGTTGACACTCTGAAGGGTTCCCGCCACGCCAACATGAAGGAACTGCGTTTCAGCGCTGCGGATGGTGAATGGCGAGTGGCTTTCGCTTTCGATCCAAAGCGCAAAGCCATTCTGCTCGTGGCGGGAGACAAATCCGGGGGAAGCGAAAAGCGCTTCTACCGCGAACTGATTCGCAAGGCGGACCAGCGTTTTGACCTTCATCTTGGCCGGCTGGAAAGGGAGAAGTAACCATGCCTGTGAACGTGAACGAAATCATTCGGAAACTGAGCCCCGCAGGGCGCAAGAGAGTCGAGGACCGCGCGGCGGAAATCATCGCGGAGGAAATGAGCTTGCGGGACCTCCGAAAGGCCCGCAAACTCACGCAGGCTCGCGTGGGCAAGAGGCTCGGAATTTCTCAGGACAGTGTTTCCAGGCTCGAAAAGCGCAGCGACCTGTTGCTTTCCACGCTTCGCAAAACCGTTAAGGCCATGGGCGGTGACGTGCGCATTGTTGCAGAATTTCCCGATCGTGCGCCGGTTGTCGTTTCCAAACTTTCCGAAGCCGGGTCGCGCCGGAAATCGGTTCGCACACGCAGGCGCGCTCACGCTTAGCGTGATGTGCCGCGCCCCTAAAAACAAAACGCCCCGACCGGAGTCGGGGCGCACTTATCAATGAAATAAGTCTACCAAACCCGTAATCCCCTTGTCAAGTCCAATAGTAAGAAATCTTGAAAAATCTTAATCCCTTTAGACGCACAGACTTAGCAAACCCGCTCCGGCCCTCCAACCTCAAAATTTCCCGATTCCATCTCCGAGTACTAGACCTGTTTTGATCTTTAAACCGACTTCTCCGGCCCGCCAGTGCGGCCCGGCACTGCGGGTTGGGGATCAAAACCCGCACCCTGAAAATCGCAGGGTGCGGCACCCAACTTGGTGCTTCGCGGCCGGTCTAAGCTCCACCCGTCGTTTTCTTTCGTGGAGGAAAATGAAAAAGCCCCACCCTCACAAACCGAGGATGGGGCACCCGGCTGCCTGTGAGAACTTCGACTGATCGATGCCAAGCAGGATTCTCATTTGTTGTTCCCGGGCATCCAAATCCAATTGCCAAAAATGTTCCGTCCCGCAATTTGTCATCACGACTGGCAGAATTAACAGAACTTCGCAGCTTAAACGAGCACGCTGTTTGTTTTGACAGTTCCAACAAAAGTGCCGGGACACTCAAACTTGCTGCTCTTGGCCCTGGAACATCCCCGGAGGCGGCCCGCTCGATTCACCCCTCAGATAACGAAACGGTTGGTCGCCTCTTTTCCATCCAGAGTACCGACAACGTACCTCCAGGGATGGAGCATGAGCAGTATTGTGACGCATCGACATTCGCGCTCACTCGTGGATGAATTGGTTGTATCCGACCCCGTTCTGAGGCAATTCGGCGATGCATTTCGCCCAGCGGCCTCGATTGGGCGTGGAGTGCAAACCATGACCATAGCGGCGGAATATCCTAAACCGGGATTCGGCCGGTGGTTCAAGTTTCGAAGAAACGAAAGCCAACTTGCCGGGACGCGCAATGCCGTAGCATCTGGCGCTGCGATAAGTGCGTCATATCTCGCCATGAACGCAGCGGCCACGTTCTTGGCGGGTTTCGGCTTGCTCGAGAATTCTCCAGCGGTCATCATCGGCGCGATGTTGGTCGCTATGCTCCTCGGGCCCATCGTTGGTATCGCTCTGGGACTCGCCGAGGCCAACCTGCGGTTGTTGGGTCGCTCCCTCGTGTCCGAGATTGTCGGTGTGATTTTGGTGTTGACGATCGGCTTTGTTGTTGGGCTGGCGAGCTCCAATGTTGCCACCGGCAGCGAGATACTCTCCCGCACTTCGCCGAGCATCCTGGATTTGTTAATTGGGCTGGTGGGTGGGCTCGCTGGCGGATTCACCTTCGTATCCGCAGGATTATCCGGTGTGGTCGTGGGAGTGGCCATAGCGACGGCTCTGGTTCCGCCGTTGACAACTTGTGGCATCCTGCTGGCTCGGCACTTGCCTGGGCTTGCGGCCGGTGCCTTTCTCTTATTCTTGGCCAACTTTACGGCTATTTCCATTGGCGCGATGGCGGTATTTTGGCTGAGGGGACATCGGCCGCCAGGGGCTGACCGCGCGCACAAGGTGTTCGTGCCGCGCCTCGTTTCGCTCGTGCTGTTTGTGGTCCTCGGTTTTCATCTGACAATTTCGTTCCACCACACGCTGATGCGAACCCTGATGGAAACAGACATTCGAAAGACGCTATCCGCCGAATTGACAAATTTCCCCGGGACTCGGTTGGCCAGCCTAGAGGTAGTGGCGCAAAAAGGTGGAACAACGGTTTGGGCTGTTGTGCGCACACCTCAACCGCTTTCCCCGGAGCAAGTTGGTCATCTCAATGAACGGGTCAACCGCGTGGCAGGGAATGTCGTAAGCCTCCGCGTGCGATCCGTTATCATCGCGGAGACGACGTCGGAGGGGTACATCTACGAACCGCAATTGCCACAGCCCTCGGAAGATCCCCATATCCCTTTCCGGTAAGCCGTAGCCTGAATCGTCGCCCCATACGTCGTTAATCAGACACTAATGGATTTCCTGGCGCCCTAACTTCGCCGCGCGGCCTTCGTCGAGATCTGTCGATGTTGACAGTTTTTGAGAGTAAGCAATTCCTTCAAATTAGCTTGAGCCAGAAGAAAAAAGGTTTGAAATGGGGCAGGTCCCCCGATTAAAGAAGCGATGGAGTCAATTCTTACATACCTCAAAGGCCTAGGGGAGAGGAGCAAGGAATGAGAATTAGAAATGCAATGCTGCTCACTTAGGCTTACGAGTATGCGAATAGCGACCTTCGGTCTTCTGGCGGCCGTTTCGTTTCCTTCGATAACCCTGGGCCAATCACCATCAGGAGTTCCGGTTTTTGAGGTCACGCCTCTATCCAGCAACGTTAAGTTTGAGGTCAAGGCTTCTGTTGCTATCAGGGGCAAATTTGACAAGTGGGGCGCCACGCTAACCTTCGAATCTCCCGACGTGTCCACAGGCGTTCTTGAGATTAATATCCAGGCCGGCAGCGTGGATACTGGAAGTGGAATGAAAAACCGCAAACTCAAGGGCAAAGATTTCTTCGATGTAGAGAAGTTTCCTCAGATCACTTTCAAGTCCACGAAGATCGTCCAGATTTCCCACGAGCATTTTGAAGTGGACGGCGACCTCACGATTCGCGGCGTGTCAAACCCTGAGAAATTAACGCTGGCCATTTCTCACAAAGAGAGTCACCTGGGGGACATTCACGGAAAGATGGTGTTCGACCGCAAACAATACGGGATGAACAAAGGCATCCCTTTTATCTCGATCGCAGATCATGTCGAGATAAATATCCACTTGAAAACAAAGCATACTGGTGGTCCTCAGCTGGCGGGTGGCGCATAGACCGAGCCTAGGACACGTCGCGTGCCGCATCCCTGCGGTTTTCATGCGCGCCTTTTGCGCTCCGGATGGAGTTGCGGAGGTGCGGGTTTTGAGTTTTTATCTTTCTTTCCCATCTCGCCACTTCTTCTCTGTGAACTCCGTGCTCCTACCTCTGTGAACTCCGTGTTAAGGTTTTGTCTTTGCTGGGACAGATGACGTCCAACTTGCCTACTGATGGTGCAATCACCCACGTTAGCGACACCGCGCTGATGGTGGCCGCCTGCCGCGCGCACGAAAACGCGCTCGAGGATTCCTTCGTGCGGGACCCGTTCGCCGCGCGGCTCGCGGGAGAGCGCGGAGTCGCCATTCTCAACGCATTAACCCACGCGAACGTATTGCGCATCGGAATTGCTATTCGCACGCGCTTCGTGGATGAGTTGCTGCTGGACGCGCTCGCAACGTACCCTGTCGCGACAGTGTTGAGCGTCGGTTGTGGTCTCGACACGCGCCCGTGGCGCCTCGAACTCTCGCCAAGTCTGCGGTGGATTGAAGCCGACTTTGCCGACGTACTCGATTACAAGGATCGCCTCCTGTCCGGCGAGAGAGCGCGCTGCCGCCGCGAGCGCCTCACCGTGGATCTGAATGATGCCGCGCAGCGGCGCGCCCTGTACGAGACTTCCGGCGCATCCCTTGCGTTGATGATCACGGAAGGCTTGCTCCTATACTTGCCCGCTGCCACAGTGGACGCGCTGGCCGCCGAAGCTTCCAGCCACAGCGGTGTCGCGCACTGGATCAGCGACATTACGACGAGCGCCTTCAGCAACGTGCTTGGAGGAGGAACGGACACGACGAAGCCGATCCGTCACGTGATGGCAGCGGATGCGCTAAAGGGCGAACAGATTCTCGAAGTGCTCCAACGTCACGGCTGGACGACTTCCGCAATGAGAAGCTATCTCAACGATGTGGGTTTCGTGCGGGAACGCGTGCAGCGTTCGATGGGCGGAGCTACGCCACCTCAGCGGCAGTACCCGCCGAACGATCCTACCGGAGTGCACCGCTTCGCCCGCGCAATCCTGACCTAGAAACACGCGCACCTCCAGTGCTCCGGACTCTATGGATCACGCTCGCAACCCAACGCAGCGTTGGGCTAAATTATGCCGCGCCTCCGGCGCTCAATTCTTCTTTGCCCCCAACTGCGAACTGCAAACTGTGAACTGTTAACTCCCCGTGCTACGCCGTTACCCCTGGCGCAACCTGTACTTCCGGGCAGGCGATTTCTGCACCTCGGTTGAGAGACGATGGGGTCTGCCCAGCGGGTGTTGACTTCCAGGGAAAAAGTGGGGGGCTGGCGTTTGTGGATTCCGCGGTGGAGTCCGCGAGTCAGACGCGCGTATGGGCGAAGGACATCAGTCGGGGGAAAGCGCTCGAATGGCTTTGGAAATCCAAGCAGTCAAAGAAATCGAACAATTGAAAACGGGAATTGCGATCGGGGCCGCGGAGAAAGAGAAATCCTCCGTCGCCGAAAAGCCTCCCATCGCCGAAATACTCTCCACACCCGGAAAATCTTCCGGCGCTGAGAAACTTTCTGCGACGGACAATTTCTCGATTGTAGAAAAACCTTCGTCCGGCGAGGAGATTATCGCCCGCGACGGCTCGATTCCCATTTCTCTGATCGATCTCGCGGAAATCCTGGACCAGCACAAACAGTGGGTCGAGTCCGGCGGCGAGACCGGGGAAAGAGCCGACCTCACCGGCGTAAACCTGGCAAAGGCGGACCTCACCGGCGTTAACTTACAAGCTAGTATTTTACATAGGGTTAACATGGCGGGCGCGGACCTCTCGATGGCCAATCTCCGGGGCGCCAGCCTGGTTCGCGCCAATCTCCAGGGCGCTAACCTTTTAGGTACTGAACTAAGAGGTTCGAATTTAATGGGCGCCAACGTTTATGGCGCGGACGGCCTGTGGTTTGGGCGCCTTGGCGGAACGAACCTTTTTGATGCGGTGATGCCTGAATCGATTTCGGCGGTGGACAGCTCGAAAGCGATTGGCGACGCCACCAAAATCGCGCGGTGGTTTTATTTTCTGACCGTTGGATTGAGCTTTCTTTGCTGCCTGTTGATTATTTACACCACCGACGTTCGTTTGCTCTTGAACTCGTCGGCGATTCCGGTCCCGAAGCTTGGCAATCTGCTGCCGACCACGGGACTTTATCTCGGCGGGCCGATTGTTCTTCTGATTCTTTCGCTGCGTTTTCATTTTTTGCTGCTGCGCTTGTGGGGAAGCATGGCGGCGCTGCCGGCGGTTTTTCCTGACGGACAGACGCTCGAAAAAGACGGGCCTTGGTATTTGATGGGGCTGGTGCGGCGGCATTTCCGCTGGCAGGGAGAAGCGCGCGCTGCCATGACAGCATTTGAATCCGTGCTGTCTACAGTGCTTGCTTATTGGGTCGTTCCAGCCACGCTGTTTTTCTTCTGGCTGCGCTACCTGACGCGGCAGGATTTTCGCGGGACGCTTCTTCATGTGTTTCTTGTAACTCTTGCTGTGGCAACCGCGACCAGCGTTCCCTTCGTCGTTTCACGTGTGCTGCGGCCGGGTGACATCCAAGTATCACAATCCAAGAATGTTCTGCGCATGGTTCTGGGAACCACGCGCGCTGCGCTCGCCGTGGGATGCATCCTGCTCGTGATTTCCGTGGGGGTAAATCGTGGTCTCCCTTCGGACCGAACCGGCGCAGCGGTATCAGCTGCCGATCCGCGCCGCTGGGCCGCCACTATTTTTCAAACCGTTGGTTACCGGCCGTATGCGGATTTGACCGAAGCTTCGCTCTCCACGCCGCTTCCGAAGGGCACGGCCTGGACCGAGGAAAACATTGAAAAAATTTCCGGCGCGCACTTGAACGAAATGAACATACGCTACGCGCGCGCCTATCGCGCGTTTCTGGCGAACGCAAGATTATGGCGAGCCAATCTCGAAGGCATTTATTTATCCGAGGGGGACTTGAGAGGCAGTAATTTAAGAGAAGGTTTGCTCAAGTCCGGAATTTTTGACCGCGCTTTGCTTTCGCACGCGACGCTGGTGTCAGCCAACGCGACCGGCGCCAATTTTGCGGCCGCGGATTTGCGATTTTCTGATCTTTCCTACGGAACGTTCGAAAACGCCGTGCTTTCGAACGCCCGCGCCTCCAACGCCTCGCTTTATGCAATTAATTTGAAGAATGGCCAGCTCCTGCGAGCGGATTTGTCGCGATCGGACATGAGAGATGCCCGACTCGAAAACGCCGTATTGTCGTTTGCCACGCTCGAACAAACGGACCTTTCCTCCGCCCGACTCGAAGACGCCAACCTGACCGGAGCTTTGTGCAAAGGAACGATTTTCCTTGACGCGGATTTGAAGAACGCGGACTTAAGAGGCGCGAGCTTAAAAGGCGCGGTTCTGGGGGGAGCCACGCTCGATGGAGCGAATCTGACGGGCGCGGACTTGCGGGGAGCTCTGGGAATGACCTCGATGCAGGTTTGTTCCGCGCTGAATGGGCGAACCGCGCTGATGGATGCGGATCTTGCAGCGGAAGTGCAGGCACGGTGCGGGTCGCGCTAAAAAATCCTACTTCAGGAACAGCGCACTCTTTAGGGCGCTTATCGTTCAGTTTCAAAACGCAAAGCGGATCCCTCAGCCTCAGGCTGCGGAAGACCGCATCCTGAGGGTCTGGATGACAGTTTCCTTCGTTTGCTCGTCCCGCGAATTACGTTGTCGCGATGGGCGGGTGGATTTTCGGTTTGAGCGGGAGGACTCGCTCTAATTGTGTAGAGCACCGCTGCGCGGCGTGGCTGGTTGCGATTCGGTCGTGACTTGTTTGGCGTGGTCGACGGCCACGGGCACCCATTGGCCTTTCTTGCAGTTCAGTTTGCCGCCGTTTGTGGAATAAACCAGCGCGTTTTCAGAGTAGATCCCACTTTCTTCGCAAGAGCATAGGCCGCTTTGCGTGGAAGGCTTCGGAGTGCAGATTGCGGGTGGGGCAGCAGGGGGATGGATGATGTTTCTGCTGCGTTCTCTGATTACTGGGCTCGTGCGAATCCATTCCTTAGTAAATAGCGGTTGGCCATTTTTGTCGGCTTTTCCGCGATCCAAAACCCTTGCGCAAAGCAGTTCCCCGCTCGCTGCTTCTATGACCGTACCCTCAGGGTACTTGACACTTGCGAACTCGCAGAAAAGCGGTGGAATTTGGGAGTTTGCGGACTGGCTTGAGAGCTCGTTGGCGCTGACTTCTTCGGCGTGGTCGATGACGAGCATCTCAAGGGGAACGGTTTGCGCGTGCAATTCCAGCCCGAGTTGTTCGGGCAAGGCCTTCAAAAGTTTCAAAAGCGAATCAACCGATTGCGTTGAGGACGCTCCTCCAGAGTCACCTTCTTGTGTCCACTGAAGAGTGAAATCAAAATTGCCCGAGAGACCAGTCTCGTCCACAACCGCGGGACCTATGTAATGCGTTGCCAAGGCTTTCACGAGGTCGTCGAGCGGGACCCCTTGGCCAACTAATTTCCCTTCAGGCGCCTCGAGCACTCCTCCTCCAACCGGTCCGTGAGGGTCTTTCAAGCCGTTGGGATAAGTATCGCCGGGTTTTGCTTGTTGAAGTTTGGGGCCGTCCTTGGCGACAACGAGAGCATACCCTGGGACTTCTCGAGTTTCGCGGTGAAACGCCAACTTAAACTGATTCGCTAAAAGCGACTGAAGCATCCCTTGTCTCTTGAGAGTGCTTTGGTCGGCGCTCAGCCTTCCAAGCTCGTTCACCGTGGAAGCGTCGATTCTGGCATCAACATCGTATTTCTCGCTGTAGAGCCAATACGGTCCGCCGGAGACCTGCAAGGGTTGAACGCGATAGGTTCTCTGAATGAGCTGCTGGAGCGTAACGTTGGTGGCCTGAAATCGATCATTAGCAAATACAGTCGCAGACATCGGGCGGCCTTTGATCTTAAACCCGG
>DATEGP010000009.1:0-15859 GCA_035280045.1 Candidatus Acidiferrum sp.
AACCGCAAGGAGGCAGACGCCCAAGGTATGACTCATGATTGGGGTGAAGTCGTAACAAGGTAGCCGTAGGAGAACCTGCGGCTGGATCACCTCCTTTCTAAAGATAATGCTGGTGGAACCCGCTAAGGTGTGCGGGCGATACCGGCCCCTTGATTTACCTTGAAGCTTGCTTCAGGGCCCAATCGGGGAACGCATCCAAGGTCTCACGGCCTTGTTTGCAGCTTGAATTACTCTTTACCCTGAGGGCTTTGCCCGAAGGGCGGACAGGTTCTGGCAGATCGCATCGGAGTCAAAGAGCAAAACAATATTATGAGTGTGAAGGGCCGCGTGAGTTTCCCGCGGCCCTTTTTGTTTCCTGCAGCCTGGATCTTGGCGTAGGGTCAGGAAGCGCCTGCCGCGCTCGCCACAGCCTTCTCTTTCCAATGCAGGCTGATGCTTGGCGTGGATTTCAGAACGATTTTCGTGTCCTTCAATTCGATGGTCTCCAGTTTCACTTTGTCCCGGAGCTTGTTTGCTTGAATCAGGCCGCCCAGAACCAGCGCCAGCGCATCGTTTCCCTTATTCGCTTCAAAGATGGAGTCCAGCTTTGCGTCGGACAACGTAGGTCCCGTCTTCAGAGTGACACCAATGGCAGGAGGAACGCCAAGTTCGACATCCACTTCGCCCACTTGATATCCAGCATCTTGAAGCAGCTTCAGCAGTTGATTGGCTTGGTCCAAGGCTTCAGCAGCCTTTTGAGCTCCCACGTCCGCGACTTTCGAGCTGACGGTCTTAGCCAGCGACTCAAAATTCATGACTGCCTCCTTCGAAGACATACAAGGTGAAACACACCGGGGAAGGCCAAAGTCTATGTATAGTGCTCTTGCCAGCGGATCCGTTTCACGCCGCCTGCTTGACGCCTTTCCTCGATTGAGTTGAGCCCTTATCTACCGCGCGTGTAGAATAGCGGCTTATTTCTTGCAAGAGTGAGGACTCCATGCCCTCGGATTATCTGCTCAAGACCGAACCATCGGCTTATTCTTTCGCAGACTTGCAGCGCGACAAAGCTACCGTCTGGGACGGAGTACACAACCCGGTGGCTTTGCGGAATCTCGGCGAGATGAAACCCGGCACGCGCTTGGTCATTTATCACACGGGCGACGAGAAGACCGCGGTCGGCACCGCGACGGTAGTCTCTGTGGATGTTTCTGATCCGAGGAATCCCGCCGTCAAAATTCAGGCAGGGAAGGCTATTGCCAAGCCAATGACGCTCGCCCAAATCAAATCCAATAAGCTTTTCGCCGATTCGCCGCTGGTGCGCCAGGGCCGCCTCTCCGTCGTTCCTCTGACCGCCGCCCAATACAAAGCTCTGACCGGCGACTGAAGGCTCAAACGCGCGTATGATGCGGAGCGGCCCAGGAGGCCAGTTCCGATGAAACACTTCCTCATCGTCACAGCGCTCGTGTTCGCTGCGCCCGCATTTGCCCAGCAGCAACCGCCCGAAATTCGCTTCCAGTCCGCCCCCGATTTCCTGAAGCTTCCCGCTGACCTTTATCTTGGCGAAGCCACGGGAGTCGCGGTCAACTCAAAAGGCCACGTGTTTGTATTCTCTCGCGGCAGCACCACAGGACCAGCGTACGGCGCAGCCTCCGCGCAACTTCTCGAATTCGGCCCCGACGGAAAGTTTATCCGCGAGATCGGCCACTATCTCTACGCCTGGTCCTTTGCCCACACCGTGAAAGTCGACAGGGACGACAACATTTGGGTCACCGACAAGGGCTCTGACATGGTGATCAAGTTCAATCCCGAAGGCCGCGTCACGCTCGTTTTTGGCCGCAAGCAGGAAGCTTCCGACGAAGGTACCGAGCCGCTGAAGCACGTGAAGCCGCCGCTGCCTCCGGTGGACGGCATGTTTCGCCAGGTCACCGACGTTGCTTGGGACTCAGCAGGCAACTCCTACATCAGCGACGGCTACATCAATTCGCGCGTCGCGAAAGTAGACAAGGACGGCAACTGGCTCGCGTCCTGGGGCGAACCCGGCGCGCAAGCCGGCCAATTCAACGTGCCGCACAGCATCGCGGTGGACGCCCACGACAACATTTACGTCGCTGACCGCGGCAACCGCCGCATCCAGGTTTTCGACACCGCCGGAAAATTCCTTCGCCAGTTCACCGTTGACGTCCCTGCTCCCGCCGATGCCCGCGCCGCCATCGGCAACAAGCCCACTTCCACCACGGGCACGATGGCCCCCGGCTCGCCGTGGGCCATCTGCATAACGCCCGGACCGAATCAGGTTCTCTACGCTTCCGACGCTTTTCCCGGCCGCATTTACAAACTCACCCTCGACGGAAAAGTCCTCGGCGTTCTCGGCAAATCTGGCAAGCAACTCGGCCAGTTCGGCTGGATCCACGAAATCGCCTGCCCCAGCGAAAACGAGCTTTACGTCGCCGAGCTCCTTAACTGGCGCGTCCAGAAGCTGAACCTCGAGACAACTCATTGAATTTACGTCGCTGGGCGATGGTGTTAGTTTCCGGTTCAGACGACAAGAATCGGCACGCCTTTTTCAAGCGATTCCTAGTTTTTCAGGATCAGGCGAGCGAGAGCCATCTCTGCAGGCGGGGCCTTCACCGCTAAAACAGCATCAGCAACTATCTCACCCACTACGGGTCCATGCTTGAAACCGTTGCCGGATCCTCCACCGACAATCCAAACGTTCTCTGCTTCCGGGTGGCGATCTAGGATGAAATTGTGGTCCGGGGAGTTTTCATACTGGCACACACGACTCTCCAGCAATGGAGCGTCCGCCAACGACGGGAATCTCATCCGAAGATAGCTGCGTGCCGACGCTAACTTTTCCTCCGAGACCTCGCGTTCCATCTTGCTGGGATCAATGACGGGACCACGCGTGTCGTCAGCAATCTTGAAGCCACGCCAGTGGTTTCCAGGTATTCCAAAGAAAGGGTGCTTGCCGCCGTCAATCCAGGTCGGCAAGCGCTCTTCATTGAAACGGACATCGCCTGGGGGAGTGCCAAAGAAGAATACTTCCTGACGAGTTGGAGTGATGCTGGGCGCCAAGAAGTCGAACACTTTTCCAAGCCAGGGACCAAGTGCGAATACATAAGAATCAGCCTTCAGAGTCTCTTCCTGACCAACTACGATTCCGTCCATACGTTTGGCAGTGATTCTCCCAGGCCTCGCCTGCGCTTGCCGATATTGACCTCCTGCCCGCAGAAATGCTTGAAGGACGGCCTCGCAACCTCGGCGTGCAGCGAGGAAGCCGGAGTCGGGTTCGTAGACACTCCAAGAGACACCCTCAAAGTTCATTTGCGGCCAGCGCTTAGCGCACTCAGGCGCAGAAAGCCTCTCAAATCGAATGCCCGCCTGCTGCAATACGGGCAGCGCTGAGCTTTCGTACGAGTCTTCAGCGCCGGCCATCCGCAATGCTCCGCTCCGAAAGAACAGCTTCACGTTCCAACGTTGCTCGAATTCCTGCCAAAGCCGCAGAGCGCGTGCCACCATCTTCGTGTAGAGGGCTTGCGCGGGGCCATACGTCGCACGAATCGTGCGAGTCTCGCCCCCTGAACTGGCACGGGAATTACCAGGTCCCCAAGCATCGAGAAGCGTGACATTGGCGCCTCGCTGGGCGAGTTGAAGGGCCGACCAACCCCCGAACGCTCCCGCACCGACAACGACGACGGAGGGCACGGAAGAGCGGGGGAGTTGCGGTCTGTCGACGAGGTAAATCGCACCCACGGAAGCTGATTCCTTTAAGAAGTTCCGCCTTGATTTGATCATTGGATGCTACACCCCACTTGAGGCAGGACTTAGTGCCTGCATTCTAACTTGTGCTGGCAATCTCGTCGACGCCTGAGGGTTTGGGAATGGATTGTCGGTTGACCGGAATTGCCCATTGCCGTATTGCCCGCAGATTCGTGCTCTTCGCTGCAACTGTGATAATCTTTTTTCCCGCGCTCATCTTCTTTAGCGCCCAGTAACCCGCAACTTTCATGGCAAACACTCTTCTCCCGATTCGCGAAATCGCGCGTAAACTCGAAATCCCCGATCGATATTTTGAGCCAATTGGCTCGGAGAGTGGCAAGGTCCGCCTTGAACTGTTGTCCGATCCTGCCTTCAAGCGTCGCGGTAAGCTGATTATCGTCACCGCGACTACCCCCACCGCTGCCGGTGAAGGAAAAACCGTTACGGCCATCAGCCTCACGCAAGGTCTGGCCCATATCGGCAAAAAAGTGGTGATTACTTCCCGCGAACCGTCGCTCGGCCCCGTCTTTGGCATGAAAGGTGGCGCGGCCGGCGGCGGCTTGTCGCAAATCGAGCCTAGCTCGAGAATCAATCTTCATTTCAACGGCGATTTTCACGCCATTTCCTCCGCGCACAATCTGCTTGCCGCCTTGATCGATGCACATCTCTTCCATGGCAACGATCTGCACCTCGATCCTGACAAAATCACTTGGCCTCGCGCGATGGATATGAACGACCGCGCGCTGCGCCACATCCGCCTCTCGCTCGACAGCAAGAAGGAAGACGCCAATCGCCAGTCCGGTTTCATCATTACCGCCGCGTCGGAAATCATGGCCATCATTGCCCTCGCGAAGGATCGCAAAGACTTGCGTAAGCGTCTGGATGCCATGGTTATCGGCGTCACGCGCGATGGCAAACCAGTCTGCGCAAGAGATTTGTCCGCCACGGGTGGCATGATGGCCCTGCTCAGTGAAGCCATTCTCCCCAATCTCGCGCAAACTAGCGACGGCACTCCCGCCTTTGTGCATGCAGGCCCGTTCGGAAACATCGCGCATGGCACGAGCAGCGTAATTTCCCAGGAAATGGGCCTTCGCCTCGCGGATTACGTGGTGAACGAATGCGGTTTCGCCGCCGATCTCGGCGCCGAAAAATATTTCGATATCGTGATGCAACAATCCAGCATCGTTCCTTCGGCGGCCGTGCTGGTCACTACGGTGCGCAGCCTGAAGAACCAGGGAGAAGGCGACTTCGAGCGCGGGCTGCCCAATCTCAGTAAGCACATTGCAATTTTGAAGGGTTTCGGCGTGCCGATCGTGGCAGCCATCAATCGCTTTCCTGAGGATTCCGAATCCGAATTAAAGCGACTTGCGGCGTATTGTGCGGAGCGCGGCGTTCCTACGGCGCTTTCAGAAGGTTTTGCAAAAGGCGGCCCGGGCGCAAAATCGCTCGCCGAGAAGGTCGTCGAGACGATCGAGAAGAATCCATCTCCCGGCGTGCATTCGCTCTATTCTTTCGAGGAGCCGCTTGCCGACAAGATCAAAAAAGTCGCGCAAAGAGTCTACGGCGCAAGCGATGTAAAGTTCTCCGATCAGGCCGCCGCCAAACTGAAACAGTTTTCCGATTGGGGCTACGGCAAGCTTCCGGTCTGCATCGCCAAAACGCAATACTCTTTGTCCGACGATCCGAAGCGCCTCGGCGCGCCTACCGGTTGGACTCTGAACGTCACCAACGCCTCGCTTTCCGCCGGCGCCGGCTTCGTGGTCGTAATCTCCGGCAACATGATGCTCATGCCCGGCCTGCCAAAAGTTTCCCGCGCCTCTTCGATCGACGTCGACGACTCCGGCAAAATCATCGGCATCTGAGCGTGGTTGGTTCGGTCTCGCCGGAGTAGACTCAGAGCATGACCGCAGCATCCCCAAGCCTAGGCGAATCCGGGAGCGTAAGACCACGTTTCATCGAACCCGCAATGGTTCGCATTCCCGCGCAATGGTTCTGGATGGGATGCGAAACCGGCCGCGACGACGAGAAACCAGTCCACTGCGTTTGGGTCGATTCCCTTGAATTGGCCGCGCACCAAGTGACTAACGCCGAGTTCCGATCCTTCCTGGCAGCAACCAACGCCGCGCCGCCTCTGTGCTGGACTGATCCGAATTTCAATGACCCCCAGATGCCCGTCGTGGCCGTTTCCTGGCATGAAGCCACGGCCTATTGCCATTGGTTGAGCCATGCAACAGGCAAACGCTATCGCCTCCCAACCGAAGCCGAATGGGAATGTGCCGCCCGCGGGGGCGCGGGAAAATCGTTGTATCCCTGCGGAGACGCTCCGCCCGAATCGCTTCCCAATTATGCCAACCGCTGGAAGAGCGGCCCCGAGCCAGTGGGCCTCTATCCACCAAACGCCTACGGTCTTTACAACATCGGCGACAACGTCCACGAGTGGTGCGCCGATTGGTACGGCGCGGCTTATTACAAGGATTCCCCCGACCGAAATCCGCAAGGTCCCGCCGATGGCGTTCGCAAGGCCTCCCGCGGCGGCTCCTGGCGTCATCACATCAAGGTAAGTCGCAACGCCGCGCGCTCCAGCATCCCGCCACAGTTCCAGTACGCCGACTACGGGTTTCGAATCGCGCGTTCCCTATAATTCTGATCTTGCGGAATCCCAAGAATTGGAAGCGCCTCTCAACTCATCATTCTCAAACAAAAACCCCCATATTTTCACGTATGCTGATTGCGCACCCGGTACGTTGGTACCATAGCGACCGCGTCCTCCCAAAGGCGTATCATTATTATCTGGGCTGTCCAAAGAGTGGCGGCTCAAAATTGACCTAAATATTCCATTTCCGGGGCAGACTCGCATGCCTCGGTGCGCAAAGGACGACGAATTTGTCTTCCGCAGAGGACAAAGCCTCTTCGACAGTCTTGCCTTCGCAGGAAAGCTCGAACTCCGCCCCAGAAGAGTTTCCGGTGGATTCACGCCAAGAGCATTCCCCGGAACATGGCAATGAGCGCAATTCTTCCGCCGCTCCTGCCGCAGAGTCATCTCAGGTTGAGCTGAACAAAGAAGCCTCGCCTGCGCCATCCGTCGAGGAACCGGGCGATGATGCTGGAATCCCTCTTAAAACCAAGCCGCTTCCCAGAGTCAACGCTGTAGCTCGGGAAGTGCCGGTGAGGGTCACCGGTGCTAAGGCTGGAAGCGCCTCGGAAGAGCGCGATCTCTTTTCTGAATTGACCTCCACCGTTCTGGTGTTTGAAAAGGGTGGGGTAATCCGCCTAACGGCCGCGGTAACGCCCGGACAACTGCTTTTCTTGAGCAACGAAGAATCCAACCGCGAAGTTGTCACGCAAGTGATTCGAAAGCGCACTCACCGGCCGACCGAGTGCTACGTAGAGCTGGAATTCACCGAGCCGGCCCCTAAATTTTGGGGTACGGAATTTTCTGCCGCCACCGCTTTGCTGCCCAAGGATGCAAAGCTGGTCGCCGCCGCCGAGCTGATTTCCTCATCGGAAACGACCGGAGACGAGTTGGATGAAAACGCTCCGCCGCCAAGCACCGCGGAAGTGGAAGCTCTTAAGAAAGAGGTTGAAGCGCTACGCAGTCAACTGAGCCAGCTCCAAACACCGGCTGAGCCCGCGGGGGTTGAGCCGCCTCTCGCGACTCCCAAACCCCCTTCACTGCAGCCCCTGGATACAAGTGCTTCCCAGCCATCAAAACCAGAAACGCTTAGCTATCAAACGGAGAAAGCGCCCTGGACTGAACTTAGCGCCGATGTAGCTCCCAAGGAAGGTGAGCCAAAGCGCCCGCGCGAATATTCACCGGATCAAGAATTGGCGCAGCTCGTGACGCCCAAGCCGGCGCCACCGCAGCCGGCGCTGGATTTCCATGTCCCCGTGCCAAAGCGCAGCGGCTCTTTCCGGGCTCGCGGCCAATTCACTCCCGGTTTTCGTTCCGGAATGCTCCGGATGGTGATTCTGAGTGGTGTTCTGGCCGCATTGATTGGCTTTGTTTGGTACAAGCGCTGGCTTCCTTGGATGCACCAGCCGACCAAATTCTCCGTCTCCACTTTTGCTGCAGGAGTTACTACCAAGGTGGCGCCGGAAGCTTCCACGGCTGTATCGCCTTCAGCCACTCCACCTACAAAGGCTGCCACAGGAGCAAAAGAATCGCTCGGCGCCAAAGGAGCGACGTCGGGAACAGAGCCCTCGAGCGAAACTACCACTGGTGCACCGGCAGGCGGTGCCTACGAGGTCGTCAAGCCCGCCACCCATGAGATTAGCAAACCGCCGGTTTCCATAGCCAATGCAAAACCTTCGCCGGTTCATCCGCAGCCAACGAAAATGGTTACTCCTGTTCCAGCTTCAACGGCGAATGGAACCATCATCCCGCCGAAGCTGATTAAATCGGAGCCGGCCATTGCCACCCTCGACGATCTGCATGACTTCGAGACCGGAAGCGTGATGGTCGACGCCATTGTGGACACGGATGGGATCGTAAGCTCGCCGACGGTGCTGTCGGGGCCGCCTTCTTTGCGCAGGCCCGCTTTGGAAGCCGTGAAGTATTACCGCTACCAGCCTGCGATGCAGAACGGTCACCCCGTCGCCGCGCGCGTCACCCTCAAGATTCAATTCCACTTTGAATAATCTGTTGTTCGTCCCGCTGAACCGCTTGCAACACCACACTAGCCACCCTGCTTGTGAGAGCGTTTGCAAGGGCTGTACAATAGTTTGTCCAATGAGTTGTTTCTGAAATAGGAGAATTGCCGTGGCCACCGCCGAACAGAAACTGCACATATCCGAATTCATCAACGAGCCATTCATTGATTTTTCCAAGCCGGAAAATCGCAAGCGCATGGAAGATGCACTGAAAAAGGTGAAATCCGAGTTTGGCCGCGAGTATCCGATCTGGCTCGGCGGACAAAAGGTCGCCACGCCAGAAAAACGCACCTCGACGAACCCTTCACGGCCTTCCGAAGTCATTGGTGTCTTCCAAAACGCCAACGCGGATATGGCCAAGCAAGCCATCGAAGCGGCGAACAAATATTTCGACACTTGGAAAAAGGTCCCGGCTCAGGAGCGCGTGCAATGCATCTTCCGCGCCGCGCAAATTGTCCGCGAACGCAAATTTGAATTGAACGCCTTGGTCTGCTACGAAGTCGGCAAAACCTGGGTCGAGGCCGACGCCGACATCGCCGAGACGATTGATTTCTGCGAATTCTACGGTCGCGAAATGCTGCGCCTCGCCGAGCCGCAGAAGCTCACTCCCCAGCGCGGCGAGCGCAACTATCTTACCTACATCCCGCTCGGCGTTGGCGTTGTTGTTCCCCCGTGGAATTTCCCCTGTGCAATCATGGCCGGTCTTGTGGCTGCGTCGCTCGTAACGGGCAACACGGTGGTGCTGAAGCCCGCCAGCGATTCGCCCACCATTGCGGCTAAATTCATCGACATTCTTTTTGAAGCTGGCGTTCCCAAAGAAGCTGTCAACTTCATCACTGGCCCGGGCGGCGCCGTTGGCGATACTCTCGTCACCCATCCGAAGACCCGCTACGTCGGTTTCACCGGCTCGAAGGAAGTCGGCCTGCGCATCAGCGAACTGGCCGCCAAGCCGACGCCCGGACAAATCTGGATTAAGCGCACCGTTCTCGAAATGGGTGGCAAAGACGCGATTGTCGTGGACGAGGAAGCCGACATTGACGCCGCCGTGGAAGGAACCGCGCAAGCCGCTTTCGGCTATCAAGGCCAAAAGTGCTCGGCCTGCTCGCGCGCGATCGTCTCCGAAAAAGTCTACGACACGTTCGTGCAAAAGCTCGTCGACCGCGCAAAAAAAATCACCGTCGGCCCCAGCGACGATCCCAGTAATTATATGGGGCCCGTCATCAACCAGTCGGCCATGAAGTCCATCCTCGACTACATCGAAGTCGGCAAGAAAGAGGGCCGCTTGGTCGCTGGCGGAAAGCGCGCCGCGGGCGACGGCTACTTCATCGAGCCGACCATCATCGCGGACGTTCCTCCGAAAGCTCGCTTGGCCCAGGAAGAAGTGTTTGGCCCGGTGCTCGCGGTCATCAAAGCGAAGAATTACGACGAAGCGCTCGAAATCGCCAACAACACCGAATTCGGGCTGACCGGCGCGGTGTATTCCAAGAATCCGGAGAAAATCCGCAAGGCCGAAGAAATGTTCCACGTCGGGAATCTTTATTTGAACCGCAAGTGCACCGGGGCCATGGTCGGCGCCCACCCCTTCGGCGGCTTCAACATGTCCGGCACCGACTCCAAAACCGGCGGCAAAGATTATTTGCTGTTGTTCCTCCAAGCCAAATCCGTCGCCGAAAGAGTGAATTAACGCGCCGCCCTCTTTGCCTGGGTAGGAGCACGATACATCGTGCCCTCTCAATTTGTAGGCTTTCGCCCCGCCGCCCAGCCTGTCATTCCGAGCGAAGCAGGCCGACTTCTTCCTGCGCGTTCGTCTGCGAACGCGTCGGCCTGCGTAGTCGAGGAATCTCTCTTCGCTTTTCCCGCTATAGTGCCGGACGGAATTTGTTCTGGACTGCTACGTAGCTAGCTGCGCGAAAAACGCAGACTGCCATCCTGGGGTGCGGCAGGGCGCAGCGCTAAACGCTGGCTGAACTTTTGTCTGGTCGCTCCAACTTTTCCACAGATTTCCACAGGCTGCCCTCACCTCGCCTCTAAATATACGTTGACACGTATATGCGAGTTAGAGTATATAAAGAGCATGGAATCGCTGTTCGAAATCATTGCCGAGCCCAATCGCCGCGCGATCTTGACCCTCCTGGTTGGGTCACAGCAGTCCGTAGGCGAAATCGAGCGCCAGCTTGGCATGACGCAGCCGACCGTGTCCAAGCACCTGAGGGTGCTGCGCGAGGCTGGTTTCGTGGAATCCACGGTGGACGCGCAGCGCCGTCTTTACCGGCTGAAACCTGAACCATTTCAGGAGTTCGATGAGTGGCTCGCCCAGTTCCGCCGGTTTTGGTCGGCTCACATGGATGCTCTCGAACGCCACCTCGACCGCATGGATTCTCCTGTGCGGGACACGCGTAGGGCCACGGATCGGACTGCACCAGCAAAAAGTAAGACAAGCAGAAAACATCGCGGCGCAAACCGCGAACTCGACAAAGGAGAGACGAAATGAAAATCAAAGTGACCACCGTCTACGTGGACGATCAGGACAAAGCCTTGCGCTTCTATACAGAGGTGCTCGGCTTCACAAAAAAGACCGATTTCAGTCAGGGCCCCTATCGCTGGTTGACCATCGCCTCGCCCGAGGAGCCCAACGGCACGGAGCTCCAGCTGGCGCTGAACAGCAACCCCGCGGCCAAAACGTATCAGCAGGCGATCTTTCAACAGAACCAGCCCGCGATCATGTTCTTCACTGACGACATTAAGGGCGACCATGAGCGGATCAAAGCCCGCGGCGCGGAGTTCACCATGCCGCCCACCGACGTGACCGGCTCGACCATCGCGATGCTGAAGGACACCTGCGGCAACCTGATTCAGCTTACCCAGTTGGCACGCTGGTAAGTGGCGGTTCAGTATGCTGTCAGCCCGGAGGGCTCGGTTCCGCCGCCGGTTCTGGTCCGTTCAGGTGGATGCTCTCGAACGCCACCTCGATCGCACGGAACAGTTGACTTTCAGCTGCAACGAAAAGGAAGACGAGGAGAAGAAGATGAACGAGCGCGCGCAGTACGCACCGGGTCCCGCCAACATGGCGCAGGTCCAAAAAAGCGACGGACCGAAGTGGACCCTCATTCTCGTCCGCGAACTGCGCCACTCGCCGGAAAAAGTCTGGGAGGCGCTAACCGACCCGGCGCACCTCCGCCAGTGGGCCCCCTTTGACGTCGACGCGAGCCTGGGTACGGTCGGAACGGTGAAGCTCACCTGGATCGGAAACCCCAAGCCCATCGAAACAAAAGTCACGCGAGTGGAAGCTCCCAGGCTGCTCGAGTACGGTGATAACCGCTGGGAACTCGAAGCCATTGATGGCGGCACGCGCCTCACTCTCTGGTCCAACATCGACCGCCGCTTCATTGCGTGGGGCGCCGCGGGCTGGCAAATCTCTTTCGACGTCCTCGACCGGCTCCTCGCTGGTCAGCCCATCGGCCGCATCGCTGGTGGCGATGCAATGGGCCTGGAAGGTTGGCTGCGATTGTGCGCCGAGTACGCCCAGCAGTTCGGCATTGAAAACCCCAAGTGGCCCGGCAAGCCCACTCCAAAGTAGTGAATTGGGGCTAAGAACTTCAGGAAAGACGCCGAAACCAAATCCAAGGAGCAGCATCATGACTCAAATGGCCCAATCAGCAGCCGCAGCAAAAATCATGAAGCCAGGTATCTCACGCACGATTTTTCGCTGGATTCACATCGTCTTCAGCATCCCAATCATCGGCTACATTTACAGTCCGTTTGACCAAATTCCAAACTACGCCCGGCCCACGCGGTATTTCTTCGTCCCAGTAATGATCCTTTCAGGATTGTGGATGTGGAAGGGCCATCTCGTCCGGCGCCTTTTCTCCAAAAAGCCCACGCCCGCCAGCGCCTGACCGGAGTCGAGATCCCAGCGCGGGTTGTTCTTGCCTCTTTTCTTGCTGCTTCCCAATCTCTATACTTCGCGAGCCTTCATACGCGCGAGAATTGGAGCTGAACATGAAAAGGTCCGACGGCTCTCCCTTCATCGACGAGAGAATCAAGCAGCTTGGCGATTGGCGCGGAAAGACGCTCGCGAAAGTGCGCGCAATCATCCACGAAGCCGACCCGGAAATCCTCGAAGAGCGCAAATGGGTCAAGCCGTCCTCCCCGGGAACTCCCGTCTTTTCCCACGACGGCATCGTCTGCACCGGAGAGACGCACAAGAGCGTCGTCAAGATGACCTTCGCTCGTGGAGCCGCCTTGAAGGACCCCGCGCGTCTGTTCAACTCCAGCCTCGACGGCAACGTCCGCCGCGCCATCGACATCCACGAAGACGACGCGGTCAACGAGGCAGCCCTGAAGGATCTCATCCGCGCCGCCGTCGCTTTGAACGTCCACCTCAAAAGCAAGGCCAAACCAAAGCCCCGGCCAAGTCCGTCGCGGAAAAAGTGAAGCGAAGCCGTTGGCCGTTCACCGTTGGCCGTTTTGCCGCCTGGACGAATAATAGTTAACCGTAACCGGCACCCCCCTCCCCCTTTTTTGTAAGTGCAGATTCTAAAGGGCTTAGCTTTTCTGTAAACCCTTTAGAATGATATCGTTGCGCAAGGTTTTGTAAGTGCGCATTCTAAAGGACTTAGCGCGCGCCCTCGGGACTCCCTTCGCGGCTCCCCTCGAAGCTTGGGGCCCTTCGACGCTCAGGGTAAACAAGCAGGGCAAAGCGGCGAGCAGCCTGGAAGCTCACCGCAAAGGCCCATTCAAAAGCATAGCACCAAATTACGGTTCTGTCAATACCCTAATAAGTGACTGAGGGGAAAGGGGTTAGGGGCGGGGGAATTGGTTCAAAAAGTTACGGATGGGGATGCGGGATTAAGTCGTTTGCATGCTGCGGGATAGCGGGGCTGGAGAATCAGAAAACGTCCCGTCTGTCCCGGCCCCGGTCAAGCCTGTTGCGTGCTGTGCGATTTATTTGGAGCCTGGCTTCGGATAACTAACTTCGCCGTCCGTTAATGTCATAAGAAGGATCCCGTTCGTCTTCACCCACTGAAACGGGATGTTCTTTCGGTATCTCTGAGGATACGGATCGGGGTAGTCTTTAAGCCATTCGGTGAAAAACTCCTTCATTGAGCTGCCGTGGGCGTAATGAAGATCGACGTGTCGAAGATTGTCTCGGTGATCGAAGAAGAGATGCCCAACTTTCATATCCGTCTGGAGTTTTTTCTTCCCTGTTCGCTTGTGATACTGATATTCGTAACTTCCACCGTCTAAGGCTGACTTGACCTCGTACTCTGAAAGATCAATGCCTGCCGCCAGTTTAGTTCCCACATCCTTTACCAGAATCGATGCGAACACTTCCCAGTCGGAGGACATGGCCGCGCCCGTTGAACGGACTTCGCGAGCCTTGTAGAGTCGGAGTTTGCCTTGAAGAGGACCATACATATATGCGTGGAAGAACATCAGCGCTTTTTCAAAATCCAATTCTGTCGGCGGCCCTCCGATCCCTTGTGGTTCCTTGCTCTTCAAGGCGGGTTGTGTCCTTTACGCGACCTGCTCCAAGACTTTGCGCCCGGCCAGGGGCCGAAGCAGATGCCTTTCCAACCAGCTAACGACCGGGACGACTACACCGTCGCCAAAGAGATGGTATGCGTCATTATATTTTTCCGGTAGGGGATAGTCTTTGGGGACACCCATCAATCGTGCGGCTTCACGAGGGGCAAGTAGCCGGGATGCCAGTCGCTTCCCCTCTACGACCATGATTGTTTGTCGGCTTGATCCCCCTACAGGAGTTCTTAGGCATCCGGAAACATCATCAAACCTGATCTCAGCGCGCTGTACTCTTCTTGCGAGTCGGGATTTGCCAATAGGTCGCGTCCTCTTGTATATGGTTCCAATCCTTCGTGTCGCTTCACCTTGCGCAAGTCGCAGTTTCTTTCGATTCGTTTCGGACATTAGGCTCACGAGGCGCTGAGTCTCCTCTTTGGAGTGCCAACTGACGCCCGAGGGGTCTTGCTCGATTATGGAGGAGAGGCCGGGTACTTGCAGATCCGGTGGCTCGGGGAGGTTCCACCAAATCCAATTCTTCCTTAGGCTTAGTGGCCAGTCAAAGTATGCTTTCAAGAGGGACCGTGGGTGCCAGAGTAAGGAATGGTTTTTGGAGGTGAGAACAGTTGGGATCTTCTCCTCAGAGCTAGCTGCGATTATGAATAGACGGGGACGAGACTGTGGCACGAAATGAACCGCATCGACTACAAGGGCACCCACAGCATACCCCGTGTCTTCTATAGTCTTAATTATCGTTGTGAAGTCGTTTCCTTTGTGTGACGTGATTGTGCCAGATACGTTCTCCAGCACTACTACTCGAGGTTTTCGCCTTTCAGCGGCGAGCCCCTCAATAAGATTCCAAAACGGCTTGAACGTCCCGCTGCGCTCGCCTCGCAGGCCGGCTCCGGAACCGGCTAGTGAGAGGTCCTGGCAGGGAAAAGACGCCCACACTAAATCCGAGTGGCCGGGAAGGTCCTCGGTTTTCACAGAACGAATGTCGCGTACGCTGAGTTCCGGTGATTTCCCGAAGTATGCGCGGTATGCGCTCGCTTTTTTCTCGCACCATTCGTTTGCGAATATGCAATTCCAATGAGAACCCAGTCCCAGGCGCGCCATCCCGCCACCAGCGAAGAATTCATACCAGTTTAATTTCTTCGTTGCCATATTTAACGTTTCAGAAGGGCTTCGATTTTCCCCTTTAGATGCTTGTCCTTCCCAATTTGGCACTCCCATATCGTCAGCACCCTCCAATTTAGTTTTCGGAGAGCACGAGCGTTTCTCTTGTCTCGTCGCATGTTCCGCTGCTGCTTTGATTTCCAGTAATTCCGATTGGACTTCGGGAGATCCGCAGCCGGACAGCGATGCCCGTGCCAGAAACATCCGTGAACGAATATGGCAATTTTGCTGCCAGGAAGAGCAATATCGGGGCACCCGGGCAAGTCTTTGCAATTCTTTCGTTGGCGATGACCTAAGCTGCGGACGACTCGACTGAGAATCCTTTCGGGCTTTGTGTTCCGCGACTTTACGCTGCGCATTATCCTGCTGCGCTGAGCGGCGGAGAACGTGTCCATGTTCCTCGAAGTCTAGACCAGTTGTACGTTCATTACAATCTCAAGTTTAAAGGTGCGAAAAATACTAGAGCCTATTTCAAAACTGGGTACAACGCACTGAATTGATGATGTTTAGACTGTCAAAAATGCGAGATAACTTCGAGGAGCAGCGCCAAGGGAGGCCCGATGGCGCGATACGGTCGACCGCTGACCGACGCCCAATGGGAGAAGCTCCGTCCCTTGTTGCCGAAGGCACGCACGTCCCGGCGCGGTGGTCGGCCACGAGCCAACGACCGCAAAGTCCTCGAAGGCATTCTCTGGGTTTTACGCAGCGGCGCCCGCTGGTGCGATTTGCCAGAGGAATTTCCTTCGCCTGCGACCTGCTGGCGGCGGCTTCGCGA
>DATEGP010000010.1:0-92385 GCA_035280045.1 Candidatus Acidiferrum sp.
CCAGTTCCACCGGATCGCGGAATGAATGCGACACACCTCCGGAACATGTTCATGCCCAACCAAGGGCGGAGAGATGACTGGGAAACACCCGAACCATGGTCCGGATTTATCCATTTGACCGTCGCGCTTTCAGAGATGACAAATTGTGGTTTTTCCCAAAAGCTACTTTGGATTGGGCTTGCCTTTGACGTAGGCTTTGGGGACTTCTTTCGCGTAAATCAGGCGCAGCGTGACGTTTTTCGTTTGTCCCTTGCGCACGTAGACGTTCTTCTCCCAGTCGGAGAAGACACCATTCCCGGAGGCGCGCAAATCGTAATTGTCGGCCCGTAGCTTCGTGATTGTGAAATGGCCATGCGCATCCGCGTGAACGGCGTGCGGCGCGTTGCCGCCGGACGACTGATAGGTTATCGCTGCATCCGGCACGGGTTTGTCGTCAGGGCCAAGCACGACACCGGTCAGAGTGGTTGTTCCCGTTCCCTTATGATGCTGAGGAGCCGCATTCACGCTGCGAACAGTTACGAGAGCTAGCCAAGCAATCGCTACAAATAAAACGATGCGTTTCATTTTTGGAACCTCACCTGCACTTTGTTGAAAAAAGGCCGGGCTTCAGCTCGGCTTTGTTGAGAGAGCGCGCGCTCCAAGGGTCGCTGGTCCGGGTCGCAGTTACCCTTTTTGCTTCTCTATCATTGTAGTTTGCATGCGCCCGGTAAAACCCCATGGCGATAAGAATGTGCCTTCCCGCAACCTGCCACTTCGGACAGGTGGGTTTGCCTTGGTGCTTGCTGCTCTATTCGTTGCGTAGGGCAACGACGGGATCGACGCGCGCGGCGCGGTACGCAGGAATGACACAGGCGGCCATCGCCACGATCACCAGTGCGGCTGCGGTCCCCACGTAGATTTCTGGCGCGAAGAGCGTGACCCCAAACAAGAGTGAGCGCAAGAGTCCACCGAGGGCAGCGGCCAGCGCACCTCCTGCAAGAAGTCCGATAGCGCTGAGGGTCATGCCGCGCCCCAGGACCATGCGCGTGACATCCACAGGCTTCGCTCCGAGCGCCATGCGTACGCCGATTTCACGCGTACGCTGCGCCACCGCATAGGCGAGCACGCCGTAGACGCCGATGCAGGCGAGCACGAGCGCCAGTCCGGCGAACACGCCGAGCAAGATCATCGGGCGCGTGCGGTCGGCGACATTGGTTTCGATCAATTCATCCATCGTTCGAACGAGCGTTACCGGCTGCTGCGAGTCCACCGCCCAGACGGCGTTTTCCACCGCTTTCACAGCACTCTCTGGTTCCATCGCGGTGCGCACCACCAAACAGGAATAAGTGTCGGGCTTGACTTGATTCACTGGCACATAAATGGCGGGCTTCATGCCGAGCAGCAATCCACGATCGCGAATATCGCGCACGACACCGGCCACCGTGCGCCAGGGTTCATCTTTGTCGTCGAAGTGTATTCGCTTGCCGATGGCGCTTTGTCCGGGCCAATGGCGTTTAGCAAAGAAGTCGTTGACCACAACAACGAGTTGGCCTCCTTCGCGGTCGCTCTCCTGCAAGAAACGCCCTTCGCGCAGAGTTGCGCCGGCTGTCTGGAAGTAGGAAGGCGTGACTTCGCGGTACAACGCGTCATTGACTTGGCCTGGCTGCAGGGGCGGTTCTCCTTCCACGATGTATCCGTTGGTGTCGCCGTCTGCGGTAAATGGCGCATCTGAAATGAAATCCGCGCCTTTGACTCCCGGAAGAGCGCGCGCGCCCGCTGCAACGTTGTTGTAAAAATTCCGGCGTTTTTCTTTGGTGTCGTATTTGGGGTCCGACAAAGGTACGGCCATGGTCAGCAAATGGTCGGCGCGGAATCCCAAGTCCTGCTTCCGCAAGTTCCAAATCGTCTGGATCATCAAACCCGCGCAGACTAAGAGAGCAAACGCAAGCCCGAACTGCGTGACGACAAGTCCGTCCCGCAACTTCATGCCGCCGCGCGATTCACCGGAACGGCCGCCGTCTTTCAGCGCCTCCTGCAATGAGACATCCGAGGCCCGGAACGCCGGGGCGAGCGCGAACAAAACGCCCGCGGCAATCGATATGCCTGCCGTGAAGAGCAACACGCGCCAATCGATTTGAAAACCAGCCTGGCCGATTTGTGGTGGCACCAATGTGCTGAAGGCGCTCCAGCAGGCCTGACCCACTGCCAGCCCCAAGGCGCCTCCGGCCACGGACAGAAGCAAGCTTTCAGATAGCATTTGCGAGGCGATTTGCCCGCGACTGGCGCCTAATGCGATTCGCACAGCCATTTCGCGCTTTCGGCCCGTGGAGCGTGCCAGAAGGAGATTCGCCAGGTTCGAGCAGGCGATGAGCAGCACGAACACGGACGCCACTTGCAGCACGAGCAATCCGTCTTCTGTGTCGCCTGCAAAGTCTTTCTGCATGGCCACGACGGTTGCGCCGATCTTTGCGTTCGTATCCGGGTATTGCCGCTGCAGCCGCACGGCGATCGTGTCCATTTCGGTTTGCGCTTGCTTTAGGGTTACACCCGGCTTAAGGCGGGCCACCACGTTCAGAAAATGGTTGCCGCGCTGCGCCCATCGTTCCGGCGTGAAATAGAGTGGCATCCAGTAGTCCACGTTTTTTTCGCGAAAGAAGAAACCTTTTGGCATAACTCCCAGAACTTTGGTCTGCGTGTTATTCAGGAGGATCGAGCGACCCACGATGGATGTGTCTCCTCCGAAGCGGCGCTGCCACAGGCCATAGCTTAGAAGGACGACCTGCTCCTTCGCCTTGTCTTCTTCGAGGGTGAAGACACGGCCGATGACCGGCTGCACTCCAAGAAGGTCAAAGAAATTTGGCGTTACACGCTGCCCAAAGAGCTGCTCGGGTGAGCCGCCTCCGGTCAGGCTCATGCTGCTGCCTTGCCTCGCCGCCATGTCTGTGAACACCGAGTTCTGCGCCTTCCAGTCAAGGTAGTTCGCTGGGGCGGGGGTGTTGAACTGAAAGCCAATGAAAGAAGCATCCTCCCACACTATGACCAGCCGATCCGGCTGGAAATAGGGCAGAGGCCTAAGCAACAGGGCTTCGACGGCGCTGAAAATGGCGGTGTTGGCGCCAATCCCCAGAGCAAGGGCGGCCACAGCCACAGCGAAGAACCCGGGATTCTTGGAGATTTGTCGAAGGGAGTGCCGCATATTGGTCAGCAGGTTCATGATGGTAAAGACGAGTAATACGGCGAATGGTTTCCCGGTATTTCTAGTGGACGCCGGGCATTAGTTCTTATGAAATACTGGCACTTCGACAATTTTTTTCCAGGAGTTCGCATGCCACGCTACCTTACGCAACACACTCTCGCCTGCCTTACGCGGCAGGGAGCGGAAGCTCTCGCGCAACGCATGCAAGCGGGCGGCAGCGCCCGCGCCGAACGCGTGTTGGTCAATATGCTCGAAGGAAAAATGTTTGTGGAGTTTCGCGCGGAGTCCCGCGAAGCGCTCGAAGGGTGGCTCAAAACCGAAGGCATGCATTTCGATTTCCTGGTGCGGATCGAATGGGAAATGCAAGGCGATAAGCTGCAGCCCGCTGAATAGAGTTGAAATAGCTTGCCATTCTCCACAGGGCAAAGATCGCTGGCGCATTTTGAATTTGCACAATTCCTCTCTCGAGTCGTCCGGGCAATCTGCTTCCCCCGTCTCCAAAGAGCCCTGAATCCAAGTGTCCAGAATGACCGGAATCGCCACCTTGCGTCCCAGAAGCGGTCACTCCGCATTTGAACCCCTGTGTCCACGAAGGCGCTAAGCTATTTATAATCAATAGGTTATGGCTTAACGCCGCTTGGCGATACTCCTGCCATTCTTTTGCGCGTCATGGCTGCCACATCCCTAAACATTGAGAGCTTTGCGCGCCCGGCGCTGCTGCGCGAGGCGCAACGAGGTAATCGCGAATCGCTGGCCAAACTGATCCTGCCATACGCTGCAGGTTTATACCGAGGAGCGCTTCGGTTCACGAGAAACCCGGCGGATGCAGAAGACGCACGTCAGGACGCCCTCCTGAAAGCGATGCGCGGGCTAGAGCAGTTTGCTGGCTCCGGCAAGAAACACGAAAAAGGCGACGATTTGCACGCGTGGGTTTCCCGCATTGGTGCGAATGCTTCCATTGACATTATCCGCAAACGGCGTGAAGGAAGGTTTCTCTCGCTGGAAGAACCTACGGGCGTTGGGGAAGAAACGGTTGGGAGCGGCATTGCCGCCGACAGTTACACTCCTGAAGAGAGCTTCGCGCGGCTGGAACTGCGGAGGCGCATTGCGGATTCGATCAAGCGGCTCAGTCCGGAGTTGCGGCGTGTGTGCCTTTTGCGCGACGTCCTGGGATACTCAACGCAGGAAGTGGCCGAGAGGGTCGGAGTTTCCACGCTGACGGTGCGCTTGCGGCTGTTCCGCGCCCGGCGGAGGCTGCGGGAAGAACTCCATCGTGCGCTGCAATCCCCGAGATGCTGCCAAGGTCAAATCGTAACCACTGCGAACACGGAGCGCCGATTCGCATTCCGAGCGCTCCCAGAATGCGCCTCAGGCGATTGAGCGCGTCTTGCTACAATAACTCGCTTCTTGTTTGTCCCAAACACTGGAGCTTTCCTTCTCCTCTCGCCGCAAGGATAGTTCCCATTTGCCAGCATCCGCCGCGGTCGCCGAGTGTTTAAAATAAAAGCACTAAACCGAAGAAATACTGATTCCATTAAGCCGTCGGCGATAGAATCAACACGATTGTTTGGCCCGGGAGAAATATGGAACAAGACCGCCGGCGCACACCGCGTTATCCGTTCGAAGCCTCCATCGAGATGCGCGAGGGTTCGTCGCCAGACAAGAGAACCGCGCGGGTCACCGGGCTCAGCTTGAACGGCTGCTATGTAAGCACTGAGAGCCTGTATCCGGAAGGAACGTCGCTTACGGTGAAGGTGTTTACCGCGACGGAGTTTTACGAAGGCCAAGCGACCGTCATCTACATCCAGGAAAAACTTGGTATGGGGCTTATGTTCACCGACACGAAGCCTTATTACCTTATGGTTCTCCGGAAATGGCTTTTGTCCTCGATGATGGCAAAGAAAGAAACTTCAAGATAATTTTCTGCGATCAAATAGTCTTTCACCCCTAATTGTCTTGGTCTTTTCTTCAATGACTGTTTTGGGAAATTTACTCGATCTCAGGCCGCGACTTATTTTTGAACTCGGAGCTTGTTAGCTGAGGAACGCGCCTCGGGGTTTTTGGGCGACCAATCCTCAGGAGGAAAAGCCACGCGCCAGAAGTTCGGGCTCGGCGTTGTGAATTCGACGCCTATTTCCGCTCTGCCGCCGCGCACCGGGCCGAGGTACGCCACGTGACACTCCTGTTCCTCTTGCGTCTTGTTGTGCTTCATGTGGACCACACCGCCGCTGATCACCCGCGCACTAAGCAATATGAGCGCGCCATGCGCGTTGATCGCGAGAGTTTCGGTCCCTTCCTCGAAATCCTTGCCCTGCGCATCCTTGCCGCGAACGCGGATTCCAACTTGCATAAGCACGCGCTGACTGCGGCGGCGCGCTCCGCTGGGTGTATGCGGTGTGAAAACCTGAGACATGCAAACCCTCTCTTCCGACAACTATACCGCTAAAGGAGGGCTGCGAGAGGGTTCCGGGGACGCAGGTTTTCCAAGTGGATACTTCGGCCGCTAGCCGCGCTCTTCCATCGGAACGTAGTGACGGGTGTCGTGTCCAAGATAAATTTGGCGCGGGCGCGCAATCTTCTGCTCGGGATCGAGGAGCATCTCTTCCCACTGCGCGATCCACCCCGAAGTGCGCGGAATCGCAAACAACACAGGGAACATGGTCATCGGAAAACCCATGGATTGATAGATCAGGCCGGTATAGAAATCCACGTTGGGATAAAGCTTGCGCTTGACGAAATACTCGTCTTCCAGCGCGATGCGCTCGCACTCCAAAGCGATTTCCAAAAGCGGATTCTTGCCCATCAGGTCGAACACTTGATAGGCAATGTGCTTGATAATGCGAGCGCGCGGGTCGTAGTTTTTATAAACGCGATGACCGAAACCCATGAGCTTCACTTCGCCGGCCTTCACGCGCTTGATAAACGCTGGAACGTTCTGGACCGAGCCGATTTCCATCAGCATGCGAAGAACTTCTTCGTTCGCTCCGCCATGAAGCGGGCCATAAAGCGCTGCAATCGCCGCAGCCGTGGCCGAGTACGGATCGACGTGGGAGCTGCCGACGCCTCGAATTGTATTAGCCGAGCAATTCTGCTCATGGTCGGCGTGGAGAATGAAAAGAATGTCCAGGGCGCGCTCGAGAGTCGGGTTGGGGCGGTACTTTGCCTCGGAAGTGCGGAAAAGCATGTTCAGAAAATTTCCCGGATAGCTGAGATCGTTGTCGGGATAGACATAAGGCATTCCCAGCGTGTGCCGGTAAGCAAAAGACGCAATGGTGGGCATTTTGCCAATAAGGCGGTAGGTCTGCTTTTTGCGCGACTCAGGACTGAAGATATCTTTAGCGTCGTGATAGAAAGTGGAGAGCGCGGCGATTGTGGAAATGGTCATTCCCATAGGATGGGCGTCGTAATGAAAACCGTCGAGAAACTTCTTAATGCTTTCGTGGATGAACGTGTGGTGCGTGATGTGATAGGTCCATTCTTTCAACTGCGAAGCTGTGGGCAACTCGCCGTTCAATAGCAAGTACGCCGTTTCGAGGTAAGTGCTTTTTTCCGCGAGATCCTCGATGGGATAGCCGCGATAACGAAGGATTCCCGCGTCCCCGTCGATGTAGGTCACTCTGCTAATGCACGAAGCCGTGTTGTTGAACGCCGGATCGTAGCTCATCATCCCGAATTCTTTAGGGTCGACCTTGATCTGGCGAAGATCGGCGGCGCGGATGGTGCCATGCGTGATGGGGATTTCGTAGGATTTTCCGGTGCGATTGTCGGTAATGGTGAGTGATTCCCGGGCTGTTTGGGCCCCGTCAGGTTTTCGCGCCTGCGTTGCGGAAAGCGGAGAGCTCATTCCAAAGTCCTCGGAGGGGTGGAACGGTTGCCTTCATCCCTCTATCACTTTACACCCAAAGGGGGTGAGGCGGAAACCTGGACGGAATGAAGGTTGTGCAAAGTTTGCGGATTCAAGGAGTTGCAAAGCGGAGATGGGTTAGCCAAAGGGCAAATCCGATGTGCCTCTTGACACTAGTCGTTATAACGAGTATTATTATAGTGCCGATGAAAGCTACCCAGGAGGTCAGCAATGATCCGGATTCGCAAGAGCAACGAACGCGGCCATGCCAACCACGCGTGGCTGGACACGCATTTCACCTTTTCTTTCGCCGATTACGACGACCCAAAACACGTACACTTCCGCACGTTGCGCGTGATGAACGACGATCGCGTCGCCGGAGGCGGCGGATTTCCGATGCATCCTCACCGCGACATGGAAATTGTCACTTATGTGCTGGAAGGCGCGCTGGAGCACCGCGACAGCATGGGCAACGGCTCGGTGATCAAACCCGGCGACATCCAGTACATGAGCGCGGGCACGGGCGTGACGCACAGTGAATTCAACGCCTCGGAAACCGACCCGGTGCACCTATATCAAATTTGGATGTTTCCGGAAAAGCAGGGGCTCAAGCCGACCTATGGCCAGAAAAACTTCAGCGAAGCGGAGAAGCGCGGAAAGCTGCGGCTGCTGCTTTCTTCGGACGGGCGCGACGGTTCTGTGAAAATCCGGCAGGACAATGATTTGTACGCGACGGTCCTGGGAGCCGGCGAATCGGTAAAGCATCAACTGAAGCCTGACCGGCACGCGTACCTGCAGGTGACGCGCGGCAGCGTGACGCTGAATGGCAAGAAGCTTGATGAAGGCGACGGCGCGGCTATATCGGAAGAGAAAACCATTGAACTCAAAGGCGAAAAGGACGCCGAGGTTCTGCTCTTCGACCTCGCCTGAAATAAGGCAAGAAAACTAGGCCCGCGGGAAGTCTCCCTTCCCGCGCGTGTTTGTTTGAGCTTACAGATCGACGCGAGGCGACTCGCTCCGCCCTCGACCGTTTCTAGCTATTCGCGCCCGCTGGTATGTTCCATCCAACTTGCTGCATCAAGCGTGTGAATCGCGCGTCTCCGCGCAATCTGTCGAAGACTGGCTCGGAATTCAGTTCGATGAGATCGGGATTGCCCTCATCGTACGCCTTGTCTAGCCACGCAAAAGCTTTTTCAGAGCTACCGCCTGCCGCGTAGATTTTTGCGATGTTGTACGGCAGGACGTAGCGCTGCGCCTGCGAATTCTCTAGTTCGCTGGTCAATTGTATAGCGGCTTTCTTTTCGCCCCCCGCCGCGTAGGCTAGCGCCAAGGCCGCCTGCGTCTCCGTGCTCTGGTTGGCCAGGCGAACGGCTTTCTTCAGCGCGGCGATGGCTTGCTTGTATTGACGTTTCTCAACCAGAACCAGACCCATGCGCAGATAGGGCAGAAAATGTTCCGGATGGATTTCCTGGACGCGTTTCAGCACTTCCAGTGCTTGGTCGAACCTCCGCGCCAGACAAGATCATCGCTAACGAAGCGCCAATCACCGGCGAGAGCGGGTCCAGTTGATAAGCTCTTTGCGTCATGGCGATCGCCTCTTCGGGCCTCCCCATAGACATCAAGTATTCGCCAAACCAGTAGTAGACAATGGCCTGTGAAGGATCGAGCTCCAGCGCTCGCTCGAAATCCTTTTCGAGACCTTCCCAGTCCCAGTCGTGCAGCCGGACGTGCGCCAGAGAACCGTGCGCTTCTCCCAGACTGCCGTCCAAGTCCAGTGCCATGCGCGCCGCGGCTCGGGCTTTCCGAAACGTCTCCTTAGCGGGAACCATCCCCCGGCACGCCAGCATCACGTACGAGTCGGCAATTCCCGCGTGTGCCATGGCGTAATCTGGATATTCGCGGATCGCTTCCTCATAAAACGAAATGCTTTTTCGCATGCCTTCCTCGGTCCGCTTGTTCCACGAGTGGCGTCCCTTCAGATATGCCTCATAGGCCTCCGCGGAGACTCTTTGTGCGCGCGCCAGTCTCCGCTCTTCGCGCGGCGTCAAGGTGACTTGAATCTCCCGCGCGATGGCGCGGGCCACTTCGCTTTGCAGCATCAAGACGTCTCCCAGGCTACGCTCGTAATTCTCGGCCCATACATGTGTTTCATCCGCCACGAGAATCAATTGCGCGGAAATCCGCAGCCGGTTCCCCGACCGCCGCACGCTGCCTTCGAGAATGTAAGCGGCGCCCAACTCCTTGCCAATTTCTGCAATCCTTTTCTTTGTTCCTTTGAACATCATGGCCGAGGTCCGCGCGATCACCCCCAGCCGCTCCGGATTCAGGCGGCTCAACTGCGTGATCATTTCTTCCGTCAGACCGTCGCTAAAGTACTCCTGATTTGCATCACCGCTAAGATTCTCGAACGGCAGCACGGCGAGCATGACTTTGCGCTCAGATGTCTCTTGAGGCTTCGTCTTCTCTCGAACCGGCGCCACAAATCGGTAGCCGCGCTTGGAGAGCGTGACAATATACTGCTGGCCTGCACCTCCATCGCCCAAGGTTTTTCGCAAGATGGATATCGTCCGCGCCAGACTGCCTTCTTCGACGAAAGCGCCTCGCCACACCTTTTTCAGCAGTTCGTCTTTTTCCACCACTTCGCCGGCATTTTCCAGGAGGAGCAGCAGGGTCTGCGCCACTTTGGGCGGCAGTGGCACCAGGTCTTTGCCGCGATAGAGAAGTTCACCCGGAGTTTGTAACCGGTAAGGACCGAACCAATAAGACTTTCCGCCTGGCATCGCCGGACCCCGGTAAGGATTTGGTAAGAAAAATATCAGCTTCCCCAAAAGACTTCCAGAGCCTTGCATTGCTAAAGGTGTGTTCACAAAAGTGGTGAAGGCCGGAAACCGCGTTCGTCCGAGAGCCCTCCACCAATCGAAAGGACAAGAAAATGAGCTTCTACCGTCTTTCTGAGAGCTGGTTTTCGAGGCTAGGCATGAACATACTGGCCGCTGCCTTCGTGTTTGGATTTGCACAGGTTGCCTACGCACAGGAATCCGAAGCGGCACCGAGGTATCTGGTTATCTGCGCCGGAGACCAGGCGCGAAGCGCGCCGGACTTTCTGGCGGTGGTGGACTTCGATGAAAAGTCGCCCGGCTACGGTAAGGTCCTGGCGATTGCTCCAGTAGTGGGGCCAAATGCGACTGGGAACGAGTTTCATCATATAGGTCTTTCTGCAGACGGAGAGACAGTCGCGTGCGGCGGGCTCCTCAGCGTATTGAAAGGCCAGGACGAAGTGTTCTTCTTTGATGTTTCGAATCCTCGCGCGCCGAAATTTCGTTTCTCGGCCAATCCGCCCCTCTCGGCGATTACCGACGATTTTCATGCTCTGCCCAATGGTGGGTTTCTGGTCACCATGATGGGCGGAGCGCAGGGGCATGCGCCTGGAAGGCTGGCGGAATTTGATGGCGCTCTGAATCTTGTCAAGGAATATCCGGAGAATCCGCCGATGGATGGCTTCAATCCGCACGGCATTTCGGTGCGGCCGGAAATCAATCTGATGGTGACCAGCGATTTCATTTGCCCGTCCACAACCTTGAATGCCGTTCCGGGAGGGCTGGATCTGCGCGGTAGCGTCCGTGTGTGGGACCTGAATCACCGCGAAATCCTGCGCACCATCGAGATTCCAAACGCTGGCGGAACCATTGACGTGAAGTTGATTCCCGGCGACCGCGAAGCACGCGGCTACACAGCGGGAATGTTGAACGACCAGCTTTATCTGGTGGATTCAACGCAAGGCACGGCGCGGGGAGTGTTTGATTTCAGCGGGATTGCCAAAGGCGGCTGGCCGCAGCTCCTGCAAATCACGCGCGACGGCAAGCGAATGTTTATTTCCATGAACCAGGCGGGGAAGGTGGCCATGTTCGATATTTCGGAGCCCGAAACGCCGCGGCTTCTTAAGATACTGGACCTGGGAGCAAATTCAGGGCCGCATTACGTTCGACTCACTAACGACGACAAGCGGCTGGTGATCAGCGACTATTTCCTGAACGAAGACTCCTTCGGCAAAGTGCATGCGGAGGGTGATCACAAGATCCACGTTGCGCGAATCAGTGGGAACGATCTGACGCTTGACCCACGGTTCGCGCTTGATTTCAATACGGCGTTTGCAACGGGGCCGGCGCGGCCGCATGGAATTGCCATCAAGTAAAAAAAACGGATTCAGCCGCGGGTGCGCTGGAATTCGCTCATAAACGCCGTTAGGGCCTCGACAGCTTCGAGCGGCACCGCGTTGTAAAGTGAGATGCGCATCCCGCCGACGGAGCGGTGGCCGGGAGTACCTGCAAGACCGGCCAACGCGGCTTCTTTGGCAAACTGTTTTTCGGCAGCTTCGTCGCCGCCGGCCACGCGGAAGACGACGTTCATCTTCGAGCGGGAGGTGCTTTCGACGGGACAGCGGTAAAAACCGCTACTGGCCTCAATGGCGTCGTAAAGAAGCTTAGCCTTGGCGTCATTTTGTTTCTGGATGCCTGGGATTCCACCGAGCGATTCAATCCATTCGAGGACGAGTCCAACGATGTAAACTGCAAACGTCGGCGGCGTATGGTAGAGCGATTTTTCCTTAATGTGCGTGCGGTATTGGAGAAGTGTCGGAAGGTTCTTGTCGGCGCGCTCAGCCAGGTCCTTGCGGAGGATAACGATGGTAACCCCTGACGGGCCGAGGTTTTTCTGCGCGCCCGCAAAGATGAGCCCAAACTTTTTCACGTCCACGGGACCCGAGGCAATGTCCGAGGACATGTCGGCAACCAGCGGGACGTTTCCAGTCTCCGGCATGGTAGTCCACTGCGTGCCTTCAATCGTGTTGTTCGTGCAGAGATACGCGTAGGATGCGTCAGCGGACAATTTGATTTCGTTACTGCGAGGCAGCCGTGCGAAGTTGTCCGATTCAGTCGAAGCAGCCACGCTATAGGGAAAACCTTTTTTCAGCTCGCCAATAGCCTTCGCGGTCCAAGCCCCCGTGTGCAGCACATCCACAGGCTTTCCCGGTACGCAAAGATTCATGGGCACCATGCTGAACTGAAGAGTGCCTCCGCCTTGAAGGAAAATCACCGCATAATCTTCGGGGATGGCGAGTAAGCCGCGCAGCTTTTGTTCCGCGGAAGCACTGATGCTTTCGTATTCCGGCGAGCGGTGGCTCATTTCCATCACGGACATACCGCTGCCGCGCCAGTCGAGCAGTTCTTCGCGGATGCGCTCAAGTACGGAAAGGGGCAGGGCCGCAGGGCCAGCGTTGAAATTGAAAACACGTTTGCTGGGAGCAACAGAAACGGTGGTTGAACTCACGGTAACGGGATCCTCTCGAATGAATTGCGCCGCGCTGGAGCCAGTGGCGCTGCGCCCGTAGCTCTTCAGAATAACAGAAGTAGGAAGCGCTCTTACATCTGGCGAACCACCCAATCGCCATTACTTCGCTGGCCGTGGTGAAGGGACTCCGGACCGTTTTGCCTGACTTTTTGTCCTAAGAAGTTCCGTGCGGCGCGTCGTGCGCTTGCCGAGCTTTCGATTCAGGAAACGTTGCTTCATTCTTTCCACCTCCGGAGACAAGTTCTAAGCGGATCCGGTTTCGACGGAAGTGGTCGTCTTTTGGAAAAGCAGACGGTCAAAGGAAAGGGAGCCTGGGCCAAAAACCGCCAACGCCAGGCAAGCAAACCCCAGCGTCAAGGGACTACATCTTTTCAACCAGAGCGAATTCGACGCGCTTGCGCATGGGATCGATGCGGTCGGCGCGCACGCGCACGCGGTCGCCGAGATGCCATTCGAGGGGACGCGGTCTTGCTCCACGGCCACCGCGCGAGCCTTTTGTCCCTTGGCCGCCTTCTCCCCTTCGTAGAGCGACGATGGCGTGGTCCCGCTCGCGGTAAACGCAACGGACGTTCGCCGCTTCTTCCAGCGCGCCGATGGGTAGCAATCCTTCGACAAAAACTTCGAAAAGTTCAACGAAGCAACCGAACTTCTGCACTGAAACGATCAATCCTTCGTATTCCTCGCCGAGATGCTCTTCCATGAACTGCGCGGTTTTCCAGTCCATCAACTCGCGCTCGGCGCCGTCGGCGCGGCGCTCGGCCTCGGAAGTTTCCGCAGCGATTTCTTCGAGGCCTCCCCGAGAATACAAAGCCGCCTCTGACCCGGTCGGCGTGGGCGGGAGTGGTTTCAAAGACGGCGGCGCTGCCGACGGGTGCGCAAGCGCCCATTTCAAAATGCGGTGGACGATGAGGTCGGGATAACGGCGGATGGGCGATGTGAAGTGCGTATATTCGTCGAAGCCCAGCGCGAAATGGCCGAGGGAATCGGCGGCGTAGCGTGCCTGCTTCAGTGACCGCAACATAAGGTACGAGAGAATGCGTTCTTCAGGCTTGCCCGGGATCTTTCGAATGAGCCGCTGATAGTGCTGCGGCGTGATTCGCACATCGCCGCCGGGGAGTGCGACTCGCATTGCGCGCTCGCGGCCTTTGCCGTACGAATCGGGACGACCGGCCCGCGCGGGCGAGGGGATGCGTCCGTGGCCCACTGCAATTTCGCGCTGGTGCAAATCCTCGACTCCGAGCGAATAGCCGAACGCGCGCGCCAACTCCTCGAATTCCAGAACCTTGCGGCCATCCGGTTTTTCGTGTACGCGATGAAGAGATTCGATGCCGCGTTTCAAGAGATACCCGGCCACTGCGCGGTTCGCGGCGAGCATGAATTCCTCGATCAAGCGGTGTGCGATGTTGCGCTCACTCCGCGTGATGTTGGTCATGCGCTGCTCTTCGTCGAATTCAATGACGCGCTCGGGTAAATCGAAATCAATCGAGCCGCGCTCGTTCCGGCGCGCATTCAGTAGTAGAGCAAGTTCTTTCATGGCATGGAAATGACTCGCGAGCGCGGCGTAGCGCTTGGTCATTTCCGCGTCGCCTTCCAGAACCTTGTTCACGTTGGTGTAGGTCATTCGCTCCGCCGAGCGGATGACACCGGAAGTCATGCGCGCGGATAGCTGCCTCCCCGCCGCGTCGAAGTCCATAAGGACACTCATGACCATGCGTTCCTCGCGGGGCTTTAGGGAGCACATGCCATTCGAAAGAGCTTCGGGAAGCATGGGCACAGCCCGATCGGGAAAATAAACCGACGTACCGCGCAGGCGCGCTTCCTGATCCAACGCGTTTGCGGTTCGAACGTAATGCGCCACGTCCGCGATGTGTACCTGGAGGTGCCAGTGGCCATTGGGTCGCCGCTCCACGTGGACTGCGTCATCGAAATCGCGGGCAGTCTCGCCGTCAATCGTAACGATCGGCAAGCGCCGAAAATCTTCGCGGCCCGCACGCTCGAAATCGCCGACGGGCCTGGCGCGTTGCTCCGCTTCTTGCATGACCTCGGCAGAAAAAAAGTGTGGCAAGTGATGTTTACGAATGATGATTTCGGTGTCTACACCAAGCTCCCCAGGACGGCCCAGGATTTCGATGACGCGGCCAACGGGTGCGGCTCCACTACGCGGATAGCGCGTCAGCTCGACATTGACCACGGCGCCGTCGAGTTCCGCCAATCGCGGAATGCGTCGCCCGCGGAGGCTGCGCTCATCGAGTCCGCTAAATCCAAGTTTCTTTGCGAGTCCGGGTGTTAACTCATGCCCCGGCGGAATTTCCACTTCATGCTGCACGCGCGTGTCGTAAGGCAACGCGACATTTCCGCGCACGCCATAGCGAAACAGGCCAACAATGGTGGGATGCGCGCGACCAAGGATTTTTAGGATGCGCCCTTCGGCGCGCTGCGCTCCGGTTACCCCGCCGCGCCGTTGAATCTTCACAAGGACATGATCCCCATGCATGGCATCCTCAATGGCGTCTCGTCCGATATACACATCGCCGTCGAGCTGCGGGACAGGCGTATCGGGCACCACAAATCCGTATCCGTCAGGATGAAGAATCAAGCGGCCTTTGACTTCATCGCCGGGCCAGCCGGGTTGATGGCGTTGAGGAGCAAGGGAGGGCCGGGCTGGCTGCGGCTCTCGAGCTTCGCGGTCGGTCTTGCGCCCTGGCAAACGATAGCGACCGCCGGACAATTCCTCGATCGCGCGTCGTTTCTTCAATTTGGCGAGCATTTTGAACAGCGGCCGCGTTTCGGATTTCTTGAGGCCCAAGCCTCTTGCAAGGTCGCTCGCAGAGGCAGGCTCGCTCCTAAGTTGTAGAAAACGCAATATGTTATCGGGGCTTAGACTTGGAGCGCTAGACATGAGGTTGGCACCAAACTCCTTAGGCGCAAGCTTTCGCTGAAGATTGTAGAGTCTTTTTTCCTCCCACCGGAACTTTTTTCTGACTTTTGGGATTATATGAGTAGGCCAACACACGAACCGGCTAGTCGCCCTCCGTCAGACTAGCTGGATTTCCCCGAGAGGGGAAAAGAAGGAGGCGGGAAGACCTGGCCCGCCTCCTTCCTTATATCCTGCTAAGACTAAACGAGGCCTTCGGCCCTTAGCCATCTTGTGCGCCCTGTGCAGACCGGCTGGATTCTGCACTGACCTTTCACTTCAATCTCCCAAACAATCAGGTGGTTCAGTCCGAAATTCTATGCCCGCGGACTCTTGGCTGAAGGCCGCAGATGCCAGGTAAAGAGTGCTTGACGTCTAACAAAAAAGAAAGTAAAAGAAACCAATCGAAACAAGCCGAAAACTTGTGGTTTTTCCGCGTACGGGCCGATTTTGATCGAATCTTTGGGGGTGGGGGATGCGAACTTCATTTGCAAGGCACTTTTTACCTGCGGGGATCATTGCCTTTGCTCTGGCTGTTTCCGCGACACAGCTTCACGCCCAGGCTTCGTTCACTGCGAAGCTGAGCGGTATCGTGACCGACTCCTCGGGAGCTGTAATTCCCGACGCGCGGGTAACACTCACCGACGAGGCTACGAATATCCCAACGTCCACCACCACCAACGCAAATGGCGTCTACGTGCTAACGAATTTGCGTCCGGCCGCGTATAGCATTCGCGTGGAAGCGCGAAATATGACGCCCCAGGAACGGAGGGGCGTGGTCCTGGCGGTCAGCCAGGAATCCACGCTCGATTTCACCCTGTCCCCCGGTGAAGTGTCGGAGCACGTGATAGTCACAGAACAGGCGCCCTTGCTGGATACCGGAAGCGCCAGCCTTGGCACAGACGTCACGAATGAGTACGTCCGGGATATTCCTCTCAATAATCGCAGCATGTTCGGATTGGTGTTCCTGGCAGGAGGCGTCACGGAAACCGCCGGTCAGGGCCCGGAGGATTCTTATCCTTCGGGCACAAACTTCGTTTCCAACGGACAGCGCAATGCCACTGCGGAAGTGCGCGTCGACGGAGCCCTGACCAGTGCGCCCGAACAAGGAGAGGGAGCAACCACGAACGTCTATTGGCAGCCCTCCGTAGAAATAGTTCAGGAATTCAAAGTAGAAAACAACAGCTTTTCCGCGGAGTTCGGCAACAACGGCGGAACGGTGGTGAATATCGTTTTGAAAGAAGGCGGAAACAAATTTCACGGGAGCGGGTGGTGGTTCGGCCAGCGGTCCGCGCTGGACGCCAACGAGTTTTTCGCGAACGCGCAGGGCATCCCGAGGCCGGATCACCTGCGCGATCAGTACGGTTTTTCCGTGGGTGGGCCCGTCAAAAAAGGAAAGACCTTTTTCTTTGTGGACTTCGAACGCACCCGTCAGAATGATCCCTTGCATATCGACGCGTTTGTACCGACGGCGCTCGAGCGGACGGGCGATTTTCGGCAGACAATGATCCTGGACCAGAACGGAAATCCAATACAGCAGCGCATTTTCAATCCCTTCAACGTCGACGTCAATGGCAACCGCTCAGACTTCACTGTGCCCAATTTAATCGACGCAAATCTCACCGATCCCATCGGGCAGGCCATCATTAATATGTACCCGCAGCCCACGGTGACAAACGCTCCGCCGGGAACGACAAACTATCATCAGGTCGTCCTTTCCAAATCAACGAACCGGCAGTATGACGTCAAGCTCGATCATCATTTTTCTGAAAAGAACCACTTCTCGGGCCGCTATAGCAACCTGCATAGCACCTCTGCCGTGCCAACCGTGTTTGGAGACGGTGACTTCAACGACGGCTTCAGCGAACCCACAGACGTCCACAACGCAGTGCTCGAAGAGAATTGGTCCCCAAAGCCGACCGTCGTCGTAACCAGCCGTTTCGGGCTTGACCGCGCGGTTTCCCCGGTGACCGAGAACTATCCCAAGCTGGCTACCGTATTCAACCAGCCGGGCGATGCGCCGTTGTCTCAGGCAAACGGCTTAGCGCGTTTTCCGGTAATTCAGATGGACAACAATGCGACGTCCCTCTTCAACCAGTGCTGCACGGATACGACTTTTGCCCACACCCTCTATACTTACAGTTCCTCTTTGTCGTGGGTGAAAGGCAGCCAAACCTGGAAATTCGGCGGCGAGCAGAGGCTCTTCTTCAACAATTTCTATCAGCCCAATCCTCCGACGGGCTTCTTCCACTTTACGACTGGCGTGACCGAGCAAATGGTCGGCGCGGGAGATCCGAACCAGGGCAACTCCTTCGCCAGTCTGCTATTGGGGTACGGCGATCTGGATTCGAGCCTGGCAGTCTTCAAGCCGGTCGCTAACAAATCCAAAGAGACAGCGTTTTATTTTCAAGACGACTGGAAGCTCAGTTCGAAACTGACTGTGAATCTTGGCCTGCGCTACGAGTGGAGCACGCCTTACACTGAGCGGAACAATCTGGTGCAATTCAGCAATTTCAAGGCGGACAGCGGCATCTCTCTGCCCTACAATGTGGCCTCGCCATATCCGGGCCTGGGCTTGCCGGACTTGCTGGATAGGACCGGTGACTTGATCGGAACTACAACCTTCGCCGGCCCAGGCCACCGCAGCATCCCCGCGGACAGGAATAACTGGGCACCGCGGCTTGGGTTTGCCTATGCCATGAACCCAAAGACCGTCTTGCGTGGAGGAGCGGGGGTTTATTACGGGTTTAATGTGGCCACGAATTTCCAGTTTACGGGGACGGCTTTTGGCAAGACTTCTCCGGTGCGCTTCAGCACCGACAACTTTCAGACACCATTCGCCACCCTCGAAAACCCTTTTCCCAACACGTTTCCGCCGCCACAGGCACAAAAGTATGGCCCGCTGGCGGAATGGGGATTTTCCAACAACAATAGTTTGGACACTACACCAGATCGCAATGCGGAAATTTACCAATGGAATTTTGGCGTCCAGCGGCTATTCCCGGGAGACTTTGTAATTGGCGTGGATTATTCGGCCAGCCACAGCACACATCTGCCGTATAGCTCCTTTTCCGGCACGGCGAACCGGAATTTCCTACCTTCCTCAATACGCCAGCAACTCGTTACCCAATACAATGCTTGCCTGGCAGCCAATCCGGGAAATCCGGGCAATTGCACCACGCCCACCAACGCCCTCGCGAATCTGGTGAATAACCCGTTCATTAACCTCTTTCAGGGGCCGAATGCTGTTTTTAACGAACCAGATTCCATCTACAACGATGCGCAGATTCCGCTCATTAACGTGCTGCGTCCTTTTCCGCAATTTGATGGGGCTTTTAGCGGGTTGACCCTGCTCACCGCCACTTCCACCTATAATTCCCTTCAAGTGCGTTTCCAAAAACGTCCCGGGCATTATGTGAGCTTCGAAGGCAACTACACGTTTTCGAAGGCGACGGACGATTCTTCAGCGGGGGCAAACTCCTTCATTACTGGCCTCTTGAGCGCGGGCAATCCACAGGTCCTCGATAACTTGAAGGCCGAACACTCCATTAGCGCAAACGATGCAACGCACCGTATGGTCTTGGCGACAATTGTTGACGTACCTGTAGGCCGCAAGCGCTGGCTGGGGAAGGACATGAATCCCATCTTGGATGGGATCGTAGGTGGCTGGTCGATTTCTACGATTCTCACGTTCCAGACTGGCACGCCGCTCACCATTGGGATGTCCACGCCGCAGCTGGCAGACGGCAACCAGCGCCCCAACGTGCTTTGCCCGCAGATTTCCTCCGGCTTTAGTTATCACCAGGCCGCCGCGAATGGACTAAACTTCGCAGCCGGGCAAAATGTGAACCCCGCAAGCATTAGCGTCATCAACGCCGCTTGCTTTGGTGACCCGGGCGACCAGGTGCCGGGAAATGCCCCGCGCTATTTTTCCAACCTTCGCAGCGATGGTATCCACAATACGGACCTCTCGGTCAGCAAAGAGTTTTCCATCCGCGAGGGCATGAAGCTTCAGGTTCGCGGCGAATTTTTTAACTTCACCAATACGCCTCGGTTTGCGCCCCCGGACTTGGCCTTCGGCAGCACGACCTTCGGCCAAGTCACTAGCACGCTCGGTTCCCCGCGCCACATGCAAATTGGCGCGCGATTTGAGTTCTAACGGCCCCGCTCCAATGCGCCGGTGCGCCATCGCGCTTCTAAGCTGCGGCCTGTTCTTTGGGCATACTACGGTTGCCCAGGAGCGCGCTCAAGATTGGACCCACTACGTTCGTATCGGCGCTTACGGCCTGCGTTCCGATAAGGCGGAAGCGATTGTAAGCGATGCGCGGCAACATCATGTCTTTGGGATTGAAGTCGATAACGATATTCCCGGCCGGTACGAGAGCTTCCTCGATCCTACAGAGAAACTCGTCGCTATCAAGAAGCTTGCGCTTGCTGCCCACGCTGCTGGCAATAAGGCGTTTGTGTACATCGCGGGAACGGAATGCATCACAGCGCATGCGGACCAGTCGCCGCATTCCGTGTTCAAAGATCATCCCGACTGGCTGCAACGTAAGATCACCGGAGAGCCGGCGATGTTTACTTCTGGCGCAGCATTTTGGATCCGCCCGGGAGACGAAGACGTATGGATCAGCCCCTATGCTCCCGACTGGCGCAAAACCTACATGGAACGCGTCCGGCAGATCGCAGAAACAGGCATCGATGGCATCTACGTCGATATTCCCTACTGGATGACGCATTTTGAAGGCTGGGAGGACACCTGGGCCAGCTTTGACAATTACACGATCGCTGCTTTCCAACACCAGACCGGCCTCGACGCCCGCCGTGACCTGATCCTTGGAGATTTCTCGAGCCCAAACTTCCGCAAATGGGTCGATTTTCGCATCCACACGCTCACCGATTTCATGCAGGAGATTCGGGAGAACGCACGGGCAGTTAATCCGGCAATTATGGTCATTCCTGAGATTTATCCGGGAATCGAAGCGGAAGCCGTGCGAGTCGGCGCGGATGTCTACGAGATGTACGCGGTCGTCGATGCCGTCGCACACGAATACGAATTCGGTGAAGGCGATCACCTGGCTTCTTCGCGGTCGCAACTCGACTGGTTTCTCTGCCAGGCCGGGATGCTTTCCTTTCGCGCGTTTGCGCAAGGAAAAGCCACATGGATCCTGAACTATTCGTGGGATGGCGACAAGAATGTCGATCCGCGGGAAGCAATGAAGACTTTGGCGATGTCCCAATTGATGGCAGGCGCGAACTTCTGGGACGCTCCTGGGCACACCATGGCCGGCTCGAACGACCCGGTGACGCGCGGGTTGATTTTCAGTTGGATCGAGAAGCACGAGAAGACGTTTTACCTTCCGCGTGTCCCCATGCACCCGGTGGGAGTCTATTTTTCGCCCATGAGCCGGGACTACAGCGCGAATGCATATTTGCCTTCGTATCGAGGGGTACTGCTGTTGCTCCTGCAAAGTCACCTTGAGTTTCAAATTATCACTCCTCGAACGTTGACCCAGTTCCGTGGCGAGGTTCTGGTCTTGCCCAACGTCAGCTTCCTCGCAGATGCGGAAAAGAATGCTTTGCGCTCGTTTGTCCAGAGTGGCGGGCGTCTGGTCCTTACCGGCCCTGCGGATGTCACGGGCCTTCCGGCCTCCGGACGCATAAGACGATTCGAGTCCTGCCCCGGACGGGCGCACCTGGAGGCTCTCATCGCGGATTTTGCCAAAGCCTCGGCGAAGTCCCAGCCCGAATTCCTGGACGCCGTGAAGACCGATTCTGAATTGCGTATCGATGCGTCACCGATGATTGCCGTGAACGTGGCTCAGGTGGACGGCAAACCCCACATTTTCCTGGCTAATTTTGCAGGACTGATCCCAGGCAAGGTGGTCGCTCCATCACTTGTGGCCGGCGTCCGGATAAGCGTTTCGAATCGCAAGAAGTATTTAGTGAAGTTTTTGCCTTTTCTAGGAGAAGAGCGCACCATCAGCGGTCAAACCGTCGGTGGACGCCAGGACTTTGCGTTGCCACCCATCGAGCGCGGTGCCGTTGCTTGGCTGGAGGAAAGCCAATAGGTTGGCATTGCCGTCGGGATCGCTTTCAATCCGCGCGCGGAATTGGCGCTCCCGGGCTCAACCAGCGAAGCACCTTTCGGACTTGAACCTTCTTACGTATGCGCACCCTTGCCGTCCGGATTTGTTACACCAATTCTTTCTCGCTGAGTTTTCTTTTGCCTTTGGCGATGGTCAGCGTCAAGGAGTGCCTTGCGAAGGGTTTCCGGACGCAGCGGTGGCTGATTCGGGAGTAGCCTGCAGCAAGAGATTGTCTTGGAATTCCACGTGAAGGCGGGCCGTCGGACCAGAAATCTTTCCAAGGTCCTTATTGTTCACGTAATCGAGAACGCGGTATTCCTTCGCAGAAAGGCCACGAAGCTCTACTTCCCCTTTCCAGGTTCCTGAGATTCCTCCAGCTACTTTGGACTTAACCACGTTTTCGGGAGCGTAAAAAGCGTAGAAGATGCTGCCGCCCTTCTCAATTGCATAACCTTCCGGCGCATCGAACCCGTAGACGTAAAGATCCAGAAAATTTCCTTTAGAAAGCATTTTCTGGTTGTACAGAGCAATCCACTTCTTCCAGTGGTTTTCTTTCTGACCGTTGAGGTAAACGGTTTTGAACTTGGGTCCGTAATCGGGCCAGGTAAATTTTGTGCCAAGGACGCCGCCCGTACCCAGCGTCGAAGCAAAGTCGCTGCCGACGTCCAACTCGTGGTCAGTGTCTGCGCCAATGAGGCGAGTCAATTCCACGTGATCGCCGTAAATCGCCGCACGCGGGCCAAGGAGCGCTTTGTACATCTTAATGCGGCGACGGACCTGGACGGAGCCGACCGGGTCGGCGGTGACGGCTTGATCCATATAGCGCAGCCACGCGAGACTGGGGGGCGTGCCACAGGGGCAGCTCTGTGTGATGCTATTAGGCTTCAAGGCGCGCGTGGTCTCGAAAATTACTTTGTATACGTCGCCCATTGCATAAATGGAGTCATTAGGCGAGTTGTGGTGGTGCTTGGGGTTGAAGCAGGGCGGCACAGAGTAAACGTTATCGAGTTTGTGGCCGTCAAAATCCCAGTCACGTATGAACCGCTCCGTCAGCTTTTTGTAGTAATCGCGCACTTCCGGGAGCGCGGGGCAAAGGGTCGCCAAGTTGCGCGCCATGCGCGCAGGCTGCCCCTGTTTATCTAGAACGAGCCAGTCGGGGTGGTCTCTCGCCACGTCGGAAACAACATACTTGTGGTCCTCGTATTTGTACTTTCCATCCTCCACCGCCAGCGGCAGCCACCAAAGCTGCACTTTGATTCCCTGCCGGTGAAATTCCTTAACCATGTCCGAAATGGCTGAGCCGCCAAAAGTGTCCGTCCTGGGCTGCCAGTCGCCGTAGTTGTTGAACCAGCGATCGTCGAGGGTCGCCCAATGGATCCCCAATTCTTTCAATTTCGGAATGGTGTCGATCATCTGTCTGGGCGTCACATTCGATTCATAGCCCCAGCCGCACCAACTCACCGCATAGTTTTCGTCGTTGTTCGCAGGTTTGGCCAGGCCTTCGCGGTCTACCGCGTTGGACCACAAGCTCAGCGGTTGATAGAAATCTCCGGAGTAGACTGCAACAAAAGTGCGCGGCGTAGAAAAAACGTCACCGGGCTTCAGCGTGACGTTTGCAGGAAAATGGACAGAAACTCCGACGTAGCCGCCGGGTTGCGTCTCAACTGGAATGGAAAGCACCAAGGGAATTGTCTCCAAGTGGCCGACGGCTTCACCAACGTGCTTCGTCCAAAAGGCCACGACGGGAATGCCCCCGCCAACCCGTTCCGAATCGTCCTTCGTATCGACTGGAGCGCTAAAAGGATTCTCCTGAGAAAACTTCGCGGGCATGGGAAAGATTTCGTCCTTGCCCCATTTCAGGCTGGAACCCTGAAAAGTCCACATCTGATTGTGGGCCGCCGGCGCATCGGCGAGAGAAGCGCTGAAGCGGTGCTTTTGCAGCGCGATTGCATCAAGCTGCAAGTCGGTTTGGCCTCCATTGCGGAAGGACGCGGACATCACGCCGAGGCTGGGAAAGTCATCGTAAAAATCGAGCGCAAGAGTTTCCTCCAGGCCGCGGCTGGGACTGCTGGAGCGGACTTCAATATGTTTCCCTGTTTTGCCAAGCTTTCCCTGGGTGTCGCTTAACTGGACATTTGCAGTATCAAAAGAAAAATCGGCGATGCGCTGGCCTGCAACTGTGACGACCTGACCAGGCTCCATACCGGGATCATCCAGAGTGGAAACGGGGCTCTTGCCGGCAAGGCTCGCCTCTAAGTAGCCGTTTGGGAAGAGCACGAATTCAGCCGTGGACGTTTGTATCCGGAGCCCGTCAACAGCAGGGGTCACGCGGATGGCGGAAGCTGGTCTCTGCGGGACTGGAGTGTGGTTTTTGGCGCACCCAGAGAGGAAAGTCAACGTGGCAATCACGAGGTACCACGCGGCCGCGAAAAACCTCCTTATGTGCGACGGCGTGTGACCCGCTGATTGCATGGCAACCTCCTTCCCAGCCGACTTTGCCCCGTGTTTCAACATTTCCGTCCACTATTCGGACGCTCAGAGGGGAACGCAGCCCCGGGGAGTCTACATCCGACAGAAAGAAAAGGAAACAAAAAGCAGTAAATCGAAAGTCTTTCCTTGCAATTTGGCCGCTAAATCAAAGAGTATTGCTCAGGGGATATTTTCCAACGACAGAATTGTAAGCAGGTACCTGGGCAGCATCATTGTCAGCATGCAAATACGTATTGGCAACGGACCGGCTCTCAATTTGTCTAAATGGGATTTGGTCTCTCCGGGTTGAAAGATCAGAGCGCGTGAATCCAAACCGCGCATTTGTTTTGGATTGGGGATTGTGCTCTCCAGAATAACGCAGGGCCTTGTTTGTCTGGTGTTACTGTCGTCTGGAGCCTCCGCGCAGGAATGGCGGTTCTACGGAGGCGACAGCGGTGGCACACGCTTCTCCTCACTCCAACAAATCAGCCGCTCAAACGTCAAAAGATTGAAACGAACGTGGACGTATCACATGGGCGAAGGGGACCGCGGCGGCAATGAGACGGACCGGCATCACGTGGCCCCGTTCGAGTCCACTCCCCTGGTGATTGATGGCGTGCTGTACTTCTCCACTCCCTCGAATCGAGTGATTGCGCTCGATGCAGAAAGCGGCAAAGAGATTTGGCAGTTTGATCCGCAAGCCGGGCATGCTGGGCAACGTGAATTCTTTCAGCACCGCGGCGTCTCCTATTGGCAGAACAAGAATGGAAGCGACCGGCGAATTCTGTTCGGTACTTTTGATGGGCGCCTGATTGCCCTGGACGCGAAAACGGGTAAACCATGCGCTGATTTTGGAACAGACGGAACGGTCAATCTGCGTGCCGGAGTCGCGGACGCTTTTCCCGGCGCGGAGTATTCCGTAACTTCGCCTCCGGCCATCTATCAAGATTTGGCTATTACGGGAGCTGCGGTTCCCGAATATCCCTCCAGGGGTCCCATCGGCGTCGTGCGCGCGTTCGATGTTCGTTCAGGAAAACTGGTCTGGACTTTTCACACCATTCCGGAACCCGGAGAAATGGGGCACGAAACGTGGCAGGAAGATGGGTGGCAGAACCGCACAGGGGCAAACGTGTGGTCCATCATGAGCGTAGACACTGAGAACGGGCTGGTTTTTCTGCCCATTGGTTCCGCTTCGTACGATTTCTACGGCGCAGACCGCAAAGGCATGGATTTATTTGCCAACTCCTTGGTCGCGCTGGATGCAGCCACAGGCAAACTTCGCTGGTACTTCCAGATGGTGCACCACGATATTTGGGATTACGACATGCCGGCGCAACCCGTATTGATCAGCGTGCGGCGCGATGGCCAGCAGATTCCTGCGGTCGCGCAAGTGACGAAGATGGGATTCGTATTTATTCTCGATCGGCTTACGGGGAAACCGCTGTTCCCCGTGGAAGAACGCAAAGTTCCAGAGAGCACCGTGCCCGGGGAGCAAGCGTGGCCTACGCAACCCTTTCCTCTGAAACCGCCGCCGCTGGTGCGACAGACGCTCAGCGAAGACGACATCACCGAAGTCACAAAAGAGTCACACGAATATTGCGCGGAAATGGCTCGTTCGTTGAAGACGCGGGGAATGTACACGCCTTACGGCCTCGAGCTGACGTTGGTGATGCCCGGCACGCTCGGAGGAGGGAATTGGTCGGGAGGGGCTTTTGACGAGACTTCAGGCTATTTGTTTGTGAACGCGAATGAGTTCGGGGCCGTCGGCGCAATGCTGCCGCAAGCTGATGGCGCTCCGGAAAAGTACCGGCGAGGTTCGAAGGACGGAGAATACGCGCGGTTTTGGGATAACAACCAATGGCCGTGCCAGAAGCCGCCCTGGGGAACGCTGAACGCGGTGGACGTGAACAAGGGAGAGATCATCTGGAAAGTGCCGCTTGGCGCCATGGACGGATTGAAGGAGAAAACGGGCACACCGAATCTCGGCGGTGCGATTGTCACGGCCAGCGGACTTGTCTTTATTGGCGCGACGATGGATAGCCGATTCCGCGCGTTCGATACAAAAACCGGAGAAGAATTGTGGGCTACAGAGCTGGAGGCGAGCGCACATGCAACTCCAACCACCTACCTGGGTAAGAAAACCGGCAAGCAATTTGTCGTGATCGCTGCCGGAGGTGGCGGGTACTTTAAGGGCAAAGTCTCAGATGCTCTGGCAGCCTTTGCCCTGCCGGATAAATAGCGTCGCTTTTACTTGCGAATTGAAGTGATGGCCGTGGAGGGATAGAGTTTGCATCCGGGATTTCTAGGCGGAATGGAGAACTCGGAATGTCTTGTTCAATGAGCGCGCTTGCGCAATGCGCGGACGGAAATATCTTGTTTGTCAGGATTGTGAGAACCCTTTGTTCATGGATTCTCCTCGCGCTCGCGACTTCACACCCTTCGATTGCCCAAACAAATGTTGTCGTGGTTCGACCCAAAGGGATTCATGACGTGCTCTTAAACCCAGGAATGGGCATCACTACGTTTCAGCGGTTCAACGGCCAAGAGCCCAATCCGCCATTGAAGTGGGCCGAAGTAGGGCCGGTGACGAAGCTACCGCAAGCGGCAGCGAAGCCGGATTTTCCAGACACGTCGGTTTCCTATTGCCGCTGGTATTGGAATGTGCTCGAACCCGAGCCAGGGAAGTTCCACTGGGAGATTGTGGACCTGGCTTTGGAAGAGGCGCGGTCGCATGGACAAACTCTCGCGATTCGCCTGATGCCGTACTCGAACCAGGATCCTCTCCCCGAGTGGTATCGGAACTCGGGCGCGCGGCGCGCCAACAAATCCACGGACAAAGACGGCCAGATTTGGCAGCCGGATTTCACTGATCCGCTGTATCTCAAGTATTGGGGCGACCTTGTCGCCGAAGCAGGGAAACGCTACGACGGGAATCCTTATCTCGACAGCGTGGATATTTCATCCGTTGGCTATTGGGGAGAGGGCTGGAGCCCCTACATGCCCGCGTTTACGTATCAAAAAGAGTTGATTGATATCTGGCTCGAAGCTTTTCCGCGAACCACACTGCTGATGAATTTTGACGAGCAGCAGGCGCTCACTTACGGGACGGAGCATGGGGCTGGCTGGCGGCTGGATTGTTGGGGAGATATGCGAACGAGTTCGACGAATCCTTATTTCCCCGCAGAAATGTTGGAGATTTATCCGCAGCAGATTGTTCGCGCCGGAATTCAGAATGTTTGGCAGCGCAGCCCCGTTTCGCTCGAGACGTGCTACACCGTGCCTGGCTGGAAGGAAAGAGGTTACGACCTGGATTATATTCTCGAGCAGGCGGTGCGCTGGCACGTCAGCACCGTGAACATTAAGTCCGCGCCGATACCGAGCGAGTGGAAAACGCAATTCGATGCGTTTCAAAAAAAGATTGGTTACCGATTCAATTTACGGCGGCTGGAATACTCGAAAGTCGTTGCGCCCGGAACCATGATGCCGGTTCATATGTGGTGGCTTAACGAGGGAGTTGCGCCCATATACAAGGAATTTACTCTGGCTATGGAATTGCGATCTCCGAAGATGGCCGCGGTGATTCCTGTGCCGGTGGACATTCGCAAGTGGCTTCCTGGAGACGCCGTGTATGACGGCGCATTGTTTGTGCCGGAGAATTTGGCGGAGGGGAATTACGACGTTCGCGTTGCTATTCTGGATCCAAGGAGCGGCAAACCGGCGATTCGCCTTGCCGTGGAAGGGCGCCAGGACGACGGATGGTACGCCATGGGTTCGCTGACGGTGAAGGCGCCGTGATTCGCGCCTGCATCGGAGTTTTCCTGGCGAGTGTGAGCTCATTTTGTTCCCTTGCCGCGACCGATCCTCCTCCACCTGAGTTCTTCCGAGTGTTGAAGCAGCCCTTGCCATCGGGGCCGCGCATCACGGCTTACCTGCGATACCAGGCGGAACAAGCGTGGAAGGAAGACGAAGCTCGCCCAAAGGCCTGGGATGCCATCCGCGACGAAGCGGGCCTGCACAAGATGCAGGACGAATTGCGGCAAAAACTTCTGCAGATGATTGGGGGCTTGCCCACGGTAAAAACGGAGCTGCACGCGGAGATTACGGGCAAGATTCCGATGGATGGTTTCACCATCGAGAAGCTTGTGTTTCAAAGCTTGCCGGGCGTTTACGTCACCGCTCTTGTTTACGTTCCAGATGATCACACAACAAGGCATCCGGCCGTGTTGGTGCCAGCAGGTCACGCCGCGGACGGAAAATTCCACTATCAAGCGCTGAGCCAGAGATTGGCGGGACGCGGCTACGTCGTGATCTCCTGGGATCCCGTCGGGCAAGGCGAACGCAGCCAGTTCTGGGACGCGAAGGCGCAGAAGAGCCGTTACAACTTGATTTGCGCGGAACACGCGGTGATGGGGAACCTGGCGTATTTAGCCGGAGCGAACCTTGCGCGCTGGGAAGTTTGGGACGGCATTCGTGCGGTGGACTATTTGCTGACGCGCCATGACGTGGATGGCGAGCGAATCAGCATTACCGGCACAAGCGGAGGCGGAACTCAAACCGCGCTTATCGCAGCCTTGGATCCGCGCATAAAAATTGCCGTGCCCTCTTGCTACATCACTGAGCTCCCGATGCGGATTTCGAATCGCATTTTCGCCGATCCGGACAGCGATCCCGAACAGGACTTGTACGGCATGATTTCAAGCGGCGTGGACCATCCGGGTCTGCTGTTGCTGATGTATCCGCGCCCGGTGATGGTGGCGGCTGCGGTATTGGACTTTTTCCCTATCGAGGGGACGCGCAAAACCTTTCGCGAAATTCAGAAGCTATACACGCGCCTCGGACATGGCGATCGCGTTGCGATGGTCGAGAGTTATAACGGGCATCAGTATTCCGCGGAGAATCAAGAGGCGGCGCTGGATTTTCTCGGCCATTTCAATCGGATGCCCACGCGAACCGGTCTTCCTTCCGTGAAAGAGCTGGACAGAGAAGCCCTACGATGTACACGAACAGGCCAGGCGCTCGTTGATTTCAGCGAGGCAAGGCCACTGACTGATGTGATTCGCGATTATTACGAGGAGCATAAAGCCGGAACCGCGCGGACGCTTGCGAAGGAGTATTACGGGGATAGATACCCCGGCGTGAAGAATTGGCACGTAAGCCAGCATACCGGCGTGCTGCCGCAAGCGGGCGAAATCACCTGGGAAGCCGCGGGCAGTTCGAAACTGGATGACGTGACGATTGATCGCTACTTGCTGCGCCATAGCGGACTGCTGGAAATGCCGCTGCTTTACATTCACAAGTCCGGCAACAAATCCAGTGCAGGCGAGAGAAAAACTGCGTTGTGGTTTGGAGAAAATGGCAAAGCAACCTCGGAAGATTGGCCCGAAGTCGAAAAAGTTCTAAACCAGGGCTTTGACATTATTTCGTTTGATTTTCGCGGGCTTGGCGAGACTCGCATGCCTTACACGGCTGTCTCACCGGACGACACGTTACTGGGCAAGTTGGACTTTGACCACGCGTACGCGAATCCGATTTCCGGGGTGCTTGCGGACTACGTGTACAACTCGCTCTTGAATGGGAGGCCGTATTTTCTCCAAATGATGGAGGACGCGGAAATCGCCAGAAGATTCGCCACAGAAAGGCTACGCGTAAATGTGGACGCGCTCACTGCGGCCGGCGATGCTTACACGCTGGCAGGCGCTATTGCCGAAACTCTGCCCGGGATAAGCCTATTGCCGAACGCAAACGGGAACGTTTTGAAATGGTCTGAGATCGTGGAGCACAAACGCGAGAGCTGGCCGATTCAATTTCTACTGCCTTCCGGGGCATACATCCACTAACCAGGCGACGCGAGGCTAATTCACAAGTTTTAGGATTCCAAACCGCGTTGGCACGTGAAACGTTTTCCCTTCAGGAATGATGCTCCAGGCAAGAAACTTGCGGCGATCGTCGCCACCCTTTCCCGCCGCGCGGAAGAAATTGACGCGCCATTGCGCGCCGGAGTGCGCGTCTTTCACGTTCATCGCCGCGAGAGGGATGCGCATCTCAGTAGTCCAAATGTGATGCTGAGTATCAATGCGAGTTGCGTGCTCAAAACCGGAATTCCAGGAGGCGTCGTTGAACGGGTCTCTGGTCTTGTCAATTTCCAAGTCAATCCACTGATTGTTCGGAGCCACTTCAAACTCAAAGTAGTGATTTACACGCTCAGGCTGAGGATTGAGGAAGACTTCGACAACGTCGCGGTCCCAAAGCTGCCATCGCTCCGGCTTGGGGTCTTCTCCTTCGTAAATGTTCAGAGAGTCGTAGCGAGCCGAAAACGCAAAGTAGATATTTGCTTCTGTCCAAAGAGACGCAACGCGCGTCATCACTTCGTGGTAATGAGATTTGCCAGACGCATCGTTGTCAAAGTCCAACCATTTGGCGTGCTTCCAGCCTGGTTTCGTGAGATCCCCATCGGGGACAAAATCTGCAGAAGCATGCTTTGCTTCAGTTCCAACGGTGCTGGAGTAGACTTGTTCCGGCTTACTGGACGCCAGGCGTGCGGAAAGGGTGGCAAGAGTTGCGAGCAGGGCTGCGGCCGCAAAGAGATAAAGTGTTCTTGAAGCAAGCATCAAATCAATCCCCAGCCGCTTTATCGCACTTTGACAACAGAAAGTAAACGATATAGAAGAACGAAACCGAGGAACCATAGAAGCGGCATACAAAGGCTTGTTTAGGAGGGGCGATGGGGACGATTGGGAGACGGAAGTTGTTGGAAAGCGCGGGAATGCTCTTGGCGGCGGGTGGGATTTCTGGGGGTGGTCCGGTGCAAGTGGGGCAAGGAGAAAAGGCGCGAAAGCCCTTGCCGCTGCAGCTTAAAGATTTTGAGCCGCGGAGCATGCTGCACGTTCCGGAAACAAAAGTGCCCAAGTCGCGCTATCCAGTCATAGATATCCACACGCATCTTTCATCCAAGGCCAAACATGCGGGAGGAGTTGGCATCGGCGAGGAAATGGAATACTTCGCGCCGGCAGAAGACCTACTACCGTTGATGGATCGGAAAAACATCCGCATCATGACGAACCTCACAGGTGGGGTTGGGAAGGGCCTGGAAGAAGCAATTCGGAAATATCAGACGCCTCATCCGGATCGCTTTTTGACTTTCACGGAGCCCTGGTGGGAACGCTCCAATCAACCGGGATACAGCCAGTTTCAGGCGGATGAAATTGTCCGCGCTCACAAGTCAGGCGCCCGCGGATTGAAAATCCTGAAAACTCTCGGATTGTATTTGCGCGAGCAGATTTCTAAGGGGCCGCTCATAAAAGTAGATGACCAACGCTTCGATGCCATGTGGGAGGCGTGCGGGTCACTGGGAATTCCCGTGGCAATCCACGTTTCGGACCCGGAAGCTTTCTTTCTGCCCATCGACCGCTTCAATGAGCGCTTTGAGGAGCTGAACAATCATCCGGATTGGTCGTTTCATGGGCAGGATTTCCCAAGTAACGCCGAAATTTTGGAGGCGCGCAACCGCGTGCTGGAGCGACATCCCAAGACGCAGTTCATTGTGCTTCACGTCGGCAATGACGCCGAGAATCTTCCTTACGTGAGCGAGTGCATGGATCGCTTTCCCAACATGCATGTGGAGATGGGTGCGCGCATCGGAGAGCTGGGCCGACAGCCGCGAATGAGCAGAAAGTTCTTTGACAAATATCAGGATCGAGTTTTATTTGGGACCGATGCCGTTCCACACGGAACGGACACGCCGCAGCAGGTCTTTACCGACCTGTTGTACGAAATCTATTACCGCTTTCTGGAAACCGAAGACGAGTATTTCGATTACGCACCAGCGAAGGTGCCGCCGCAGGGGCGGTGGCGGATCTACGGCTTGGGTTTGCCGGATGAAATCCTGAAAAAGGTTTACTACGAGAATGCCGCCCGGCTTCTCCAAGTCAAAATATAAGACTTTTTTCAAAAGAGCGTCGAAAGAGATTGACAAAGCTGAGGGATTCTGCAAGAAAGAAAGCGAAAGAAATAGCAAGGAAAGCAAAGGAAAGAGATGACGCTTTTCTTTCTCCGCGTGCTCTTGGGGCTTGTCGTTCTGGCCAATGGCAATGGGGACTCGTCTCGTCCGGGCAACTTTAGGGTGATTGGACCGGGCGGGGGTGGGGCCATGTTCCATCCGACAGTCAGCCCGCATGACTTGAATACGGTTTTAGTCAATTGTGACATGACAGGCGCCTACATCAGCCATGACGGAGGGAAGTCTTGGCGGATGTTCAATCTGCGGGGTGTGGTGCAGTTTTTTGTTTTCGATCCGCTCGACAAGAACGTGATCTACGCGCAAGCCACTGGGCTGTGGCGGAGCCAGGACCAGGGGGAGACCTGGAACCTGGTTTATCCGAAGCCCTCAACGATTAAGAGCGTAAAAATGAGCTCGGATCATTCTGACGAGGACATCGTCGCCGAGCCGGATCCATTAGGCGGCATAACGGCGATGGCCATCGATCCTGCCAATTCCAAGGTTTTCTATGCGACCGCAGGCGACAGAAAAAGAGGAACCTCTTCCCTCTTTGTCTCTCGAGACGCCGGCCAGAATTGGACCAAGGAAGTGGATTTGCCCGAACCGGCCAAAAAAGTTTGGGTGAACCCGACTTCTTCGAACGGCAGGATGCTTCTCATAGCCGGCTCGCATTTTATTTTGGAGGAAATGTCGGCGGGGATGAGAAAGATTCAGACGCCTCCCGTAAAAGCAATCACGGATATTTCCGCCGGCTTCACCAAAGACGGGAAGCCGGTCATTTACACGATAGGTGATGAAACAGCGGTTGTGTCCGATGACGAAGGCGCAACTTGGCGGAGGGTAGATTTGGGGCCGGGGAATGCAAAGTTGCGCGCCATTGCAACCAGTTTTCATAACCCTGATACGGCTTATGTCTCTTACAACAATTTTGAAGAAGCCGGAGCGAAATGGCTTGGAGTTGCCAAGACCACGGACGCAGGGCGAACTTGGAATCTGGTTTGGAAAGAAGACAGCAGTCCAGCCGCGAAGTCGGGCGCCAACATTCATGACGCGTGGATCACGGAGCGCTTTGGGACGGATTGGGGAGAAAACCCGCTGGCGCTCACGGTGGCCGACCAGGACGCAAATGTCAGTTATGGGACGGACTTGGGAAGAACTATGCGCACGACGGACGGCGGCGCAAATTGGGTGGCTATGTATTCGCGAAAGTCCGATGGGAATGGATGGGTGAGCACGGGGCTCAATGTTACGACAACTTACGGCTACCACTTCGATCCCTTTGATCACAACCGGCAGTTCATCTCCACAACGGACATAGGCCTTTTCCGAAGCGAGGACGGGGGAAAATCCTGGATGAGTTCGACGCAGGGCGTCCCCAAAGACTGGATGAACACGACTTACTGGATTGTATTTGACCCAGAGGTGAAAGGGCGAGTATGGAGTGTAAATAGCTGGACGCATGATTTGCCTCGGCCGAAGATGTGGAGAAGAAAAGGGATTCTGGATTATCGCGGAGGAGTCTGCCGTAGCGATGACGGCGGCCGCACGTGGGCCAAGTCCAACAATGGAATGGAGCAAACTGCTGCCACGCATATTCTGCTGGATCCCACCAGTCCGCCGGATGCGCGTGTACTTTATGTTGCTGCGTTTGGGCGCGGGGTTTACAAGAGCGTTGACGGCGGGAAGATTTGGGCGCTGAAAAATGCAGGCATCACCGAGAAGGAACCTTTTGCCTGGAGAATCGTGATGGATGCCAAGGGCGCGCTCTACGTCTTGGTAGCGCGACGATCCGAAGATGGAAGTATCGGGAACGATGGCGACGGCGCGATTTATCGCTCTACGGATGGCGCTGAGCACTGGTCGCCGGTGGCGATGCCTCAAGGAAGCAATGCCCCCAATGGCTTGGCGGTGGATCCGCACGATTCGAATCGCCTCTATCTTGCGGCCTGGGCACGGGATAAAGGTGAACATGGCGATGGCGGGGGGATTTTTTTGTCAGAAGATGCGGGCAAGACCTGGAGGCAGGTACTTGAACGCGACCGCCATGTTTACGATGTCACGATCGATCCTCGCGACGCCAACGTTTTGTATGCTGCCGGATTTGAATCTTCCGCCTGGAAATCCGCAGACCGGGGCGAACATTGGACGCGGATACCGGGTTTTAATTTCAAGTGGGGACATCGCGTCATCCCTGATCCCGAGGATCCGAAAAAAGTCTACATCACGACTTTTGGAGGCGGTGTTTGGTATGGTTCCGTTGACGGACAAGATCGTCCGCTGGATATTATGACTCCGCAGCTACAACCTGGACGTTGACGGCTTAAAAGGAAATCGCTGGATCCCATGGACGTCACACACCGAGTAACACAAGACGAATGGCAAAGCTCCTTGGCTAAAGGCCAAGGCAAAGCGGCAGAATTGTTTGGGCGATCGGAAGAAGAGCAGCGAAGGCTTGGTTACTTCCACACTTTTCGAGAAATTTGCCAGCAGCCTTGGACCTGGCTGCGCACTTGCGATCGAATGCTCGCTTCATGTGACGGGCTGAAGGAAGATCTGAAAGGGGTTCGAAGTCTGGCGCTCACTGGCTCTGGCAGTTCGGAGTATGCCGCGGAATGCGTGCGTTTCCCCTTGCGAAACGCGCTTGGCATCCCCACGGAATCGATCAGCGGCGGTACCTTATTGATATACGGCGGGAAGGCTCTTCCACCCGGCAGGCCTGGAGTGCTTGTTTCTGTTGCCAGGTCCGGCGACAGCCCGGAGAGCAGCGGTGTCGTTGAGCTGTTGCTCAGCACAGAGCCGCAAATTCGGCACGTGGTGGTCACATGCAACGAGCAAGGAAAATTGGCGAAGGCGTGGCACGGAGCCAAGAATGTGCGGGTCATTACTCTTCCGAGTGAAACGCTCGATAAGAGCCTGGTAATGACCAGCAGCTTCACCAATCTGCTTTTGGCTGTACGTTTTCTCGGGACGCTCGAAAGAGCGAATGAATATCGGGCGCTGTGCGAAAAGCTGAGCCACATTGCAGACGAATTGATCCGCTCTAAGTTCGATGCGCTGGCTCGAATTGCAGGTGCGGATTTCCGGCGCGCGGTGTTTTTGGGCAGCGGGTCGCGCTTTGCGGCATCACGCGAGGCCGCATTGAAAATGCTGGAGCTGACTGCCGGGCGCGTGACAACCGTTTGCGAAACGTACCTCGGCATTCGTCACGGCCCTATGAGTTACGTACACGAAGACACCCTCGTCGTTTGTTATCTGTCGTCAGATCGCACGATTCGCGCTTATGAGTTGGATTTGCTCCGCGAGTTGGATCGAAAGAGGCTTGGTCTGTTGAAGGTCATCGTCGGCGAAAACATTCCGGATTCTGCAGTTAGAAATGGTGATGAAATTATCGAATGCCGGGGGCTGAGCGACCTTGGCGATGATGACTTGGCCATTCATGTCGTTGTAGCGCAGCTATTGGCTTTTTTCCGATGCCTGGAAGAAGGGCTTCTTCCCGATTCCCCCTCAGAAGAGGGGATTATTAATCGAGTTGTGGAGAAATTTCCTCTGCATGCACCTTCGTGAAACACCGTTAGTGACTCTCAAAGGAACCAGGAATTCAGGCAAGCAAGTATTGAGGGGCGGATGATTTTGAAGCCACGCGAAGGAAACTCTTTCTTTGGGATGAGAGTAGCCCGATGTGTTTCTGCTCTTGTCTTCCTGCTCGCTTCCTCAATGCCGATTTGCGGCCAAGTGCAAGTGTGGGAAGGCGTCCTGAAACTTCCAACTTACGAGGAAGGAGCGCCTGATCCCAATCCGCCCTTCGATCAATTCTCGACCGGCCGCTTCAATTATCCATACACGTTGCGAAACGAAATCACCAACGAGCGCCAAGAGCATGAGTGGCGAGCCGTTTACCTCGAGAATGAATATTTGAAGTGTGCTGTCCTGCCCGATATTGGGGGCCACCTTTACACCTGCGTTGACAAAATCAGCGGTCAGCCTATGTTCTATGCGAATCCCTCCATCAAGAAGGCGCGGATCGGTTATCGGGGAGCGTGGGCTGCGTTTGGCGTCGAATTCAATTTTCCCGTTTCCCATAATTGGGTCTCGATGTCGCCAGTGAATTTTGCTTTCGCGGCACATTCGGACGGCAGTGCTTCCGTGACCGTGGGCAACATTGACAGGGTTTATGAGATGGAGTGGACAGTTGAACTGATTTTGCGTCCCGGCTCCACGGTTTTGGAGCAGCGCGTCGCGCTAAGCAACCGTAGCGACGTTCGCCATCGCTTTTATTGGTGGAACAATGCTGGCGTGCAAGTCTGGAATGACTCCCGGATCCAATACCCTCAACGCTTCGCTGCTGCGCACGGATTTGCCGAGGTCCAGCGCTGGCCGGTTGATGCACAAGGGAGAGACTTGAGTGTCATTCGAAACCAGACGGATGGGCCGGTGTCCTTGTTCACGCATGGAAGCCGGGAAGACTTCATGGGAGTGTGGAATCCCCATACCAACACGGGCACCGCGCACTTTGCCGAGTATCTTCAAGTGCCTGCGAAGAAAATCTGGTCCTGGGGTGTCGACGCGGACGGCCTCGATTGGCGCAAGGCTCTTTCGGACAACGACAGCGCGTACGTCGAGCTGCAAGCGGGTTTGTTCAGAAATCAGGAGACGTACGCGTTCCTGGAGCCAGGGCAGGCAATCTCCTTCACGGAGTACTGGATGCCGGTACGCGACACGGGCGGGATTTCACGGGCCAACTTGGCAGGCGTAGTTCACTTGGAGAGGACCAACAGCGCTTTGAACGTGGCGTTCAATGCCAACCGCAAGATTCCAGCGGGGTTGATCACGATTCTAAATGAGACTGCCACTAGTCTAAATAAGACTAGTCCAAATGGCGCGGCTCCGTTGGTGCGGGAAAGAGTGGACTTGGCGCCTGAGCGGGTTTGGAAAAAAGAGATTCCGATTCCCAGCGGTTTTCCGAGCCTCACATTCGAACTAAGAGACGGCAACGGCACCTTGTTGCTGAAGCAGACCGAGGGCCAATACGACTGGGTGCCGGAATCCCAGATCAAGCTCGGCCCCCAGGCTTCGTTCAAGATTCCAGAAGAGAGCCGGCGAAGTGCGGATGATTGGCTTCAATCGGGGAAGGACGAGGAGCTGAATGGCAATTTGTTGGCGGCCACCCAGACTTATGAGAAGGCTCTACAGAAATTCCCGGGCAGCTTTGAACTGCTCAAAGCCGCGGGACGTTTGGATGCCGGGCTGAATCGTTTTGAGGAAGCGCTCCCGAGTCTCGTTGAGGTTCATGACCGCAATACGAGCGACACGGAAATTACCTACTACCTCGGAATTGCATACGAAGGGCTTGAACGAGAGGAAGAGGCAGCGGATGCATACCGCCAGGCTCTGCGATTGCCGGAGTTCCGCGTTGCGGCTTCGGTGCGTCTTGCGGAAGTGCAGGCTCGCGCTGGAAGGTTGGAACTGGCCAGGGAATTGCTCGCGTCGAGTCTGCAAGCCGCTCCCGAAGATTTGCGTGCCACGGAAGAACTGGTGGCCGTTCAAAAAGCGCTTGGAGGATCCAAGGAAGCGGAAACTGTAGCCAAAAAAGACCTTGCACGTTTTCCCTTGAGCAATTTTCTCCGCGAAGTTGTGGGCAGTCCAGACCTGGCGCATTTGGCGGGTGATCCCTATCGCGTGTTGAACGTTGCCTACGAATATGCGCGCTTGGGCCTCTACCAGAAGGCGCTAGAGGTTCTCAGCCGGGATTATCCGGCCGTGAAGGCCGATCAAGCAGAGCCCGGCTCCGTCGCGCCGCAGAACCATCCGTTGGTCGCCTACTTTCGTGGATACTGCCGCGAGAAACTTGGCGAGTCTCCCGAGAAAGACTACGCGCAAGCTTCCCGACTTTCGACGCTGTACATTTTCCCGAGCCGGGCTGAAGAGCAGCGGGCTCTGCGCGCCGCCATTCGAAAGAATGAAAAAGACGCGACCGCGCACTACCTTCTGGGAACGTGGCTCTTTGCGCGGGGACAGACGGATGCTGCTCTCATTGAATGGAACCGTGCCCGCGAGCTAAATGCCAAAATCCCTGTCCTGCAAGCGAGCACTGGCCTGGCATTACTCAACATAAAGCATGAGTTCGACGGCGCTTTAAACGCTTTCGAAGAAGGAATCGCGAACGACTCTCTTAACCCTGTGAATTATTCCGGAGCAATCGTTGCGATGACGCTGCTTGGAAAATCTGCAACCGAACGCGTAAAAGTGCTGGAACGCTATCCGGACTTGAACCGCATGCCCACGCCGCTGGTCTACGAACTTGCCTTGAGTCGTGCGGAAGCAGGGAGCCATGAAGCGGCGATGGCGTTATTCAAAAACCGCTTCTTTGGGCGCGAGGAAGGCGGTACGAATGTTCGGCAGGTATGGATCGAGGTAAACCTGCAGCGGGCGTTGGCCCTCGCTCGAACAAACCGCTGCAAAGATGCGCTCGCCGTTGCGAAGTCCATTGGTTCCCCTGTGAACGGACTAGCTTTCACGCAAGATGGGCTCGCGTCGTTTCTGGATTCCGCAAGAAGTAATTTCTTGCTTGGGGAAGTATCGGAGTCGTGCGGCCAACAGAGGGACGCTGATGAATTCTACCGCCACGCGGCTCGAGCGAACGGACCCTCAGAGGCGGTTTGGGCGTGGGCTTCGTCTCGAAAACTTGATGGCTATGATGACGCGAAGTGGCTCGTTCGACTCAACTCAGCCTTGTCGCAAGTCGAATCCAGCACGCAAAGCAATTCCTCGAGTTCTTCGCTTTATATGGCCGGAGCTTTGCAAATTACGCTCGGAGAAACACAAAAAGCCAACGCTTCGCTGCGGGAAGCGCTGCTTGCTCCCGAAAACCGAATGTCTCATCACCTCAGCCGCCTCGCGCTAGCGGGAGCAACACCTCAACCTAAACCTCAATGACTTCGATGCGCCTCTTGCGAAGTCCTTCCGTGAATTCCTGAGGAGCGCGGCTGTCGGTAATCAGACGCTGGATGCGATCGTAAGGCCCGATTCTCGAAACACTGCGCCGGCCCAATTTGCTGAAGTCCGTAACCACGTTCACTTCGCGCGACGAACGGATCATGACATTGTTGAGCTGGGCTTCGAGCACGTCGGGTGTGGAAGGGCCGTTCTCCAAATCGAAACCGTCCACCGCCAGGAACAGGCGGTCCGCGTGAAACTCATTCATCATGGCTTCCGCCTGCGGTCCCACGAACGAATAGGAAACGGGGCGCAGCAATCCGCCGATCATAATCAGGGAGACGCCGGGCAAATCGGCCAGCTCCATGGCAATGTTCAATGCATTGGTGATGACCGTGAGGGGCTGCATCTTCATCAACTTCAAGCGTCGCGCGATTTCCGCCGTAGTTGTGCCTGAATCGAGAATGATAGTCTCTCCAGGCTGCACGAGTTCAGCGGCTGCCTTTCCGATCCTTACCTTTTCTTCGCGATGCAGGGTCTCTTTCGTGCGGAGTGGGTAGTCTTGCGTAGCTTCCAGCCGCCTTACGGCCCCGCCGTGCGACCGAACCACAACTCCCAGGGAAGCCAGCGCGTCGAGATCGCTTCGAACGGTGACAGCCGAGATTGCAAAGCGCCTCACCATATCGGCTACTGTCACTTGGCCATGTTGGTCGACAAGATCCAGGAGGTTTCGGCGACGCTGTTCAGTCAAAAGCCGGGCTTTAGGACTCATGCACCTCTTCCAGTGGGAAGGAAGTATACGGCCTTCCCGGCCCGTTAGTCAAAGCAAACGAAAGTATAAATGCCGTCAATGCTTTCGACTCCTTTCTTTTACAATTTTGTTTCTTATTTGTTGTTGTGTTTGCTTTCCTATTGTGCTACATCCTCCCGAAGCATTTTGGGGGGAGGCATCCTTGAGATACAAACTTGTGTTCGCATTGCTTGGTTCGCTGGCCCTGCTGTTGTGTGGTGCGCGGGTTCACGGCCAAGGTACGGATCTTGGCACCATTCGCGGCACTGTGACGGACTCCTCTGGCGCTGCCATTCCTAACGCCGCCGTTACCATCATCGACGCCCTGACCAACGCTGCGCGTCAAACGCAAACCAACTCTCAGGGACATTACGAAATGTTCGGGCTAAGGCCGGGGACCTATCGTGTGGTCATCACAGCTCCGGGGATGGACAAAAGAGAGATCAACGATATCGTCCTTAATGGGAGCGACAGTGTGAGCGCTGACGCGGTGCTGAAGGTTTCCGCAGCGAAAGAAAGTGTCGAGGTCTCACTGCAAGCTCCTGCCATGAATACAGAAGATCAGACCATCAGCCAAACCCTCGACAATCAACAGGTCATCGAACTGCCGCGCGACAGCCGGAATGTCTACACGTTTCTTTATCTGAACCCCAACATCACGCAGGGGGCTTCGGACGGTGAGTTCAAGTTCATCGGCGCGCAGAGCTATGGCGCCAGTTTTTCAGTGGACGGGCAGCGTTCGAACGGGGGAATCTTTGGCGAGCCGACGGCAAGCCAACCATCTCTCGAGGCTGTCGGCGAAATTAATGTACTCAGTTCTGACTTCAGCGCGGAGTATGCGGGCGTTGCAAACATTCGCGTTACAACAAAGCGAGGAGGCGCTGACTACCATGGCTCGGCGTTTTACAACAATAGCAACTCCGCCCTCGCCGCCTGGACCCTGGACGACAAAATAGGCAAAGCGAATTTTGCCCCCACGGCTTTTCAATCCCAATACCCAAATCCTTACTTTAACCTCAACGACATTGGAGGGTCGTTCGGAGGGCGCATTCCACTTGTGAAAAAGACCTGGTTCTTTGCCGCTTATGAGAAGAACTACTCCGTTGCCCCAGTCAAGATTTCATCCACGACCATTCCTCATCCTTCGCTGTATACGGGAGACTTTTCCGGGCTGAACGACTCCGCCAAACCCCTCGTGCCTGCTTGTGCTTCGGCCGTACCCCCATGCTTTACATTGACCTCGCAAGAAATTACAGATGATACCGTTGTCGTCAATGGAACGCAGAGATTCATCAGGATCCCGTCGAGGCTTTTGAATCCCACGGTGCAAAACCTCATCGCAACCTACTTTCCCCAAATCGGCGTGAGCGCGCCGATCAATCCTGCAAATGGAAGAATCCCTGGAGGCTTTCAGACGATTTTGTCTGGCGATTCCACACAGGATCTCGGTACCCTGAGGTTGGACCACGATTTCTCCGACCGCGATCACGTCTACGGCGTGTATAACGCCTCGGCTCAAGTGAGCGCATCATCTCCCGTGGTTAACCCCTTCACAGGCCTTGGACTGACACAGAATGACCGCAGAAACCATACGGTTTCCTTCTCGTATCTCCATTCTTTCCGCCCGAACTTGATCAATGAGGGGCGGGGCGGCTTCAATCGGCAGGGCCTCTTGCGACATAGCAACACTACATTGGACGGATTTCTTTCCGGCATTGGCTTCGACCAGAGCGACATTGACGCGTACGGCTCGGTTGTCGGCTCTTTCGCTCTTTCCACTTTTGGACATCCAGCGATCAGTTTCAGCAACACTTTTGCCACATTTACCAACGGCGGGCGCAACACGTTCCGCCCACTGGACCAGAACTTGGTCACGTTCGGAGACACTTTGACCTGGATCGTCGGCAAACACGCGTTTCGCATGGGCGGCGACATCGTGCGAAATGCCGCTGTGGATGGCTTCGCATTAAACCGTGGCAATCCGCGTGGCTCGATGACTTACTCCGGCAGTGGTACGAACCCTTTCACACATTTTCTCTTGGGACTGCCTCCGAATTCCGTTAACTACGTACTGCAACCTCGCCCAGCCATGGACGTCTACAATTGGGAGCACGGCTACTTCTTTCAGGACACCTGGAAAGCAACTTCGCGGCTGACGGTCAACCTTGGCCTGCGTTACGAGCTAATTACGCCTTTCGTTGATGCCAATGACCTCATCGCAAACTTTGATCCAAACTTTGTGGATCCCTCCACCGGACAGTTAGGTCGCTTTGTGATTCCCTCTACCAAAACGCTCAAATACTTGGACACGAGAATCATCAGCTTCGGGTATGTGCTAGCCAAGGATTCGGGATTGGGCGTCGGAAGAGGCACGGTCCGCATGGACAAAACGGACTTCTCTCCCCGCATCGGCTTGGCTTATAAACTTGGGGCAAAGTCCGTGATCCGCGGTGGATATGGAATTTACTATCCTACGTCGGCGGCTCAGGGCATCCGCGATCCCATCGCGACGAATCCGTTTAACCAAGGAATCAGAAAAATCCAGGATACTGCTAATCCCCCAACCACTCCTTTGGAAGGATGGCCTGGCAGCACCCATGGCATTAGCCCAATTACGGGGGGAATTACTGCAAGCGGCTTTGGTGGTACTCCCGCGGTCAATGCAGTCCCTTTTGACATACACCAGCCGCGCATCCATCAATACAATGCCACTTTTGAGCGGGAGATTGGTTGGAACAGCGTCGTTCGCTTCTCGTACCTGGGCTCCACGATGCACGGACTGATTGCGGGGAAGGACCTCAACGAGCTTCAACCGAGCACCAGTCCTTTTGGAACTCACACGGTTGACGCCAATGGCGATGCAAATGGCATCTGTGACCCGATTAACAACGGGGACTGTCAGATTTCCAATCAGGATGCAGCCCGCTACCGCTTTCCGGCGCTCGGCGACTTCGTCCTGAGTTATGGAAATTTCGGGCACGCGCAATCGAATGCTTTCCAAACGCAACTTGAGCGCCGTTTTGCGCATGGCTTGATGCTCAACTTTTCTTACACCTTCCTGGACCAAAAATCCACGGCCCTTGACACCGGCAATTCCAGCCTCGGCGGGATTGCCTACAATCAATTTCAGCCCGACAGCGACTATGGCGTCGATGGCTACGTTTCCCGCCACCGCGCAGTATTTTACGGCATCTATGACTTGCCGATCGGCAGGAACCGTCAGTACGGTGCTTCGATGGCGAGATGGGCTGACGCAATCGTCGGCGGATGGCAAACGTCCTTCTACATGTTCGCGAAATCCGGAACCGGCTTTACGCCCTTCTGGCTTTGCGATGACTGTAATCCTCTTGAACCGGGCAACATCGGCATTTCCTCTATCGACGCTGTGGGCGATTTTGGGAATGAGCCCTCGTTCCGTCCTGTAGTGCTGGGCAATAACTTCAATCAGCGAACTGGCGATGTAATCTGGAATGCGGCGGCATTTGGGCCACCGTCCGTTGGCGCCGATGTTTTCACGCAAGCATCGGTCGCCAAGCGAAATATGCTGTGGGGACCCGGAACGTGGGCATTGAACCTGGGAGTCCATAAGGACTTTCACTTTGGCGAGCGCGTAACCTCGCAGATCGGCGCCGACGTGGACAACATTTTCAATCATCCGTTGTTTTCGCCGGATCAGAACTCCGGTGGTGGCTGTGGCGATTTTGCCTTGCTTGGAGACTTCGTCATTCGCGTCGATCCAAATACGGGAAACCTGATACCAATCGACCCTACCCAGGACATCACATTCGTGAATCCCAATTTCGGCAAGCTGAAGAGCAGCTTCACCCAGGAGGGCGTGAATAACCGGCGCACGGTTCGCCTGCGACTGAGGATTACGTTCTAGTTCGGGGGAAAGCAAACAATTAGAATCAGCAAAAGGGGCGGACTCGGGTTCGCCCCTTTTTCACAAGGGAAAGTGTTTTGAGCAGGGGAAAGCGATTGAGGTGCAAGCGAATGTCGAAAGGAGGGTTGGATTGAAGCTGTCCTCAGGCAAGCGCAAGCGGCTCGAAGCCGTCTCGGATTCCCGCGGAGTCATAGCGGCGCTTGCCATCGACCAGCGCGACGCGTTGCGAAAATTGTTTTCCGCCGAGCTGAAAATCGAAAAACAAGCCGTCCCTCGCGAACAACTCGAAGAGTTTAAATCCCTCGTCGTCCGCGCGCTTTCTCCCCACGCTAGCGCCGTTCTTCTCGAGCCGGAATATGGTCTGCCCGCCGCCGCTCAGCGCGCGTCGTCTTCAGGACTTCTGATGGCCTACGAGGTCAGCGGCTACGATCCCAACGTTCCCGGTCGCATTCCGCGCTTGCTGGAAGGCTGGTCCGTGCGCCGGCTGCTCGACTCTGGGGCGCACTGCATCAAAGTCTTGCTGTACTATGCCCTGTCGGATGCGCCGGAAATCATGGATCGCAAGCGTGCATGGGTCGAGCGGGTTGGTTGGGAATGCGCCGGCGCGGACGCCCCCTTTTTTCTTGAAATTGTTCCTTATCAGTTGGGAGTGGATGAGCAAAGCCCGGAGTTCGCGCGTTGCAAGCCGGACATCTTGACGAGCGCGATGAAGGAATTCTCGCAATCTCGCTACTGCGTGGACGTTTTGAAAGTTGGAGTCCCTGTAAGTATGGCCTACGTTCAAGGCTCATCGTCCTCGGATGGAACGTTTGTGCACACACACAAGGACGCTCTCGACCTTTTTCGCCGCGCCGCGGAAGCCACTGAGAAACCTTTTCTATTTCTGTCCGCGGGTGTCAGCAATCGCGTGTTCAAGGAAGCCCTCGAGCTTGCCTCTGAAGCTGGCGTGGATTTTTGCGGCGTCCTTTGCGGGCGTGCCACCTGGAAAGATGGCGTAGGTGTTTTCGTCCGGGGCGGACACCAAGCGCTTCACAATTGGCTGGAAACCGAAGGTGTCAAAAACATCCGCGCCGTCAACGCGAGCCTGCAGCATGCTACACCATGGTCAAAGAAGTATCCCGTCCATGAATAAGCCAGACACAGACCCGCGAGAGCTTGACCCCTTTTTTTTCTGCGTGAGCTTGAATCCCGCCATTGACACTCGGCTCGTGCTGGACAAATTCGAAATTGGCCACGTCAATCGCGCTTCGGAAGTCCATCGCACGCCGGGAGGCAAGGCCGCGCATGTGGCCATGGCGCTCCAGGCTTTGGGTGCAAATCCCAAGTGGATTGGTTTTGCCGGGGGCGCTACGGGAAACGAGTTGATAGCAGGGCTCCACCGCTTGAAAATCACAGCGGTCCCTGTGCCAACTGCCCAAAGCACCCGCGTCAATCTTGAGATCATAGACATTCACGGAGGCATAACCGAGATCCTCGAACCGGGAGGAACCATTGCGCAATCCGAATGGAGCGAATTTCAAAAAATATGCGCGACAGAGTTTCAACGCATGGCCGGCAGGAAAATTGTGCTAATCTCCGGAAGCCAGCCCCCGGGCGTACCCGCGGAAGCATCTGCCGTGCTGTTGAAATTGGCACAGTCCTCCGGTTGTCTCGCATTCCTCGACACGAGCAGCCCAACTTTGGCCAAGGCGCTTGCCGCCGGGCCGGACTTCGTCAAAGTCAATCGCGAAGAAGCGCAGAGCGTCACGGGTATTGCGGTAAGCGATCCCGCCTCCTCCGACGACGCAGTCCGAAAACTGCTGGACCGCGGCGCGAAGTCCGCAGCCATCAGCCTGGGCGATCGCGGGATCGTTGGGATCAAGCAGCGCGACGACCCTGCAATGCAGGCCTCGACCACTCCATTGCGTGCCAAATCTACAGTTGGCTGCGGCGACTCGGCCCTCGCTGGTTTCGCGTTCGCCGCTGGATCGGGCCTTTCCTTTGAACGCTGCCTGTCGCTTGCAGTAGCCTGCGGCGCTGCCAATTGCCTCGCGCAACTCCCGGCTCGTATCAAACAAGCAGATGTCGCGCGCTTCGAAACAGGCGTGCTCGTCGAGCCAGTCCTAAAAAGGGAGACGGCGCGATGAAGCGCTTCGATATCAGCGTCGTCGGTGAACTTAACGCGGACTTGATTCTGTACGGTCTGCCTGCAACGCTCGAGCCCGAACGCGAACACCTGGCCGATGATTTTGCCATAACTCTCGGCAGTTCTTCAGCCATCTTCGCTCACAACATTTCACTTCTGGGCAGCCGCGTTGCCTTCACTTCCTGCGTCGGCAGCGATCCTCTCGGAAAGTTCTGCGTGGAGCGCTTGGAACAAAGCGGCGTAGACGTTTCCGGCGTAAAAGTTCTTGCGGGCAAAACCACAGGCGTGACCGTGATTCTTCCTCTTTCTAAACAACGCCAGATTCTCACCTATTTGGGCACCACGCTAGATCTGCAGTTTGCCCATTTGGATTTGAACTATCTCCGTAGCGCCTCACACTTTCATCTTTCTTCCTTTTTTCTTTTGCGCGGTCTCCGCTCAAGGACCCCTGAACTGTTTTCTCAAATGAAGCAGGCAGGTCTCACCACATCGTTCGACACAAACGATGATCCGGAAGGCCTGTGGGCTGGCGACGTCAGATCCGTGCTGAAGAGTGTGGACATTTTTCTCCCCAATGAACGGGAAGCTTGCAAACTGACTGGCACCGATGATGTGCAGGAAGCGCTTAAAGCGCTATCGCAGCTTGTTCCCATTGTGGTGATCAAGTGCGGCCCTAAAGGCGCAATCGCCATGCGCGGCAAAGATCAATTTCGCGCGCCTTCTTTGTCGGTTCAGCCCGTGGATACCGTTGGCGCCGGCGACAGTTTTAACGCAGGTTTTCTCCACAAGTTCATCCTTCGTTGCAACCTCGATGAGTGTCTGGAATACGGCAATGCCGTTGCCGCGCTCTCGACCACCCGCGCCGGCGGAACTGAGGCCCTCCGCGAACGTGCCCACCGCGAGTCTTTTCTGCAAACTTCAGCCAGCCCTGGAAAGGGAGCAAGTTTGTGAGCAGCCCTCTCTGGCGCAGAAATCTTCTAAGCGATGCAGGGCGCTGCCGCCCGGCTTATAATTCGAAGGGGGAAAGGCCATGGATAGTTCAGAAAGCAAGCTGAATCGGAGAGAGTTCTTGCAGAAGAGCGCTGCTGTCGCCGCGGGAAGCGCTGCTCTAAATAGCACGGCGGTCTCCTACTCGCGCATCGTCGGCGCGAACGATCGGATCTCGCTGGGGCACATCGGCGTTGGAAACCGCGGCCGCGAATTAGACGGGATTGTGGCTGGGCTCAAGGACGCGAAGAACGTGGAGATCTCCGCAGTCTGCGATCTGTGGACTCATAACCTCGAGCAAGCCGTTGCCGCCAACCAAAAGTATTTCGGCAAGGCACCGCGCACCCTCAAGCATCCCCAGGAATTAATAGCCCTCAAAGATATTGATGGCGTAATGATCTCCACGCCCGAACATTCTCATTCGCCAATTCTGAAGCTTACAGCGGAAGCGGGCAAAGATGCCTACTGCGAAAAGCCGATGGGCAACGTCCTCGAAGAGGTCCGCGCCGCGCGCGACGCCGTCCTTGCGCGAAATCTCATCACTCAAATTGGCACGCAGCATCGCAGCGAACCGTATCAGATTGCTGCCCGTGACCTGATCCGCACCGGCGCTCTTGGAGACGTCAGCAAGTATGAGATTGAGTGGAACTATCACGGGCCTCGTTGGCGTGGCCGCCCCGAAGTGAAGATGATTCGCGAACAAGACGCAGACTGGCGCGCTTGGCTGATGACCAAGCCGCTCCGCCCATTCGATCCACAACTCTATTTCGAGTTTCGTTTGTACAAGGAATTTTCGAGCGGCATCGCCGACCAATGGATGAGCCACGGCATCGACCTCTGCCACTTCCTCATGGACGTGGACTCTCCGCAATCCGTCGTCGCGAACGGCGGCATCTTTGCCTGGCATGACGGCCGGGAGAATCCCGACACCTTCCAGGCGCTCTTCACTTATGCAAATGGATTCATGGCGAGTTATTCGACAAGTTTTGGAAACGATTCACCCAGCTTTACACGCATCATGGGCAAGAAGGCTACCATGCTGAATACAGGCGGCGAAGGCAGCCCGCGCTGGCAGCTGGTGGAGGAAAATGGCAATCACGAGGACGACTTGGCCATAGATTCGAAGCGATCCGTCAAGGATGTTCTACTGCCCGGAGACACGACTCTGCCACCTATGGGAATGGGCGATGAAGAACCCTCGCACATGACCAACTGGCTCGATTGTCTGCGCAGCCGCAAACAACCGAATGCGACCGTGCATCACGGATTCGCGCACTCCGTGGCCTGCATGATGGCCACACGCGCCTATTGGACAGGGAAAAGAATTTACTGGGATCCGAAGGCTGAAGCGATTCTCGACGAACCCCCAAAAGCATACTTTGGCAAGTAGCTCCCCGAAGTCCTGAGGCAGACGGCCGGACCACTTAGGCCCCTTTTCGCTCTCGAGAAACTTGGCGTCGGCGAGCCCGCCAGCAAACCCGCGCCTCGGTTATTCACCCTTTTACGCAGACGACCTGGTGCAGGGTGTAGACAATTTCCACCAGGTCGCTCTGTGCCGCCATGACCGCTTCAATCGGCTTGTAAGCTGCGGGCGTCTCATCAATCACGTCCGCGTCCTTGCGGCATTCCACACCTTCGGTCATGCGCTTGTGGTCTTCGATGGTGAAGCGGCGCTTCGCCTCCGTGCGGGACATCGCGCGGCCCGCTCCGTGGCTGCAGCTCATGAAGCTTTCCTGATTGCCTTTGCCGCGAACGATGTAAGAACGCGCCCCCATGCTGCCGGGAATAATCCCCATATCGCCTTCGCGGGCGCGCACTGCGCCTTTACGCGTCACCAGGATGTTCTGCCCATAGTGGCGTTCGCGCGCCACATAATTGTGATGGCAATTGATGGCTTTCAATTCCGCAGTGAACGGGCGAACTTCACCGGAATTGCGAACCGCGTTGACGATCTGCTCCATCATCAGGTCGCGATTGCAACGCGCGAAATCCTGCGCCCATTCCACGGCCTCCACGTAATCGTCGAAATGCTCCGTGCCCTCCGAAAAGTAAGCCAGATCTTTGTCGGGCAGGTTGATGAAAAATTTCTGCATGTCCTTACGGGCTAGTTCGATGAAGTAGCTTCCCATACGATTGCCGACGCCGCGCGAACCGCTGTGCAGCATGAACCACACGTTGTCCGCTTCATCGAGACAAACCTCGATGAAATGATTGCCGGTTCCCAGCGTGCCCAGGTGATTCGCCTGGTTTCCGCGATCCAGCTTCGCGTGCTTCTCGAGAATCGCGTCGTAGCGCGGCTTCAGCGTCTGCCAGACTTCGGCGTTGCGCGCAGGGATTTGCGCCCACGCGCCAACATCGCCTTTGCCGCCATGATTCGTTCGCCCGTGCGGCACCGCTTTTTCAATAGCAGTGCGAATGCCTTTCAGATTGTCCGGAAGATCGCGCGCATTTAGATCCGTCTGCACCGCCATCATCCCGCACCCGATATCCACGCCCACAGCCGCGGGAATGATCGCGCCTTTCGTCGGAATCACGCTGCCCACCGTGGCGCCGATGCCCCAGTGGACGTCGGGCATGGCCGCAACCCACTTAAAAATAAAAGGAAGCTGCGCAACGTTCAGGAGTTGCGCGCGCGCCTGATCTTCCAGCGGAACGCCTTTAGTCCACGCCTTAATGGGCACGCCCTTTTCAGTCGTAAAGACGTTGTAGCTTTTTTCTTCCGCCATCGCGGAACTCCGGAATCGCTTATCGTGCGGCGGTGCTCAGAAACGGATAGTGGCTCGCCGCGGCCATGAAGAACAGCATCGGAAACGACAGCCAAAAAGAAGTGCGCGCAGTCAGGTAATTCCAGCGCATCAACCGCTCCGCTTCCGGAGGCATTGGCGTTCCCTGTTCGGCGCTCGCGCGGCTCCACGCAATCAACCGCTTCTGGACGCGCCACACCACGCCCCACGTGTTCAGTAACATGATGAGGCCGATGCCGCCGCCAATGCTGATTGCGAGATGTGGGTTGGAAACTGTCGGCCCGCCATTCAAACCGAGAATCAACCACGATGCCGCGACCACCACAACCGCGACTCCGATGGTTCGAACCCAGGGGCTATCCAGAATTCCTTTTGCCGGAAGCTGCAGCGCATAAATCAGCGCATAAGCCACAAGCCACACCAGGAACCACCATCCAAACCATTTGCCCACCAGCGAAGGATCTCCCGCCAGTCTTGCGTCGGAACTGAGATGGATCGAGTAATACCGCAATCCCACAAACACCGTCACCAGCGCCGACCACCGGAACCAGTTCATCGCGACCGGCATCAACTCCGGATAAATCTTAATTCTCAGCTTGGGATCGCACTGCTTCATCGCCGGCGTCAGCACCAAATTGAAAAAGTAAAGCAGCCCAATCCAGATAATCCCGAAAATGATGTGCAGCCATCGCATCGCAATCATTTCATTGGCTTGCGCCCCGGCCGGAAATAAAAAGTGCGGCTGCCAATCCGGAAAAGCCAGCAGCAGCGCCAGCACAAAAGAATGCGGAACCATGCCCACCTCGAAGAATCTTTTTAGATGCCTTGCGGCAACACGGTAGCGGATTTCGCTCCGAAAGGCCAACCGGAAGAGTTTGGTGCCCGAGAGAGGACTCGAACCTCCACGACCTTGCGATCACTAGCTCCTGAAGCTAGCGCGTCTGCCAGTTCCGCCACTCGGGCACGAGTGAAAAAGTTGGCTCCGCGATTCTTTGCGCGATTTCATCGGCAAAGTGGAACCAACCACACGAGGCATTTTCAATTCTGCCCGCCCCCCTTCCCTTTGTCAACGCGCCGTCCACTTCCTCCTTTCGCGAAATGCCCTTAACTCAAGTTAAACTCAACCATCGCTGATCATGCCCAGCAGTCCCGAATTTCCTCCCCCTCGGCGCCTCGGAATAAAACTCAGGCGCACGGATTTCATGTTTTGTAGAGGCCGGGCTTTCAGCCCGGCTCCGCGGGCGTTTGCCGGCGGCGCAAGGGGCGGCCCCTGGGAATGAGGGCGTCCCAGTTGGCTGGCTTGCCAAAGCCAGGGTGAAACCGTAGGGTGCGGCACCCCCGAGTTGGTAGCTCAGCCTATGCTCCGCCGGACCCAGAGTTCAGTGGTCCACCCGCAAACGGCAGGGGAGGTGCTGCGCCTACAGCGCTCGTAATTTTTTTGCCCTCGTTCCCAGCCTTCACAGGCTGGGCTAACGTGTATCGCGCCTACAGCGCTAAAAGGAAAAAAGCGGGGCGCGGCGACTACGCTGGAGGCGGCTTGCGTTTGCCGAGGTGGAATTTGGGGAGGTTGGTGCGGCCGCCGGCTCACTTGTCGGCGTGGATGCGATCGGCGGGGACTTCTACTTCGGTAACGCCACGGAAAGAAAAGAGCAGCTTTACGAGGTACCTGGGCGGCTGTTCGGAAGTTAGTTTCACGACGTGGGCGACGGCGTCAGTAACTGCGGCCTGGAACATCACACCCTCGGCCTGCAGGCCGGCAAGGTTCACGCGCACGAGTTGTCCCGGTTCCAACATTGGTTCTGCGCAAGATCGTCCCGCTGCGAGAGGTCAAATGCAAGGCGTTTCCGAAGTGGGAACTGGAGGCGTGCCCCCCTGGTCTCATTCAATCAGCTTCCGCGATTAGCGAGCGCTACGCCCGCACAGAGCCTGTCGATGTGGTCAAATGCCGATTTCCAGTTTCTTGATGGATTTTATCGAGAACATTTTTCGAATAACAGATGAATCGACACCCAGTGCAACCCCGATTTCCTGAGATGACGCTCCAAGCTTTAGGAGCAGGACAATCAAGAGTCGTTTAATATCCTGAAGCTCAGTCTGGTACTCTGACTTCATCGGCTTTTCCTCCGGCGAGTGCGCTTCCTAGGGGATATTGACGGGCAAGCCATGTGATTGAACCTGTCCGATTAGAGAACCCATGTCGCGATGAAGTGCGTCGATCATCTGACGATCTGGTAGGTTCGGAAAATTCATGTGACCGACGAGATTTCTGGGAATCCGGATATCGTCAATTCTTTTAATCCATGTACTAATGGCGGGAATCACCGGGGCGAGGAGATGACTGTTAGCTCTCATGATGTTGCTGATGTCCGGGAGAAACACGTAATAGATGTCGTGGCTTCCCGCTGGTGTGTGCCAAGGCTTGCTAGCATAGCTGGCCCTCACTTTGGTTGCTTTCTTTTGAACGTCAGGGTCTACGGCTACCGTCCACCAAGCGGGTCCTATTTGCCTCGAAAGAACCGAATTTAGAGTCACCCGCAAGATGTTTTCAATTGCATAAAGCTTCCAATAATTGTAACGGCCAACGTACTTCCCGCAGCGTTCCACCCTGGCCTGAGAAAAGTTAAATTTGCGGAAATCTCTAGGAGCAGGCATCAGTGCTTCTTCTTCCCCTTCGACTTTTTACGGGCGTACAAGTGTTGGGCTACGGTTTGAGCGGAGGTATCCAAAAGGTCAGCGATTTCCACATTGGAAAAGCCCGCGACACTAAGCTGGTGAGCCTTCTCCTGTTGACTCATCCCTTTCATTCCGTGCAGAAGAGATAGCGCCAACAAACGTTCAACCCTATCGAGCTGTTCTTCCATGGTCAGCCTCTCCTGCCGCCGAGCTTCAAGCGCTTAATTCTAAGATTGGAAGTCACAACCCGAATCGTTGCGGGGCTCGTATTCAAAACACTCGCGATAGTCTGATTATCCAGGCCGGCCATCTTTAATTGTCGAGCAGCCTCAGTTATGCTCTTCTCGGAAGCGACTTGAAGGGCTGTCAAATTCACCAGTAACTCGAGTTTGTCCAGGATCTCCTCAAGCACCTCAGTATTTCGGTCGCCTCTGCGGGGCACAAACCCTCCTGTGTTTTCATCGCTGTAGACTTGACAGGATAGTATCTTTTTGTAGCTCAGTTTTCAATCGGACAAACGCTGGATGCAAGTTGCAGGTAGGGGCAATGGCTGGGTTTAGGGCTTTGGGGTGTGACGGGACGTGGTGCGGCCGAACGAGGTCTCGGCGACCTCAGACCGTGCCACGAAAAAGCGGAAGGCGGCGAGGTAAAGCCGTCGCCAGAGAGAAAAGAGCGGGGTCTAAGACCAGCCACTACAAGGGCGAAGACGAGGAGGGCCGTCAGGTCTCCTTGGGCCACCAGCGGGGGGCGGAGAGGACGGCGAGAGCGATGGCGGGGAGAAAGACGCCGGGAAGATCGAGGAGCCAATGGTGCGCGGGCAAGAGGCCGGCGGCCAGGTCGAAGACGTGGATGAGGGCATGGAGTGCATAGAAGGCGGCTGCGGCGAGCACTACACCGCGATGGCGCGGCGCGGGGAGCAGCGAAGCAGAAAGCGAGTCCGAGAGTGAGGAAGGCCGCGCCAAGGTCGCGCACGAAGTGCAGGTTGAGCGGGCCGTAGTACCAGGAGCGCGGAGCAAAGAGCATCCACAGACCGTTTGCGGTGTTGAATAGTGCGAAGAACCAAAAGATTTTCTTCATCGCAGGGCAGGAATATAGCAAGCGAAAGCGGGAAGGTCGAGGACGGGGGAGCGAAAGAATGCCGCAAGGTGCGGAGAGTGGCGCGGCATAAAGAGAGATTTCTCTCTCCGCAGGCTGACCACTTCGCAGGAGCGAAGTGGGGAGAAAAGTCAGCCTGCTTCGTTCGAAATGACGGGCGAGAGAAAAACGCGGGTCTAAAGACCCGCCACTACACAGAAAAAGAAAAAGCAGATCCCTCACCGCCGTTCGCAAACGACGCGACCGGGTTCGGGATGACAGCGCACAGCCAGGAATGGCTGTGCCACGAAGAGAAGAGGGCGGGTCTAGAGACCCGCCACTACATGGAAAAAGAAGAGCTATTCGTACCTCAGCGCGACAATGGGGTCCACGCGCGACGCCCGCAGCGCGGGAATTGCGCACGCGGCAAGCGCCACGCTCCCAAGCGCGAAGGAAACCAATAGGAAGGTAATCGGGTCGCGCACTGGCACTCCGAAGACCAGGCTCGACACGGTTCGGCCCAGCGCCAAGCCTCCCAGCATTCCGCTTCCAATTCCAATTAGCGCGACCTTCATTCCCTCGCCGACAAACAGGCGCAGCACTCCCAGCGGAGGCGCCCCGAGCGCCATGCGCACTCCAATCTCGCGGGTACGCTGACTCACGGAATACGCAAGCACGCCATAAATACCAATCGAGGCGATCAGCAGCGCCACGAAGGCAAACACGCTAAGGAGCGTGGTATTGAGCCGCGGCTGCGCGGCGCTATTCGAGAGCCAATCCTCCATGGTTCGAACATTCGCGAGCGCCAGCTCCGCGTCGAGCTCGTGCACTCTTTGCCGGAGCGCAGGAAGCAGCGCCTCTGGCGACCTGTCCGTGCGCACGACGATGTCCATGAGCGGCCACACACGCCAGGCCAGCGGATAGTACAGCGCCGGCGATTCCTGGGTTAATGCGGTATTGCGCACGTCGCCCACGACGCCAACGATGGTGAAGGCCGTGCGGGGATCGGCAGAACGCCGCAGCGTGTGGCCGAGCGGATCGGCGTCGCCCCAGAATTTCTTCGCTGCCGCCTGGCTGATGATCATCACGGGCGGCGCTGGTGCAGGTCCATCCGCGTCCGTGAAATCGCGGCCCCGCAGCAGGGGGATACCCATGGTTTTGAAGTAGCCGGGGCTGGCAATCCGCCAATCGATGGGTACCGCCGTGTTGGGCGGCAGCTCGGACTGCTCGGTGGTAAGCATCGGGTGCGTGGTGTAATTGCCTGCGCCAAATGGAATGCCACTGGAGACCGCGGCCCCGCGCACGCCTGGGAGCGACTGCAACGAGTCCTGAAGCGACCGATAAAACTGCTGGGCCTTGCCGTTGAGCGGATACTTTGCCGTGGGTGGCGCAAGCTGAAAAGTAATCAACCCTTGCGCGCTAAATCCCACATGTACTTTCCCGAGATTGGCGAGGCTTTGCAGGAACAATCCCGCGCAGATCACCAGAACCGTGGCCAGCGCGAGTTCCGCAGCTGCGAGCCCATTGCGCAGGCGCGCGGACATGCGCATAGCCGATCCACGCCCACCGTGCTGGAGAACCGCATTGAGATCAACTCTTGCTGTGCGCCACGCCGGAGCAATGCCAAAAAGCAGTCCGGTAACCAGAGTGAGTGCTAGCGCATACCAGAGAACCGTGGCATCCATTTCGATGGATGGGATAGGCAGGGTGTTGGCCGGCAACGTGTGGTTGATTGCTCGCAGTGCCCACATCGCAACGAGGAGGCCCGCAACGCCCCCCGTGATTGAAAGCATCAAGCTCTCCACCAGCAATTGGCGCAGCAGCTGGGTCCAGCTCGCGCCGACAGACGTCCGCACGGCCATTTCGTTCTGCCGTGCCGCCGCGCGCGCCAGGAGCAGGTTCGCGATGTTAGCGCAGGCAATCAGCAGGACAAAAGCCACTGCCCACATAAGCACCAGCAGCCCGGTCTTGAGCTGCGGACTCACAAAGGTGTCGAACAAACTGATCAGACGAATGCCCCAATCCCGAATTTCCGGATACTGCTGGCCCAAGTGAGTCGAAATGGCGTCCATCTCCGCCTGGGCCCGCGCAATCGAAACTCCCGGCTTGAGCCGCCCAACGGTGAAAATCTGATGATTCAGGCGGATTTCCTTTGCCGGATCAATGGTCAAGGGCGTGTAAACATCACCTCCCGAAATCAAATTCAGTGCGGCCGGAGCAATGCCCACTACAGTCGCCGGCGCATCATTTAGAATGATGGTGCGGCCAACCAGCGAAAGGTCCCCGCCAAAGCGGCGCTTCCACAATCCTTCTCCGATCATGACGACCGAAGCGCCACCAGGTTTCTCTTCATCGTCCGTGAACGCGCGGCCCGCCACCGGAGCAATCCCCAGCACGCGCGGCAGCGCCGGGCTGATACGGTTGCCTGAAAGCTGTTCGGGTTCGCCCGATCCTGTTAGCGTGTAATTGCTGGAGCCGATTGCAGCGAGCTCTTCAAAAGTTTTTGTTTGCTCGCGCCATGACAGAAAGTTCAACACGGAAGAGCCGAAGCTGGGCAGGTTCAGTTTGTCGTTTTTCTCCGCGACTTGCACGATGCGGCCCGGTTCCCGGAACGGTAACGGCTTCAACAGCACGGCGTTCACCACGCTGAACATCGTGGAATTGGCGGCGATGGCCAGCGCGACGGTCAGCACTACCGCCGATGTAAAGAGCGGCGTTTGCCGCAGCGTGCGAAATGCGAAACGAATGTCATTGAGCATGAGTCCTCGTTTCATCGCTCGTTGGGAGCAGCGTAATTCTCAATTGGTTCCGTAAATCAATATAGGCTCGGATGCCGTATTAGACGCAACCAGGCGCGCTCCGCTTCGCGATTGGCGGGTGGACGCCTGTTAACTCTGGGGTGGCCTTCCCTTGCATATTCTTCCAAGTTCCGTATGCTCAATGCTCTCTCTTTTCACACTCTTCTGAAAACTGCAGGGGTATAAGGGTTTTCTTCCCCTTGTGGAACTCGCCAGCCAGTCGCCGGTCACCCGTAGCCACTCCTCTTTTGTTTTCAAGAACCTGCAACAGTGGCAGTTTGCAACCCCTTTGCTTTGATGATGTTGCAACAGTGGCGTGGGGTGTAGGGGGGCCGTTTCCTATTTCTGCCTTCTACCTTCTGCTTTCTGCCTTCTGCAATATTCGCGTCGCATCAGCTTTGGTGATAGTTATCGCTAGAAATTCCGATTCACGGTGCTATACTCCCCGGCTAGAAACAGATTTAAGCCCCGTGCCGGTTGCGGGGGCGGTCGGCACAGTGGGCCGGTTCCATCGGGAGGTCCGCCATGGAAAGCACCCTTACGCCACCAGTCTTTTATCTTCTGATTGTCTGGGGTATCGTTACCGCCGTCTTCGTCATTCTCCTGGTTCGGCGCGGCGTCTTATCCAGCCACGAAGACGATCAAATCTTTCTCGACGCAGCCGAAGAGCATATGGCCCGGGAGCAGCGCGAATTGGTCGCTAAAATCAATACGCTGTCTCGTCCATTGCTGATTACTGGCGTCCTCTCCGGCATTCTTCTGCTGATTGCCGGGAGTCTGTGGATCTACGAGGGCCTCAGGCACTTCTGAAGGCTTTCTCGACTGCGTTTGGGCCGCTGAACGGGCACCTAGAACCCGTTTGGCTTCGCGGGCGGCTGTTGAGGCGTTGTCGGTGTCGGAGTGGGCGGCGGCGTTAGCGACATGTGGTTGTGCACGATCACCCAGTGGCCACTCCTTTTTTCCACCACCACGGTGGCTTGCCCCTGGGACGCCATCGGTTGCCCGTCGAGCGTGGCGGTGAAACTCCATTGGTAGCAGGCCCAGGCAACGTCGCCTTTCACTTTGATGAATGTGTTCGTGCGATCCATCCGAACGCGCTGCATGCGGGCGCGCTGCTCTTGGTAGATGGCCAGGTAATTCGCCCAGCCCATAACGGGCGGCGCCCAGGTAGCGCTCACGATGGAAACGTCATCGGCATAAGTGGAGTGCAGCTTCTCGACGTCGCCCACTTGCCATGCGCCCATCATTTCCGACAGCATGAGATTGATCTGCTGCTCGTCGTTCAGCATGGTTGTCTTCGAGCTGTCGGCATCATCTTTCTTTTTTTTCTTGTCTTTTTGGGCCGCTAGAGAAAGGTTTGCCAGCAGGAGTCCCGCAGCCAGCAAAAGCGTCAGAGTCCTGCGCAAAACATCAACGCAATGTCCCATTTCGAACTGTTTTTTCACGCACCGCAATCCAGAGAACCGCATTTCAAAGAAATGATCCGACGCGAATTGCTTTTTCATGCTTGTCTGGCCCCTCTGGGCCATGAGAATAACACGCGGCGTTTCGACCGGCGGCCGTGCGATGCAGTTGTGTTGCGTTGATTACTTGGGCCGCGCCGACGCGCCGAGCAGGTTGACGAACAGCCGGTATGCGCCGGGAACTCCGTCAGGCAATTGCCGGAAGAACGCCAGGCCGGTGTAAATGTAAGTTCCTTTGCCGTAGTGCGCGTAAACCAGTCCGCCATTCAGATCTGGCTCGCCCGGATCGTGCATGGCTAGCAGTGGCGTGTATTTTGCGTCGAATTGCGTCCAGAAATAGAGCCCGCGCTCGTGCACCCAACCCTTGAAGTCCTCCGGTGTGATTTTGTTTGGCGTGTTGAGAAGTGGATCGTTGGGCTTCAGAAACTTCACGGGAGAAGTCTCGTCTGTGATGCGCGGGAGCGGCCGCGGCGTCCGGACCTCGCCTTCCTTCGCGGGCGGAAGCGGCGGTGAGATAAGCGCCGGATACGGAACGGGCTCCAGTTTGTCCCAAACGAAATCGCGGTTGTACTGCACGACGAGCGTTCCGCCGTTTGAAACGTAATCCAGCAGGCGCTGGTTCGCGCCGGGAAGCTCGGGGCGCAACTCGTAAGCTCTCACTCCCACAATGATCGCGCGGAACCGCGACAAATCTCCGAAGGCCAGATCTTTTGCGTCCAGCATGTCTACCTGGATGCCCAGGCGCCGCAGCGCTTCGGGAATCGGCTCACCTTCCGCGGTCACATAACCCACGCGAAGACTCTGCGGCACCACCACGCCGAACGCATGCACCACACACTGCGCAGGCTCGCTCCAGAGCTCCGTCGGAAGACTGGGCAGCGGCTCGAGCGATTGCGTGAACCGCGAGTGCTCCCCCGCTCGCTCCGCGTAAGCCGCAATCTTGTAGCGTCCCGCGGCAAGTTTTTGCGGCGGCGTCACCGTCACTCGCGCGTAGCGGTCACCGGTGCCGCTGAATTTCAGCGCAACAGGAGCGCTAGCCTTCCATCCTTTGGGAGCGACCAGCCCAACGTGCACTTGCCCGGGCTCGGTCGCATACGAGTGCACGCGCAGCAAAACGTCAAACGGTTTTCTGGGCTTCGCCAAGTTCTCGAGGTCCTGCCTCGGTTCTACTGCGAGCGTGTAAGCGGGAACCACCTGCGGGCTCGTCCGGTCCACTCGCGCGGAGGTGGATCGAACGCTCGTCACAGGCGAAACAACCGTGAAGGAATAGCCTTCCATTGCCGCTTCCTGGCTAGCGGTTAAGAGCGGCGGCGGCTCGGGGAGAAGCGCCGCCATTGGTCCGTCGCTCGCGTGCGGCGGTTTTTGTGCTGTTTGCACTGTGAAGCGAATCACGTTCTGCGAATCCGCCTCTTCTTTGGAAACACTCCAGTCTGGCGGCAATCGCAGCGCTGGTTTTTTAAAGTCGCCTGCGATGCCTTCACGGTGTCGCGAATCCACACGCACGACGAACGTTTCTCCAGGGACAATTTCGCTTCGGTCGGCGGTCGCCTCGACGCGCAGCCCTGCAGCCAGTTCCAACGCCTCGTCGATTTTTTGCCGCTTGCGCGCTGTGCTTCGAGCCAGCGACACCAGCGGCTCCGGATTATTCCCCGAAGGATTCGGTTTAGGCACTTCGTTCAGTTTCCTGCCGGCATCCGCCAAGGAGGTTGCCGCCGTTTTCCAATCCAGGCGCAGAGCGGCGTCCCGCGCTTCCACCAGCGCCGAGTCGACCGCCCGCATGAGCGGATCCATGCCCATATTAGCTTCTTCGTAATCTTCATCCAGCGGACCGAGCGGTTGGGCAAGAATGGCGGGATTCAGTTCACCGCCGTCTTCGCGTTTGAGCGCAACGGGGCGGCGCAAGAAAGGAGAGCCGAGGAATACGGCAATTCCCTGGGAGCGGTGATTCGCGAAGGCATCCAGTCCAATCTCGCGCCAACTTTTTCCGTACAATGGTGAAATCTCATCGAGTGGCAGAACGTAACCTTGCGGCTTTTCACCGCGGTCGAGATCGAGAACCACCACGGGTTTTCGATTGCCCCACGGCGCCAAGTCTTGTTTCTCCGATGCCGGTCCGCGTAATTGAAAGGAAGGATCCGCCGCTAACTGCACGGCTTTCGGCGTAAGCAGACCCGAAGCCTGATGGTGACCGTGACCGCCGTGGACGCCGCCCCAGTTATTGATGACCACATTGGGGCGAAATGAGCGGATCACGCGCACCATGTCCTCAAGAACTTGTTCGCCCCAGACTTTCTCGGTTTCTTCCGGCGTCTTGGAAAAACCAAAATCCCTGGCGCGAGTGAAATACAGCCTGACACCGTAGCCGCGTGTGGCAGCCAGCAATTCCTGCGTACGAATCACGCCAAGTTGTGGCGCTTGCTCGGGGCCCAGATCGTTTTGCCCGCCTTCGCCACGCGTCAAAGACAGCAACGCAACATCGGCGTGCAGCCCGCGAGCCAGATAGGTCAATACTGAGCTCGACTCGTCATCGGGATGCGCGGTGACATAAAGGATTCGCGTGGTCACGCGCGCCCGCTCGATGGCCTCCACGGTCTCGGGCAAGCCCGGGCCGGTGCCAGGAGCGGGCGGGAATTGCCCCTTCGCAAGGCTCGCAAAGGTCGCGTTAATTGCGAGCCCGACCAAGATAACCGCGAATTGCCTAAGCAAAGAATTCACACGTCCCCCAAAAAACTCAGCTTGGAATCCCTGGCTGCTGACCGTCAACTGCCGGCGCGGAACTTGCAAAGGGCCATTGTCGCACTTCCCGCGCACGAATCAGAAACGCAAGTGCGCCGAGCGCAATCCCTGCCAGCCCCTTCCACATCTGTTGCGTTTGCAAAAACAGCCAGGCCCAACCGATCATGGTCAGCACTGCGGGCAAGGGATAAAGCCACATCTTGAACGGCAACCCTTGTGTGCCGCGGCGCTTCCGCAGCACCATGACGCCTACCGCCTGCCCAATAAACTGCACAATCAGACGCATGGCTAGAATTCCCGCTATAGCCTGCTTCAATGTCAGCGAAACACTGAAAACAATGGCGAGCGCGGCAAGAAAGAGCAGTGAGACATGGGGGAAGTGCTTTGTGGGATGGACGCGGCCGAACACGCGAAAGAAATTGTCGTCCTGCGCCGCGGCATACGGCACGCGCGAAGCTCCCAACAGGACAGAAAACGCTGAAGCCCCGGCAACCCAAAGGATCATCGCAGTGATGACGCCCGCAGCAGCGTGCCCATATACCCTCTCGACCAAAAGGCTGGCGATAAAGTCTGAATTTTGCCCTTCCCGCCAGGGCACCGCGCCCAGGATGCAGATCTGCATGGCCAGGTAAAGGATTGCGATGCCAAGGATAGAAAGAAAAATGCCTCGCGGGATGTTTCGTTCCGGGTCTTTAATTTCGCTTCCGAGGTGGCAGATATTGTAGTAACCCCAGTAGCTGTAAATGGTGTACACCATCGCGGAGCCCAGCCCCGCGAACCAGATCCGCGAGAAGTGAAACGCGTTTGGGGGGAAATCCAAAGCTAGCTTGGCGTCAAAGTGCCGCATCCCCGCCCAGATTAGCCAGACCATCGTCCCCACGACACCAATCCATAACAGAATTGAGATTTTTCCGATTGTAGTGATCCGCCGGTAGAGCAAAAATGCGATGAAAACCACCAAGGCGCCGGAGAGGACTTTCGCTTGATATGCTTTCAGCGGATAAAGATACCCAGCGTATTTTGCAAACCCGATCGAAGCGGAAGCCACCGAGAGCGGCGCCTGCACCAGCATCTGCCAGACAAACAAGAACGACATCAGCCGGCCCCATTTCTTCGGGCCGTACGCTTCTCGCAAGAAAACATACGTGCCGCCGGCCCTGGGCATGGCCGCACCCAGTTCCGACCAAACAAAACCATCGAGCGTTGCCAGCAGAGCGCCCGCCAGCCAGGCAATCAGAGCTTGCGGCCCGCCCATCGCGCCGATCACCAGCGAGCTGACCACGAACGGCCCGATGCCCACGATCTCGATCATGTTCAGCGCGACGGCCTCTTTCAGGCCCAGGCCGCGCTCGAGCTCAGGACTCTTCGCTTTATCGGATGTGGTCATCAGCCCGCCGAGAATAGCAAATGCGCTCCGCACTGCCTAATGCGGATTCCGCGGTTTGCAAATGTCCTGAAGCAGCTTAAACTTGTCCAGCGCAAACCCTGAGCCTTGTGCAAAACTCTTCTTGAATGGATACCCTTGGCCGCTCATCGCAGTGCCGGCATCGTGGGTCTCTTTCTCCTGGCGTTTTCGTCCAGCCCCGCGCGGGCAACGCAACTCACGCTGCCGCCGGAAACCCCCGGCATTCTCGAAAAGATTTACTCGTTCGATCTCGACGGCGCTCAGGAAGCCGCCAGGCAACTACAAAAGGAGCATCCTGAACATCCCATTGGTTATCTATTGGAATCGGACGCGCTCTGGTGGCGCTTCTGGTGCACGGCGGCCGAGTTCAAGTATGGATTGAGCGACGCCCGGCATCGTTCGAAACTTCCCGCCGACCAGCATTACTTGGAGTTGGCTACCAAAGCAGCCTCGCTTGCTTCGGCAGAGATTCAAAAAAACGAGTCGGCAGAAATGCAGTTTTACGCCGGCATGGCTGATGCGGCCGCCGCGCGCCTTTACGCGTTACGCGGCGAGAATCGCAATACCGCGCGGTTCGGCGTGCGTGCCCGTGATCACTTTCTTCGCGCCAAGACGCTCGACCCCAGCCTGGCAGAGGCGGATTTCGGCCTTGGCCTCTACAACTATTACGTGGACACCCTGAGCGCGCTGGCGAAAATCATGCGTTTCTTCATGGGCATCCCCGGCGGCTCGAAACAAGAGGGCATTCGCCTGCTCGAGCACGCTATCGCGGACGGCGTTTTGACTCCCAACATCGCGCGCTTTTACCTTGCAATGAATTTGCATCGTTACGATCAGCAATATGAACGCGCCCTCAGCATCATCAGCCCCTTAGTGGAGAAATATCCCTCCAATCCACTCTTTCAACTAGCGCGCGGCGATCTCTTCGCCAAACTTGGCCGCAAACAGCAAGCTCTGGTTTGCTATCGAGCTGCCGCCGCTTTGACGGTCCACGACGGGGAGTGCCAGACTCACATCCGGCAATTAGTCCGCACCTCCACCACATCTCTGGGCCTGCCCCAGGAGCCCGCCTCTCCCTGATACAACCCTTGGCTAACCCTTCAGGGACCGCCTCGACTATGCATTTTCTTGCCCGAATTTTTTGGCTTTCCACGTTGACCTTACCCCCGCCCGGATGGTAAGCATGTAAGGTTGCATAAGGGCCGTGATTTGGGGCAGAGCGTCCTCTTCCGCAGGGGTGGAATCCTAGGGGATTCTCTTCTTAACTGTCTCCGCCTTGGTCAACGTTTCGCGCGGATTTGGCATCACACCCCCTAATGTGGGCAGGCATGCGGCTTCCCCGCCGTTTGCCCGAACAGGCAGGCCCCTGTGTTCGGGGTCGCAGGAATACAAAGGAGTGGCAATGAAGCGGTTTTGGACAGCAATGGCTGTCGCAGTTTGCACGATTTTCTTCGTAGCCGGCTGCAACGACTACGGCAACACGTTTCAGAGTCCCGGCGGAGCCTCGTTGATATTTCTATCCCCTTCTCAAGTCGCGGCCACCACGTGCGTGCCTGCTTCGGGCCAGGCCTGCCCATCATTTACGTTGGCCCTCAACGGCGGTGGTTTCGTCCCTCAAACCAGAGCGCGATGGAACGGCAAGACTTGTCCGCTCAGCACAAGTCCCGGCGCCTCTACAGCTGCTTGTATGACGAACATCACGCTCGACACCAACAACAACGTTACCGCATTAACCGCGACAATTACTGCAGCGCTTTATTCCAAGCCGGGAACAGCCATTATCACTACTATTAATCCCAATTCCAACTACGGAACCGGCACCAACGGCCTCTCGAATCCCCTCACTTTCATAATCAACAATCCCGCCAATCCCATTCCCACGGTCACCTCCGTTTCTCCGGCATGTGTCAACGTCGGCAGCAGCCCCGCTTTGACCATCACCGGCACGAATTTCCTGAGTGCGGTCAACACGACAGATCCGAGCCAGAATAATTTTTCGACGATGAATCTGACAGTCGGCTCAACCATGTTCCAGTTCACACCGATTGGTTCGACGAACGCCACTACAATTACTTCCACTCAGATCACGGTTACTGTTCCCGCTGCGGACCTCGGTTCAGTCCCGGGCACTGCCTCCGTTACCGTTTATAATCCTCCTTCCCTCCAAGTTCCAAATGTTTCGGGCAGCAGCGGCAGCGGAGGTGGTACCAGCACGCCAGCCGTTCAAGTAACAATCCAGGCAGCTGGTACAACCTGCGCCACGGCCGCGAAGGCCTCTGCAAATTCGGTTTCGCAGGCCGCTGTCTCGGAGGAGACTCCCGCCGTCAGCCTGGATGGGCGCTACGTGGCGTACACAGCCGTGAGCGGCGATCACGCGCAAGTCTTCTTGCGCGATACCTGCGAAGGGGCGGCAACGGGCTGTCAGCCGCACACTTCTATGCTTTCGGTCACGAGCGATGGGGACGCCGGCGTCGGCGACAGCCACACGCCTTCGATGAGTTCCGACGGCCGCTACGTCGCCTTTAGCTCAAACGCAACCGACCTTGTGGAGAACGCGCCCGCGGGCCGCCAGATTTATTTGCGCGACACTTGTATAAACGCTGCAGATTCGTGCAAGCCTTCGACCATTCTGATTTCGACGGATTCTAACGGCGCGCTGGGCGGCACGGAGAGTATCTTGCCTTCGATCAGTTCTTCGGGGCGCTACGTTGCTTTTCTGGCCATCACTCCGAGCCGAACTGCGCAGCAGCCTTCGGCGGAAAAAGGATCCTCACGCGGAGCCGCCAACAGCGGGTTGCGCCAGGTGTTTGTTCGCGACACTTGCCTCGGCTTCCGCCCACCAGCGTTTGTCCGTGGCGACGTGGTGCATCTGTTCTCCCCAGACGGAGTTCAGGTGAGCGGCAGCACAAGCTGCACACCGAAAACCACGCGTATCTCTGTGCAACCTGGAGACGGCTTTGGAGTTGATGCGAATCCTGCGGGTCCCGCGTTGAGCGGCAAAGCCACCCATGTCGCGGCAACAGGTGCGAAATCTTCGACGCTCCTTATGCGCTCCGTCCCCGTGGACGACAGCGTTTTCCTAGCCATCACCAGCGGCCAGCGCTAGTCCTTCATATACTGATAAGCGTTGTCATCCTGAGGGCAGCCCATGAGGTTGCCGAAGCCTGCGGTAGGCGGGGATTTCAACCTACGCCTGTCGACGAAAGTATTGAGCGAGCCCTGTTGCTCAGTTGAACCGCACCTTAATATCCGGCCTCTTCTCCAGGTGGACAGAATCGATGAAACGCACTTGGCGGTCATCCAGCGTCAGGATCATCGAACTGGTGCGCACGCCTTCTCCAAAAAACCGCACGCCCTTGAGCAGATTCCCGTCTGTCACGCCGGTACACGCGAACACCATCTTTTTGCCCGGCGCCAGATCTTCCGTGTCGTAAATGCGCTTCGGATCCTTTACTCCCATTTTTCCCAGCCGTTCGGCGTCTTCTGGCTTACTGATTACCAGCCGTGCTTGAATCTGCCCGTTCAAGCAGCGCAGCGCGGCCGCCGTCAGCACGCCTTCGGGAGCGCCGCCCGTACCCATTACAGCGTGCACTCCCGTGCCCACCACTGCTGCGGAAATGCCGGCGGACAAATCACCATCGCCAATCAGCCGGATGCGCGCGCCGGCCGCGCGGATTTCATCAATCAGTTTTTCGTGCCGCACGCGATCCAGCACCACCACCACTAAATCCTCGACGTCGCGTTCCAGCCGTTTGGCGATGGACTTCAAGTTGTCCGCCACGGGTGCATCCAGGTCGACCGCGCCTTTGCACGCCGGCCCGACCACGATTTTCTCCATGTACAAATCCGGCGCGTTCAGCAGTCCTCCGCGCTCGCTTGCTGCAAGCACGGCAATGGCGTTGGCCGCGCCGGTGGCACACAAGTTCGTGCCTTCCAGCGGGTCCACCGCGATATCCACTTGCGGAAACAACGCTTTCGGCGCGTGCGTCGCCAGGCCAACTTTTTCTCCGATGTACAGCATCGGGGCTTCGTCGCGTTCACCTTCTCCGATGACAACGGTTCCATCAATTTCCACCGAGTCCATCGTTTTGCGCATGGCCTCGACCGCCACTTCATCGGCCTTGTGGCGGTCGCCAAACCCCATCGTGCGTGCCGCCGCAACCGCCGCGTTTTCCACAACGCGCAAAAAATCCAGACTGAGCTGTTCTTCCATGAGTTCTCTCTCCGATTTACCGCGCTAACGAATCGCCCCACCCCAGGGGCGGCGCATATCATAGGCCAAAGGGCCTCGTCCGTCGATAATCCTAAGAGTTTAAGTCAACAAAAACTCAACCACGCCGTGTTGCGGAATTGCTTGAGGTTTCTCGCGGCGGCGCTATAGAATCCACGCGCTCAAATTTCTTTGCTCTGAGGTGGTCTATGATACGATCTCTGTCTGGTTTCTTGCTTGCACTCGGTTTGCTCTCGGCCTCCAGCTTTGGCCAATCCAAACCCTGCACTGTTTCCGATCACACCGAATACACGAAAAAAATCAAAGAGTTCACCACCGAGACCTTTTTCACCACCGAGCTGGTCGACCATCTCCCTCTTAGCTCTTGCGTTCCTCCGCCTGACGAGTTTCTTCATCACATCGTTGGCGCCCCGGATGTTCTCGACTACACCAAGGACATCAACGCCTATTTTCGCCTGCTCGCCAGCAAAAGCCCTCGCGTAAAGGTCTGGAGCATTGGAAATTCAGAAGAAGGCCGCGAAATGCTTGTCGCCGCAGTCTCCGACGAAGCCAACCTCGCCAAGCTTGATCGGTACAAGGAAATCACGGCGCGCTTAGCCGATCCGCGCGGGCTCAGCGACGCCGAAGCGCAAAAGCTCATCGCCGAAGGCAAGCCTATGTATTGGGCTGACGGAAGCATTCACTCCCCTGAAACCGGGGCGCCCGAAATGCTGATGGAACTTGCCTACCGCCTCGCCGTTGAAGACACGCCCTTCATCCAAAGGATCCGCAACGACTCCATCGTCCTCATCACCCCTATCGTTGAAGTCGACGGCCACGACCGCATGGTGGACATCTATCTTCAGCATAAGAAGCATCCCGACGAGCCCCCCTACCCGCTCATCTGGTGGGGACACTACGTTTCACACGACAACAATCGCGACAATCTCGGCGTTACGCTCGCGCTCTCCCGCAACATGCTGAAAACCTATCTCGACTTCCATCCCACCGTTATGCACGACCTCCACGAATCCGTTCCCTATCTTTACATCATGACCGGCACCGGGCCTTATAACGCGTGGCTCGATCCCATCGTCATCAGCGAGTGGCAGGAGATGGCCTATCACGAGATTGAAGAAATGACGAAGCGCGGCGTCATTGGCGTCTGGACCCACGGCTTTTACGATGGCTGGGCGCCCAACTACCTCCTTTCCATCGCGAACAATCACAATTCTATCGGGCGTTTCTACGAAACTTTCGGCAACGGCGGCGCGGACACGCGCGTGCGCACGCTTCGGCCGCCCGACACCAGCCGCGAGTGGTATCGCCCCAATCCGCCGCTCCCCAAAGTCAAATGGTCCGCGCGCGACAACATCAACATGCAGCAGAGCGCCATTCTTTTCGGCATGAACAACGTTGCCTCCAATGGTCAGAAATTTCTGAGCAACTTTTATTTGAAGAGCAAACGCGCCGTCGCAAAGGCTCGCACGGAAGGCCCCGCCGCTTGGGTATTTCCTGCGGATGATCCCCGTCCCGCGGAGCAAGCCAGCCTCCTGAATCTTTTCGAGCTGCAGGGCATCGAAGTTCATCGCACAGAAAAAGAAATTCGTATTCCCACGGCTGAGAGTGTCCACGACGCAAACACGGGCAAGGAAAAGCCTGCCGAAAAATCAGCGTCTGACGCCAAATCCAAAGACGAAAAGAAGCCCGCCGAAACTGCGATCCCAGCCGGCAGCTACGTTGTTCGCATGGACCAGCCTTATAGCCGCCTTGCCGACATGGTTCTCGACACGCAGTATTACAGCCCGCGCGATCCACGTTCTTACGACGACACTGGCTGGACGCTTGGCGCACTACGCGGCGTGAAAACCCTGCGCGTCACGGATACCGCGATCCTCGACGCGCCCATGCGCAAGGTCGCCAAAATCGATGCCGCCGGCGGCATTGAGGGACAGGGCAAAACTTTTCTCATGCGCCACAATACCGACAACACGCTTGCTACGCTGCGTTTCCGTCTCGCGTCAGTTCCGATGGAAGCGGCCGAAGATTCGTTTGAAGCCGACGGCGTCAAGTTCAATGCGGGCACGTTCATCCTGCGCACCGCTGACCGCTCCCAACTGGAAAAGGCCGCCGCCGACCTCGGCTTGCGCGTCCACGCTACGAATGCCAATCTCGCTGTTGCAGCGCATCCCATTTCGGCTCCGCGCGTCGGCATCGTCCACAATTGGCAAAACACGCAAAACGATGGCTGGTTCCGCATCGCCTTCGACGAGCTGAAAATTCCCTACACCTACGTGGCCGACACCTGGCTCCGCGAAAATTCCAACCTGCGCGAAAAATTCGATGTCCTGATTCTTCCTCCCATGGGCGGAGGTGGCGCGGCCGGCCTCAGCGCCGCCCTTCGTGGTCTTCCCATGCGTGGCGGACCGCGCCCGTGGCAAAACACCGCTGACACACCGAACTTCGTCGCCCCGGGTCTCGACTCCGCCACCGATATCCGCGGCGGCCTGGGCTATCAAGGTCTGGCCAACCTCGAGCGCTTCGTCAGCGAAGGCGGCTTGTTGCTTGCCGTGCAATCGAGTGCCGCGCTACCGGTCGCCGGCGGCATGACCGAGATGGTCAACGTTTCGGACGCGCGCGGTATGCAAGCGCCCGGTAGCGTCGTCCTCTCCACCGTTGATGACAAGAAAAGTCCCATCACTTATGGCTATGACGACAAGCTGTACGTGTATTTCCGCCAGGGACCGGTCATCACGGTCGGCGGAGCTTTCGGCGGTTTTGGCCCGGAAGAAGGTCCGGGAGGCTCAGCGCGCTCCAGCGGCCGCGGCACCGCTTCGGATCCCGACGTGATTCAAGCGCGTCCGTACATGGCGCCGGAAAAGCCGGTCAAGCGCACTCCGCACGATCAGGAACTTTACGTTCCCGAGGATTTGCAGGAATTTGCCCGCTGGGCGATTCCTCCTGGGGATCAGCAGCCTCGCGTCGTTCTGCGTTTCGCTGGCGAGAAAGACTTGCTCCTCAGCGGGATGATCACTGGCGCAAACGAAATTGCCGAAAAGCCCGCGGTCGTGGACGTTCCCCACGGCAAAGGTCACGTCGTGCTCTTTGCCAACAATCCGATCTGGCGCGCCGAAACCACCGGCAGCTACTTCCTCGTTTTCAACGCCATCATGAATTTCGACCACCTCAACGTTGGCGCAACTCCAGCGCCGTCATCATCCTCCCCGACAAAGAAAGCTGGGGACAATAGCGACCAGAATTAATCCCTTTAGTCCAGCACACCCGCCAGCCGCACGAAACGGGTTATACTTTCTCCGCGAGGCTTCCCTTTGAAGATTTCCGGTTACGTCGCGGTCCATGTCGGCCGCACAAGAACTTTTCCATGGTGTCATGCCTGACGAGCGCTACCGCGTCCTCATCCTGACGACGCATGTCATTCCCTATGCGTCTCCTAACTATCAGGCGCTCGCAAACGATCCACGGCTAGAGGTTCTAGTCGCTTATTGCAGTCTTCAAGGAGCTGAGTCTGGGCTCGACCCGGAATTTGGAGCCCAGGTTCAATGGGACGTACCGCTACTCGACGGCTACAAGTGGGTGCATGTTCCAAACAAGTCTTTGCGTCCGCGCCTTGGCCATTTCTTCGGCCTTTGGAATCCCGGCTTATGGAAACTCCTTCGCGGCGGGAATTTTGACGCCGTCGTCATCTACACGGGATACATGTGCGCAAGTTTTTGGCTTGCCGTGCTTGCGGCCAAAAGCGCAGGCGTACCCGTATTGATCTCCACCGATTCGACGACCCTGCAATCCCGCGAGGTGAAGCGCTGGAAGGAATGGCTCAAGCCGTTTGTCTTGCGTCGCGTCTACTCTTTTGTGGACTTGATCATGGCAGCGTCCAGCGCGGCAAAAAAACTTGCTCTTCAGCTCGGCGTTCCTGAAGAACGACTACGAATCATCCGCTGTGGCATGAGCAAGGAAGCCTGGTTGGCGTCGAACGGGAAGTTCGATCGCGCCGCAGTCCGCGGCAATTGGGGTGTTCCGGAGGACGCGCCCGTTGTTCTGTATTGTGCAAAACTGCAGCCTTGGAAGAAGCCACTTGATCTGCTCGAAGCCTTCGCCAAAGCTAGTTTGCCGGGCGCTTACCTGGTTTTCGCAGGGGAAGGCCCCCAACGCACTGAGCTGGAGTCGCGCGTCCACTCGCTGAACATCTCCGACCGTGTTCGCGTCCTGGGTTTCGTAAACACCTCGCAACTTCCTAGTTTCTACCGCGCGGCCGATCTTTTTGTTCTGCCCTCGGCATACGATCCCTGTCCTTTGGTTGTCCCCGAAGCTATGTTCTCCGGGCTCCCCGTGATTTTGAGCGATGCGGTCTTAGGTCGTTTGGAAATGATTGACGTAGGCAAAAGCGGCTATTTGTACCCAAGTGAGGACACCGATGCACTGGCGGGAATCCTTAAGAGGGTTCTAGCCGACCCACAAGATTTGCCACAATTGAAAGAGGGAGTGCGCCGCCAAATGGAATTGTGGACCAGGCAAGAATTTCTGGATTGCTGGGTCGGCGCCATAGGCGCAGCCGTACAACTCAAGCGAAATAGCGGCAGGCAGCTACAATGACCGTAGAAAACACATCGCTCCTTCGGGAGCATGCTCTAATCTCAGTTTGCTGAAAGCCTCATGTCTGAGGCACTTTAAGGAGAAGCATCTTTAGCCATGCGCGCGACCGAAACAATTCGTTTGAACCTGGGCTGTGGCCTTTGCGCACCGTCTGGATGGGTGAATGTGGATGGATCCTGGAACGCGCGTTTAGCCAAATACCCCACGATTCGGCGCGTACTTTCCCGGCTATCGCTGGTTCCTTCGGGCAAAGAAGAAATACCATGGAGTTCGTCAATCTTTATCCATAACATGCGAAAGCCTTTGCCATTTCCTGATGGTTCTGCCTCTGCGATTTACACATCGCACCTGCTTGAACACCTTTACTTGGAGGATGGTCAGAACCTGATGACAGAATGCTTTCGTGTGCTTCAGCCCGGCGGCGTCCTGCGTGTCGTGGTTCCTGACCTGCGCGCAATTGTAGATGAGTATCTCGGAAACGGTACTTCCACAAGCAAAGCGACAGATAGCAAATCCCTGAGGCCGGCGGAATTATTCAATCAACGCTTGCTCATGCGCTGGCCCACGCCAGCATCTTCCAACCTCCTCTATAGGATTTACACTGCATGGCAGGATTTCCATTCCCATAAATGGATGTACGATGAGGATTCGCTCGGTACATTATTTGTAAGGACAGGCTTTGTCGAGGTTGAACCCAGGGACTGCTTCCAGAGCCGCATCTCAGACATTGACAAGGTGGAAGACCCGAGCCGGATTCGCAACGGTGAAGGCGTTTGCGTAGAGGGTGTCAAGCCAACGGCGTAGCTCTTCTTTCGCGAAGACTCCGCAAAAGAATCGCCCTTGCTTGCCTGTGCTAGGATGAATTCAGATGCTCGAAATTGTCATTCCTCGACTTTTAGCATGTGTTCCACCCTCTGTGAGGAGTGCCATCATTGGCCCTCCGAACAACCCGAATCGTCTTGCCACGCTAGCGCATAACTTTCTGAACCGCTTCGCCCCTTCTGATTCCCAGGTTTTTGCGTGCCAGGGACCACTCGAGGGCTACCGAATGCACATCGATTGGAAGCGATATCGAAGTTTTGTGTATGGCACTTGGGAACCGAAACTGATGCAGGTGGTCACTGATATCGTGAAAGAGGGTATGACTGTCATTGATGTTGGCGCGCACATCGGATACTACTCTTTGTTCTTTGCAAAACGTGTCGGTCCCACGGGCCGCATATTTTCCTTTGAGCCAGTTCCTGAAAACTTTGAGCTACTGCGCAAGAATGTCCTCCTTAACCAAATAAGCTGGATTCAGACATTTCCAAACGCAGTCTACTCCTGCGCAAAAGACATCTCCCTTTTTGTGCCCGAGGAATCCGCGAATCCAGGGGAGGGGTCGGTGATCCAGGACCGGGGGACGCGCCAAATACTAGCCCACGCTGTTGCGCTGGACTCATTCTGTAGTTCTGCGAACATACAGCCGGATGTGATCAAACTGGACGTCGAGGGCGCGGAACTCGACGTCCTTCTTGGAGCGAGAACCACGATCGAGCGATACAGCCCGAAGTTGCTGATCGAACTTCACCATTTTGACGGTAATGTGGCGGGCCATCCTGTCCCAGGATTGCTGATGGGCCAGGGATATCAAGTTCACTGGATTGAACGGTGCCAGTGGAATAGCCATATCCTTGCGACCCGGGGTGGAGTATCGCCTCAATGAGGCTTGCCGCTCAAACCCTTCGCGCTAACTTACGCAGTAGTCCACTAGTCGTTTTGGGTTTTGCTGTCTTCTTTGCAGCCGCCGCGTATGAGACCGCAAGGCTCGTCCTTGCCGGGGACACGACTGGTCTTGCACTTGTCGCGATGGCAGCGGTGCTCTGCATTTTGGTTGTTGCTATCCTCAATGATTGGCGCAAGGGACTTTATTTATTCTTGGCCTGGCTGTTGTTTGAGGATCTTGCCCGAAAATACCTCGGCAACAATATGGCCATTTACTTCGCCAAGGATTTTCTGCTTTTGGTCATCTACATTTCCTTTCTCGCTGCTTTTCGGCGCAAGCAGATCTCCGGCTTCCGCCCGCCCTTTCTCATACCGTTGTTGCTGTTTGTTTGGTTTGGAGTCGTTCAGATCTTCAATCCGGCTTCCACGCACATCATTTATGGTCTTCTCGGGTTCAAATTGTTTTTTTATTACGTTCCTCTGATGTTCGTGGGCTACGCGCTCATCAATTCGGAAGCCGAACTGCGCCGCTTCTTCTTCGTGAACCTCGCCCTGGCCGCAATCATTGGCGGTCTCGGCATAGCCCAGGCGATTCTGGGGCATACATTTTTGAATCCAAGCAACCCGGCGGACGAGATTCGCGAGCTGAGCACGCTCTATCGAGCCGCCCCTATCTCTGGCGCGATCTTTTATCGTCCCACGTCGGTGTTTGTCAGTACTGGGCGTTTTGGAGATTTTCTCCTGGTAGCCTGGCTGCTTGTCTTTGGTTTTGCCGGCTATCTCTTGCTTCGCCACAAGCGAGGCAGGACTTTTGCCTTTTTGGTGACCGGGATCATGGCTGCCGCTCTCCTTCTAGGTTCTTCGCGCGGTGTCGTAATGTGGGGCGGCGGTTCGGCTTTGGTTGGCGCTTTTGCCTTCGTATGGGGTGCACCGTGGCGACAGCGTGAAGTCATGCGGGTGCTGCGCACGCTTCAGCGTGCTATCGCCGCGGTCGCGCTCGGAGTCGTCCTGCTGCTTTTGCTTTTCCCCGAAGCGCTCCTTTCCCGTATGGCTTTCTACACCGAGACTCTCTCTCCGACCAGCAGCGCCAGTGATCTCCAAAACCGCACCTGGGATTATCCGGTTCGCAATTTCCTTGCTGCGTTTACTTACGAGCGCTGGCCTTACGGCTACGGGATCGGTACCACTGCGCTCGGCACGCAATACGTTGCTAAGTTCTTTCATGCCAAGCCCCCAGTTCTCGGCGTCGAAAGTGGATTCGGCACCCTGGTGGTGGAAATGGGCATTGGAGGCCTCGTTCTGTGGTTGGTGATGTCTTTTGCCATTCTTGTTTCCGCATGGCGCGTTGTGAAGAAATTGAGAGGCTCTCCTTGGTTTCCCATTGCCTTTATGATTTTCTGGTATGCGGGACTCCTGCTGATTCCCATTACCTATGCCGGCATGGCACCGTATCAGGATTTCGTGATGAACGCCTACCTATGGCTACTGCTGGGCATCTTGTTCCGTCTGCCAAGCCTAGCTGCCTCCGCGCAGTTTGCGGCGATCCAGCCTGGCTTTCAGTTTCAGCAATCTCTGCAGCAGCCGCTTCGGCAACCCCGTCCTCAACCCCTTCCGCAGCCAGGGACGCGCTGACTTGCGACTGGCCGTCGTTTCTCCGTTTGTGGATCGGCACCACGGCAGTGAGCGTGCCCTTGCCGAATTGCTGGAACGCCTCGCGTGGGACTATGGCTGCGAAATCCATCTTTATTCCCAGCGTGTCGAAGATCTCATCCTCGGGCTTTGTTCGGATCATGGCGGGACGCAGGGCCGCATCATCTGGCACAAAGTGCCCTCGATTCGCGGCCCTCACTTTTTCCAGTTTCTCTTCTGGCTATTTTTAAATGCACACGCGCGCCGCCGGGATCACTCTACTCACGGGTTGAATTTCGATCTCGTTCTTTCTCCCGGAATTAATTGCTTCGACGCGGACGTGGTCCTGGTGCACGCTCTATTTCACCGCCTGCGGGAGCTTGCTCGCGACGAAGCAAGTCCACGCACAGTGTCCGGACTGTTTCGGAGTCTGCACCGCCGGGCCTACTACTCGTTTCTGACTTGGCTGGAGCGCCGCATTTACCGTAACTCGCAAGTGTCGCTGGCTGCCGTTTCGAGCCGGACCGCCTCCCTTCTTAACCGCTATTTCAGCCGTGAGGACATTCGCGTCATTCCCAATGGTGTCGACGCCTCCCGTTTTTCGCCTGCCCAGCGTCTCGCGCTTCGCGCCGGTGCACGCTCGCGCTTCAAGTTTCAGGACGCAGACTTTGTGCTCCTCCTGATTGGAAATGATTGGCGCAACAAGGGCCTTCCCGCGATTCTTGAAGCGATGGCCGCCTTACGTGACCTTCCACTGCGTCTCTTGATTGCCGGCCAGGACGCCGCAGCACCGTTCTTCTACGAAACCGCAAAGAGCCTGGGTCTGAGTGACCGTTGCTGCTGGGAGACCGCCTCGGTTGATGCTATCCAGCTTTACGCGGCCGCGGACGTTTACGTGAGCCCCAGCCGCGAGGACGCCTTCGCCCTGCCGCCGCTGGAGGCCATGGCTTGCGGTCTTCCCGTTATCACTAGCGTCAACAACGGCGGATCGCAAATCATCACTGATGGTATGGATGGGTTCGTCCTCAAGGACCCTAGGGACGTTCTCACCCTAATCGACCGCCTAAAGAACCTTCGAGAAAATCCCAATCTCCGGGATCGCATCGGAGAAAACGCGCGGCGCAAGGCCGAGGCTTACACTTGGGATCGCAACGCCGGAGCCGTCTGGCAATTCTTGAACGAGGTCGCCTCTAAGGAAGAAGCTGGCCGTTCGCGCTCATAATTCCTTTGTTTTTAAAGGGATATAGAACCGAGAATCCCGGAGATTCACACAGCGTTCATGCTAGGCGAGCGATTCAAGTAACTCTCTCCAAATTGTAACAATTCCGTAACACTGAGACGCCAGACTTCCAACATATAGGCAAAATCCACATTTGGAGAGAGACCATGAAGCGTATCGCAGGAATCCTTCTGGTTGTGCTCGGTGCCGCGGCCGGAGTCCTTTGGGCGGACGCCCTGTCCATCAACGGTGCGGGCGCGACCTTCCCTAATCCCATCTATTCCAAGTGGTTCGATGAATACCACAAGAAGAATCCAAATCTGCAAATCAACTATCAGTCCATTGGTTCCGGCGGCGGAATCAAACAAGTTACCGAGGGCACCGTCGATTTTGGGGCCTCCGACGGACCCATGAACGAAGAGCAGCTAAAGGCTTATCAGGACAAGCATGGCTCAGGCATCCTTCATTTCCCCACGGTGCTTGGAGCTGTTGTTCCTACCTACAACATCCCCGGCATGAATGCGACGTTGAATTTTACAGGAGAAGCGTTGGCCGGAATTTTTCTAGGCAAAGTGACGAAGTGGAATGATCCACTCATCGCAGACGCCAACAAGGGAGTCAAACTACCTGCGGAAGACATCGTCGTCGTGCATCGCGCTGACGGCAGCGGCACCACCTACTGTTTCACCGACTATCTTTCTAAAGTCAGCGAGGAATGGAAAACCAAGGTTGGCAAGGGCACTTCGCCGACTTGGCCGGTTGGTCTTGGCGGCAAGGGCAGCGAGGGAGTCACTGGGACGGTCAAGAACACGCCCAACTCTATCACCTACGTCGAGTTGATATATGCAGAGGCCAACAAAATCCCCTATGGCGCGGTAAAGAATGCGGGGGGAGTGTTTGTAAAGGCTTCACTAGCCGGCGTGACTGCTGCCGCAGCGGCGGCTGCAAAGGACATGCCCGACGACTTTCGGGTCTCCATTACGAACGCCTCTGGAAAGGACGCTTATCCAATCTCGACATTCACTTGGCTGCTCATCCCCGCGAAATTCTCCGACAATGCCAAACGCGATGCCATCAAAGGGTTTGTTTCCTGGATGCTTGCCGATGGTCAGAATTTTGTCGAAGGTCTTTCTTACGCAAAGCTTCCCAAAGAAGTCGTAGCAAAAGAGAAGAAGGCCTTGAATAACATTCAATAGCGTGGCTACCGCTTCCGCATCTCTTCCGGGCGCGGGCCCTGCTGCTTCGGGTTCGCGCTCATTTCTATCCCGCCTGCGGGACGGGGACGAGATCGCGCGCCTGATTACTTTCGTCTTTGCGGCTACCGTCGTTCTCATATCGATTCTGCTTGTTCTCGAACTATGGCGTGACTCAGCTTTGCCGAGGCACAAATTTGGCTTTGCCTTTTTCAGCACTACGACCTGGAATCCCATCGAAGGAGACTTTGGCGCCCTGCCATTCATCTATGGCACGGTGGTTACGGCGGCCGTGGCGCTCTTTATTGCCGTTCCCCTCGGCATTGGCGCCGCCATTTTTCTCGCAGAACTCGCGCCGCCTCGAATTTCAGACACGCTCGAGTTTTTCATTGACCTTCTAGCAGCCGTCCCCAGCGTGATTTACGGCGTTCTTGGCATTTTCATCGTGGTGCCGCTAATGCGCCAGTTCATTGCCCCCTCACTTAAGAGTATTCTTGGCTTCCTTCCGCTTTTTCAGGGCCCGGCATACGGCGTGGGCTTTCTCACCGCCGGAATGGTGCTGGCCATCATGATTATTCCCTACATTATTTCTGTTTCCCGCGAGGTTTTACTCTCCGTCCCTCGCGACCAGCGCGAGGCTGCTTTGGCGGTCGGATCCACACGCTGGGAGTCTACCTGGAAGGTGGTCGTGCCGTTCGCTCGCAGCGGCATTATGGGTTCCATTTTTCTGGCTCTCGCACGCTCTTTGGGCGAGACGATGGCTGTGGCAATGGTCATTGGAAACGACCCCAAAATTAGTATGTCTCTCTTTGCTCCCGGCTACTCCATTGCCGCTGTCATTGCCAATGAGCTCGCCGAAGCAGCCAGCGAACTTCATACACAATCGCTGATCGAGCTGGGACTCGTGCTCTTCCTCTTAACCTTTATCCTGAACGGGCTGGCCCGCATTCTCATTGTCGTTACCTCGCAGCGCGGCGCCGGAGCGACTCGCGCATGAACGCCCGCCTGCGATGGCGCAAACTCGTAAGCGGCTTCATGCTGACCTTGACCGCGGTCTGCGCCGCTATCTCCGTCTCCGCTCTCTTTCTCATTCTCGGTTATCTCGTAGTCCGCGGTGGGGCCTCCCTCAATTGGGCCTTTTTCACCAGATTACCGGTTCCGGTCGGGGAGGTTGGCGGCGGGATGTCCAACGCCATCGTCGGAAGCGCTAAGTTGCTTTTGCTAGCGACCATGTTTGGCGTGCCGATCGGATTTCTGGGCGCAATTTATCTTGCTGAATTTAGCGGCAGCAAGATGGCGTTCGTCGTTCGTTATGCCGCCGACCTGCTCAACGGCGTGCCCTCGATCGTTATCGGCATTTTTGCCTATGCCCTGGCTGTCTTGCCATTCAAACAGTTCTCTACGCTCGCGGGCGGATTTGCGCTCGGCCTGATGATGATCCCTATCACGCTCCGGAGCACTGAGGAATTCCTGCGCTCTGTGCCCAACTCCTTGCGCGAGGGGGCGATGGCTCTCGGAGCCAGTAAGTGGAAGACGATCGCCACAGTAATCGTTCCTGCCGCCTATCGCGGGATTTTGACCGCCATTTTGCTCGCGTTTGCCCGCGTTGCCGGTGAAACCGCTCCGCTCATCTTTACGGCATTGGGCAACACTTTCTGGAGTCCAGGGTGGACTCAGCCAACTGCTTCTCTCCCGGTCACGATCTACAATTATGCCCTTTCACCCTACGAGGATTGGCATCGTCAAGCGTGGGCTGGCGGGCTCGTGTTGCTCGGCCTGATTCTTATTATTAACATTGTTGCCCGCGGCATACTTGCGCGCGGCATTTCGGTTTCGAGGTCTTAAACCATGGCATCTGCGAGGCCTGCTGTGCCCGTAAATATTCCGCCAACTCCCACCATCACGCCGCGCGATTCTAACGCGACGCTTTCCGTGCGCATGACCATTTCCAAGGTCAACTTCTTCTACGGCGCGAAGCAAAGCCTGTTCGATATCAACATGGGCATTGCGACGAATAAAATCACGGCCCTGATTGGTCCCTCCGGCTGCGGAAAATCCACTCTTCTCCGCACCTTGAACCGGATGCATGAGACTGTCAGCAATGCGCGCCTCGAGGGAGAAATCCTTCTCGACGGCCAGAACATCCTCAAGCAGGACGTCACGGCTCACCGCCGCCGTGTCGGAATGGTCTTTCAGCGCCCCAATCCCTTCCCGAAATCCATTTTCGATAACGTGGCCTACGGCCTCAGAATCAACGGTTCGAAAACACCCATTGCCGAAGCCGTGGAAAAGAGCTTGCGTCACGCCGCTCTGTGGGACGAAGTGAAGGACCATTTGCACAAATCCGCCTACGAGCTCTCCGGAGGTCAGCAACAGCGCCTGTGCATCGCGCGGGCCTTGGCCGTGGGACCGGAAGTCCTGTTGCTGGACGAACCCTGCTCCGCACTCGATCCCATCAGTACGGCAAAGATTGAAGAACTCCTCATTCAACTAAAAGAGCTTTGCACCCTGGTCATCGTCACTCACAACATGCAGCAGGCTGCCCGCGTCAGCGACTTCACCTCGTTCCTGTTGATTGGCCAGCTCATCGAGTTCAGCCCGACGCCGCAACTCTTCACCATGCCCGGCGATCCACGGACAGAGGCATACATTACTGGGCGTTTCGGATGATGCAAACGGCAATTTGCGCCGCCTGGCTGCATCCGGCGCTTCGCGGCAAATTGTTTCACCGGGCTCAGAAATCGTAGTTCACGTACTTGGGAAAAGAGAATCAGATGGAACGTCACTTCGAAAAAGACCTGAACGAGTTGAAAGAGCGGCTCCTTTGGATGGGCAGCCTTGCTGAGCGCGCGGTACATCAGGCGGTTCACTCCGTGCTGGAATCCGATGAGGCGCTGGGGAAACGGGTGCTCGAAGAAGAGGACGCCCTCAACGAACTCCAGATGGAAATTGACGACCGCGTGGTCCAGCTTCTGGCGTTGCATCAGCTCATGGCCACGGACCTCCGCTTCGTTCTGGCAATTTCGCGGATCAACAATGATCTCGAGCGCATCGGCGACCAGGCTGTGAACATTGCTCAGGGAGCGCTGCGCATCCTGCGCCATCCGCGCGTGAAGCCTTATGTCGACCTTCCCCGCATGAGCGATCTCGTGGAGGAAATGGTGCGCGAGGCTCTCAACGCAGTAGTTCGGCGCGATGTTGATTTGGCGCACAAAGTATTGGCCACTGACGACCAGGTGGACCAATATCGCGATCAAATCTTCCGTGAATTGCTGACTTACATGATGGGGGATTCCAGCGTTGTGTTTCCGGCGTTTGAGCTGATTCTCGCCGCGAAAAATCTGGAACGTATCGGGGACCACGCGACCAACATCGCCGAGGACGTCATCTACATCGTGCAAGGACAGGACGTCCGCCACCCGACCGTCGACCGCCGCTAAGCCTCCGTTTTGCTTTTCGTTCTGAGGGAATGTTATTTAACCGCAGGGACTGTAAAGTCTTGGTCGACATAGGCCGCCAGGGGCGTGCCTTCCTTTATTTCGACATTTTTCCCATGCTTAATGAGGCCGATGGGCCCAAAAAGGACGGTCAACGCAACAGCGGCTCCCTCTTTTCCTTGCCCTTCTTTACCTTTGGTTCCGCGCAGTTTCATCCGCGTGTCTCCTACGAGCACATATTCCAGTCGCATGTTTAATTCGCCGGCCTTGCCCATCATTCCGGCCTTCTTCACATGCGTCACCGCGCCCACGGCTTTGGCCCCGGCCTTGGCCACTACCACATCGCCCACTTTAAGATCTTCGTCAAGGACGAGATTCACCGGATCATCCTCGGCTGCGGTTTTCGAGCTCAGGTCTTGCGCAAACTTCAGCTTCACATCTGTGCCTTCTTTCAAAACGAGTTTCGCGGGCGCATCCGCAGTCGCCTGCGGCTGTTGAGGAGCCGCAGGACTCTGAGCTGTGGCTGGTGCAGCCTGGGTTGGGGGCGGAGTGGTCTGGGCGACGATGACAGGGGATATCAGAAACAGCGCCGCATTGAGAGAAGCAATTTTCAGCGTCATTTTAAGCCGTCCTCTCATAATGAAATATATCTGGCACGATCAAAAAACCTTCCAGCGGGCCTGCATTGCGACACATTCGCAAGATTTTATTTCTTATTGCCGATCCCTAACGTTCACAAGGTTCAAGCTTTTTCCAAATGAGCACGCGAGGATACGACCTGTTACTGCGCTGATTGGCGCCCATGCTACTCCCCGTTCGAACTCTTGGCAAGCGGCATCCTGCGACATTCGCATCGCAAGCCCGCTATTGGTTAGCTCGATTTGAGTTGGGGCAACGCATGGGGGCTAGGAACGTTTCGCAGGGACCTACTAGAAAGCATGTGGCCAGGATGAGCAGCCCTGCTAGCGATATTCCGGCGCCCAGGCTGCGATCCACGGTACGCGAGAACCTAATGTTGATTCGCTGCGTTCCGGCGGGCAGTGGCAGGATGATTTGGGCGGTTGATTCTGGAGATTCTGGCGAAACACGATGGCCGTTCACTTCGACGCGCCACGCAGGATAATCCAGCAAGCGCACCGCGAGCCGAAGCGGATGGGGCGAAGTTACCGTGAGGTCTTTTCCTTCCGCGGTCCAGCGAACGATTCGAATGTCCGCTTCTGGCGCGGGTGTTTCTTCTTGAGCCGGAAGAACCTGAACCGGAGGGGCTGTTGCCGGCAGGTTCGTGTGATCGTCCTTGGCGGGATCGTATTCGTCGGTGCCGTCAAACCCTTTGCCGCTCGAGATAGCGTCCTGCAGCACAGGAATGTCATCGGAATCCCACCAGGCCCTGTGAACCAGAAACACCGCGGTGCCCGCGACAACCATAACGGCAATCACAGCCCAAGCCCAGCCGGGCCGCCACCGGCGGACCGCTGCCGCTGAAAAATACGCATAAGGCAGCGCAAGGATCCCCATCCAGCGCCACGGGAATTGAACAAACTGAAGCTTCGGCAAATGCTCCCAGAGAATCAGGCTGGAGTGAAGCATCAAAACCACCGCCGTCGCGGCGAGCAATCCCAATGCTTGCCACATCCTTCTGTCCCGCGCGAATTCCTCTTTTGTGGCGTTTCGGTACGCCACAATAGCGGCCGCCCCGGTCATGGCCATCAACAAGATCGCGACGCTCGAAGCAATCCCGTTGAAGAGGTTGTGATCGGGGTCTGCGATCTTCGTGTAAAGAAAGTTTTGCGCAGGTTGTAATCCGGAGGAAAGCGCCTGGCCGATATTGACCCAGCGCTGCTCGTAAGCGGCCGGCAGCAAGTAAAACCCTGTCAGCCCGAATCCCAGGGTCAGCCCGGCCGCGCCGCGCCATAAAGGAGCAAGGGATTTTCTCGCGACGGCGGACCAGGCAAGAAGGAGCGCGATACTGTAGGTGGCCAATACACCAGCGGGCGCATTCGAAAGCCACATTCCCGCAAAAAGCAGGGCAAAGGCCGCCATCGTCCGCGCGTTCGAGCGCGAACGATTCTCCTTTAACCCGCATAATTGCAGCGCAGCCGCGAATAGCAAGGGAATGAGGGAAAATGCCAGCTCCTCCGCGAAATCGCTGCGCATATAGACAACCAGCAACGCGTAAGGATTGGCCGCATAACACGCAGCGGCGAAGAGTGCGGCTCGCGTGGGGAAAAAACGCCGTGCCAGCGCAAACATGGAGACTCCCGCCAACGTCTGCGCCACTACAATAAAAGCTCCCGGCACCGCGTTCCACGGCACGACGAATCCTAGAGCCGCCCCCAGCATCCAGGAAAGCGGGGGATAGAAAATGAAGCGTGGCTCGCCAAAACCATTGTTCGCCCATTCGCACCAGCGAGGAAAAAGAATTCCTTCCTTCCATTGTCCGGCGACGTCAAGCCAGGAAGATGCGTGAAACGCAATGTCGTGTCCCGATGCGTTTCCCAGCCGGAAGAACGGCAAAACGATGAGCAGCGCCGTTGCCAGAGATATTCCGAAGGCGGCCAGCCACGCTTGACGGATTGAACCTACGTCCAAATCTTTCGAGGCTTCAAGAGGAGAAGTCATTTCGGATTCATGCCATTGTAACCATAGGACAATCGCTTCTTTACGATTGCGTCGCGTGCGCCTGCCTGTCAGTTGAGCGATAATACACGCGCCAATGAGCACCGCAAGCGGCACAGCCGCCCCGCCCGAACCCGGCGCCGAGCCCATCATTGAGGCTCGCGGTTTGGAGAAGCAATATCCTCAACCCGACGGAAGCCGCATTCAAGTGATTGCGCCCATCAACCTGGCCATCTACCCCGGCCAGATTATTGCGTTGCTGGGGGCCTCCGGATGCGGCAAGTCCACGCTGATGCGCATGCTTACCGGACTTTCGCCTGCCACTGGCGGCTCCGTGTATTGGCACGGCCAGCCGGTGAACGGAGAATTTCCCAATGTCTCGATTGTGTTCCAAAGTTTCGCGCTATTTCCCTGGCTGACTGTGATCGAAAATGTCGAAGCTCCGCTTGAAGCGCGCGGTGTCGCTCCGATCGAACGCCACAAGCGGGCTCTGCGGATTTTGGACGCCGTCGGGCTGGACGGTTTCGAGTCCGCTTATCCCAAGGAGCTTTCCGGCGGAATGAAGCAGCGTGTAGGCGTGGCGCGCGCCTTGGTGGTTGAGCCCGAAGTGCTCTTCATGGACGAACCGTTCTCTGCGCTCGACGTGCTTACGGCCGAGACGCTTCGCGGCGAACTTCTCGAGCTTTGGCTCGGGCATAAAATTCCTACGCGTGCCATGTTCATTGTCACGCACAATATCGAAGAAGCTGTGGTTCTTGCGGACCGCATTATCGTTCTCGGCCGCAACCCAGCGCACATCCATGCCGATTTTGACGTTAGCGTTCCGCATCCGCGCGATCGCAAGAGTCTGCAATTTGTTGAGCTGGTGGACTCCATTTACCGCGTGCTGACGCGGCCGGGTCACAAGGACGAAACCGCTCCGCCACGCATTCAACCTGCGGGCGCAGCGTCCAAGGCCAAGGTGGTGATGCTTCCCCATACCCGCCCGGGCGGTATGGCGGCCTTGCTGGAAATTCTGGCCGACCGCGGCGGGCGCGTTGATCTACACGGCCTTTCGGAGGACCTCAGCTTGGACCTCGAGTCCCTTCTCCCGACGGTCGAGACCGCCACATTGCTCGGCCTGCTTCGGGTCGAAGAAGGAGACGCTATCATCACGCCGGAAGGCCGCGCTTTTGCCGAGGCCGACATTCAGGCGCGCAAGGCCATTTTCCGCAGAGCGGCGCTCGCCAACGTGCCGCTGCTCCGCCAAATGGAACAAGCCCTCCGGGCCAAATCGAACCGCACTCTTAGCGAGGAATTTTTCCGCGACTTGCTTGACGAGCATTTCAGTGAAGAGGAATCGCGGCGTCAGCTGGAAACCGCTATCCAGTGGGGACGCTATGCCGAGATTTTTGATTACGACGCCGAGTCCGGCAAGCTGAAATTGACTGAGGCCTGAGGCTACTGTGCCGGCGCCCGCACCATCCGCTGCTCACACGACGCCGCTTCCCCCTGCCGCAAAGCGCCCTGCGGGTTCGCGATGGACGTGGGCTTTCCTCATCGACATCGTTGTTTTTCTTTGTGTGTGTGCCGCAGCTTTTGGGATTTACGCGATCGGGCGGACCTGGCTCGGCCCCGTGCATCCCGAGGCCCACATTTCGCAGAATCCGCGCGACCTTCCTCTTTACGCTTTTTATTCCCTGATGCGAATCGCCATCGCTTACGCGCTCAGTCTCGCGTTTGCTTTGGCTTACGGATATCTCGTCGCCAGTTCGCGCCGTGCCGAAGTGCTGATGATTCCGCTGCTCGATATTCTCCAGTCCATTCCCGTGCTGAGTTTTCTTCCGGGCGTGATGCTAGCCATGGTCGCGCTCTTCCCGCACAGCCAGTTGGGCATCGAACTCGGCTCCATCCTGCTGATTTTTACCGGGCAGGTCTGGAACATTGCCTTTAGCTTTTATTCCTCCCTGAAAACGGTCCCGCGCGATCTCCACGAAGCTGCTGTCATCTACCGTTTCAGCGGATGGCAGCGCTTTGCCGAATTGGATCTTCCTTTTGCCACGATTGGCCTCGTGTGGAATTCTATGGTCTCCGTAGCAGGCGGCTGGTTTTTCTTGATGGCCTGCGAAATGTTCGTGCTCGGCAAACGCGACTTCCGCCTTCCGGGACTTGGTTCGTTCCTCCAAACCGCCGCCAGCCACGGCGATACGCGCGCGATTCTTTGGGGCGTTGCCGCCATGATTGCCGTGGTTGTTTTGCTGGATCAGCTGGTCTGGCGCCCCATCATCATTTGGGCGGACAAATTCAAATTCGAGCAGGTCGAAAGTCCTGCTGCTGCGCAACCCACCTTGTTTCATCTTATCGGCCGCGCCTCTTTGCTCATTCAGCTGTACCGGCGTTTCTTTCTGCCTGTGATCAACTGGCTCACGCTGCAATTCACTCTTGGTGCACGACGCGCTGCAGAGACATTCGCCGCCCCCAAGCAACGTCATCTACGCCGTTGGATTGCCTATCCGCTTTTGGCAGGCGTCCTTGTCGGCGTAGGTTTCGCCGTCTTCTACGGTGCCCGGGAGCTTTCTGATCTTCACCGGGAAGACTACGTGGATCTCTTCCGAAGTGCTGCGCTGACTTTCCTGCGCGTCAATTCGGCCCTACTTCTCAGCGCCCTCTGGGCCGTTCCCGTGGGAGTTGCCATTGGCTTCAGTCCGCGCCTTGCGCGTATTGCTCAGCCGTTCGCACAAATTGCCGCATCCGTTCCCGCAACAGCGCTTTTCCCCATCATTCTTTTGTTTTTTCTGCGGCTCCGCAGTGGCATGGAGTTTGCTGCCATGCTGCTCATGCTCCTGGGCACCCAGTGGTACATCCTTTTTAATGTCATCGCGGGCGCCATGGCCATTCCCACCGATTTAAAGGAAGCCGCGCAAGTCTTTCGATTCGGCTCCTGGGACCGCTGGCGCTTTCTGATCCTTCCCGGTATTTTTCCGTATCTGGTCACGGGTATGGTTACGGCTTCCGGCGGGGCTTGGAACGCCAGCATCATCGCTGAGTATTTCCATTTTCAGGGGAGAATCGTTTCCACGCCGGGCCTGGGCAGCGCCATTAGCAGCGCCAGTGATGCCGGGCGCTTCGACATGCTGCTCGCCTCCACACTCGTCATGGCCACCATAGTCGTGCTTATCAATCGCTTCCTTTGGCGCCGCCTCTACCGCCTCGCCTCCGCCCGCTTCAAGCTCGAATCGTGATACACTAAAGGAAGTTCCAATCTCGCGTTTCTATTTCCAAACAAGCATGACTCAGACCAATCTTGGCTCCGGCGCTTCCGCCTGGAGCGACGAAGATTTTTTGCGCGCTTTCGAAGACCTTTCTTTTCCAGTGGAACTGTTTCATCACCGTGAGCATATTCGCGTCGCCTGGCTCTATCTGAAATCCTCCGACGCCACGCGCGCCTCCGAGCGCATGTCCACAGGCATCCGTCGTTTCGCAGATCATCATGGCGCAACGCAGAAATACCATCACACGCAAACTCTGGCGTGGATGCGCCTGGTTGCCGTTGCCTTGGTGGAGACACCAGGGGGCTACAACTTCACGCAGTTTCTGTTAGATCACCCGGAACTCGCCGACAAGACTCTTTTGGCCAGATACTATTCGAACGAACTCCTGCAAAGCGCTGCCGCACGCGAAGGCTGGGTCGAGCCGGACCTCCAGCCTCTTCCCAATCTACGGGTTTACCGGTGCTGCTGATTTCTTTTCGTCTTTCTTTGGTTCTACCGGGTTCGGCGGCTCCTGCTTTTCGCCCCAGATATATTGCGCGAACCACTTTTCGTTTTCTTCCATCACCGCGCGCTGTTGCTTGGGCTTGGTAATGCCGTGCCCGAATCCTTTGTAAACCACCATCTTCACCGGCACGCCCCGATCTTCCAGCGCCTGCCGCAGCTCGTACGCATTCGGAATCGGCACGCGCTTATCGTTCTCTCCGTGCTGGATGAGCGTTGGCGTACGCGCCTTCGCGATGTTGCTAATCGGCGAAGTCTTCCAGTAGATCTCCGGGTCGTCCCAAGGCGTCGCATGCAGATATTGACGCGTGAAGGGCGTGATGTCCGTGTTCACGTAATAGGTCGACCAGTCGGAGATTCCCGCGCCGTCGGACACAGCCTTGAATCGGTCGCTGAACGTCGTGATGTATGCGGAAATGTAGCCGCCTTCGCTCCAGCCCATCGCGCCAACGCGGTCCTTGTCCACAAAGCCTTTCGCGATTAACGAATCCACGCCGGAAATGACGTCCGCATAGTCACCGATTCCCAGATTGCGCACGTTCAGCGCGCGGAACTTCTCTCCGTAACCTGCTGAGCCTCTGTAATTCGGCCGCAGCACCACCGCTCCTTTGGCTACAAATCGTTCGATCGGGTAGTAACGGTCGGCGTTTACAACAGGCTGATCCACGCCCGTTGGCCCGCCATGAATCACGACGAGCAGCGGGTATTTTCTCTTGGCGTCGAAATTTGCCGGCGTATAAAGCACGCCTTCAATCGTCGTTCCATCACCCGACTTCCACGAAATCACTTCCCGATGCGCCAGCGTGAATCCTTTGAGTTGGTCGCCCATCGTTGTGAGCTTCCTGCCTTGCCACGGCGCCACGCTGGTCGTGTAAATCTCTGCGTACTGATTGTCGAGGGCCGCGCGATAGGCCACGGCTTTGTAATCCCGCGAAAACGAAAATCCGCCCGCCACCATCCCCTCAGGAGCGCTCATTTTCTCCACGGCTCCCGTCGCTGGATTCAGCCTGAACAAATAGGCCGCGGTCTTCTGCAACGCGCCAAAATAAATCCCATCCGGCCCCCAGGCGATGAGCGCGGGATCTTCATCAAAAGACTCCGTCAAAATCTGCACGGCCCTGCCTTCCGCGCTTACTACACCAATCCTGCCATTGGTATAAAAGAAGTATCGGGATCCCGCCGCCGTTTGAAACGCAATCCTTCTTCCGTCCGGCGACCACTGTGGATTCCTGTCAGGCCCAGGGGTACTCACAATCTTCTTCACCGCCTTGTCGTCCACGCTGGCAACATAAATATCCGCCGTGTCCCCGGAAATCAGATCCGGGTCTTTCTGCGCGCTGAACGCGATACGCGTCCCATCCGGTGACCACGAAAAATCTCCCACGCTGAACTTGTCTCCTTCCGTCAGCCGTTTCTGCTCGGCAGGAGTCGCGTTTCCGTTCGTGAACTCGGCAATCCACAAATGCGTCATCTGGTAATCGCTGCGCACCACCGAATATTCCCCATATTTTTCTTTCCGATCCTTCATCGCCTTTGACTCGGGATCGCTCATGGAAAATGCGATACGCTTCGAATCCGGAGCCCATTCAAAATCGCTCACATCATTTTCCACCTTCGTCACTTGCTGTGCTTCGCCGCCATCCACCGAAATCACGTAAAGTTGTCGCTTTCCTTCCGCAGTGCCTGCGATCTGCCCCGGTCGGTCGGAGAGAAAGGCAACCCACTTCCCATCAGGAGACCACGCCGGATTCGTGCTTGATTTCTTTGCGGTGGTCAGTGCGTGCGTCTCGCCGCTCGCCACGTCCCCAACCCACAGATTCCGCTCCCACGCGTTCTCCTCCCAGTTGGTTTTTTGCACTTCGTAAACCACCCGCTTACCGTCCGGAGAGATCTTCGGATTGAATGCGCTTTGCCACTCCAGCGACTGATCAATGGTTGGCACCGTGGAAGATGCCGTCTGAGCTGGCTTTACCGCTTCCTGGGCCAGCACCGAAACAGCGAATACTCCGCCGAACACCATGGCAAGACCAGCCAAAGACACTTTTCGCATGGCTTTCAACCCCTCTCTCAAGAAAACCTATTCAGGATTTGCGATTCAGAATGAGAAACGCCACGAGCAATACAGCACCGGTAATGGCAAATCCCAAGTAGACATGCCATCCATGCAGCTCCGTCGCCGACACAACCGCCCCTAAGGCAGACAGCGCCAGCAAAAGGGCAGCCTTGCCCTTCGTGAGTTTTTTCTGTTCGACCACTCGCGTTCCACTCGCCCGCCTGGCGCCCACTCTGCGACCTGGCGAAGCGTTTTCCCGGCCTCAAGTTCTCGCTAACTCGCGGCTCAGGTAGACAATCTGACCCACGTGATGATACGCGTGTCCCGCGCAACGCACAAAGATTTGGAAGCGATCTTCGGCCTCCGGCTCGCGCTCCGCGGTGTAAGCCTTGCCCCAGTCCTCCTCGCTTTGCTTTCGAATCGTCGCCACCACCATGGCGATGGTTCGGTCAAGAGCTCGCAGCGCTTCGTCTTTGTGGGGCGGATTCGCATCCGTGAATTCTTTGTCCCGGTTCCGCACGTAACCCGTTTCCGCCACGCGCGCTCCAATGTAGTAACTCAAATTTCCAGTCAAGTGCAGCACCAGGTGCCCCACGCTGTTTCCGTAGGGATAAGGCTTGCGCCAGAGCTGCTCGTTTGTCAGCGGGTCCACCCATTTGTGCAACTGTTCGGCGACATATTCGTAATACGCCGCCAGCCCATTTGCAACTGTTTCGTTTAGTCCCGCCACCGCGCATCCTTTTTCGTCCAAGGAACTGTTCGAACCGTCAAGAATCTAATCTCAATGAGCTCCTGCTCCTCGATCGTTCTTGTAAATCACACCCTCTTTCATCACAAAGAAGACATGCTCCGTCGCGCGGATGTTCTCCACCGGATCCCCCGGAACAGCCACCACGTCCGCCAGTTTCCCCGGTTCCAGCGCGCCGACCTTCTCCGCCAGGCCAAGCAGCTCCGCGTCCGCTGATGTACCCGCTTTCAGCGCGTCAATCGGTTTCATCCCCAAATCCACCATCTGATGAAATTCTTCCGGATTTCGCCCGTGCGGATAAACCGCTGCATCCGTGCCCATGCCGATTTTGATCCCCATGGCCAGCGCTTTTTGAAATGTCTGGTGAATCGCTGCAATCGCCGCATCCGCCTTCACCCGAATGGCAGGAGGTATCGCCACGCCTTTGCCAATCTGCTCGCTGAGTCCCTGCGCCGCCATCAGCGTGGGCACGTAAAACGTTCCCCGCTGCTTCATCATGTTCAGTGCCTCATCGTCCAAAAACGACCCGTGCTCGATGGAATCGATTCCCGCGCGAATTGCCCTCTTCGCGCCTTCGGCCCCGTGCGCGTGCGCCGCGGTCTTCAACTTCAAGGCGTGCGCTTCGTCAACAATCGCATTAAGTTCTTCCTGTGTAAGCTGTGGCGTGTCCACCGCGTCGGCAAGCGAAAGCACTCCGCCCGTCGCACACGTCTTGATGATCGTCGCGCCGTATTTATGGGCCAGCCTCACCGCCTGCCGCGCCTGGTCTGCCCCGTTAATCACCCCTTCTTCCGGCCCCGTTTCTTTCCCAAAGACTCCAGCGCGGTATCCCGTTTCGTCGCAGTGTCCGCCAGTCGCGCCGATGGCATGCACCGCCACGAGCATCCGTGGCCCAGGCACGACCCTGCGGTTAATCGCATTGCGGAGACCCGCGTCCAGATAATGGGCCGAGCCGACATCGCGTACCGTAGTGATTCCCGCCATTAATGTGATGCGCGCATTAACACTGGCCTCCAGCGCCATCTCCGGGATCGGTTTCTGCAGGTTTTCGAGCGCCGCCCGCGAATAATCCTCGCTATACATCATCGTAACGTGCGTGTGCGCATCAATGAATCCGGGCAGCAGCGTGGCGTCGCCAAAATCAATCGTTTCCGCTCCCGCGGGAGTTGCCGCACTGGTTCCGGCCGCAACGATCTTTCCGTCCGTAACCACGACCACACCCGGCTTCACCAGCGCATTGCTCTTTCCGTCGAAAAGCCGCGCCGCTTTTAGGACGTAGCTTTTCCCGGCGGCCTTCTTTTCCTGCCCAAACGCCCCGGCTCCTACGGACAGCACCAGCGCCAGGACGCAAATCAATTTAGTCTTCATCAATCTTTCTCACTCCGTGGTGGATTCCCTGGACGCCGACAATATCGCGCCCCGCGCAAAAGTCAAGCGCCAGGCTTTGCGTATCGGCCGTTTGCCGGGCGAGTTCGAAATTGATCTCATCTTTTCAGTGCCTAAGCGGTTCTCGACAGCTTTTCCGCATCTTTTTCCACACATTTGACAAGGGAGTACCAAAGGTCTATTGCCCCTGTTACTACCGAGTGACGACACTAGGGACGAGATGGCCCGCTACTCAGCCTTCCTCGGGCGTCGTGTGGAAGTGCAATATCGCGCTGGCGACATTCTTCTGCCCGCTTCCGGCGTTTTCGTCGCTGATTCCGGCCGTTCCATCTTCCTCGAGCACCATTTTGAGCAGCGCGGCAAGCACGGCCACTTCCGCTGGGAGATTCCCTACCAGTGCCTGGTGCGCATTGAAGAAAAACCGGAACCCGGCGTCACCGCTGACGCCCCTCGCGTCGCCGTGAAACCCGCCGCCTCTCCCGAACCTGAAGTTGTTCCCGGGTCGGGTGGTGAACCGCACGCAGCGTTAGCCGTCGCAGCTTCTGCGGGCGCCGGCGCTGCCGTTGCCCCGCTCAGTCGACATGCCAAACCCGCCTGAGCTAGTGGACTGAGTTCCTTTGGTCGCGTTTTAGGCTCAACTTATGAGGGATAAACAACGAGTTGAATGGTGGTTCTCAGCAGTATGTTTGATACCGTGGCTTGCGGTTGTGTGCCCATATCTGGACGCGTGCGTTTTTCGGCTGGCGCAGTCGAGATGGCCGCGTCCGATGCTCGACGATCCCAAGCGATTTATCCTGCCGCCTCTCCATTTGGCTTCTCAACTGCTCTTTCTTTCGTCGTTCCTTGCCATTCCCTTGACTATCTTTTTGGCTTTATGGAACTACCGCAAAACTCTTAATGATTTGCGATACTCCATTCGTGTTGCCTTGTGCGCAGTCGGCATACTAGCGATTTGGTCCCTGAATCACTACGATCCCGGACCCGTCTGGGATTGGTTCCTCGACTGACTACTCTGGGAATCTCTGCGTACTCTGCGCTTCTGCGTTATCATTTTCCGAGTCTTTTCTTGCCACGCGCAAACTCGGGCAGATCAGTTACAATTGTTTTCTTTCACTTGGCCAAAGACCAGCGCCAGTAGCCAACCATCGTAGAGGAGGTTCTCTTGAATTCCCCCGCAAAGCATATCGGCCTGATCGGACTCGGCCTCATGGGACGCCCCATGGGCATGAATCTCCTCAAAGCGGGTTACCCGCTCACGGTTTGGAACCGCACGGCTTCGCGTGCCGACGAACTCGTCGCCGCCGGAGCCAAGCTCGCCAAGTCTCCCCAGGAAGTCGCGGCTGCTTCAGATTTCCTTCTCACTATCGTCAGTGATCCCCCGGCGCTCGAAGAAGTCCTCTGGGGCAACTCTGGCGCTATGCAGTCGCTCAAGCGCGGCGGCGTTTACGTAGATTCCAGCACCGTGTCGCCCGCCCTCGCGCGCAAAATCGCCGCCGCATGCTCCGAACGCGGCGTGCGCTTTCTGGACGCCCCTGTTACCGGCGGCGACTGGGGCGCCAAGAAAGGTGAACTCGTTTTCATGATTGGCGGGGATGCCGAAACGCTAAGGGAGTCGGAGCCCATCCTCGGCGTCCTGGGCAAAAAGCTTTTTCATCTTGGCCCCAATGGCGCGGGACAGACCATCAAGCTCGCGATGAACGCAATTCTTGCATTGCAGGTAGACGCGCTCGCCGAAGCCCTCGCCCTCGTCACGCGCGCGGGCATCCAGGGTGAGAAGCTCGTCGAAGTCATGCAATCCAGCATGGCTCGCTCCGGCGTCCTTGACGTCAAGGCGCCCAATCTGCTCAAGGGCGAGTACGTCCCGAGCTTTCCTCTGCGCCTGATGCACAAAGATCTCGGCCTCGCGCTCGATCTCGCCAATCAGCTTGGCGTTGCCTTGCCTGCCACCGCCGCCGCCCGCGAAATTTACAGTGCTGTCAAAGGCACCGCCAAGGAAGACCTCGACTATTCCGCCGTCATGCGCTTCTGGAAACGCTGAGCAAGTCGCTCCCTGCAACGCGAAACTGGTTAGAGCCTATTTCAAAACTGGGTACAACGCACTGAATTGATGATGTTTAGACTGCCAAAAATGCGAGATAACTTCGAGGAGCAGCGCCAAGGGAGGCCCGATGGCGCGATACGGTCGACCGCTGACCGACGCCCAATGGGAGAAGCTCCGTCCCTTGTTGCCGAAGGCACGCATGTCCCGGCGCGGTGGTCGGCCACGAGCCAACGACCGCAAAGTCCTCGAAGGCATTCTCTGGGTTTTACGCAGCGGCGCCCGCTGGTGCGATTTGCCAGAGGAATTTCCTTCGCCTGCGACCTGCTGGCGGCGGCTTCGCGA